>JAPKFB010000055.1 GCA_028821775.1 Roseibacillus sp.
ATCTTTTACGGGATCTGACGGTGGATCGTCCCGATCAGGTGTGGTGCACGGACATTTGATGCTCCCAGCCGGTCGCCTCTCTCCGGGATACGTCGCTTCGCTCCTATCCATCTCGCTCCGCTCGGTTCCGATCAAGGATGCCAGTTCACCAGCGAGGCATGGATCGAAGCTGTAGAGGCAATGGGGTCGAAGGTCAGCATGGACGGTCGCGGTCGCTGGATGGACAACGTCTTCATCGAGCGTTTGTGGCGAAACCTGAAGTGCGAGGAGATCTACCTGAAGGATTACCGCAATGTGCCGGAGCTGGAGGAAGGGGTGTGGCGCTGGATAGAGGACTACAACCATGAGCGCATCCACCAGATCCTCTCACTTTACGTGGCCCAGTTTTATTGGCGGCGGCCAGAACTCTTCAATTACGACCAACCAGTTCATCTGATTGATTGGAGGAAGTTGGGAGAGATCGGAAATTGAGTGAAGATCGGCTTGGATGTGGTCGGAGATCACTTCGTCGTTGACTCCGGAGCGCAGATCCATGAGGCGCACATCCGAGGATCTGTTGTTGCCGATGTGATTGATCTGTCCTTTGAACTCGATGTTCATGGCGTCCTCCCTCACACCGAATCGCTTTTCAGGAGCGAAGAGGGAGAGCGGGGGGAAGATCTTGTTCTCCCCGGAGTCTACTCCATTGGAGACGATGTTGACATCGTTCGCGAGGTACATTCTGAATGGGGTCACTAATGAGAATCCGGTCGGGAATGGAGTGAGGTCCTTGGTGCCGCGCAGAACGAGGGAAATGTCGCTGGAGAGACTTGGAATGTTCGGCTTGTTGATGGTTACATTGTCGCGGTAGTTCGCATTGACCATGAGCGAGTTGTTGATCGCGAGGGAGTCCGCGCCGGCTGCGGCGAGAAAAGAGGTGAGGCGATCAACATAAACCGTGATGGCCTGCCGACCGATCTGGGTTGTTTCCAATTGAAAGGGAAACCTCGCCCCTTCAGCAGAATTTTCGGTTGGCCAGTTGTTTCCTCGATCGAAGGTTTCTTTCGTGGCCATGCCGCCCTTCATGTAGGTGAAGGAGATTGAAGTTGGAGTTGGATTGTCCAACGAGATGACATCTTCTACTCGAAGCTTCATGACCGTCTGGAGGGCCGGCCTGCTGTAGTAGTTCCAGCTTGTGGGGGAGGCACGGTTGTTGTCAGTGGTGTATTCCAAATCATCAAAGGCAGCCGCACCTCGGGTGATTGGGAGAAAGGCGACGAGCCCAGAATCTGAAGAGTTGGACAAAGGGAAAAAGTTGCCAGTGTCCGCTTCGTGTTTCTCACGAGATGGCAGGTTTCCGCTGAAATTATCAGGCCTGACGCCTCCGATGGAGGAGTTCTCGGTCATTGAGATCCCCTCTCGACTTGAAAGCCAATCAAGGGTGACGGAGCCTTCGGTGGTGACCTTTCTTGCGAAGACGCCACCGTCGATGTTGATATTTCTCCAGGCTGATCCGTCTTCGTGTTTTCCGAGGAAAGTGGTCGCGGTGCTGCCAAGTGCCAACTGGGAGGGAACTTCGTAGATCGATAGAACGTAGTTCTTGGTCTTGGTCTCAACTCCTGTTGCGGCCTTGGATTTGGATCCGGAGGTGATGGAAAAGGCCCACCAGTTTCTCTTGGCCAAGAAGTTTTTTCCCTGCGTGATATATCCGAAGTGAATATTGGGGTAGGGGATGAGTTTATATTGATCGCCGTTTGAATAGGTCTTCCTGAAAGTGATGATTGGGCGGTCTCGGTCCAGTTTCTCCACTTTGAAATCGGAGAGTGCGAGAGACTCGGGAAGTCCGTTTCCAAGGAGTGCAGTAGTGCCGTTCAGGCCCGCGTTGATGTAGAACCAATCAGTGGCGGGCTGTGGTTTGACAGCATCGATCGAATATTTGATGTGATCTTGGGAGCCGTTTCCGGTGTTTCCAGAGTGAGTGTTTCCATTTAGGCCAAGACCTGCGGCGATCGAATCGTCTAGTGAATACTCGCCGTCAGCCAATTTTCGGGCATACTCGAAAATCGAGCGCCAGCGGGTCTTGGCTTCCCATTTTCTGCTGTCGGAATTCTCCATCATGTTCAGCATCGCGCCAATTGGAGCTCCGGTGAGGAGGCTCCTGAGGAGAGCCTGTTCTCGGCTCGTATAGTCGATGCGCATTTGGGATTTCTTCTGAACTTCCTGATTTTGGATCGAGAAGCGGAATGAGGCAGTGAGCATCAGGAGCATGACCGCAGAGAGAGAGACGACGGCTAAGATGGACACGTAGCCGGGTTTGAGATTCGTTTTCATGGAGATTGCGTTGTTGAAACTATCAGAGACGAGGAGTCCCTGAGTAGGTGATGATTTCACCTGCCGGACCGGTGAGAGCCATGCGGAAAACTCCGTTTTGGACAAAGAAATTTGCGTTTTCGACCCGGCGGGAAATCAGCCAGTCGGGATTCCCTACTTTTGCGAACGGGACGGAAGGATCCATGGTGTAATAGGCGAGTTCGTCTTCGCCACCATTGGTTTCGAAGGAGATGATTCCATAATCCTTGCTCCCATCGGGATTGAGATAACCCAGGACAAGGACCTTTCCTCCTTCCGTGACGGCGTTTGCCCCAGCCACGGCGTCGTTGAGATTTTGGTGGATTCGGTAGGCATCGGCCCGCGAAAGAATCTGAGTGATGGTGTTGTTGACCTGTGGAGCGTCATCCACCAGAAAGCTCTGGGCCTTGACGATGCCGTGAAAGGTGATTTGCTGTTGCAGGAGGGTCATCATGATGGCCGCGATCGCCATCGCGAGGCCCATCGCGGTTGCGAGTTCCGGTAAGGTAAAGCCCCGTTTTCGGGGAAGCTCTCCTTGGAGGGAGGGTTGGAAAGAGATGATCATTGCGTTCTTACGATGGTTCGTGATTTCACATAGCTGCGACCGCTGATGGTATAGGTGATGTGGCTTTGCAGCTTCCAGGTCTGCATTTCTGCGGGGTTGGTGGCGGTCGTGCTGGTTCCGCCGAAGGCCGGCAGATTGTTCGAATCTGCAATTCTGGTGCGAATGACATTGGCACTGAGAATCCGGCCACCTGGGAGGGTCCCCATCGTCACGGCGGTTTCCGCCTTTGCTGGATAGACCGGCCACGGAGAGCTGAGACCAGTGATACTTTCGAAGGGAATGCGCTGCGCGTAGGCCTTCTCATAGGTGAGATAAGCGTCGGAGACATTCTGAACGAGAGTCCATTGTCTTGGGGAGAGGATATTGATGGTTCCTTTGAGAAGAACCATTCCGACCACCGTCAGGATCACGAGAGCCATCAAGGCTTCGATCAGGACGCTGCCCCGTCGAGCAAGAATGCGAGAATTCAGAGGCCCACTCTTGAGTTGTGAGCTTATTGCGGTAGGCTGCGTCCGAAGGTGAGAATTTTGTTGCTGGGTGTCTTGTTGTTGAGTGCCTGTGTGCCGGTTGTTGGCGCCGATCCGCTTCAGCCCCCATTTGGTCTCAGTTGGGGAGATTCTCCCAACCGTCTCGTCGACTGGGCTGTGCGGACGAAGTTGGACCAGACGGTGAAAGCCCCTGCGAATGAGCCGCGGCTGAAAATACTTCTGGTCTCTCCGGCCAAGGGCTCGTTGCCCGGTCATGATGCATCCACCCTGGAGGCCCGGTTCATGGACGGGAAATTGTTTGAGGTCGCTCTTCACTATTACTATCCCGGTAAGGGCGCCCCCTTCGTCCGTGCTCAATTCGTTGAATTGAAGAAAATCCTCGCGCGACGTCATGGAGGGTTCAAGCCGGGCGGGCAGAAGCGAGAGACTCCAATCGAGGGAGTAACCACCCGATCGACCGCCTTTCAAATTGACCCTGCTCCGGCTCGGTATCTCATGCTCATCCTGACGGAGGCGATGGATACCAAGCGCGGGGATGCCTCGGCTAGATTCACGGTCATTTATCATAATGGTGGGGTCTTGAAGGAGGACAGTGAAACGGTGATCATTCGGCGGGACGGAGTTGACCCGCCGACCAAACAGCCGTAGCGATCAGGCACAGAGCCTGGGCGGATACCTCAGGGGCGGCCGGGCATCGATGAAGGAGTTGGACTTGGTGGGGTGAACACATTGTGAGGGAAAGGGAATGAGCTTGAGGGGGATCAGGGAGCCCGGCCATTCTGAGAGTCGGTGAGCGGCCGGACCCATTTTGCCCAAGGCCCACGGGGAACTTCTAAGTCTTCAACAAAGCGCCAGTCCAAGACGGCGTTTCCCTTCAGACGCAAGAAGTCGCGAACCGCTGGACTGACATCGATTCCGGCGTTTTGATTTGAATTCGGGCGTGGCCGTTCGCCTTGGAAGACGTAGGGCCAGTCATCGATCGTAAAGGGCCCAACGTCTTTCCATTGCGCATAGGCAAGGAGACCCTGGTGGTGAATTGCGATCCATCGGTCCTCGCATACTGATACCCCCGCTCCACGATACCGGCGCCAGAACCAAGGGATGACCTCTGACGCCTCGGGGCGGTGAACGCGTCCCTTCAAGAGATCATTGTAGGGAAGGGCGACATAGAAGGGATTCAGCTTGGGCTCAAAGGCGGCGGGCCTGAATCCGTGTGGGGAACGTTTGAAGGGATGATCGTAGCCGCCAAAGTTCGTTTCCCAATTCTGGTCCCATGAGCTGGCGGCATTTGGAATCGGGTTTCGCGCGGTAGGTTTCTCACCTACCCAAAAAACGGTCGCTTTAATCTGGTAGTGCCAAGGATTGCTTTGGACCTTCCACGGCTTCGGAGGTTCTTCCACCACTTGGGCCACGGCGGGTCCAGCATAGGGGTTCTTCCGGATGGCCATGATGGTCCGGCGAGAATCCAAAAAGCGATTGTGAGCAAGTTCCGCTCGCTCGCTCGTCGTGAGAACCGTGGAACCAAGGGAAGGACTGCCAAGACTGAGCGCGAGCAGGCCGAATGACACACACATACCGAATCCACTTGGGGAGCCGGAATTCGCACAATCATGGATTTCACGGCGCATCTTCTCGGGGGGGGGGACTTATTATCAGTGTCTTTAAAAAAGTAGGAAAAGTCAATCATTGGAACAGGTTATCATTAAAAAAGATGTGAATACCAAGCTTTCCATTAATTCGAGTTAAAGCTGCAATCATGTAAATTAGACAGTCGATATCTACTGGAAATTAACAAACATTTAAATTATTCCTTGTGGAACGTAAGAATTACTCATAGATTTTCACAATCGTGCGGAGCGGGAGCTCCATTAAAGCCCCGGCGCTCCAACAAAACTTTCCTATCTCAGGCGAGGTAAAGGGGAGCAATTAACCCAGTGGCCCCCGCTCCTCTTTACCTTTCCTCGCCGGGAAGAGTGCTGAAGGCCCCCAAGGTAGCCTCATTGCCCTCGCCTGTAGCGGCCTATTCTCCCTTCATGGGGAAAGGCCGGGGAGGGTGAGCTAATCAAGGGGTGGGCCGCTTGACGGGCACTGAAACTCTCCTCTGAAAAGGCTCCCCCATATGGGTCGTGAAGGAGCTCTGTGGGGTGTTGGGGCAAATCACGGATCGCCGCAAGGATTTCCAAACGGACGGAAAGATCGAGCTGGCGGAGGATCCCATGAAGCTGAAGACGACCCAAAGCGGCAAGACGGGAAGTTTGATCAAGCGATCGGCCATTCTTGCGCACGGGACGAGCTGGACGATCATTCTAAAGGAAGCGGTTCTGGAATGTCCCCAAAAACGTTGCCTCGTGGGTCAACGGCAACCGGGAAGGTAAGCTGGTGAGTTGGAGGGAGTTTCTCGCCAAGAACCGGGTCTGGCTCCAACTGCACAGCGTTAATGTTGCCCAAGCCCGAGGTGAAATTCCTCTCGGCGAAGAGGCGGTCAGTAAATATTAGGGACCCGGTCGAGTCGGGGTGGCAGTTTGTCACGAGGGACCGATCTCGCTGAAGCCCCGGAAAAAGCCCGGGGAATCAACCAAGCGCTCGTCGGACGCTGGGTAAGAGATGATCAGGATTGAGGGAGCTCTGTTCTTGAGTTCAGGGCCGCTTGGGTAGATACTCTCGTAGTGGAGCAAGCGGTCCTGCAAATGCAGTTTTCGTTTTCGGAGGCGGAGAGACGATTGGAGAGGCGGAGTGTCCCGATTCGTCCTATGCCGAGAGGTGGCGACGGATTACTTTCGGCTCGTGCCAAGGGCGCGTGTCTGGAGCTTGGGTTGTCGAGATTGGCAGAGCGCGTTTCGGTGTGCTGGAATCCGCGCATGCGATCGACCGCTGGTCGGGCGACCTGGCCAGATGCCATCATCGAGTTGAACCCTGCCCTCGAGGGCATCTCGGAGAGCGAGGTGGAGCGAACTTTTCTTCATGAGCTTGCGCACCTGGTCGCATACGAGCGAGCGGGGAATCGACGCATCCGTCCACATGGCCCGGAGTGGCGTCGGGCATGCTCTAATCTTGGAATCCCGGGAGAGAGGGCGGGTCATAGCTTGCCCCTGCCTTCGCGGACGATGCGTCGGAAATGGCGCTACTTTTGTCCAGGCTGTTGGGCAGTGCTCGAGCGGGTTCGGCGCATGCGAGGCCACTCAGCCTGTTACCCGTGCTGTCTCAAGCACAACCGGGGCGAGTACGCCGATCAATTTCGATTTGTGGAAAAGAGAATTGGGGCCTGATTCAGGAACCAGCCGCCTTCTTGGGCCCCGCGAGTTGCGGGAAGAGGGCTAGGATCTTGGCGGGCATCGTGTCGGGCCAACCCTCATTTGTTGAAGGCAGGCCCGAGTTGGAGCGGCCGTGAAGGATGGCGTAGTAGAGATCGTCTACCAGATCGTGCACAATCTCCGGGTGCTCGGCCTGAAGGTTGTTGGTCTCTGCGGGGTTCTGGCCGAGATGGAACAGTTGGATTGAAGCCAGGTTCCTGTCTTTCAGGGCCGCATTTGGTCGCGGAGCGGACCAACCACCCGAGCCGGGACACAGGCAGAGTTTCCAAGGGCCTTTCCGCACCGCAAAGGAGCCATTGATGGAATGGTGGATGGTGAACGTTCTGGTCGGGGTGGTCCGGCCGGGGTGGTCGAGGGCTGGGAGGAACGAGTAGGAGTCTTCGGCTGCATTGGTGGGAATCTTGCGCGCCTCGCCTAGGATGTCGGCGGCGGTTGTGAAAAAGTCCGTGGTGCAAACGGTGAGGTCGCAGGTGGTGTTGGGTTTGACCCTGGCGGGCCAGCGGACGAGGAATGGCACGCGGTGACCTCCTTCATAAATGTCAGCTTTGTGGCCCCGCCAATCAGCGTTTGGTTTGTGGCCCTTCGCGACCAGCTTGGGAATTCCGGCCGCTGGTGAGCAGCCGTTGTCGGTGGTGAAGAGGACGAAGGTGTCTTCCGCGACACCTTGTGCTGCGAGCTCTTTCATGACTTCGCCGACGACCCAATCGGTTTCCATCACGAAATCGCCATACTTCCCAAGGGGAGATTTTCCCTGCCACCTTTTGGAAGGGACGATTGGGGTGTGGGGGCTTGTGAGGGGGAGATAGAGAAAGAAGGGTGACTTCGCTCCGACCGAAGACTTGATGAAGGCGCGGGATTCACGGGCAAAATCGACTAGGCAGTTCGAGGCCTCGAAGTCAACGGTGGCAGGTCCCTGGCGGTTCCACCCTTTCGACACGGTGGGAACTCCCACCGCAGTGTCGTTGCGGAGGTACAAGTAGGGAGCCATGTCGAGAGAGGCCGGGAAGAGAAAATCGTGAGTAAATCCAAGCTTGAGAGGACCTTGTTGCGGAGGTTTGGAGAAATCGATGTCCCAGCATTTCCCCTTGGTTGGCCCGGTGGTTGCCTGGGCTGGTTTGTCGAGCATGTGCCAATTCAGGCCGAGGTGCCACTTGCCGATGACGCATGATTGGTAACCGCGGTCCTTGAGAAACCCTGCGACGGTAAGACGCTTGGGATCCATGATGGATCTCTGGGGCGGAAAGAGGACGTGCTGCTTCAAGGGAGAGCGCCAGTTGTAGCGGCCTGTGAGGATGCCGTAGCGCGTCGGGGTGCAGACCGATGAAGTGGTGTGCGCATCGGTGAAGCGCATTCCCTCGGCGCGTAGTTTGTCGAGATTGGGGGTGGGGATCTTTCCTCCGGCGTGACTGACATCGCCATAGCCCATGTCGTCCGCAAGGATGAAGACAAAGTTGGGCTTCGCGCAGGCAAGGGGTGTTAGTAGGAGAAGGGAGCAGAAGGGAGCAATAATGGTTTTCATCTTTGAGTCGGAGAGCCAGGGATCATTTTACAATCATCTCGCCCTTCATGAGAATCCAGTGTCCGGGGAAGGTGCAGAGGTAGGGATAGGTGCCGGGGGTCGAGGGAGCCTTGAAGCGGAGAGTATCTGAGCTGGATGGATCGAGAAGCTTGGTGTGGTGAAGGATGGTCTGGGCCTCAGGGATGAAGTGCTTCTTCACCCCCTCGGGGCTTTTTGCCATCTCGTTCGCGGCCATGCCAATGGCTTCTACCGAAGCGCCCTGATCGAGAATGAGGAGATTGTGCTGAGTGGCATCAGGGTTGGAGAAAATCAGTTTGATGGGTTGGCCTCGCTTGACTGTGAAGCGGTCGACCGTAAAGAGCAGGCGTTCCGGAATGCAGCCGATTTTCACGATCTGGAGGTCCTTCTGTGAATCAAAGTTTGCTTCCCTGGCATTTCTCGGTCCCGAGCCAGCCTTGATCCTGGAGCTCTTGTTGTGGGCCTGCAGGAAACTGGCGACCTTGGGTGGAGGAGAGTCCTGGTTCCAGAAGGGAAGCATTGCTTTTGCCCCCAGGGCGGTCCGAATCGCGTAGTTGAGATGGGTTTCGCGAGGATGTTGGATCGTATCGACCAGCGCTTCGAAGGCAGTGGGGGTGGCGAGGTAAGTGGAGGCCGTTGCGGCCTCCATGCGGACGATGCCGTTGGAGTCGTTGGCGCGCTTTCTCAAGAGGGTGCTGCGCTCGGCAAGGCTCAGGCCCGAGGTTTCATAGCGAAGCTGGCGCGTGGCAGCTGCGCGAGCGAGATGCACCTCGCATGCGAGCACGTCCTTCAAGAGGGAGGGATTCCCTGCGCCGATTCCCCGGTAGGTCCAGAGGGCCTCCATCTGGTGATGGCGGTAGCGATTGTCCTTCGGATCCAACTTGGCCACCCACTGGTCGAGGGCGGGCTTCACTTCCGAAGGAGTGCGATCGCGGAGTTCGCGCTTCGTCCAGTAGCGGTGGCGATACTCGGGGCGCTTGAGCAACTCGAGCAGGGCGTTGATTGATTGCCCGGCGATGGTGGGCGGATTTTGAAGTTGGGCGCCTTTCGGGACGATGCGCCAGATGCGGCCGGACTTCCGATCGCGTCGTGGATCGCGAAGAGAGTACTGCGCATGGCCCTTGACCGGATTGTACCAATCGCAAACATACATCGCACCGCGGGGGCCGTAGCGAAGGTCGACCGGGATAAAGGAAAGATTGGTCGAGAAGATGAGATCAAACTGATACTCCTCGCGGAAGTGGTCGTCATGTTCGATCCATTTGTGGAACTCGACTCGGTTGGTCGGCTTGTAGCGGACCTTCACGAAGCCACCCTGCAAATCGTCCGGCCATGAGGCGTAGTCGACAAATTCATGGCCGCAGACGCCGGAGTAGGCCGGGATGCCATTGGCGCGTGGGTGCTGTGAAGGATAGGGGGCGTTGGTGGCGTGAAAGGCGCTCGCAAAGACCGGGTGGCTGGCCACGTGGTGGCCCCAATCGTCAAATGTGACGCCCCATGGATTGGTGTTGGGGTAGCCTCCGAAGGCGATCACCTTCTGGGTCTGCGGGCGGAAGCGAAACCACGAACTGTTCTTGGCGCGGACCGGGCCGTAAGCGGTTTCGACTTGTGAGTTGTGGAAGATTGATTCGCGGAAGAGGAGATCGCCATCTGGAGTCCACACGAAGTCGTGGAGGGCGTGATGGGAGTCTTCACAGCCGAATCCAGTCAGCACGATTTCGCGGAGGTCGGCCTTGTCGTCGCCGTCGGTGTCCTTGAGAAAGAGAAGATGCGGTTCCATGGAGACGTAGAGGCCGCCGTTGCCGAGGACGAAGGAGAGGGGGACCTCCAGATCATCGGCAAACACCGTCGACTTGTCGGCTTTGCCATCCCAGTCGGTGTCCTCGAGGATGACAATCTTGTCGCTGGGTTTGCGGCCGGGATAGAGGTGTGGGTAGGTGGTGGAGCAGGAGACCCAGAGACGGCCGCGCGCGTCCCAGCGCATCTGAATCGGACAGGCGATCTCGGGAAAGTCTTCCTCGGAGGCGAAGCAATTCACTTCGAAGCGGGGATCGATCTTGAAGGCTGCCAGTTCGTCTTCCGGGGAGAGCCACTCGTTGGCACCGCGGCTTTGCGTGATGTCATCGAGTGCAGGGAGATTGGAGTCATCGACCTTGGCGTCCTTGCCTTGCGCGAGGGACCAGGCCGCCCTGTTGCGATTGGCGACCATCAAGTCGAAGTTCCGCATTGCGGGGAGGAAATCGAGGTAGCCATAGCTCTTGTTGCGGCCGCCGGTGTAGTAGAAGGTATTGAGCGGGCGGTAGCGGTGAAAGAACTGGAAGGCTTTGTCCCTCACGAGGGCGCGCAGTTTCTCGTTCACCTCGGGGGCCGACTCCCCGAAGAGTTTCCGGTAGAGCGCATTGGCGAAGTGTTGCTGCCCCCTTTCGTTGAGCTGGGTGCCATTGCTCGTGTGGTCGCTGCCTTTGAGAGCCATGCCAGTGGCAGTCGCTTCGAAGACATCGACGAAGGCCACTTGATGCTCCTTCGCAAGGGCCATCATCGTCTTGGTGTAGGCTCTGAGGTTTGCGTTGTTGAGATCAGCGGCGGGGACCCCCTTGATGTTCTCGTTCGCAATGGGGGAGAGCACGATGATACGCGCAGCGGTTGTTCCATTGTAGGCACGCGACTTGAGCTGGGACAAAAAGGCATCGAAGCGGGCGCGAAAGGCCGGCAGGCCCTCGGCACCGGCAAACGATTCGTTATAGCCAAAGGCCGCAAAAATGACGTCCGTCTTGTAGTAGGTGAGATGTTGATCGAGGTCCCCGAAGTTGTCGGGGCGGGGTTGGAGGTCAATTTCGTCGGCCGGCCAGGAGAAGTTGTGGATGCTGAGTTGATGCTTGGGAAAACGCTGGTGCAGGAGGGATTCAAAATAGCCGTAGTGCCTTGCGTTATCCAGGATCCCGCTTCCAATGAACGCGATCTGCTCCTGGGATTGAAACGCGAGAGGAAGAGTGGTCACTCTCGCCTCCGCTTGTGCGGCTCGCGGCGAGCCCTGCAGGTTGATGTAGAAATCAGCGAGCTTGGGATCTTTTTTGGGAGCGGGCTTGTTGACCTTTCTGTTTTTGCCGTCGGCCTTGCTCTTCGTTTTTGGGTTTTGCTTCCGGCTTGGGTTCTTCTTCGTCTTGGAGGGGGAGGGGGTTTTTGTTTTGGGGAGGATGGGGGAGTCCCAATCGGCGAGATCCTCGGGTTTCACTCCGCGGACGTAGCTGCCTCCGCCGAAGGTGGTTGGCTGGTAGGGCCCGACAAAGGTGATCTTGAGATTCGGTTTGATTGCATGCTCGAAACCGCCGGCCCAAAGGATGCCGTTGAGGAGGAGGCGGCGATAGTCGTCATCGAGGATATCTTCGGAGGCGCCCTGGGTGGAGTGGAAGACGCGCGGGGATTTCCCTGAGGCGGATTTGTAGTGGCGGGTCCAGGTCGAGGGCACAGGCTTCTTGCTCTTGTCCGGGGCCGCATCCTTCGCCATGGAGATCAGCGGTTGGCTCATGGTCAGGACCGTGAAATCGTTGCCTGCGATCCCAACGTAGGCGCCCGCGTGACAGAAGGCTCCGTCGCCGACCCCACGAAGAATAGGATGGGATTTCTTCTGGGGGACGAGCTGGATGCGGGTACCTTGTTTGTGATTGCGGCCGTAGTGTCCAACCCAGGTGTTACCAAGGATTTGATGTCCGAAGCCATTCTCGGATCCCTTGGCCTTGGAGCGAAAATCAAAGTTCGCATATTTGGAGTTGGCGGGAATCTTGAAGGCATGGGAGGAGGTTCGCAGGCCGACAACGGGGCCGCCGCGATCCAGATAATCGACGATGTGGACCATCTGATTGTCGGGGAGATTCTGGAAGCGGGTGAAGATGATCATCAGGTCTGCATTCTTCAAGGCCTCGAGACCGGGAATGTTGGACTCTCCGGCTTTGAGTTCGCCGTTGTGGTCGACTCCGAAACAGACCGTGCAGGTGAACCCGTGATGCTTCGCGAGAATGCGAGCAAGGGCTGGAAGAGTTTCCTCGGAGCGATATTCGTGATCACTGGCAATGAAGACGAGGTGTTTGCCCTTTCCAATCCCCTGGGTTCCTTCGTAGACGACCGGTTTGGCGATGAGCGGGGCGATCGAGAGGCTGAGAAGCGATAGAAGCGCGAGTAATTTCATGAGGGCAATTGGGGGGAGGCGAAATTGTCAGACAGCTACGCAGACAAGCGAGGGTAATTTACAGGGAATTCCAACTGCGAACTGGAGTGAGAATCCTCTTTATCCTTCCGCAGGAAGAACTAAACCGGGTTATGCCTATCATCCTACGTTGTCTGCCGCTTTTCATCCTGAGCGGGCTTTTTTCTTCAACCGTGGCCGCTGGCGATTGGATTGATCTCTTCGACGGAACATCTACCAAGGGATGGACGCCTCGCTCCAAGGTGGTCCGCTTCGAAGCGAAGGATGGCGTGCTCGAGCTCCATTCGAAGACAAATTGCTGGGTGACGACCGAGGTTGTGATGGGAGACTTCGAAGCCGAGCTTGAGGTGCTACTCCCTGAGGATGCCAAAGAAGTGAACTTCAACTCGGGCCTCGCCTTTCGCTGCACCGGGGCGACCGGAAAGCCCAAGGGCTATCAGTGTGAGATTGATCTCCAAAAGCCGGGTGGAGTCTATGGCATCGGCCTCGGGGGTTGGCTTTATCCCAACAAGACCTCGCAGGCAGATTACGCGCAGAAGATCAAAGGGCTTCTCAAGCCGAGAGACTGGAACCACTTCCGGGTGGTGGCGCAAGGGTCGCAGGTGCGCACCTACTTGAATGGGAAGCTGGTCGCCGATCTTTACGAAAAACGAAACCTCTCGGGCTACTTTGGAATTCAGCACCACGGCAAGGGTGGGACGGTGCGCTTTCGCAAGGTCCGTGCCCGGCGGCTTCATCCGAACATCCTCTGGATCACGGCCGAGGATATGAGCCCGGTCCTTGGCTGTTACGGCGACAAGTTCGCCACCACGCCGAACCTCGACCAGCTTGCGAAGGAGAGTGTGCTCTACAGTCGGGCCTTTGCGGCGGCGCCGGTGTGCTCTCCCTCCCGCGCTTGTCTGATCACTGGAATGAATACGGTGAGCGTGGGGGCGCATCAGATGCGATCGTCGTTCCCGATTCCCACCGGGGTAGTCGCCTTTCCATCCTACCTCCGCAAGGCTGGCTACTTCACCACCAATAACGTCAAGACCGACTACAACAACAGGGATGCCAAGCGATTGATTGCAGAGGCGTGGAACGTCTCGAGCTCCAAGGCACATTGGCGAAATGAGGAACGCAAGGTGGGCCAGCCGTTCTTTGCGGTCTTCAATGACATGACCAGTCACCAATCGCGCACCACGGTGTGGCCGCATGAAGTGTTTGTGCGGGAGGTGCAGTCGAAGTTGAAGAAGAGCGAAATTCACGATCCCGCGCGGGTTCTGCTGCCAGCTTACTATCCCGACACGCCGATTGTGCGCAAAGAGTGGGCGCGGATGTACGATTGCGTGGCGGTGATGGACAAGAACACCGGGCGGATTCTGAAGGAGTTGGAGGAAGATGGCTTGGAGGAGGACACCATTGTGTTCTTTTATTCCGACCACGGCACCGGTATGCCGCGTGGAAAGCGCATGCTTCACGATTCAGGGATGCGCGTCGCCTTGATGGTGCGTTTCCCCAAGAAATACCAACACCTCGCCCCTTCGAAGCCAGGGACGGTAAGCGATGAACTCGTGAGCTTCGTGGACTATCCCTGCACCACCCTGCGATTGGCTGGGTTGGAGGTGCCCCCCTACATGCAGGGCCGGGTCTTCCTGGGCACGGATGCAGGGGAACCCAGAACCTACGTTTTCGGCTGCCGGGATCGGGTTGATGAGATGTTTGAGTTTGCGCGCTCGGTGCGGAGTGAGCGCTATCTTTACATTCGAAATTACCATCCCTACCTGAGCCACAATCAGCCCAGTGTCTTTCCGGACCTGGGAGAAATTCGACGGGAGATCACGCGGGTGGCGAAGGAGAATCCGGGTTCCTTGACTGCGGCCCAACGGAACTACGCCGGTCCCACAAAGCCGATTGAAGCGTTTTATGATTGCGAAGCGGATCCGGAAAACCTGGCAAATCTGGTGAGCGAAAAAATGACGGACGGGCACCGCGTGGCCCTCGATGAGCACCGCAAGGCCTTCCTTGCGGAGCGGATGCGCGTTCTCGATCCGGGCCCGATTCCAGAGAGCGAACTGTGGAATTGGATCCGCAACGAAGGTAAGCCCATGCACGATATTCTCAAAGGGAAGTCGAATCACCAACCCTCACTGGAGCGCGCTTGGGCGGCGGCGGACCTTGTGGGGACCGCAGAACCGAAGCAGCTTCTGAGCTTGTTGAAGTCAGGCGATCCGTCCGAGCGCTACTGGGCCATCATCGCGTTACGCCAGGCAGGATTTGCGGACAAGGGCAAGGTGATTGCGTATCTCGATGACATTGCCTCTGCGGTGCGCATCGAGACTGCCGATTGGCTTGCTCATGATAAAGAGCACCGTGATGCGGCTCTTACCTGCCTGGTGAAGGAGCTTGATCACAAGGATTGGTGGAGTGCGCTGCGGGCTTGCCGTGCGATTGAACTCCTGGGCGAAGATGCCAAGTCCGCGCTGCCTGCGATGCAGGAGCTCTATGGCGCGACCCGCGAACAGAAGGGGGACGGGCCATTCTATCTCGCCTTCTCCTCCGGGGCCTTCCTCGATCAGTTTGGCGAGCCCACCAAGCGGTGGGACTTCGCGCCGGGGGCCGGGGCCTTCACTCCGGAGCCCGCCAAGAAACAGGATCGCGATCGGGCGCGCATCGGAAAGTGAGCTCGCTTACTTCGGAAAGGGGGGCGCCACTTGGAATGCGGACAGCTTCCCTTTCGCGGACCAGCCTTTGGATGCGACCAGGATGCCGGGGAGGGTCGACTTCCGTTCGGGTGCGAACTCGGAGCGCAGTCCGGTGATGAGATAGCTGCCGTCCTTTTGGCGTGCGAACTTCTGGGGAGGTTCGGAGGTGAGTTGGCCGTCTGCAGAGAAAAAGTAGACGTTGCCAGGATCGGGGGATGCTCCCTTGGCGGGACGGAGCCGCACTTTGATGGGAGTGGCATCCTGTTTTGACTCCACGGTCACGGTCCAGGGAGCACTCGGGCCGGGAAGATTGGCGCGCTCCTTGGCGATGGCGGGTGCCCACCGGTGATGAGGCTTCGCTTGGGCGTCCTTGGTGATGGGGATGGTGATCTTGCGGAGTGCGAATCCGGGGTGGCAGGTCTTGCGACACGCCATCCAGGTGAGGTCACCCACCAGCATCACCGACTTGGTTTCGATCGTCTGTGGAGGGGTGATCTTGGTGAGGAGGAGGACATCGCGATGATAGCCGTGTGCGGGGTGCGAAGCCATATCGACGAGTTCAGGGGATGGCCATTCAATCGGCCCGGCGCTGAATCCGGGCGGGAGTTTCCACTCGATCATGGTGGGCAGGCCGACGATGCCGGGAGCCTTCCAGTAGGTGTGGAAGCCCTCCTCATGGCGGATGTGAAGCGCGACGGTGAAGGGGACGCCGGGTTGGATGGCGCTCACGGCAGCGACGAATTTCAGGTCCGCGCCCTGGGTCTCCTGCTCCGCGGATGCGAGCGCAAGGCTGAAGAGGAGGGCTAGGCTGCTCTTGATTGGAATCTTCATTTGGGGGCTTCGCGTCGGGGGCCCTCGCAGGCTCCGGATTGTTTCTGGGATCGCTACGCTCGAGGTCTCGTTGCGGTCAACTTCGCTTTGAGCCATCAATTCCGTGGGGATCGCAGGAACTACCGTTCCCATTTGAATTTCCAAATTTGGGACGGGGTGTGTGCTTCTTCAAAAATGTGTTTTGCGTGGTAGACGATCTCCGGGTTCTTGGCGGCAAGATTGTTCCTTTCGGCGGAATCCTTGGAGAGGTCGTAGAGTTCGATGGGGGCGTTGGGGCCACCCTTGTTGAGGTTGTTCTGGACCGCTTTCCAATTGCCCATGCGCATGGCGCGCTTGCCGCCTCCTTCGAAGAACTCCCAATAGAGGTACTTGTGAGCTTGCTGCCTTTTTCCAAGGAGGGTGGGGACAAAGCTGATTCCGTCGATGATGACCGGCGCTTTGGTTTCCGCGAGTTCGCAAAAGGTTGGCAGGACATCCCAGTGAGCGGAAAGGTGGTCGCTGGTGCTGCCGGGTTTGATCTTTCCGGGCCAGCGGACGAGGAGAGGACAGCGGATGCCTCCTTCGTAGAGGTCGCGTTTGTAGCCGCGAAAACTCCCGTTGGAATTGAAGTAGTCCGGCATGTGCCCGCCTTCCTTGTGGGGGCCGTTGTCAGAACTGAGGAAGACGATGGTGTCTTCATCCAGTTCGAGTTCCTTCAGGGTGTCGAGAATGCGTCCCACCCCCTCATCAAGAGCGGTCATCATGCCGGCGAACTGCGCGGCTGGATTCTTGGCGAAGGGTGCGTTGTTTCCGTACTTACCGATTTTGTCTTCAAATTCGGGAAATTTCTTCCGGAAGGGGGCTGCATATTTTTCGGGAACGTGCATCGCGGCGTGCGGAATGGTGACTGGAAGAAAGCAGAAGAAGGGACGCTTGTGGCGAAGACTGATCCACTTCACGGCCTGGTCCATGATCAGGTCGTGAGCATAGGTTTTGCCGTCGAGTTCGATCTTCTTCAGGTCGTCGAAGAGCCAGGTCGGGTAGTAGGTGTGTGCGTTGCGCTGGCAGTTGTAGCCGTAGAAGCGATCAAATCCCTGGTGAATGGGATCACCCTCCGAGCCCGGATTTCCAAGCCCCCATTTTCCAAAGGCCCCGGTGACATAGCCCGCTTTCTTGAGGGCTTCCGCGATGGTGAAGGTGTTGGCCGGGATGGGATGTTGGCCGACCGGTCTGATCTCCTTGTTGCCGCGACTGGCGGTGTGTCCGGTGTGCAGTCCGGACATGAGAACGCTGCGCGTCGGTGCACACACGGTGGAACCCGCGTAATGGTTGGTGAATTTCAGGCCCTCCTTGGCGAGGCGATCGATGTTGGGGGTTTGAAATTTCTTCTGCCCATAGCAGGAAAGGTCGCCATAGCCTGCGTCGTCGAGAAGGAGATAGATGATGTTGGGTTGAGCTCCTGAGGCAGGGGCGAGGAGCGGAAAGCAGGTAGCGAGAATGAGGAGGAGGGCGCGCATGGGGTGTTGATTACGATGGAGACGGGATCATTCATTCAGGCGATCGAAAAGCAAGAAAACGAAACGGGGAGAGCTGGAGCTGGGGCCTGAGCCAAGAGTGAGAGTGGATGGCCGAGCCCTGTTCTCTCCATGGGTTCCGCCTTATTCTGATTGTGTTGCAGGTTGCGACCATTGCAGGGAGCTGCACCCGCAAGGGCGAGCACCGTGGCCGCGCTCCGTTTCGACAAAGAAGCTGTGCCAACGTTCTTCAAGCATGCCGAGGAAGGGGTCCGCCCTTCTCCGCGCAAGAGAAGGAGATCCTGCGGGAAGTCCGATGAACTTGGTTGCCACGCCGCGACCTTCATCTGCACTCCGCCTGTTTTTCACGCGATGGGGATTCAGCTGTCAGCGGTCGATCACAAGAGGTTTGCCAGGGGCTGCGATGGCATCGAGCGCCGGATCACCAACCTCCACGGGCGGGTGGCGAATGGCGTGTCGGGTTGATCATTGCCTGCAGGAACGATCTGGATCAGAATGGGATCATGGCGATCGAGATTGAATATTGTTCGGAGTGAAACTATCGGCCTGAAGCCGAGCGTGTCTCGGCTGAGATCAAAGAGACGACGGGAAAACCGGTCTCCCTCGTGGCAGGGGGAGGCGGAATTTTCGAAGTGCGCCAGGGCGGGAAGCTCCTCTACGCGAAGTCTTCAACCGGGAGGTTTCCGGGGCCGGGAGAAGCCGGTCAGCTGTTTGCTTAGAAGATCGCCTCCGTCGATTGGTTCGTCGCACGCTCCCGCGTGCAGGGGTCGCTTTACTGCGCGCCCGGAGAGATCGGGGCTGGCTTGCGGGAAGGCTTGGCCCCCTGTATGGAATTGCGCTGGCGCAGGCTGTTCAGATCATTGCGCAGATTGCTGAAGGAGCTGTGGAAGGCGGCATCATCCATCCCTTCGTTGGTCTTGACCCATTCCGCGAGGCGGTTGTTGAAGGCGAGAGACTTCACCTTCAAGGGGGGGGACTTGGCGATATGCTCACCCATTCGGTAGAGGTTCTGGACCTGCATGAGGACGATCAGTCGTTTCTCAAAGGCGCGAGCTTCGAAGCCTTTTGCCGCATCCGCTTCAGCGCGGGCCTTCCGCATGACCTGGGTTCGCTCCTGAAGGAGTCGCTGGCGTTCCGCAGGATCTGAGATCCCACTGAGTTCGCGGCCGAAAGCTTGGCGCTCTTCCGGGCTGTCATACTTTGTATGGAAATTCGCCCGCAGGGTCTTCAATTCCTCCCGCGCCCTGACGGAGACTTGAACCATCATCTCGTTCTGATTGAGCAAGAAGATGTCTCTCCATCCCTTTTTCTCCTCCTCAGTTTTCCCTTCCGACTTGCGATATCCCCCCGCCTCGTGGGAGGGCTCGCTCCGCCGCGGGATACTCTTGGCGATTCGGTTTCCGCCGTTCTCCTTGGCCTTTTCTGCGCCCTCCGATTCACGGCCCACGCGAGAGATTCCAAACCCAACGGCCACCAGGATGAGAATCGTGATCACAACGGGCACGGGGGAGAGGAGAGGGTGGGAGGGGTGAGGCATGCTCAAAAAAGGAAAGGGCGAAAAGGCGAGAGGACAACCTCTTTTTTCAAGAATGCCGCAGGTGGGCACTCCTGTCGGCAGTTTATGCCGAACGGTCAGCAGGACCGTCCAACCGAGGTTGGATCAGGGAGCGGCCGCGCCACCGCTGCTGCCCGAGAAGGTGTTGTTGCTTCTGTCGAAACTCGAAGCGGCCCACCACCCCGAAGGCCGGAACCTCACGGGAAAGATCTAGCGCAGTCCGGGTTTCCTTTTTGCTCTGAGGGCGAAAACGGTCAGTGTCGATTCCGATGTAGGCCGCCTTGATCGGACAAATCGCGCCGCGAGAGCGAAGCATGCGCGCAATTTCGTGAGAGATCGTGATGAAGGAATCGGGAGTTCGGAAGAGAGCAGGGGTGGAAAAGTCGCGGAGAGTTTCGAGCTTGGCACCCATTTCGAACTTGGAAGAAGTTTCGGGGATGGAAATCACTTCCTGGCCGGTATGATTCCTGGCAATTCCGTTGAGTTTTTCATGGAGAGTCTTGTTGTTCTCCGAGGCGAGAAACTTGATCTGGGTGCCGTTGGAGGAGAGGAGCGATTTGATGCTGAGGAGAGTCATCACCTCGTGCCCGCCGCTCTTCGCGAGAGCGGAGCTGGTGAAAGTGCGGCGATGCCGGGGGGCGGCGGGCGTTGTCAGTCCTGCCGCAGGCTCCAGGAGGGGAGAGGCATGAGCTCGCCCCCTTTGAGCGCGGATTCGTGAGCGAGGATGCCGGTGCAGGTGATATTGGCGGACTCCACCGCGTTCGGGTAGGCGTCCTCGCCGGTCTCAATCATGTTCACGAATTGGTGGGCGAGGTGGGGATGTGAGCCGCCGTGACCTGCGCCTTGGGTGAAGGAGAGGTGTTCTTCTCCATCCTCGGCACCGTAAACGCCACCTTTAGTGAAGGGGGCGATCTCCTCCGGAAGGAGATGAGCATAATCCGGGCACTCGATTTTTTCGGGAATCTCGGATTCCGGCTTTTTCGCAGTATGGACCACGAGGGGCTCGCCCTCGATGAGCGGCCACTCGACCGATTTTTCGCTGCCGTAGACTTCGAAGGACTCGCGGTACTGGCGCGCTACATCGAAGAGCGAGCGATAGACGAGGCCGGTGAGATCGCTGTCCTTGAACTTGATGTGACAACTCTCGATCGCGAAGGGTGAGTTGTAGCACGCGTGCATCTCTTCGCGGATCGTTCCGGAGGGGAAGCAGGACACGTATTCCGCCTCACCCCGGGTCAACCCGAGGACCGGACCGACGCAGTGGGTGGCGTAGTGCATGGGAGGAAGGCCTGGCCAGTAACCAGGCCAACCGTCCATGTCCTGTTGGTGAGAGGCCTTGAGATACTGCACCTTGCCAAGTTCACCGTTGTCGTAGAGTTCCTTCATGTAGAGAAACTCGCGGGAGTAGACCACGGTCTCCATCATCATGTACTTCAGGCCGTTGGTCTTGGTGAGGCGCACGATCTCCTCGCATTCCTTCAGGCTGGTGGCCATCGGGACGGTGCAGGCAACGTGCTTCCCGGCCTCCAGGGCGGCGATGGCCTGTTCCCCGTGGTTTGGAATAGGGGTGTTGATGTGAACCGCGCTGACTTCGGGGTCGCGCAGGACATCTTCAAAGTTGGAGTAACGTTTCTGCACTCCATACTTGTCGCCAATTTTATTCAGACTCTCCTCGTTTCGCTGACAAATGGCATAGATGTTGGCCTGCGGGTGGCGTTGGTAAATGGGAATAAATTCGGCGCCAAAGCCGAGACCGATAATCGCAATGTTGACTTGAGACATGGAGTTGTGGAGATGAGTGATTGGTAATTGGGGACTCGGGGCGGTGAGGTGAGTTGCCCTTTGTTGAGGGTATCGAACAGGGAAGGGCCGCTTTCGGCTAGAAAAATTCTGTCCCGGGATGAGGTGATGCGGTGAGTCTGGTTTGGAAGGTCGCCCACGGTGGTAGGCAAGCTTGAAGGGATCGCTTTCTTTGTTCTCGTTTCCTCGCGGAGCGACCTTTCGGCGCCCTTCGAGGGCTCCCCGGGAAGATTGCGGCTTCCCCGAGACATTGTTGCCTACCGGTCGCCGGTCTAGTCGGTGACCTTGAATCTGGTGGTGTTGATCGCAGCGGCGACCTGGGTGCGATCCGTCTTGGCGGGATCAAAGTTTACGATGGCTCTTCCGCTTTTGTGGCACACGGCCGTGACCTGTTGCACGCCTTGGAGTGCAACGAGCGCTTTTTCCACCACTGCGGCGCTGGTGTCATCTATGAGGCCGACGACCTTGAAGGAGGCCTGTTCGCCGGTGACTTTGTAACCACAGTTCACGATTGCGGCGGTCAGTTGTGCGGGCTGCACTTTCGCGGGATCATATTTGAGGACCGTTTGTCCGGTCTCATGGCTGACAGCTTCCACTTTGACTCCTCCGATTTTGGCAAGAGCAGCGGTGATCTTGTCCGTGCAGCGGTCGCAGACGAGGCCCGCGACCAGGTAGGTCACTGGGATGCCTTTGCAGCAGAGTTTCACGCAGTCCGCCGGGCAGGCCGCGGGTCCCCCGGCAAAGAGGGCGGCGCGGCCCGGGAGCTTGCAGAGGGGGCAGTCTTTTTTCGCCGGGGCAGGTGCAGGTTGTTCCTGTGCGGAAGCCAGCGGAGCCAAGGATAGGACGAGAAGGGAGACAAAGATCGATTTCATCGAGGTGAGTTCGTTACGAGAGAGTTGGAGGATTCCTTGCGATAGGAGTGAGAAAGATGGGTGATATACCCTCAAGCACCGCCCACATCGATATAATGTCGGCGGGAGAGGAGGAGATGACGGCGCATGGCGGAGGCCGCGGCATCGGCATTGCCGTCCTTGATGGCCATGACGATTTCGCCATGGGTTTCAATGACCCGGGTGTACCAGTTTCCGTTGCCATGGTTGGTCACCGCGTAGTCGATGCATCGTCTCTCGAGGCCCCGCAACACGGTCGCATAAATCAGGTTCCGTGAAGCCCGCGCAATAGAAAGATGGAAGGCGATGTCTTCTATACTGAAGGTTTCCGGATCGTCCTCCGCTCTCTGCATGAGCAGGTGGTGTTCTTGAATCTCAGCAATCCCGCTTTCGCTGGCATCCTGAGCTGCCAAACGAGCGCACTCCGTTTCGAGAAGAATGCGAAAGTCGATCAACTGCAGAAAGGACTTCTCAGGAGTGAGGACGGAATACGCCTCAAGGGCGGAGGCCAGGGAGTCGAGAGAAGGATCGGCGATGTAGGAACCTGACCCTTTCAGAGTGCGCATCAAGCCACGACCCCGCAATTGCTGGATCGCTTCCCGGATGACTGTGCGGCTGGCGCTGAAGCGTCGGCACAGTTTTTCCTCCGAGGGAAGGCGTTCTCCTGGGACAAGCTTTCCGTCGAGGATCTCCTGCTGGAGAACGTCGACCACTTCGGAACTGCGATGCACGATGAAGAACTCTCTAACATTGGGGGGAGGGGGTGGCTAGGGGATTGATGCGATCCTCCGGATTCAGGCTCAGCGGGCTCCCTCCCCGCGGGGTGTCAACGCAGGGCTCGAATCTGGGATCTCCCGGATCGAGAGCGATGAGTCCCCCCTTGTCGATTTTGGGGAGGAGTGGCCTGCTGGTCAGAGGCTTTCGCTGCGGATGCGAAAATAGCGCCCTTGCGGTTGCGGCGCAGGAAGGAGCCAACGGTGGCGCACCCGTCCGCCGGTGAGGTGGGCGTCGAATTCGGGATTCTGTGTGAGGGCTTGCCAACTGTGGAGATCGTCGCTGAATTCGATGCTGACCTGGACGCTCTGGGCGGCGAGACTGGAGACCAGATAAAGCTCCGTCCCGATGGCGGGATCGGTATTCCAGGTGAGAAAATCTGCGAGCGAATCCTGGATGAGATTGGAGGTTCCCAGAGCGTGTTCGAGCAAGGCTGGAAGCTGGTCGTGGTCCGGATCGCCCTGGGGATCGCCCGCAAGGATGGTCTGATCATCACTTCCTGGATTTCCATCCATGGCCGTGCTGCTTCGCCAGCTGGTGAAGAGGCCGGGATTTGGATTGGACCATGGATCGATGAGCACCAACGAATCGCCATCGCCATCGGCGGACTCGGCCCAGGGTGGATCATCGCCGTAGCTGAAGTCGAGGAGGAGATTGCCATTCGCATCTAGGAGGGTGAGGTGGTCGCCACTGTTATCGAGGGCGCCGCCCAGTTGGAACTCTCCCGCGACGGGATGACCCATGCCGTGCACCGCTTCGAAGGAGAGGAGGTCGCGGACGACGAGGATGCGTTCCCCGGGAGCGAGAGTGGTCCCGATCGGAAAGGTGAACTCAACGCCGGCAGCGAAGCGGACCAGAGCGAGATCGAGGGACTCGGCCGGATTGATGTTGAGGAGTTCGAGGAATTCCGCGCCGGGATCGCCAAACGGGTAATACATGATTTCGGAGAGAACGAGGTCGCCTGCTCCCGCCGGCGTGCCGGTGACATAGGATGCTTCGTTGAGTGCGGACCACTCTCCATTGGGGGCCTGGATGCGAGCTCTGATTTGGGCGGAGGCATTGAAGGCAATGGGGCTTGTGTAGAGAGTGCCACCACCGTCGATGGGATCACTCCCGTCGACCGTAAAATAAGTCGTTCCCGCGGTGCTGGGTGCATTCGTGATGGTGAGCGTGAACTGAGCACTTACGACTCCGCCGGCGTGACTCAAGGAGGGTGGTTGGAAGAACTGTTGATCGATCCAGCTGGTCCGACGACTGAGGTAGTTCTTCATGGAGAGAATTTCGGAAGACCATCTCGTCGCGCTGGTGCCCTGGGCCACCGCGAGGTCAATGGTGAACTCGGCTGCTTGTGAGCTGACGAGCCTGGAGAGGTTGTTGGTCGAGAACGGTCCCCGTCGGAGTTCGAACCAACGATCGATGTATTCACGCATGAATCCTGGATCTTCGAAGAGTCGTGGAAACCATAGGCGGTCATTGCGGTAAAATAATTCCGAGCTTGGGTCGCCGCTGTAGGCGCCGAGGTTGTAATCCCAGATGGGGCCGATGTGTAGCTTGCGCTCCCCCGAGGACACCCACGGAAAGAGGCTGATCAACATGCTGTCACCCTGCTTGGCGAGATTGTGGAGGTGGAAGTAGTCGATGAAATCCCGCGTGTTGAGGTGTTTGCGATACCCGTTGACGGGGTGGAGCCAGAGACTGTCGTTGTAGAAGACCTCTTCAAATTCTTCGAACCAGTCTTCGATGGTCGCCCGCTGAGCGGAGTTGATGCGATAGCCACTGGGCTGATCGAAGTTCAGATAGGCGTTGTACTGGCGCGGGATGTCGTCGCCTGCGCCCCCGAAGTTGGGGAGAGTTTCCTGAAGGCCATTGGAACCGGCGGTATGAAAAAACTGCGGAGTGAGGGCGCCGTTGGGAGCGGGGAATCCGCCCACCGGGATGGGATCCATGCGATTGACGCTGAGAAGCCAGCCGCCGGTGGATCCATCTTCCGAGAGGCGCTCGAATTCGAGGCGATCATCATCGCGAGTCACCTTTTCGGCAAAGGCATAGACGCCCACGCGGTCGGCGGGAGTGAGGTCGCCGCCGTCCTCGTTGATGAAGACATCGACCAGGCGGTAGCGAGTGCCGTAGCGTCCGGTCCGGCGGCTCAGTTCCCAGGAGAAAGTGTTTGCGATCAACTGCAGGTCGTAGGACGGGTGGGGGTAATAAAGGATCCAATCCGACTCGCCGGGGAGTCCCAGCGGGGTTGTGTTCTTGTCGTTGTCGAATTCATCCCAAGTCTCTACCGAGTAGGGCTTTGAGTTCCAGGTGGAGGAGAACGCCCCACGTACGCGAATGCCGATGCGCTCGGTGAGATCGTGTACTCCGGTCATGGAGGCGAGCCCGGTGTTGGGATCGCGATCGATGAGGTGCAGACAGGCTGGTTGGCGGGCCACTTGTTGAAGTCCGGCGCCGGTTTGAGTGTCAAAGGACCAACCTTTGTTGGGAATGATCCCGCCGCCGAAATTATCGATGATCGCGATCGGGATTTTGGAGGTGTAGGTTTCCAACCCCTCAGTGAGTCGAAGGTAGCTCTTGGATTGTGGTTTTGAGACGACTCCGCCTCGCAGGACGGCAGCGCGGATCTGGATCGAATGATCAATGGGGATGGGGCCGGGATAGGGAATGCCGTTGCTGGGGCTGGGGAGCGAGCCGTCGATGGTGTAGATCAGCACGGCATTGGCTTCGTTGGTGCTAATCGTCATCAGGAAGGGATCCACGAATGTTCCTTCGACCGGAAGGAGCATCGGTTGGGCGGGAGGATCGAGCGTGCAATCGTAGGCGCCCAGAATCGAAACCGAAACCAGCCCCTGTGCGGGGTCGTTGGAAGTGAGGTTCAAGGTCTCGAGGTAACAACCAGGAACACCCTGTGCGTTGAAGTGAAGAGTGAGGTCTCCGGACTGGCGAGCCGGGATGGTGAGGGGTGATCCTGTGACTTGGAACGGCGAACTCAGGGGGGCCGTGCTGACCTGCAGATCCTGACTGGATCCCAAGTTGTGCACGGTGAGGGTCATGCTCCCGGGGAGTGAGCCCGCGGGGAGATTGCCGAAATCAACAATGGGCGAGACTTCGATGCGCGGAGTTGGAGTGAGGGGAGGACCGCCGATGAATTTGACTTCGCCCAGTCCCACTTGCCTTCCTCCCACCGCGCCCGGAGCGCCGAAGTGATTGTCGGTGATGGTCAGGCGAATGGTATTGGCGTTGTAGCCTGCGCCGAACGAGATGTTGTCGCTGTTGCCTGCCGAGCGGTTGTGGGTCAGCGCGACCGAGTCTGGCCAGCTGGCGCCGCCATCGCTGGAAAACTCAACCGTGAAACTTTTTGCTTCGTTGTTGCTCGGCGAGGTGAAGAAGTATCCCCAGACCACGAGGTCGGTGACGAAGTGGCTATCGTCGAGGGTGAAGGTGAGAGTGGGAGGAACCCCGCCCGCCGCGAAGTAGTCGCTGCCACTTCCCCCGGGAGCGGTGGTTGCCCACGCCCGGGAGGGATTCGCGGCGGAGGCATGAGTGACCGATTGGTAGTTTGCAAGGGTGGCGGCACTGCTCAGGCCGCTGTTGTCGATGAGATTGGAGGCGCTGAAGGAATCGCTGCCTGAGGTCGATGAGGTGACGCTGACCGGGGTCAGTAAGTCGGCAGCATGCAGCGCCGAACTGAAGGCGCTGAGGAGGACGGGCAGAAGGAAGAGTCTGACTCGAAAGGGGGGCACGAGAACGCTTGAATGTAGGGTGGGAAGCGCTCCAGGCAAGTGGGATCGTCAGATCCGGCGGCTCAGAGCGGGGGTATGGTCGGTGAAGCGCCCTCTGAGGCCGAAGGGAATCGCCATTCTCCCCCACGGAAGCTCAGCCTTTGAACCCGGGATTCTTTTGAGTGGGAATGGGAGCCTTGACGTCCTGGCGCCATTTTTTGAGGCGGTGGAGGAGCTCGTCTCGCATGGAAGCCTGGTCGCGGGCGAGATTCGTGTTCTCCTGCGGGTCACTTTTCAAGTTGTAGAGTTCGAGGGCGCCATCTTCGAAATACTCAATGAGTTTCCAGTTCCCATCTCGAATCACTCCACACGGAGTGGTGCGGAAGTTCTTGAAGGGCGAGCCGAGGTCCTGGCCGTATCCCTGCAGGTAAGCGGGGAAGTGCCAGAAGAGCGGGCGAGACTCGACCGTCTTGCCGGCGAAGAGGGGGGCGAGGTCGATGCCATCATGAAGGGCGGGAGTGGCCACTCCTGCGAGGGCGGCGAAGGTGGGGAAGAGGTCGACCTGGTGGATGGGAGTTTCGCAATGTGAACCCGCCTTGATGTGCCCCGGCCAACGGACGAGGAATGGTTCGCGAATGCCGCCTTCGTAGAACATGCCCTTGGAGCCGCGGAGAGGTTTTGCGTTTGAGACGCCGCCGTGGGGACCGTTGTCGGAGGTGAAGATGACGAGGGTGTTGTCGGAGAGTTTCAGCGTTTCCAGGAGGTCGAGGACCTGGCCCACCGCAAGGTCCATCGCATCAATCATGGCGGCGTACTTGGCATGGCTGTGATGAGTGCCTGCCTTGATCTTGTTGTATTTGGCGATGAGGTCCTTGCGGGCCCGGATCGGGGTGTGGACGGAGTAGAAGGGAAGGTAGAGGAAGAAGGCCTTGTCCGTGTCCTCTTCGACAGGTGCTGTCTGGAGGTCGGTGATCCACTTGCAGACATCATTGGCGAGGCGAGCGGGGAGATGTTCGCCCTTGGGGCCATCTTTGAGCTTGGGATTCCTGTAGGGAGAGAAATAGGATTTGGGACTGCCCCATTGGAGCCCGCCGAAGTTGGTGTCGAATCCGTACTCGGTGGGATCACTGGAAACGTGCCACTTGCCTGCCACCGCCGTCCGGTAGCCGGCCTCCTGGAGAGTCTGTGCCACGGTGGGGAGTTCCTTGGTGAGGACGGTTTTGTTTTCGATCGGGATGAATTTGCGATGTGCGGACTTCCCGCGATCGGAATTGCCCACCGTATAAACACCGTGTCGAGGAGTGTAGAGCCCGGTGAGGAGGGAGGCCCGGGAGGGGGCGCAGTTTGCCGCCGCCGCGTAGGCTTGAGTGAAGGTCATTCCCTCCGCCGCGATCCGGTCGATGTTCGGGGTGCGATAGAAATCCGATCCCTGGCAACCGAGGTCGGTGTAGCCGAGATCGTCGGCATAAAAGAGGACGATATTGGGTCGGGGAGCCCCAGTGGCAAGCGGGCCCAGACAGGACAGGAGCAGGAGAATAAGGGTGATGCGCATGAGCGAAGATTACCTCGCGAGCCCCACTACTCAATGCGGATCATGCGCGAGGCATCGTAGGTGCGGCCGTGCATGTCTTCGGTTTGCACCCAGAGGCGATGCACCCCCGGAGGGAGTCCGAGAGGGAGCTCCCCTTTCCAAAGGTGGTGAGAGAGCACCGGAGCGGGCAGACTGATTCCTTCCAGCTTGTCGCCTCGATTCGCTTCCCGTTTCTTCAAGGCGAGAAAATCGGGATCCCGTTCAAGGGTCTTGAGGAGGGTAATCCAGGCGCCATCTTCTCCGATCCTCATGCGGACTTTGGAGTCTCTGGAGCCGTTGAAAACATTGGCGTAGACGAGCACCTTGCCTTGTCCGGCCGGGACCGCTTCCGGAGCTTCGATGCGTAGTTGATAATCTGCCGGGCGCCGACTGGCCTTGAAGTCGACCACGGCTTGGTGGCCATCAAACGTGATGGTTGAATAGCCCCGCGGCGCTCCATCCCGACCAAGTGCGTGGGGAATGCCCATTTCGTCAGGCTCTCCGCGCCACCAACTGCCGCATACTGTGACGTTGACGACGTGATGATGCGGCTTTTTCCCCTGCCACCCGTCCTTTTCGTCGAGGAAGAGGTGAGCGTGCCAGTGTTCGTGTCCGGAGATGGACATCGTGTAGGGGCGATCTTCAATCAGACGAAAGAGCCGCGCGCGTTCGTCGGTGACGGGGAGGGGTTCTTCTGAATCCTTGAGCGGAATGTGCATCATGAGCATGAGTAATTCGTCCTCCGGGAAATGGGGCAGGAGGTTCTCGAGGAAGGTGAGTTGATCCCCTCCCATTTTGTCGGTGTAGCTGCCGGTGCCGCCGGATTTTTTCGACCCGCCCCACTTGACGTTGTCGAGGACCACGAAGTTCACCGGTCCCCATCGGTATGCGTAGTAGGCCGGGCCGTAGATTCGCTCGAAGGTTTCGTCCGAGTGAAGGTCGTCCGGAGAATCGAAGTTCAGATCGTGATTTCCAATCACGTTCCACCAAGGCACGCCGATGAGGGCCACAATGCGGTTGTGAGTGTCGAAGAGGGAAAGATCATCGAACATGATGTCACCCAGGGTGACGCCGAACTTTGCATCGCTGCCAATGAGTTCCTGGATCGTGTCGCGCGCCATGTAGCCGAGCTCCTTTATGTTGCGCGACTGGGTGTCGCCGAAGAAGTGCGCCTTGAACTTGTCGGGCTCCTCCTGCTTGTGCAGCGGAAAGTTGATCAGGGTTGGCAAGGGGCCGGTGGGCTTCACGCCGGGAAACTGGGATTCGGGCGAGCCCTTTGGCTTGTGAAGGTAGAAAAATTGCGGGAGTTTCTCATCGGTAACAGGCGGCATCCAACCGCGCGGCTTGATCACAAAGAAGGCGCAGTCCTCACCGCGGACCGGCAGAGACCAGAGACCATTCTTATTCGTCGCCACCACCTCCAGTTGGTTGGAGACGAGAACGCCGGGAAGCCCTGGCTCGTCCGGGTCTTTGATCCCGTTTCCATTGCGGTCATCGAAGACATAGCCTTGGGCCCGATCGATCTGGGCCTCCAAATCAAGGGGAAGAATGAGAAGAGTGAAGAGGAGGATTACGCGCATGGATCGATTATTCATCGGGGGAATCCTGCTCACAAGCCCATTGATAAACCTTGGATTGCCCTGAAGGAAAATTGGCGACATCTTGAATCGCCCTCCCGCAAACCCATGAGCACTCGAATCTTTCCACTGCCATTGTGCCTGCTCTTGAGCCTCCTGGCCCTTGCCCCCGCTCCCGGCAAGGTGCGGATCTCAGAGTTCGTGGCTTCCAACCAATCCGGTCACCTCGATCGCGAAGGGAAGGCCCAGGATTGGCTGGAGCTCTACAACGATGGCACAGTGGAGGTGAACTTGGGAAGCTGGAGCTTGACCGACGATGCGTCCGCTTTGCGCAAGTGGATCATTCCTGATGTGACCCTGCCAGCGGATGACTATCTCGTGATCTTCGCTTCCGGAGACAACCGCCGGATCCCCGAAGAGGAGTTGCACACCAACTTTTCCCTCAACCGATCCGGAGAGTATCTCGCTCTGGTCAGGCCGGATGGGGTGACAGTGGAAGACGAGTTTGCGCCGGAGTATCCCCCGCAGTTTGAAGATGTTTCCTACGGTCTCTCGCAGACCGGGCAAACGATCACCACGGTGGTCACTCAGGGAGCGATGGGACGGGCCGGGGTGCCTGCATCCGGAGCCGAATTCGCGTCCGAATTCGCAGGTTGGAATTCAACCATCTCGGGTCCATTCACAGGGTCGACCTGGCGCACCGTGGCCTCTGGAGTCGGTCTCGATCAAGAGGGAGCCTATGGCGCCTGGTTGGGAGCAGGGGGCGATTTCGAAACGGAATTATTCAATCGGAACGGCTCGATCTTTCTGCGCATTCCGTTCAATGTGACGAGTGTGGGCGCGGTGACCCGCCTCACCCTGCGCATGCGCTGGGACGATGGATTCGTCGCCTACATCAACGGAACACAAGTTGCCGAAAATCGCGCCCCCGCCACTCCGGCCTGGAACTCGCTCGCGAACTCGGATCGCGGCGCGGGCGAGAATGATGACTGGATCAGTTTTCCGATCGATCTCTCCACGATCACCCTGCAGGCAGGACAGAACCTCCTCGCCCTCCACGGCCTGAACGATGCAGTTGATAGTCCCGACCTTCTGCTTCTCCCCGAACTGGATCTCACCACCGGCGGAGTCGGTCCTGAGGAGGGTGTCTACCACACCTCGCCCACTCCCGGTGCGCCCAATGGCACCGGCGCTCTGGTCTTGCCGCCGCTGCTCAGCCAGGTGACTGACGAGGGGGATCGTCCCCTGGGCAGTGGCGCAAGCCCTGCCCTCCTGATCACCGCCCGCGTGCGTGAAACCCTCTCTCCCATTGTTCGCGTTCGTCTGTACTCCCGCGTCATGTTCGGAGCGGAGACCTTCCTCCCCATGGTGGACGATGGCGTGGCGCCGGATTTGTTGGCTGGCGATGGCGTCTACACGGTGGCTCTGCCAACGGGCACCGTGCGCCGGGGACAGATGATTCGCTGGCGGGTGGAAGCCGCCGACAGTTCGGCACGGGTGAGCCGTGATCCGGCCTACGAAGTGCCCCTCGACTCCGATCGCTACTATGGAACGATTGCAGAGGACACTTCCACTCGATTCTCGCTACTCCCGATCCTGCACACCTTTGTGGAAAACGAGTCTGCCGTGAACACGCGCAGCGGCAGCCGGGTCTCGGTCTACTATCTTGGGAAATTCTACGACAACGTGCAAATGGATGTGCATGGTCAAAGCACAGCGGGCTTTCCCAAAAAAAGCTACGACCTCGACTTCAATAAGGGAAACCGGTTTCGCTGGAAAGAGGGGGAAGGGAAGGTGAAGGACATCAACCTGCTCACCAACTACGCAGACAAGAGCAAGGTGCGCAACACCATGGCCTATGAGTTTCTCAAGCGATGTGGCGCCGCCTATCACTTTGCCTTTGCGGTGCGAGTGCAACGCAATGGGCTTTTCTTCTCGGTGCAGGACATGGTGGAAGACGGAGATGATCGTTATCTCGAGCGCATCGGACTCGATGGCGATGGCGCGCTCTACAAGATGTATGACCGAATGGAGAATGCCGGGGCTGCGTCCAAAAAGACGAGGAAGCACGAGAGCAAATCGGATTTATCAGCCCTCATCTCCCGCCTCAATCCCGGGCAATCCCGCGACGTTCGCCGCCGCTTCGCCTACGATATCCTGAACATTCCCGGTTGCGTGAACTACCTCGCGGCCTACACCGTTTCTGGAATCTCCGATGCCGGACACAAGAACTACTACATGTATCGTGACACGGAGGAGACAGGCGAATGGCATCCCCTGCCATGGGATGTTGACTTGTCAGCCGGACGTCGTTGGACCTCGTCCCAACACTATTTCAACGACAACCTCAGATCTGATTTTTGGAACGCGAGCTCGATCAATCGTCTTTGGGATCTCATTCACAACACCCCGGACTATCGCGAAATGTATCTGCGGAGGGTGGAGACCTTGCGGACGGAAGTCTTGTTGCCGCGTGGAACGCCCTTGGAGAACGATTGGTTTAGCCAGATGGTGTACGACCTCGAGGATCAGATCGACCCGCCCGGCCGCTCCGACGCCGACGAGGACTTTGCCAAGTGGGGCTCGTGGGGAAATGGGTTCAAGATGCGGCAGGCGACCAACAGGATCCTCAGGGAATGGCTGCCTCCCAGGCGGAACTTCATCTTCAGTTCGTCGCGGAATCAAGGCGGCGTTCGCGTGCCTGCCCAGCAACCGACGATACCGAATATTTCGATTGAAACGATCGATTACAACCCGGTGAGCGGGAACCAGGAGGAGGAGTATTTCGAACTGAAGAACAATGAGAATACCGCCATTGATCTCTCCGGCTGGACCGTGTCAGGGGCAGTCGAGTTTCAGTTCTCCCCCGGCACGGTCATTCCGGTGGGAGCGGGAAACTCGGGATCTCGGTTTGTCGGTCTCCTGCACGTCGCCAAGCGCTCCAGAGCATTTCGCACGAGGAGGAGCGGTCCGCGCTCCAGTCAGTTCCGATTCATTGTCGGAGGCTACGAAGGTCAGCTCTCTGCGCGGGGAGAAACGATCGAGTTGCGCACCGCGGCGGGTGCCCTGGTGGCAAGTGAGCTGTATCTTGGGGATCCCTCCCCTCAGCAACTGGCCCTGCGCATCACGGAACTCAACTACCATCCCAGCGCCCCTACCCCTGACGAAGAGGATGCCATTCCTGGGGTGATCGCGGAGGACTTTGAATGGATTGAGTTTCTGAATACTGGAACGACAGCGCTCGATCTTGAAAACGTGCGCTTCAGCAATGGCATCGAATTCACCTTTGGTCAGCTGAGCTTGGCTGGCGGGGAGCGCCTCATCCTCGCAAAAAACCCTGACGCCTTTGCGTTTCGGAACCCGGAGGTGTCGGTCACCGTGCTGGGCCCCTATCTCGGATTCCTCAACAATGATGGTGAGCAGTTGCAGCTGGTCGATGCGGAGGGCGAGAACATTCTGAGCTTCGACTTCAACGATTTCTGGTATCCGACCACTGACGGGGAGGGCAGGACTCTGGTCCTCCGAGAGGGGATCACACCCTTCAACGAGTATGACGAAGCCGCTTCTTGGGGAAGCAGTCTCGAGGTTGGCGGCAGTGTGGGTGAGGCGAGTCGGGGTTATGAGGTTCACTTCAACTCCTGGCAGGTGGCACAGTTCACCGCTGCCGAGCGCGCTGATCCTGATCTTGGCACCGCCCTCGCGAATCCCGATGGCGATCCCTATCCCAACTGGCAGGAATACGCATTTGATCTCGATCCCCGGGTCCCGGATCAGGCGGTGTTTCGGAGTCTCATCGTGACCGATGAAGGCGCGGACTACCTTGGTGCCTTGGTCCGGCTGCGTTCCCACGCCGCAGACTTGAAGTGGAACCTGGAGATTTCCACCGATGGTGCCGCGTGGGCTTCTGTTCCCGAGGCGCCTGTGAGCTGGCAGTTCGACCCCAGTAACGGAACCCCACTCATGACGATCCGGGAGCTCTTTTCGGTCGGAACCTCGGCATCGAAACTTTCGCGCCTGCGCATCGAGTTCTCCCCGTAGGTCACACTTTCTGATCGATAGTCTTACAGATACCAAACAAAGGACCTATAAAGGGAGAGACACTTTAATCAGGAGAAGAGAGAAAAGGAGCGTTTTGTGAGACTGATGCGGCTCTACGGGCGGTTTTGGGGAGGTGCGGGTGCTTGCTGTTCGGTGTGATATCGAACCACTTTCAGATCCTCATGGAGGTGCCGCAGCGCCCGGAAGAGGGGCTCTCGGAGAGGGCTCTTTTGCGCGATTGTCACTGCTTTACAGTGAATTGCATGTGGCGGAGGTCCGGCCGCAGATTCAGGAGCGGAAGAAGGCCAGGGACTGGGATGGAGTGGAGGAGGTTATGGGGAGATATCTGGATCGGATGTGGGATTTGTCCCAATTCATGAAGACATTGAAGCAACGATTTGCCCAATGGTTTAACAAGCGGCATGGACGTCGCGTCATACTGTGGGAAGTACGGTTCAAGAGCGTCATCGTGGAGGATGGCTACGCTGCGCGGGGGATAGCGGCGTATATCGATCTCAATCCGGTGCGAGTTGGAATGGTGAATGCTCCGGAGAAGTATCGGTGGAGTAGCTATGCGGAGGCGTTGGCCGGG
>JAPKFB010000116.1 GCA_028821775.1 Roseibacillus sp.
ATCATCGGGGCCGGCATGATCGGCCAGTTTCACGGCAAGGCCATCGAGGCCATGGCTGAGGGCGAGCTTCATTCCGTCTTTGACCTGCGCGCAGAGGCCGCGACCAAGCTCGCAGAGCAATTCGGAGCCAAACCCTACAGCGACTTGCACGAGTTTCTCGCCGACGGCGAACTGCAGATCGTCACCGTGGGGACGCCTTCCGGCGCCCATCTCGACCCCGCCATAGCCGCTCTCCAAGCCGGCAAACACGTGGTTTGCGAAAAGCCTCTCGAAGTGACTCCGGAGCGCATTGACATGATGCTCAACACCGCCGAGGCCAACAAGGTGACCCTCGCCGCGGTCCTCAATCGCCGCTTCCACCCTGCCATGGAGGCCTTCAAGGCCGCGGTGGACGGTGGTCGCTTTGGACAACTCACCTCCGCCTCCGCCTATGTGAAGTGGTATCGCGACCAGGCCTACTACGATTCCGCCGCCTGGCGCGGAACGTGGAAGCTCGACGGCGGCGGGGCCCTCATGAACCAGTCCATTCATACCATCGACGCTCTCCTCTATCTCGCCGGTCCGGTCACCAGCGTGCAGGCCAACACCGCCTGTCTCACCCACACCGACATCGAAGTGGAGGACAGCGCGGTCGCAATCGTGGAATTTGCCAACGGAGCACGCGGAGTGATCGAAGGATCGACTTCAAACTGGTCCAAGGAGGGCCACCCTGCCCGGGTGCAACTCTGCGGCGCCAAGGGCAGCGTCTTTCTCGCCGACGAGTCCTTCGAAACCTGGGACTTCATGGACGAAGAATCCAGCGATGCCGAGGTGCTCTCCACCATGATGAAAGGTTCCGAAGGAGGCCTCGGGGCCAACGATCCGACTGCCATCAATTTTGATGGTCATCAGAAGAACTTTGAAGAAGTCGTGACCGCCATCGCCGAAGGACGCGAAACGAGCGTGAACGCCCTCGAAGCACGCAAGGCCGTGGCCTTGATCTGCGCCATCTACGAGAGCGCGCAGAACGACGGCAAGAAAGTCAACCTGTAGCCAGAGGCCCCTGAAAGGACTCGTTCGTGATTCCGGGGATGGGCTCAACCTCGACAGCCCAATTCCCCGCAAACCTCCAATTTCAAGACCAGTCACGGACCCGTGCGACGGCTTGACTCCTGAAGGTTGATCTCAGCGATGAGATCTACTTGGAACTCGGCTGGTCGGCTTTTCGACGATCACCATTGATCTCCGCTTGGCCCCCAACCTACTTCTTCCCCTGCTTCGCAAACTCCTTCACCTTGGACTGACTCTCCGCCGACAGGTTTGAGATCGCGTACTTGTAGATCTTGCCGCTGGTCAATTTCAGGACCGCCTTGTCTCCCTCGACCCGCAGGAGAGTTGCCTTGATTTCCTTGCCCGCCTTGTTGGTCCACACTCCTTCCAGAGGCTTCGGTGCACCGGGAACCGGATCGGGATCGTGATCTCCCAATTCCGCACCCTGCGCAATCCAGAGCTTCAGGGTCTGCACTTCTTCCTCGCTCAAGCGTGACCCTTTGGGCGGCATCCGATTGTCCGGATCCTCAGACTGGATCATCTTCATGAAGAGCCCGCTGCTCGGCTTGCCGGGCACGATTTGGCGCCCGGATCCGATGTGCTGCTTGATCTTGTGCGGTTGCAAATTGAGATCGCCCTTCTCCTTGCCGTCCTTGTGACACTTGAAACAAGTACTCTCAAGAATCGGCAGCACGTCCTTTCCAAATTCCAGCGCAGCGGAGGGCAGCGTGAGGGTCACGAGGATGATTCCTCCAAGCAGGGGCGATTTCACAGCAAGAGGATGCCCTCAATCGAAGAAAAGCTCCAGTCTCCAAGTCCCAAATTATCGGAGAAACTACTCCAAATCCCAAGTCGCTCAGGATGAGTTGAAACCGCCCTCGTCACTCGATTCCCGGGGTGGAACCGGATATTTTGGTGGGCACCTGGAACCTGAAGCACACTAGCGCTTGGCACCCAGCCTCCCCGGCGCTATGGGCCGCCATGCGAGGCGGCCAACGACCGATCTTCTACGGTTACGCCATCGTGGCCGCGGCCTTCGTCCTGACCTTGGCCTCGGGACCAGGACAATCCTTCGCCTTCTCGGTATTCCAACCCGAGATCCTCAAGGACACGGGGCTCTCCGCCACGAGCTTCTCCCTGATCTACGCGCTCGGTTCCGGCTTCTCCGCGTTCCTCATCTTCATTCTCGGACGCTGCCTCGACCGCTTCGGCGCGCGCGCGTCCTTGGTGGTGATCGCGATCCTTCTCTTCGTGGCCTCTCTCGGCATGGCCCTCGCTACCGGGTTCCTCTCCCTCCTCCTCGCCCTCGCCCTGCTTCGAGCCATCGGTCAAGGGTGCCTCCCAACCACTGCTTCGGTCCTTACCTCTCAGTGGTTCGTCACTCGACGGGGCTTTGCACTCTCCCTCGGCACCATGGGCGTCGTCACCGCCAACGCCATTTTGCCACCTATCGCCCACCACCTCATCGGGAGCATCGGATGGCGGGCAACCTATCTCTGGATCGGCGGCGTCCTCAGCATCGCCATCCTGCTCCTCACCTGGTTGGTCATCCGCAATCGTCCCGAAGATCTCGGACTCCATCCCGATGGTGCAGCAGAAGCGCTTCCCGAGTTGAACGAAGAGTCCGCCCCTCGCGATCGATCAAAGTTCGGGGTGTGGAAAACCGGGCGCTTCTGGGCCCTGGTCCTCCCCCTCTGTGTTCCTCCCTTCGTAGCCACCGCCGCCATGTTTCACCAGGTCTCCCTCTTCGAAGCACAAGGACTCAGCGCCCGCGATTCCGCTTACGCCTTCAGCTATCTGGCCCTCGCCGCTGCATGCAGCACCCTCACCGCCGGCTGGCTCCTCGACAAGATCGGCGTTCGTAACACCACCATCCTGATGCTTCTGTTCCTCGTTGGCGCAGCGGCCCTTCTCGCTGCCATGAACTCCCCGGCTCTCGCGCTGCTCTATTCCCTCTGCCTCGGCTCCTCCCTCGGACTCTGGGCCGTCACCAACAGCATCACCTGGCCTCACTACTATGGCAGGGACGGCTTGGGAGCGGTGCAAGGAAGCGCCACCACCATTCTTCTCATCGCTTCCGCCATCGCCCCCCTGCCCATTGCTTACCTCCACGCCGCCTTTCACAGCCACCGCGCAGGGATCGGGGTCTTGCTCGCAGTCGCGGTGTTGGCTGCCGGCATCACCGCTCCCCGCCGACGCAAAAAACCAGCTTGATGCCCGCTTCTGCCGAAGGAATCCCCCGTCAACCCGGTTCCTAACCCCTTTTTGGGCAATTATCACCAAATACAACAAACGTGCGCCTTGCGTCCCGCGCACAAACGATTATCCCTCCCGATATGTATCTGACCGGTTTCGCCGACGAAGCAGCCCCCGATCTCGCAGCCCAGATAAAAGCCACCAAGCAAATTGGTTGGAACGCAATCTCGGCGCGCTCCATCGACGGGAAAAGCATCCATGAACTTTCCGACAAGGATTTCGACAAGGCCCTCAAGCTTCTCGAGAAGGAAGAGATCAGAATTCCCGAAATCGGATCGCTAATCGGAAACTGGGGCAAGAAGATCGACAGTGATTTCGACCTCACCCTGGGAGAAATCGATCGCGCCATCCCGCGCATGAAGCGCCTCGGCACCAAGATCATCCGCATCATGTCCTACGCTCAAGAACCTTGGGGCGAGGACCAGAAGGAAGAAGAACGCTTCAAGCGCCTGCGCGCGATCAATCAGCGCTTTTCGGATGAGGGTCTTCTTGCCGTTCACGAGAACTGCTCCAACTGGGGAGGCTTCTCCGCCAAGCACACCCTGCGCCTCATCGAGGAAGTGCCCGGACTCAAACTCGTCTTCGACACCGGCAACCCGATCTTCCAACGCGACCGCTCCAAGTCCGAGCCCTACCCATGGCAGGATGCCCTCGGCTTCTACAACGACGTCAAGGAACACATCGCGCATATTCACATCAAGGACTGTCGCTACCCGACCGTCGGCGACAACGAACCCACATACACCATGCCCGGTGAAGGCGATTGTCACTTGCAACACATCATCCGCGATCTCAAGGCTCGCCGCTACGACGGAGGATTTGCCATCGAGCCCCATGTCGCCACCGTCTTTCACGTCCAGAATGGTGAAGAGCCCGATTGGGAGCAGTGCTACAAGAGCTACGTGAAGTACGGTAATCGCATCGAAGACTTGATGGACGAGATTGGTTGGGAAGCAAAGCCCTTCTGAGTCGATGGCGCCCCGCCCCCGGGGGACCTTCGTCTGTGGAGCTTCTTCAGCATTGGACCGCGGTGTCCTTCCACATATCTCACTCCACCTCCTCGGCCCGCTCGTCGGTCTTATCGAGAGTTTCCTTCGAATTCGGATTGCAGGCCCCGAGACGATTCACGGACTCCTCATTACCGTAAACCATGATCGTATTCCCCGCCTCGATGAGGGCATCCTTGTTGGGCGCACCTTCAAAGCGCCCCTCCTGGTGGTAGATTCCGAGCACCACGATTCCCTCATCCGACGGTCGCGATTCCTTCAGGGCCTTGCCCGCCAAGGGGTGCCCATCCTATATCTCGAGATCTGAAACACAGAAACCGTGCTTCACCTTGAGGAGCACTTCGTAGTCCACTGCGCATCGATTGCCCGCGCCTTCCAGCAAGCGACGCTGAAGAAGGGTCGCGCGGTTTCTTGATGAACGGCGGTTGGAAGAACAGCCCGAGGGCAAGCGCACTCAGAATCAGGATGACAATGAAGCCTGCGTTCTGCAGGGTCGATTACTCGTCCCGCTGCACAGAGGTAACGATCAGGGTCGCCATCGCGGAAGTCAGCCCGATGTTCCCGGCCACGATCAGGTAGAGGATGATCTTTAGGCGCACAGGGTGCGAGACCGCCATCGCGGCTTCCTTGATCGTGAATACGTGCCAAATAATGCCGACCCAGCCGGAAAGCGCGCCGCCCGCAAGCTCATCCCGGTCAGCACCAAGGTATTTGTCCCGACCTGCACCACGAGGAGCGCGAGGAGCACGATGATCAGGACCGCCAAACACCTTTCACCCAAGCATCTCCCTTCCATCAGCTCCCATCCAATCAATCGCCTTCCTCAATCGCCCTCCGCCCTCTAAACTCTCCCCCGTGCTCCCGTGGTTCCATAACGAATCCTTTCCTCTCTACCTCGCCCCCATGGCGGGCGTCACGGATGTGGTCTTCCGCAGTATCTGCAAAGAACTCGGCGCCGATGTCATGGTCACCGAGTTCGTTTCCTCCGAGGGCATCATCCGCAAGGACGAACGGACCCGCAAGTACACCGAGTTCACCGATCAGCAGCGACCGGTCGGAGTCCAGCTCTTTGGCGCCGACGGCGAGCGCATGGGCGAGGCCGCCAAGAAGATCATCGACTGGAAAGAACCAGACTTCATCGACATCAACTTCGGATGCCCGGTGAAGAAGGTGGTCGCCAAGAACGGGGGATCGTCCCTCCTCAAGGACTGTCCGGTCCTAGCTTCCGTTGCGAGCAGCGTGGCCAAGGCCGTCGGCGAGCAAGTCCCGGTTACCGCCAAGATCCGCATCGGCTGGGACGAGCAGTCGGTCAACGCCCCGGAAGTTTGCCAGATTCTGGAAGAAAGCGGCATGCAGGCGATCTCCGTGCACGGTCGAACCCGCTCGCAGGGTTACCGCGGCGACGCCAACTGGGAGGTCATCGATGCCTGTTCGCGCGCGGTCTCGATCCCGGTCATCGGCAATGGCGATCTCCAGAGTGGAGCGGACCTCAAGCATCGCCACGAGACAACCAATGTCGCGGGGGTCATGATCGGCCGCGCCGCAATGCAAAACCCCTGGATTTTTCGCGAAGCTAAACACTACCTAGCCACCGGAGAGCAACTTCCACCCGTCCCCATCGAGGAGCGCTGGCAACTCATCGTGCGCCACTGCACGCTCGCCCTCGCAAGCAACCGCTACGGCAACGAGCGCCAGACCATGATGGCCATGCGCTCGCGCCTGATGGCCTATTGCAAAGGCTTCCCCGGCGCCAAGCCCCTTCGTCAACGGCTCTCCACCGTCGCCTCCCTCACCGAAATTGAGGGAGTCGCCGCCGAACACCTCGAGCGACTCCACGCAGGTTCTTCCTCCTCCCCACTGGCCGAATCCCGCTGACAATCAGCGCTCCCTTGCCCACTGGCTGCCAATTCCAGCTGGTCGGTCGCCGATCCTTGCCAGCACCCGCATTTCCACCCTAAGTTCTCCTCATGGAATCCCATGAGGTCCTCAAGAATTCCTTCGAAGAGACCAGCCCCAAAGCGATCGCTTCCGAGTTGGGCGTCTCTCTTTCTCTGGTCTACAAGTGGGCTCAGGAGCAATCAGAAACGGGAAGCGGAAGCCGCAATCCCCTCGATCGACTCCTCGAGATCATTCGCCTCACCAGCGACGCCCGCATCGTGGAGTGGCTCTGCCAAAAGTGCGACGGCTACTTTGTTCGAAATCCCGTCAGCCGCTGCGAAGAAGGATTCGAAGTCCTCCCCGCCACCAGTGAGATCGTCGATCAATTCTCCAAACTTCTCCATCGCATTTCCGAGTCCGCGCTCGACCATTCCATCACTCCGGACGAAGCGAGATCGATCCGACTGAGCTGGGACAAGCTGAAGTGCTACGCCGAGGGGTTCGTCCGCTGCTGCGAAGAGGGCGACTTCGAGGCCATCAAAAAGGCGGGGAACCCAGAGGAATCGAATGTCAAGAAGACCCTCTATTGATTTGCGATGAAACTTCCCATAATACTTCTCACCCTCGCGCTAGTAACACTTCTCCCTCTTCGAGGGGCGCCTCCCAATCTCATCATCATTTTTGCCGACGATCTCGGCTACGGTGAGCTGTCCTGTCAGAATCCGAGGACAGACGTCCCCACTCCCCACATCGATTCCATCGCAAAAAATGGCGTGCGCTGCACCCAGGCCTACGTCACCGCTCCCAATTGCAGCCCATCCCGTGCAGGACTCCTCACAGGCAGGATTCCCACTCGCTTCGGCTACGAAAACAATCCCACCGGCTGGAAAAACGAAAGTGCGGAGTTCGGTCTTCCGCTCCAGGAAATCACCCTCGCGGAGCTCCTGCAGGGCCACGGATACACCACCGGTCTGATCGGTAAGTGGCATCTCGGAGGCACTGCTAAGTTTCATCCACACCGACATGGCTTCGACAATTTTTTTGGATTCACCCACGAAGGACACTCCTTCGTCCCCCCTCCCTACCGAGGAGTTACCACCATGCTCCGCCGCAAGGCCTTGCCGGGAAACAAACGCGGTCGCTGGACCAGCGCCGATCGCAGCATGGTTTACACCACTCACATGGGATCCAATGAACCCGACTACAACGCCGACAACCCCATCGTCCGGGGCGGTCAACCAGTCCAGGAAAATGCCTACCTGACCGATGCTCTCACTCGCGAGGCGGTAAGCTTCCTTAAGCGCAACCACGATCGCCCCTCCTTTCTCTTTCTCGCCTACAACGCGGTGCACAGCCCCCTCCAGGGCGCCGATGCCTACATGAAAAAGTTTGCGCACCTCCCGGACATCCACCGCCGGATCTTCGCCGCCATGCTTGCCAACCTCGATGATGGCGTCGGCGAAATCCTCAAGACCGTGCGCGCCCTCAAGCAGGAAGAGAACACCCTGATCGTTTTTCTCTCTGACAACGGCGGTCCCACCCGGGAACTCACTTCCAGCAATCTCCCCCTCCGCGGCGGGAAAGGCCAAATGTACGAGGGCGGCCTCCGCATCCCCTTCATGGTGCAGTGGAAGGGCCATCTCCCAGCCGGCCAACTTTATCGTCACCCGGTCTCCTCCATGGACCTCTTCGCCACCGCGGCAGGCTTGGGGAACATCCCCGCTCCCGAAAATCTTGATGGCGTCGATCTCCTGCCCTACCTCCGGGGATCAAAGAAGGATCCTCCTCACGAATCGCTTTTCTGGCGCCAGCGCCACAAAACCGCTTTTCGGATGGGTGCTTGGAAGATCGTGGGCGACACTCGCAAACAAGACGATCACCATTGGGAACTCTACAACCTCGCCCAAGATCTCACCGAGAGGGTCAATCTCGCTTCCCGCCATCCTGACAAGCTCAACGAACTCCGCCAAGCTTGGTCTGCAATGAATGCCCAGATGGCGGAACCGCTTTTCTAGCAACTCGCTTCCGCTCGAGACGCGGGAATCGGGTGAACGACATTGATCACCCGACTTGCCGACATGCACCTCGATCGATTAATGTCCCGCGCCGAGACGAAAATTGGATTTGCCATTCGGGCATAGGGGACTCAAATAAAGAAGTCTGTTCGGCTCACAAATCATTCATAGCAAACAAGTCGCTCCCGTAGCTCAGCTGGATAGAGCAACGGATTTCTAATCCGTAGGTCGCAGGTTCGAGTCCTGCCGGGAGCGCCACCTTAACTGCTTGTTTATTAGCAGGTTCTGAGACTTCCTTATTACGGCTCCCCTCATCTG
>JAPKFB010000117.1 GCA_028821775.1 Roseibacillus sp.
AGCGCGCCAATCACATAATCGCGGCAGGTCCACGCTCCCGGAATCTCGTCGTCGTAACGATACCCCAAGCTGTCGGCGTGACGCGCCACATCGAGCCAATGCCGACGATAGCGTTCGCTCTAGACCATCCGGGCTCCACCGCATGGTCTGAGACCGGAGTCTCTCTCACTCCTCGTTCTTCTTCCCGCTCTCGTTCTCCTTCGCTTCTTTTTCGTCCTTCTCCGCCGCTTCCTTGAGCTGCTGCATCAGGTTCTTCTTGTCATCCTTATCCAGGCTGAAGGTCAGCTCCTGGGGCTTGGGCGGCCAGTCATTGTTGGTCCGGTCGGCATCTGCAATCTCGAGATTGGGATCGAGCACGATGCTCACCACTTTCTTCTTGGAGACCAGGAGCTTGGAGACCTTCTTCGGATTCTTCTGCCACAACTCGGCGGGCAGACGCATCACCCGTTCCTCCCCATCCTCGTAGCCAACCTTCAGGATCACCGGCATCACCAGGCCTCCCTTGTTCGAGAAATCGATCGCGTAAAAGTAGCGATGAGTGCGCAAAATTTCCCGCTCATCATCTTCGAGGCTCTCGATGAATTCCTCGAACTTGTCGCGATCCTTCGGGGTCACGTCGTGCTTTCCGTGATCATTGTAGAAATCGAGCAGATCGGGAAACCGATCGGTGTAGCGATCGATGTCTTGGTTGCGTTTGTTGGTCAGCAATTTGGCTGCCTCCTTCTCTTCCTTCTCCCTGACCTTGAACTTTTCCACATCGGGATCCCTCGTATCCATCTCGTACAATCTCACTCCTTCAATCCCGAGATCCACGTGATGGGTGGTGTAAAACCAACCCGCCCAGAACCAATCAAGATCCACCCCCGAGGCGTCTTCCATCGTCCGGAAAAAATCGGCTGGCGTCGGTCGCTTGAACTTCCATCGGTTGGCATACTCCTTGAAGGCAAAATCAAAGTTTTCCCGACCCAGGATCGACTCCCGCAGGATGTTCAGGGCCACCGCAGGTTTCGCGTAGGCATTGCTGCCAAAGTGCCTGATCGACTCGGAGTTCGTCATGATCGGCATCTCATCATCGCCTTTCATGTAGTCCGCGATGCTCGGTGGCATTCCGCGCCGGGAGGGATACTTCTCTTCCCATTCCTGCTCGGCCAGAAACTGGCAGAAGGTCGTGAGACCTTCATCCATCCAAGTCCACTGCCGTTCATCCGAATTCACGATCATGGGAAACCAGTTGTGTCCGACTTCATGAATCACGACCGAGATGAGGGCGTACTTCGTCTTTCGCGAATAAGTTCCATCATCCTCGGGTCTCGGACCATTGAAGCAGATCATGGGATACTCCATCCCATACACCGGACCGTGCACCGAGATGGCCACCGGATAGGGATAGTCAAAGGTGTGTTTGGAAAACACCTGCAGGGCATGGATCACCGAATGGGTGGAGTAATGGCTCCACAGCGGCTCCCCTTCGTTGGGATAGAAGGACATCGCCCAGACTTTCTTCTTCTCCTCACCCACGGGCACCTTGGCGGCATCCCAAATGAACTTGCGGGAAGAAGCCCACGCAAAATCCCGCACCTTCTCGGCCTTGAAGACCCACGTCTTGCTCTCCTTGGACTTGGTCCCCTCATTCTTTTTGGCCTCCTTCGGCGTCACGATGAAGGAAGGTTCCTCGGAACTCGCCGCCCGACGCAGGCGTTCACGCTGTACCACGGAAAGAACCTCCTCCGGATTCTGCAAGGTGCCCGTCGCCGCCACGATGTGATCGGCGGGCACCGTGAGCGCGACTTCGTAGTCGCCAAACTCCAGCGTGAACTCACCCCGCCCAAGAAACTGCTTGTGCTGCCACCCGGTCACATCCGTGAAGGCCGCAATGCGGGGATACCACTGCGCGATGGTGTAGAGATAGTTGTCCTCCTCCTTGAAATGCTCGAACCCTCCTCGGGCCCGCATGCGTTTCGCATTCACGATATTGTGCTCCCAATCGATCCCGAATTTGACCGACCCTCCGGCCGGAACCTTCAGTTCGATCCGCATCATGGTGTCCACGATAATCCAACGCAGCGCCTTGTTCCCGGCTCCGTGCACACTCTTGATCTCGTAACCGCCCTCGAAGTCCTCCCTCGCCAACTCGCTCCGCAGCGTCCGGAAGCCGATCTCATCGAAGTCGGGAGCCTCCATCGCCTGGTGTCCGAGAGCCCCTTGCTCAAAGCGATTCTGATCAAGCTGCACCCAGAGATAGCTCAATTCAACCGGCGCGTTGTTGGTGTAAGTGATCGTCTCCGACCCTTTCAGCCGTTGCCTTGAGTCATCGAGGACAACCGAGATCTTGTAGTCTGCCCGCTGTTGCCAGTATTCCGGCCCGGGCGCCCCATTGGGACCTCGCAGCTTGTTGGGATCCGGCAGCACTTCGTCGAGCTGACGAAAGGGATCCTTCTCATAATGGCCTCCCGGATGCGCAAGGGCCGTGCTCGCCAACGCAACCACGAGAAACAGGAGTGAAAGCAGCTTCCTCACGGAGCTGTCATCAGCTACCAGGAACGGATTTGCAATCAACAACTCCGCCCTCACCGAGCGCTCTGCCACCCGGATTCGCAGAAACCGTCGCACCCCCCGGGGATAAAATCGAATCGCTCCTCGGTTGCGCGTCCATTCCGTCCGAGCTTTCGAGAGCGCGCGCATCCTGCGCTCTTTCGTGCTGGGCAGCCACCGTCCGGCTTTCCTAAGGTCCACCAGTGACCGATCAGGAGATCATTGACCAATGGAAGGACCAGGATGCCCCTCTCCTTCCCGTGCTGCACGCCTTTCACGATCGTGATGACTACCTCTCCGAAGAGGCCATCCGGGTGATCAGCACCGGCTTGAAAATCCCCCTCGCGGAACTCTTCGGCACCATCACCTTCTACCATCATTTTTCCCGCTCGAAGAACGGCAAAGCCACCCCGCGAGTCTGCACCGGCAACGTGTGCCGCCTCAATGGCGGAAAGGAAATGCTCGAGGCCCTCAAGTCTGAAGGAGCAACCCCGATGCCTTGCTCAGGTCGCTGCGACGACATGGTGCCCGTCCTGCACGGCGATCAGGTCTTGGTAGGCAGCGATGCAAACTCGCTCGACCATCGCGCCACCCCCCTGCCCGCCCCCAATCCCGGCGGGAGCGAAGAGTGTGTCTTCCGGCACATCCGCGCGGAAGGTCGCCATACCCTGGCGGGCTATCGCGCCAGCGGCGGCTACCTCGGACTCGAGCAAGCCGTGCAGGGATCTCCCGAAGCGCTGGTCGAGATCATCACCGACTCCAAATTGGCCGGCCGTGGTGGCGCCGGATTTCCCACCGGCGTGAAGTGGAAGGCCGTCGCCGAAGCCGCGGGCAATCCGAAGTCCATCGTGTGCAATGCCGACGAAGGCGAACCGGGCTGCTTCAAGGATCGCGCCATCATGGATCACGATCCGCACGCCCTGCTCGAAGGGATGATCCTGGCCGCCTTCGCCACGGGCGCCCATCGCGGCTTCATTTACCTCCGCTACGAATATCCCGAGACCCAGGGCATCCTGCAGCAAGCCATCGATGAGGCCCATGCCGCCAATCTGATGGGCGACAATATCCTGGGAAAAACCGGCTTCCATTTTTCCCTCAAGATCGTGCGCGGAGCGGGCGCCTACATCTGCGGCGAGGAAGGATCCCTCCTGAACTCGATGGAAGGCAAACATCCCTTCCCCCGCAACCGCCCTCCCTTCCCCGTCACTCACGGATTCGAAGATCTCCCCACCGTCGTCAATAACGTGGAAACTCTCGCTTCTGCTTCCCACATCGCCCGCAAGGGGGCGCAATGGTACCAAGGACTGGGCCTCGGCGATCACACCGGCACCAAAGTCATTTCCCTTTCAGGCGACATCCAACGTCCGGGCAACTACGAAGTGCCCTTCGGCTTCCCGCTCGCCACCTTGCTCCACGACTGGGCCGGGGGACCTCGCGACGGACGCACCATTCAAGCCGTCACCATGGCGGGCCTCAGCGGCGGCTTCCTCGCCGGTGACGACCTCGAGGTCACGCTGGACGAACCCTGCATCCGTGGAAAGGGATCCTTCCTCGGGGCAGGCGGCATCATCGTCTTCGACGACAGCCGCGACATGGTGCAGGCCGCCCACGATGCGATGGCATTCTTCGCCCACGAATCCTGTGGAAAATGCTTCCCCTGCCGCATCGGCACCCAGCGCCTCACCGAACGGCTCAATGACAGCGGGGGTGATCTTGCCTTGGGCGACTGGAAGGACGAGGTGGAAGACATCGGCAGTGTCATGAAAGCCACCAGCGCCTGCGGCCTTGGGATGGCCGCCCCTCTCGTCACCGAAAGCCTGCTCCGTTATTTTCCGGATGCCATTGAAACCCATCTCTCTTGCCGCTAGATTCTCCCCCCAGACCATGAACCAGCTCGCCGAAGAGATCCGCGTTGGCACCCTCACTCTCGATGGGGAGCCCGTGGATTTCCGCGAAGGCGAAACCATCTATGAGGTCTCCGAGCGCTGTCGCAGGGAGGTCCCCACTCTTTGTTACGATCCCCGCCTGGAGGCCTTTGGGGCTTGCCGACTCTGCGTCGTCGAGGTCGAAGGAATCCGCAATCCGGTGGCCTCCTGCACCACCAAGGCGACCGAAGGCATGGTGGTCCGAACCCGAACCAAGACCCTCGAAAAACACCGCAAGACCCTCCTCGAACTGGTCGCAAGCGAGAATCGTGACACCAAGGTGGACGAACTGTCCGGCTACGCCTCGCAGGAAATGAATGACCTCCTCGTGCGCTACGACGCCCGCACCGGACGCTTCGGCGGCAAGCGCAGCGGCACCTCCAACTCCAAGGACAAGAACCCCTTCATCCTGCGCGACTACGACAACTGCATTTCGTGTTACCGTTGCGTCCGGGTTTGTGCCGAACAGGAAGGTGATCACGCGATCAACATCATGAATCGCGGGTTCGACACCCAGATCATCACCGAGTTCAACAACGACCTCCGCGATTCCTCCTGCACCTTCTGTGGACAATGTGTGCAGACCTGTCCCACCGGCGCCCTCACCGACAAGAAGGCCATCCGGGCCAAGGACACCCCGGGGGAGATCAAGAAGACGCGCTCGGTTTGCACTTATTGCGGGGTTGGTTGCAGCGTCGACATTCTCACCAAGGGCGATCGCGTGGTCGGCATTCACCCTGCCATGGACGGCCCCGCCAACGAAGGCGCCCTCTGCATCAAGGGGCAGTTCGCCTTCGACTTCGTTCACCATCCCGATCGCCTCAGCAAGCCCCTCATCAAGCAGGAGGACGGAACCTTCAAGGAAGCGGAGTGGGACGAAGCCTTGCAGAAGGCTGCCGACGGCTTCCTCAAGGTTCGCGAGAAGTATGGCAATCACGCGGTCTACGGTGTCGCCTCGGGCCGCGCCCCTCACGAAGCCGCCTACACCATGCAGAAGTTCATCCGGGCCGGCTTTGGGACGAACTATATAGACAACTGTAGTCGTGCTTGACACGCACCCACGGTGGCCGGTCTGGCCGCCACGATCGGACGAGGCGCGATGAGCAACCCGCTCCGCGACATGGAGCATCCGGATCTCATCTTCTGCATCGGTACCAACATGACCGAGTGCCACCCGGTCGCGGCCACCCGTCTCAAGAAGGCGATCGCGAACGGCGCCAAGATGATCGTGGCTGATCCCCGCGAGATTCAACTCGCCAAGATGGCGGACCTGCATTTGCCGATCCGGGTCGGTTCCGATGTCGCCCTCCTCCTCGCCATGGCGCACGTCATCGCCCGCGAGGGACTGATTGATCAGGACTTCATCGACGCCCGCACCAGCGGAGTCGGAGAATTTCTCGAACACCTCAAGGAGTTCACTCCCGAATGGGCTTCAGAAATCTGCGAAGTCCCCGCCGCCGACCTTGAAAAGGCCGGCATCCTGTATGGCCAGGGCACCCCCTCCGCGATCTACTACACCCTCGGCATCACCGAGCACATTTCCGGGGTCGATAACGTCCAGTCCCTTTGCAACCTCGCCCTCATGACCGGTAACCTCGGGCTCGAAGGCGGCGGCATCAACCCGATGCGCGGGCAAAACAACATTCAGGGCGCGGGCGATTGCGGAGCCGTCCCTGCCAATTTCCCCGGCTTCCAACCCTGCGACGATCCCGCCTCGGCCAGGAAGTTTTCAAAAGCCTACGGAATCGAGATCGAGGCACAAAAAGGGATCACCAAGGTGACCGCTCTCAATCAGGCGGCCAGTGCAGAGGGCGGGATCCACGCCATGATCATCGATGGTGAAAACACCGTGATCTCTGATCCGGACATGAAGCATTGCGAGCACGCTCTCAAATCGCTCGACCACCTCGTCGTGATCGATCTCTTCCTCACCGAGACCGCCCAACTCGCCGACGTGGTCTTTCCGGCCACCGCCTTCGCCGAAACTGACGGGGTGCAGACCAATACCGAGCGCCGCGTACAGCGCCTGCGGGCCGCAGTCCCCCCTCCGGGTGAGGCCAAGCCCGACTGGTGGATCATCTCCCAGATCGCCCAGCGAATCGGCACTCCTGGATTCGAATTCGAGTCCGCCAAGGACGTCTTCAACGAACTGTGCTCCCTCAGCCCGATCTATGCCGGACTCGATTGGGACCGCATCGAGAACAGCGAATACAGCTGGCCGGTCCCTGACAAGGACCACCCCGGCACTCCCCGGCTCCACGAGAAGGAATTCAAGAACGGTCGCGGTCTCTTCAAGGTGATCGGCTATCGCGACCCCGCCGAAGTGATCGATGACGAGTTTCCGGTCTGGCTCACCACCGGGCGCAGACTCGAAAGCTACCACACCCGCACTCAAACCGGGCGCAGTGCCGGCATCGACTATCTCCTCAGCGAAGAATCTCTCGAGATTCATCCTGCGGACGCCGAAGCATGGGACATGGCCGACGGCGAAATCATCAGGATGTCCAGTCGGCGAGGGGAAATCCAAATTAAGATCCGCACCACCGATCGCTCACCGCAGGGCACGGTCTTCACGAGCTTCAGCTTCGCCAGTGTGCCGGTTAACATCCTGACTGGCAGTGGCTACGACCCGGTGACAGAAACCGCCGAGCTCAAGGTCTGCGCCGTGAAATTGGAGAAGTTCTAAGTGGTCCTACCGGAAGAAGGTCCAAGCCCCTATTCCACCCGCTCCCCGCCCACATAGACATTCATCCGGGGCGGACGAAGAAATCCCACCAGGATTTGACCGGATGTTTCTGCAAACTCCACTGCCAGAGACGACGGCGCTGAGATTCCGGCCACCAACGGGATACGCCCCGCGAGCGCCTTTTGCATCAACTCGAAGGAAACCCGCCCGGACATGAGCACAAAGCCATGAGCAAGATCCACGCTCTCTAACAATGCCCAGCCCAGGACCTTGTCCAAGGCGTTGTGGCGTCCCACGTCTTCCCGTAGCGCAAGAAGATTGCCCTCGGCATCAAAGACTCCCGAGGCATGCAATCCGCCCGTGTGCTCGAAAGTGTCCTGCCCGGCCCGGAGGGCGTCCGGAGCCCTCAAGAGCGCATCCACCTTGAACCTCGCCCCTTCCCCCAGCGCTTCGTGAACGGAGGTGATCGCCTCGATGGTCGCCTTCCCACACAACCCACAGGAGGACGCACTGAACAAGTGCCGCGTCAGTCGCTCGAAATCGACCGTCACTCCTTCGGCCAAAAATACGAGCGCGTGATTATCCTTCGCCTCCAGGTCGATCCGCGAAATCTCTCTGGGTGAGGAGACGATGCCCTCCGTGAGCAGGAACCCAGCCGCCAACTCCTCGTCATGACCCGGGGTCCTCATCAGGACCGCCACCGCATGACCCTCCACCACCAACTGGAGAGGCTCTTCAACAGCCACTCGATCCGCGCTCGCCCGCTCGGGCTGCCCGATTCTCCTGACCTCCACATCCTTGTCCCCTCGCACCCCTTCAGACTCAACCCCCAGTCCCCCCTTGGCAAGTTCGCGCGTTCTTCCAAGGATGGCCTGGCCAAGGTGTCCTCATGGTCATGACGCTCCATCCCAGCCTCATCTCCCTCTCCTCACCGCCCTCGCCCTCCCTCTCGCGGTAACCAGCCGAGAGGCCTAAAACTACCTTTCCGCCATCGAGAAGATCAACCTCACCCACGCCAAGAGATCCGGAACGATCACCGAGAACGAACTGGACAAGGCGATTCCGCGCTCCGTCGTCGTCGGCCTCGCCCTCCTGCTCAAGGAGAAACCCACTCTCGAGGTCTCGCAGGCCCTCGTCACCTGCGGCAAAGTCGCGCTCGATCTCGCCCCTCTCAATCACTTCCAGCGCATCCGAAAACGCCTTCTCGAAATCGATCAGGACGCCGCCGGGAGACTGGGTGACGCCACGGTGCGAGAACGCTTTCTCGTCCGTAAGATCAGCGCGCGCACGAGGGGAACCTCCTCCGCAAATTGGCTTTGATCCATCTCGTTGCGCGCAAAGAAGATGCTCCGCTCCC
>JAPKFB010000196.1 GCA_028821775.1 Roseibacillus sp.
CTGGGTTCAGAACGTCGCGAGACAGTTCGGTCCTCTATCCTCTGTGGGCGTAGGAAAATTGAGGGGTTCACTTTCTAGTACGAGAGGACCGAAAGTGACGCACCTCTGGTGTTCCAGTTGTTCTGTCAAGAGCACGGCTGGGTAGCTAAGTGCGGAAGAGATAAGCGCTGAAAGCATCTAAGCGCCAAGCTCCTCCCAAGATGAATTTTCCCTGAGGATCGTGGTAGACCACCACGTTGATAGGCTGGCGGTGTAAGTGCAGCAATGCATTCAGCTCACCAGTACTAATCATCCGATAGGCTTGATTCCTTCTCTCTTGAGATCGGGAATTTCAAGGACTAGACGGACCAGGTTAATTCAGATCGAGAACTTGAAATTGAATTCTTCACATGGATGTCAGAGAGCGGCATTTGGTACCCGGAGGCCGCGTTTTGATGAGAAACAAAGCGAAGCACGGCCTCTGGTGGCCAGAGCGTAGTGGAACCACCCGGTCCCATTCCGAACCCGGAAGTGAAACGCTGCCGCGCCGATGGTAGTTGGGCGAAAGGCCCCGCGAGAGTAGGTCGTTGCCAGGTATTTGCCCGGCTTCTTCGAAAGAAGGAGCCGGGCTCTTTTTCTTGGCGGAGGGCTCATGGGATCCCGACATAGGGAGCATGTGAAGTGGTCCCCGAATTCGGAGACAGGGGGATTGTTGTGAGGCGGTAGGATTTGGGGGTTGCGTAGCCAACCAACAAACCGTGAAGCAAAAAGAAAAGAATCCACAGTGCTGAACCGGAGCATAGCGGAGATAGACGGTCCGGAGGACTGCCCACAGGGTGAGCGAAGCGAATCAATTCAAGGCGCGAGTCGCCCTGGAGGCATTGAAGGGAAGCCAGATCCCTCAGGATGAGGGGATCCATCCCGTTCAGGTGAGCACCTGGAAGAAGGAACTGCAGGAACGCTTACCGGAGGTGTTCGGCTCGAAATCCGATGCGAAGGCCGAGGCCGCGCAGACCGAGCGCGCCCAGGCCCGTCTGGAGCGCAAGGTGGGACAATTCGTCATTGAGAAGGAGTTCCTCGAAAAAAATGCGTGGAGCTCGGGATCGATCGGAACGAAAAGCCATGATTGAGAAGAATCATCCCGAGCTCAGGGTCCGTCACCAGTGCGCCCTGCTGGAGGTGAATCGCAATTGATTGGGGACGCGCCCGAAGCTCGACGGCGAAGATAAGGAGATCATGCGCGATCTCGACGAGGTTCACACCCGCGGGCCGCATTACGGCCAGCGCAAGCTGGTTTGCGAACTTCGAAAGCGAGACTGGCCCGTGGGTCGCAAGCGAGTCCGGCGTCTCATGAGAGTGATGGGGATGGAGGTGGATGCTCCGAAACCGAAGACGAGCATTCCGGACGCAGGAGATCGGAAGGATCCCTATCTTTTACGGGATCTGACGGTGGATCGTCCCGATCAGGTGTGGTGCACGGACATCACCTACATTCCGCTGCAGAGGGGCTTCGCTTACCTTGTGGCGGTGATGGATTGGCATACTCGCGCGGTATTGTCGTGGCGTATCTCGAACACCTTGGACACTTCGTTCTGTCTGGAAGCTCTGCAAGAAGCGCACAGAACAGCGGGTTGTTCACCGGAGATTTTCAACACCGATCAAGGATGCCAGTTCACCAGCGAGGCATGGATCGAAGCTGTAGAGGCAAT
>JAPKFB010000118.1 GCA_028821775.1 Roseibacillus sp.
GGGAGATCGAGTGGAGGAGAAATTCGATCCAAGCCTGTGGATCGAGGGGCGCGATGCGGCAGCGTAGAAAGAGGGCTGGCAACTCAAGAAGGGCGGCGGCAGTTTCTGTCTTGGCGGTGGTAAGGGGGAGGTCGTGGTGGGCGAGGTGGCGGTTCAGGAGCGCCCGTTCCGAGGAGTCTGCGATGAGGGTGGTAGAGGCCGACTCGAGGGAGCCAAGCTGGGAGGCGAGGGCCTCGGCGGCGGCTTCGGGGGTTGAGGCGGTGACGATGCGCAAGCTTGCGTCGTTGCCTGAGGATTCGCTGGTCCCTCCAAGGAGGTCCGCTTGAGCCGCGCCGAGAGTGGTGGTGGGTGCAAGTAGAGCTTCGGTGGGGGCGGGATCCTCGTAGCTGCCACCGAGGTCGTCGAAGAGCTCACGCCAGCAACGGGGGAGAGTCTCCGGAGGGTCGATGATGACGAGCGAGTCGATGGCGGGTGTGGCCCCGGAGGCAAGTTCGGCACGAATGGCTCTGATCCGCCCAGCGTGAGTGGCTGCGGCAAAGCCGGTGTCGGCGAAAGCGGGTTCGAGCGCGGCGAGGGCTTGTAGACGGGGAGGCGCGCTGTCGTGGTCGAGATCAGCATGCCAATCAGCCTCATCGAGGGCGTCTCGCCAGACGAGCAGGAGTCGTGCGGTGGCGAGCGGGTCATTTGCGAAAGACCGGGCGTAAAAAAGCTCTTCGGTGAGAGAGGCCGCGATGAGGTCGCGGTAAGCGAGGGTGCGGAGGAGGGGAGACGCCTGGACGGGAGGTAATCCTAGAGAAGCTTCCAGAGCGGTCAGAAGACTTTCACGACCGCAAATGGCGGATTGGAGTCCCTGCTGGGTGGGAGGGGCGGGGGCCCCTTCGAGATGGAGGCCAAAAAGATAGCGGAACATTAGGAAGAGAATGAATAACTGGGCAGAGAAGACGAGGATAGAGTGGGGGGTAGGACATGTGTAGGGTTAGGTTGGAGAGTCGGACTTCGATCCCTGATAGCTGATTGGACACAGATCGACAATGAGGGTCTCCCGGATGTGCTCCAGTTCCTCTTCCGAGAAACCGCGATCCAGGAGGTGCTCAACAAGTTCTTCCTGACGGGGTTGGCCGAAGGCGAGGCGGTAGATGGTGAGGGTCTTGAGGATTCGCTCCAAACGCTGGTGATCCTGGCTGAATGGATAGTTTGGGATGACTCGTTCGATTTTGAGATCATCGGTATCGGTGTGCCAGTAGGGGACTAGCTCGCAGGCATCGGTTCCGTTGCGTTCGCTCTTCTCGGCGAGAGCGAAGAGTTGATCCCAGATGTCGGTGGGATCTGTCGAAACGTTCTCAGCGACTGCAGCCCGATATTTTTGGCCAAGGTGCTGCCGAATCACGAGGCTCTTGTAGCGGTTGATCCGTCCTTCGCGTTGTTCGAGATCGATGGGGTTGGTGGGGAGGTTCCAGTGGACGATCCGTCGGCAGTAGGAGTGGAAATCCAGTCCTTCCTGCCCGATGGAAGTGGAGGCGAGGACGAAAGGACGGAAGGGGGAGTTGAAGACCTCGCGGAGGCCTGTGGCTCGATCCTGTCCCGATTCCCGGTCGAGATCTTGATTGCCGAAGACGCTGGCATAGTGGCTCCGCATTCTCTTCGTCTCGTCGTTGAGAAAGGAGTCGAGGCTGTCGACCTTGATTGATGAGGAGTTCAGATTGACTGCTTCCATGAGCTGCTCCATGAGCCCATCCAAATCGAGGTTCTGGCCCTTGAGGAGGTGAAGATACTCGTCGAGGACGGATTGAAGGCAGCCGGCTGCGCTGTAGTTCGCCACCATGCGCCAATACCACTCCTGTTGAGCGCTCAGGCGGATTGCCGCGATGGACTCAGGCTTGTTGAATAGCTCGCAGAACTGATCAGCCACCTTGAAGGCGTGAACCATGAGGGCGGCTCGGTCCTCCTGTGGAAATAGCTGCCGCAAACTTCGGAAGGTGAGAATCGCGGGTGATCCAAGGGCCAGTTCGGCGAGGACCTCGGCCAGGTTCTCCGGCATCGGGCCAAAATCAATGCTATTGGGATCATGGAAGCACCGGACGAACTCTTCGGCGTGTTCTTCCTTTGCGCTAGGATTGTCACCGCGGGATTCGAAGAAGGTGTCACGGTCCCAGACGTCGCTCTCGTCTGCTGCCCAATGTTGGACTGTATCGTGGTGGTCTGAATTCTCCCGGTCCAACAAGAGGGGGGCGGCCCAGTACCACCGTTCACCGCCGACGGAACGCTTCACATATTTTTTTAGATCGTGAGTCTTGATGAGTTCTTCGATCCGCGTCTTGACGGCAGATTTCATCTCATCGAGTGATTTGCCGTCGCGCAGATTGAGCATTGGCTCGATCGCCTCGGCAAGCGATTGGCTTGGGTAGAGCAAGGTGAAATTACTCATGTTTGCCAGGTGACGGTCTTCTCCCTGACCACGCGCCTCGTATTTGATTTGGGGCACCGGGCTTCGGTTCTCCTTAAAGTAGGTGCGCGTTCCTTTCTCCTGCTCACCAACTGATTTCGCGTTCCCGATGGTCTGGCGTTCGACTTCGTAAGAGAGGAGGGTGGAGACCATGCGAGGCACCATGACCCAAGAGGAGAAGAGGAGAGTCTTGGTGAATCCAGCACTCTCAGCGAAGCATCTCTCCAGGGGGTAATAGGGTAGGCTGGGTGGAACCCAGAGGAGTTCTGCGCCCTGGGGACCAATCGCCTTCTCGGCGAGTAGCTTCAGGCCAGCATGGCTCGGGCCGCTGGTGCCGCCGTCGGTTGCGAGATTCCACTTGTAGTGATCAATTCTCTTCAGGTCTACCCATGCCGGGCGAGAATGACGTAGGGCCTTGGTGACTTCGGGATGGTCTCGGTGCGTCTTGAGGCGCTCTTTGAGCTGGTAGCGATCAAGAAAGGACAGGGGAAAGAGGGCGGATTTGCAAAACTCCACGGGCTTTCCATTTGCGGTGGTGGCCTTCTCCAGAGCTCGAACAACTTGATCGGTGAGCGTGAAGTTCCTGATGTCTCCGGTGCCGAAGGGCATGCGGTCGGACTTCCAAGTGTCGTGGACTAGAGAATTTCCCGCAGCGCCAACGATGTGCCGTTCGGTGCGGCAGATTCGACTTCGGAGGATGTTCTCGACCGCCTCGCGGTGTTCGGGGTTCAGGTCGCCGCTGCCCGGGCGTAGCGTTAGGAGCTGTCTATAAAGGGCTCCCCGATGTGCGTCATACTGCGCGAGCTTTTCCTTGTCGTTGTCGAGCAGGAAGCTCAGGACCCGCCGGAAGTCTGCGAAGTGCTCTTCGCCTTCCTCGTGGTCAGATTGTCCGGTGAAGGCTTTGAACGGTGTCGCGGAGAGAAGGAGGATCTTGGTGCGGGATTTGCCGAAGATCTTGCGAGCGATCAGAGCTTGTTCTTCTTCGCTCTCGTTGTCGATCAGGTCTCGAAAGCGCTGGAATTCGTCGAGGATGTAGAGGTCGGCATCGACGTATTCGAGGCAGCAGTGGATGAGAATCTTTCGTAGTTGTTTGGTCAGTTCCTGACAGGCCCAGTGCCGGGCCTTCTCGGTTTTGGAATTCCTCAGGTCGTTGCTGATTTCCTTAACCGCCTGATAGAGCGTGCGTTCTTTCGTTCCGGCCAGATGTTCGTAAACCCATTTGCATTTCAGAGGAACAGGTTCTTTCCGGATCTTCTCAATGAAATGGGCCGGAAGGTCGGGCCGGAAGGTCACCCCGGCGGCATCCGCAAGAGTCCTTCGGAAGCGCCTCATCTTCTGCACCCCATCCTTGAGCATCCATCCCAGACCTAGCTTGTTCCGCTTCAGCGCGCGATCCTTGCAGAGTAGACCATAGATCAAGGCCCGTTCCCATTGCAGTCCGGTGGAGTTGCTGATGTGAAAGGAGGTGGCCGGAGTCAGGGTGTTGAGTTGGAGCAGCGGTTTGGTCCCGGTCGTCTGGCGTTCACGAGGTTCTTGGGCGAGGTAGCTGATCCGAGAGATGGCTTCTACTGCGTCAGCATCCTCGGGGATGAGATGGAGTTTGCGGAGGTTCTCCTTGGCGATGACCTGATTCGAGCAAATGTAGGTGACTTTCAGGGGGCGTCGCCGGCCTTCTTGCAAACGTTGCAAGAGAAGCTGAGCGAGCAGGCCCTTGGCCACGACGGTTTTACCAAGTCCCACCTCATCAGCCACGAGCATGGAACGCTGATCGTTTTTGTAGAGCTGATTGTAGAGGACATCGACCGTGCTGCGTTGGAAATCCTTCAAGGTTCCAAGGGCGCCCTCCAAATGCTCTGCGGCCTCGCTCCTATTCATCGTTGGTCGGTTCAAGTTTTGGGATCAAGGGACGGAAGGCACTCCAAAACTCTAGGAATTCTGTCGGGACGACATCGGATTCTTCTGAGTGCAGCTTACTGATCACTTCATCCACCGCACGAAGTTTCGACGGAGCTCGTGAAGAGGCGACTAAGAGTTGCTCGTAGAGTGGGGCATCAAAGAAGGAGGTCGCCTCGCTGCTCGTGCTGCCTGAGTTCACACCGGGAATCCTGAGTAGCTCCTCCTTGCTGATCTCGTCGCCCAACAGGAAGCGTAGGTATTGGAAGAACTTGTCCTGGCTGTCGATCATGCGCCGGAAGATGTTGTCCAGTCTCCCCCGGGGTAGACCCTTCATCGGAACGCAAATGAGAAACTGACGGGTGGGGAGGTCCTTTCCCTTGATGCTGAAATGGAGGAAGCGGCTGAGGTAGACTTCGCTGATCCTAGAGAAGCGCAATTCTGTTGAGTCAGCGGACGTGAGAGCTTGAGCTGCAGTGTCGATGTTGAAGGGCTTCACCGTGACTGAAATGTCACCAAGCTGGGGAAACTCGGGAGCTGTGATCTCGAACAGAAGATCATAGGTGCCTCGCTGGCTCCCGGGCTCCAGCCGAGCCTCCATTCGAGCATTCAAGAGGGCGTGCTCGAAGCGGCGAAGCGTGGTGCGTTGCTCGTCGGCCTTGCTGTCGTTCTCCTCGGCTTCGGGATGAAATTCTACAAAGGCTCCCGTCCCATCCTCTTCGATCAGCGATTTGAGCACCCGGCTTGGGCGAGCGCTGTAGGCGCCACTGTGGAGTTCGACCATGAACTCCACGTTTTTTCGAAATGCGGCTTCGGTCGCGTTGGCAGATCCGAGGAACCATCGGCTGTCTTGATCTACAGTTCGAAAAATGAAGAGTTTGGCGTGGAGATGCTGCCGCTGGATCTCGGACTCCCCATCCTCGGCGAGATCGAGACTTTCACCATCTATGATTAGATCGTTGAGCCGATAGGACCGAAACTGTTGGCGGATAGAGAGGGGGATCCGCTCGAGGTCGGTCTTCTCGCTCAGAACATGGAGTTGCTTGGCGGTATTGCTTGCCAGTGTCTGGAGCGCCTTTGGATGGAGAAATCGCGAGATGGCCACCGCTCGGTCAGCCTTCTGATGTTCGACGGGATTCTTCCTGTAGTTCGGGATGCCGATCGGATGGAAGAGGAGTTTGGTGAATTTCTCCGGAAGATCGAAGGTGACGCGGCTCAGTTCCTCGAATAGCTCGGAGGACCTTGGAATAGGGCGATGAGTTTCGAGCCACCGAAAGAAGTCGATCAATGGTTGATTCTCTTTTTTCGCGTTGGTGCCCACAGTTCCATCAAAGCTGGAGGCGACATCCCAGCTGCGGTCGAAGGTGAGGTTGCGGCTCAGAACGATCAGGCGATAGAGCGGGGGAGCAGAGTCGTCCTTTGCCCGATACCGGATCAACCAGATCTTGGGGTGAAACGCGGTGAAGGCGTCATCGGGCAGAATGGGAACGAGTGCGTCCTCCATGAAGGCGTAGAGCCAGTTTGCCGTTGGTGGGACATGTAGTTGCCCCTTCTGGTGGTAGATCAGGACCTTCTTTGAGAATTCCTTGATTGCTTCGAGTAGTTGGATCCGGGCCTCGCTCAGGTCTCCCTCAAGCGTTTGGGCATAGACCAAGGCTACTGGAATCGAGAGTAGAGTTTGAAGGTCGGCGCTGTAGGTCGCTGCGACCGCATGGTCCAGAGTGTGGCCTGGGGGAGGGCAAAGGAGCTTGCCATAGTCGAGACGGTCGCTTCGGCAATCAAGCATGTCGTCCTCCTTTCGTCTCCCCTTCGTGAATGTCTCGTAAGAGGCGGAGAACGATGGGCAGTCGGTAGTTTAACTCCTGAAGACCAATCCAGGCCGAGGGATGCCCGCCCCGATTCTCGGCACCTAGTCGGGCTCTGCCGCCCTTGTTTTGTCTCTCTTGTAGGCGGACAAGCTCATTGCAGCGTGTGAGGTCGGGGCACCCCTTACGCGTTTCTTCGATCCATGAGTCAATGAAGCGCCGAGTCGGCCCGATCCGCTTTGCCCGACTTCCGACCAGTTCCCACATGAAGTTGCTATCCCACGAGGGCGGGAAGGTTTTCATCTCTTCCCGCCACTGCTCCCATTTCTCGCGAAACTCTTCACCGAGGGCGGGGTCGTCTGCGCCGTCCTGGAGGAGGCAGTTGTACCGGATATGGGCGCCGTAGAAGATGTGCCAGAAGTCCCGGGCATGTTCGACCGTGGCCGCAAGGTGCGGGGCTTGCATGTGTTGCAGGAAGGGGAGGGCAGTGAATTCTGGGAAGGGGACCTTGTCAGGAAGTTGAAGCGCCTCCTCAAGCCATTCTTCATGAAGGAGCATTTGCCCGATGAGGCTGCCGGGCTGCTGATCGGTGATGTGCTGACGCAGGAGGCGGGCTTCCTCCGGGGTGAGTCCGATCTCGAGGTTTTCCCAGTATTCGGGGTCGGGGCTGGGGATCGTCACTCGTGGGTGCTGACCCTCCCAGGTCTCCGAGGCTTCGCCGTCATCGTTCTTGGCTCCCTTTAGGATCTGTTTGAGCGATGACTTCCCCTTGGTCAGGCGGGCGCTGAACTCACTGAGGCTAATGTCCGGCGTGACGAAGCCGAACGTGCGCAGGCCGTTCCAGTAGATTGAGGAGGGCTTCCGGATCACGCCCCGCTTCCTGTCGCTCCCAAAGGTGCCGCCAACAATCCCTAGCTCGTGTTCCTCCCCGTGCCGCTCGACGAGATGGATGCGATTCTCTCTCTCGTGGTATTTGAGATAGCTCTCAAGGGTTTCCTTGTTTCCCCGCCGCTCGATGAAGCCCTGGATGAGGTAAGCGGTCAGCGTGAAATACTTCGCCCGGGTCTGAATGGTCGAGATCCCCGGAAACATTTGGTCAGCGAAGACATCGCGGATCACTCCGATCCCCAGCTCGTCGATCACCCCACGCTTCTTCAACAGATCAAGCACGGTCCGCACCTTGTCACGGTGCTCCGAAGAGAAGTCGATCCAGCCGATTGAGGACATTTTCAGGAATCGGGATAGGACAGCGCCTGCCGATGATTGAAGATGGTGAGAGGGTTGGGCATCAGTGAACTATGCAAAGCGGGGTAGGACAATTCCAGGGTGAGGGGGGGATTGATCGGATTGGGGATGGTTACAGGGCGAATAGGACCCTCACTAATTGGGTGGTTGTTTCGATGGTCTGAAACTTTGATTTGGGCACAATCTTGATGGCGGGACGCTTCTTCTTTTTTCCGGATGCGTCACCCTTGGTGTGTTTGGCGGTTTTGAATTTACTGAGAGAGGGGAGGCTGTTCTTGTTGGACCACTGGGCGTTGCCGAAAATGCCGTAGAGGTGGTCCTGGTTGGCGCTCTCGATCTCCCGGAGGCAGGTCTCGATCTTCAGGCCGACATTCGAGGTGGTCGTTTTACGGACCTCGTCCCAGTGGCAGCCCTCAGGGATGACGAAACGGTGAAACTCGGGCAGCGCGGCGTATTCCTCGTCGCCATCGGATTCATCTAGTGCAGTCTGATATTCTTCGTCGTAGACGTCAGAGATGCGCTTGAAGAAGAGCATCGGGAAGATGTAGGCCTTGAAGTCCGATGCTCCGATGGGGCCTTTCAGGATCCAGGCGGCTTTGGAGAGGTATTGCTCCAGCTGGGAGAGGGTGAGGTGCTCTCCCGTGCCGCCCTGGTTCTCGCTGTCCTTTTTGGGGGAGGTCTTCTTGGCTGATCTAGGAAGCATCTACAGATATTTGTTATCAGGATTCCGGGGGAGGGTAGACTAAGTAATGCGGTGGTGTTCGGTCGGCTGGTCCATTAGGTCTACAAAGGGCTGGTAGGTAAAGCCCGAGCGGTGTTCGGACCAAAGTTTGCGGAAGCGAGGGGCTTTGGGCATGGGGGTGAGGTCGAATATTGGGCCAGCCATTTCCGCCTTCAGGGGGC
>JAPKFB010000119.1 GCA_028821775.1 Roseibacillus sp.
AGAGGAGGTTGGTGAGCGGTATTGCGTTAGGTTTCAATCCCATCATATTTTTCTAATTTGCTTTTTGCGTGGGGCGATTGAGGGAGCCGTTGAAGAGATCGGAGAGGAGAGAACGGGGGTTCCGGGGGAAGAGGGGTGGAGTTTCACGAGGACAGGTCATTGATGGATATGTCCCCGAAGCTCCGCCTGTATTCATCCCAGCCTCGCGGCTCGGGGTCAAGTTTCATGAGGACAGGACATTGATGGCGGAGGCACGAGGAGGACTCACAAAGTCACTTGTCGTCCAATTCTCAGGCCTGCCTCACCCCTCTTCCATGGCGGTTCCTACTCCATGGTCATCAGATGACCCCACTCTCTCCCCTGTTCTCGTCTTCTCGCCCGGCCATGATGCACTCAGGGCGCACTTCTCCCTCCATGACCCCGGACCTCGGTCCCATCGGCGCTCTCCACTCCTTACCGACCCCCACCCATCAACCCCGCCGCCAACTTGTAGCCCTCCGCATCCGGCGCTCCCCGGTTGGCAGCAAACAAGGCCTCACAACGATGTTGCCCCCGCCTGCAAATATAGCGGGCCAACTTCAGTGAGTTCTCATCGCCCAAGGCATGCGCCCGGGCTGCGGAAGCACTCATCACCAGCAACTCCGCACCGACGTCGACAAAGCGGCCGAGCAAGAGCTGCTGCCGGTCGAGCTTCGGTCCGTAGCGAGCCATGGAGTGGAAGATGCTGCGGGCCAGCTTGCGGCTCAGCACCGCCGTGTTCGCCAGCCCGGAAACCAGTTCGGGGTCGAGCCCGGAGGGAATTCCCCGAGTCAAGGGCATCCAACGCTTCGGATACCAGGTCGCGTAGTAGAGCCCCGCGCGAAGTGCCGCCTTGAGCCGCTCCGACATCCCCTTCCGTGTATCGAGCGCCGCCGCCCCACGCCGCAAATGCGGATCGAGCGCTTCCCGCGCGATAAAGAGATGCATGATCTCGGTGGACCCTTCGAAGATGGTGTTGATCCGACAATCGCGCATGAAGCGCTCAATCGGATCTGCTCTCTCCCCACGATTGCGCAGCGAATCGGCAGTCTCGTAACCGCGACCACCCTTGATCTGCATCGTCGCATCCACCCCCCGCCACCCCGCCTCGGTACCCCAAAGTTTGGCGAGAGCCGCCTCCAAACGGATGTCCGCCTTCTTGTCCGCATCGACCAACGCGGAGGTGTAGAGGACCAGCGACTCGGTCGCAAAGGCATCCGCAGCGAGGTCGGCCAGCTTCGCGGCGATCGCTCCATGCTTCCCGATTTCCTGTCCCCACTGCACTCGTTTGCCGGACCAGTCGACAGCGATGTCGCGACAACGATTCAACAAACCCACGCAGGCCGCCGGCAAGGTCAGTCGCCCGGTGTTGAGGGTCGTCAGCGCAACCTTGAGCCCCTTCCCCTCCGCCGCGACGACGTTTCCGACCGGAATCTTCACGTCCGTAAACCGGATCACACCATTGTAGAGCGCTTTGAGTCCCATGAAGTGACAGCGCGTCACGACCTCCACTCCCAGCCAATCCGCTTCCACGATCAAGGCGGTCGTGGCGTGAGGCTTCTCCGCAGTCGGGGTGCGGGCCATGACGACCATCGCGAAGGCCTTCAGCCCGTTCGTGCACCACAGCTTCTCGCCATTGAGCACATAGTGGCTGCCGTCCTCCGTCAACACCGCCTCGGTTTTCATGCGGGCTGGATCGGATCCGACGTCCTGCTCGGTGAGTGCAAATGCCGAGATGCCACCCGCTGCACATCGCGGCAGGTAATACCGCTTCTGCTCATCGGTCCCGAAGATCAGGAGCGGTTGCGGAAGACCGATCGACTGGTGCGCGGAGAGCAGCGCGGTGATGTTCCCGCAATGCCCGCCGAGGACCATCGCCGCACGGGAGTAGTTCGTCTGCGACAAGCCGAGCCCGCCATACTCCCCGGGGATCTTGATCCCAAACGCCCCCAACTCCGCGAGCCCCTTCATCACCTCATCCGGAATCTCCCCCTCCCGATCGATGGCATCCGGATCGGTTTTCTCCTCGAGAAATTTGCGGAGCCTGCCGAGAAAGACATTGCCCTCCGCCTTGTCCTCCGCGGCCTGCTCCGGAAACGGGAACAAGGCCCCGAAATCGGGCGCGCCGTCGAAGAGCGAGGCTGCAAAACCGGACAACTCACGCATGTCGCGCGACGATTCCGCAAGCTCCAGCGCGGCACGTTCGCCGGTGGACATCTTGGAAGTATCAATCAGGGAATCACTCATGGGGATTGGGGGTTGAAGGTGAGTGGACCACCGCGGAAGGGCGCGTAGCCGGTGCCGAGAACCATGGCGAGATCGATCTCGTCAGCCGTGGCGGCCACTCCTTCGGAAAGACAACGCTGCGCCTCGCTCGTCATGAGTCCGGCCAGGTGCATCTGGACATTCGCCGGCGCATCGCTCCGCCCACTCCGCAGGCGAAGCGCCTTGGGGTTCGGGAACGACCGGCCTTTGTGATAGCGATAGAAGCCCTTCCCTCCCTTGCGCCCGGTAAATCCCTTCTCGAGCAGCTTCACCACCACTCCCGGCACCTTCATGCGCTCCGGAAACGCCACGGCAAGCGTTTCTGCGACGTGCTGCGCCACATCGAGACCCACTTCGTCCAGCAAGCGCAAGGGGCCCATCGGCATGCCGAACTCAAGCATGGCCTGATCGATCACCTCCGGATCACCGCCCTCATCAAAGATCCGGGCCGCCTCCACGAGATAGGGCATGAGGATGCGGTTCACGAGGAAGCCCGGCGAATCGCGCACCACCACCGGCAACTTGCCAATGCGTCGCACAAAGGCCACGCCTGTCGCGAGAGTCTCGTCGGAGGTGCTCGCGGTGCGCACCACTTCCACGAGCTGCATGCGATGCACCGGATTGAAAAAGTGCAGCCCGATCAAGCGCTCGGGATGCGGCAGTCCCTCCGCCAACTCATGGATCGGCAAGGCCGAGGTGTTCGTGGCGAGAATCGTGTCCGGCCGGGAGCGCGCCGCGAGGTCAGCGAAGATCTTCTTCTTGATCTCCAACTCCTCGACCGCCGCCTCGATGATCAGATCACAATTCCCCAATGGCACCGGGCCACTGGCGAGGTGAATCCGATCCAGGCCCCGCGCCGACTCGGTCGCCGTGACCACATGGCGACTCCGCGCCTTTCCGTAGAGATTCGCGATCACCTGATGCCCTTTGGCGAGGGCCTCGTCGGAAATATCCTGCAAGGTCACTGGAACGCCGCGGGTGCTGAGCCAGTAGGCAATGCCCGAACCCATGATCCCCGCCCCGATCACCGCGGCCCGGCGCACTTCCCGTGGGGCCGCTTCCACATGACGATGTTTCTTGGCGTGCTCCTGCAGAAAAAAGAGTCGGATGAGTTGCTTCGTCTCCGGGCCTTCGGCGAGACGAAGAGTCGCATCACACTCCGCGGCCAGGCTGACCGTGCGCGGACGGCTCACCGAGTCCACCGCCACCTGCAGCGCCTCCTCTGGCCCCGGATAGAGCCCCCGGGTTTTGGCGAGAAGATCCTTCGCGGCCCGTTTCCCGATGAAAGAACTCACCGGCTTGCTGTGCAGGAGCGGACGCCACACCCGGCGACGCTTGCCGCGTTTCAGGTAGGTCCGGGCGTGATTTTCCAGATGCTCCACCGGCACCACCGCATCGACGAGCCCCTTGCGTTTCGCGGCGACGGAATTGAGGAGCTTGCCAGAAAGAATGAGCGGCAGCGCCTTCGGCAAACCGAGCAGCGCCGGCAAGCGCGTCGAGCCACCCCAGGCCGGGAGGATGCCGAGTTGCGTCTCCGGCAAGCCGATCCGCGTCGCGGAAGCATCACTCGCCACCCGCCAATCGCAGGCCAGCGCCAGCTCAAAGCCACCACCCACGCAAGCCCCGTTGATCGCCGCGACGGTCGGGATGGGCAGATCGGCGAGTCGGTTGAAGATCCGCTGGCCGGTTTCAAGGAGCTCCTTCAACTCCTCCCCCTTCGCCTTCGACAAGGCTTTCAGATCCGCCCCCGCGATGAAGATGGTCGGCTTGGCGGACCGAATGAGCAGCCCGGTCAACGCGCCGACCCCTTCGATCTCGGCAAGCAGCGCATCCAACTCATCCAGCGTGCCGCGATCAAAAATGTTCGCGCTGGAGCCCTCCCGATCGAAGGTCAGGGTGGCGATGGAGTTCAGGATGTTGAGGTTGAGATTCGACATGGCTTCAAAGTCGTTCGAGCCAGAGCGCGGCGCCCTGTCCTCCACCCACACAAAGGGTGGCAAGGGCACGACGCCCTCCAGTCTGGCGGAGTTGATCCAGGGCAGTGAGAACAAGGCGAGCCCCCGTCGCGCCCACCGGATGCCCCAGCGCGATGGATCCACCGCGACGGTTGAGTTGTTCCTCCTCGATGACCCCCGGCGATCCCTCGAGACCACATCGCCCGGGATCGCGAAGCGCGGCGAGGACGGCGAGGACCTGCGCGGCAAAGGCCTCGTTGAGTTCCACCAGATCGGCGTCTTCCGGACCCAGGCCGCAGCGCGCTTTGGCGAGAGCCATGGCATTCACCGGACCGAGTCCCATCCGGGCCGGATCGCATCCGGCGTAGGCGTAGGAGACCAGGCGACCGAGCGGCTCAAGACCGAGACGTTTCGCCGCGTCTTCGCTCCCGACCAGCAAAGCCACCGCCCCATCCGTGATTTGTGAGCTGTTCCCCGCGGTGACCGATCCTGTTTTCCGGTCAAAGATCGGACGCAAGCGCGCCAGACGTTCCGGCGTCGAGTCGTCGCGGAGGCCGTTGTCGCTGGCGATCGATTTTCCATGCACCGGCACCGGCGCGATCTCCGCATTGAGCTGTTCCCGCGCAGCCAGCGCCTTGAGATGCGACTCCGCGGCAAAAGCATCCTGCATCTCCCGCGTGATTCCATACTCCCGGGCGAGCAGTTCGGCGGTGTCCCCCATGATCATCCCGCTGACCGGATCAGTCAGCCCGAGTTGCAGGCCGATGCGCGGACTGAAATCACGGGGGCGGAACGAAGCGAGCGCGGAAAGTTTCTTCGGCAGCGACTTCGCTCGCGCCAAGCGCCCAAACTTTTCGCTCGTCTTGTGCGAATAGAACAAAGGGATGCGCGACATGCTTTCCGCGCCGCCGACGAGGAAGAGATCCCCCAGTCCCGCCATCATCCGTTGGTGCGCGGTGGTGATCGCCTCCATGCCCGACGCACAATTGCGATGCACCGTCACCGCCGGCACCTCATTCGGCACCCCGGCCCGCAAAGCAATCACCCGCGCCACATTCGCCGCTTCCGCAGGCTGGGCCACACAACCAAAAATCACCTCGGACAGCTCGCCCGGATCGATTTCGGTGCGCGTGAGCAGCGCGGAACAAACATGCCGTCCGAGATCGTCCGCGGTGAGCGCAGCGAGGTCCGTTCCCATTCGCGTGAAGGGAGTTCGGAGACCGGCGAGGATGAAAAGATCAGACATGATTGTTCAGAGGTTCGGCGGGACGGTTGTCCACGATCTTCTTTTCCTTGAGCTCCACTCCCACGCCCTGCATGCGGCGCATTTCGTCCCAGTCGTGGAAAAGGACGTCGTTGGGGGAGAACTCGGTGACCTGATGAAAGCGTTCCTCGATTCGCTGACGCAAGACCTCGGGACCTCCATACATCGCCACCGCATGCACCAACACGAGATCGCCATTGAGTCGGTCGTCGTTGCGTTTGCGAATCTCAATCTGCCACGCCCCGATCCCCTCGGTGTCATCGAGGATGTTCTCGAGCGCATTGAAATCGACAAGGGTGCCTTTTAACTTGTCGATGTTGAGCCGCTTGATGTCGGAGACGCGGGAAATTTTTCCGATCAACCGCGGACAAGTCCGGCCGCAATACGGACAGGGCTCGTGCACGAGGCCGTGCTCGATGAGATCGCCGGTCCGGTAGCGCAAGACCACCGTGCCACGCGAGTCCAAGGGCGTCAGAACGATCTCCCCGGGCTGCCCGTCAGCCACTCGTTCACCGCTTTCCGGATCGATGATCTCCAGGAAGGCCATGTCAGGATAGACATGAAACCCACTGGGACCCTCGTCATCCGGAGGCATGCACTCGGTCCACGCCATCTTTGCCTCGGTGAAACCGTAGGTGGACATGATCGCCACCTCCGGAGCCCCCATCGCTGCGCACAAATCGCGAAGCTTGTGGCGCATCCCCGTGGGCACTTTCTCACCTCCCAGCACGATGCGCTTGAGCTGATCCCAACGCGCTCCCTCCGCCGCACCCTCCTGCAGCAGATGGTACAGAAACGTTGGCATCGCGATGATCGCGTCCGGGTTGATCTTCGTGATCAAGCGCACGTTGCCCTCCGTCCCCATCGTCTTTCCGCCCCCCGTGGAGAGCACGAAGGTGTTGAAGCCCAACCCCGCGTAGTGCGCCTGCCAGAACGCCAAATGCGGAGCGAAAGGAAAGGCGTTGATGTGTCGCCAGGAGGGATCGGACTGACACAACTCCATCATCCGCCTCCCTCCCTCTTCCAATCGGGCGAGGTCGTGCTTCGTGTGGAGAAATGGCACCGGCGCGGCGGCACGACCAGTCGTACTGGTCAGCAAAATCGGTCGCAGCTCCTCCTCCAACAATTCCTTGGCCCGCTGTGGACCACGGGTGAGGCCCAATCTGATCGTGGCCCACTGACGCTTGAGAACCTCTTCGTCGGGAATGATCACAAAGTCCCGCGGATTGACAAGATCCCGCTTCGAGGTGAAGGGCAACTTGACGAGGTCCTCCGTGCCGCAAATGTCCTGCGGATCAATCCCGTTTTCCTTGAACAGATTTCGGTAATACGTACTGAACGGCCCGACCCGCTTCGTCAGGAAGCGACGAAGGAGGGCATTCTGACGATGGTTGGATTCGTCACGCGACGCATCCGCCCACCAGGTTGTCGTTCGGTTTGACATGGGGAAGGGGGCCGGGTTTCAAGAGGGCGCGGATCTCGTCGAGATGCTCCAGTGCCACCTCGCGGCCGGATTGGATGAAGCGGTCAAAGTTTGTGTAGTCGTGCCACGCCGCCGGGAAATACTCGGGTCGCAGGCAAAGGTCGGCGCGCTTCACCGAGTCGTGCGCCATGCGGATTTGCGCAGCGCGGATGCTCTGCCGGAAGGTATCCACCACATTGCCCGGGGCCATCACGTTGAGTCGACGGTTGAGGAACGACAGAAAACGCCGGGACCGGCTCGGAGGCAGCGTGTCGTAATCGTCGCTGCGGCCCTCGTCCACTTCGTCAAAGGACGGAAGCACTGACACCGCAATGATCCGGTCCACCTTCCCGAATTTCTGCAAGGCTCCCACCGGCACCGGATCCACCACGCCCCCGTCCACACAACGGCGACCCTCGAAATGCACCGGAGCGATGATTCCCGGCATTGCACAGGAGGCATGCACCGCATCGCTGAGCCTCCCTTTCCGGAGGACGATCCGCTCCTTCGTGTCAATGTCCACCGACACGATGAGCAAGCGCCGCTCCAGATTTTCGATGCGCAATTCTCCCAGCGAACGCTCCAGATGAGCCTTCCCCTTCAACCCGCGAAAAAGCCCTTTCATCGGTGGGATGATCGGATCCGCCAACTTCCACAACTGCTTGCGTTCGTGCATCTCCCCGGCCAACTCTTCCAACTCATGCCCCGAAAATCCCGCGGCCCACAAGGCCGCCACATAGGACCCCATACTCGCCCCGGAAATGGCATGAATCTCGATGCCGTTCTCCTCGAGAACCTGCAACACTCCCACATGTGCCAACCCCCGCGCTCCACCGGAGGACAATGCCAAACCGAGCTTCGGTGTTCCGCTCTCACCAAGTGGCCGTCCCGTCCCCGCCCGACGGGGAGCGTCGCGAAAGATACGCATGAACCTGCTCAGCATTGATGTTAGAGGGTAATGGAAAGGCTTTTCCACCCATCCTTTTAACAATACTCTTGGTCCATGGTTGGCGCAAATGATTACTAGGATTGGCCCGGCAGTTTCCACAAGTTACCAGCACACTCCGCGTGCTGATTCCTCAATACCCGCAGCACTTTCTCACCCTCATTTGACAAACACACCTGGGCCACAGGAAACTTCCCACTTGTCGGTAGGCTCATGCTGAAGTGCACTCCTCCCGAGCATGTGCCGAAGGACCACAAAGATTGGTGATGCTGGACTGAGCAATCCCATTGCTTTCCCAACCAATAAATACCCACAGTTCGCTAAAAAACCATGAACACAGAACAGTTTTGGGCC
>JAPKFB010000120.1 GCA_028821775.1 Roseibacillus sp.
GCGATGGCAACCGTGGTGGCGGTGGCAATCGCGAGGGCGGTGGCAATCGCGAGGGCGGTGGCAATCGCGAGGGCGGTGGCAATCGTGAGGGCGGTGGCAATCGTGAGGGCGGTGGCAATCGTGAGGGCGGTGGCAAGGGTCGTCGTCGTCGAGGCGGCCCAGTAAGGGGTCGCGTTCGCGGCAAAGGACGGCGCCGTGGTGGAGATGGGCGCGGAAATGATGGGAATCATCGCCGCAGGGAAAATCGCGAACCCGACGAGAGCGAAGAACGCCGGGCCTCGGTTCTAACCGGGCCTCCGGTGAAAGTTGACGGCATGCTGGAAATGGCGCCCAAAGGCTTTGGGTTCCTGCGACGCCCGGAGAAGGATTTTGAACAAAGCAGCGAAGACGTCTTCCTTCCTCCCGAGTTGGTGCGCAAAGAGGGACTGCGAGTGGGGATGTGGGTTCATGGCATGGCTCAGGAAGGAAACCGGGGACCTCAACTTACGGAGGTCACTTCCATCAACGGCATGAAGCCCAAGCAGGCACGCAGTCTGGCCTATTTTGAAGAACTGAAGGCCTGCAATCCCATCAAACGGATTCCTTTCGAAACCTCGCCGGACCGATTCACGACGCGGGTGATTGATATTTTCTCTCCCATTGGTCGTGGTCAGCGAGGCTTAATCGTTTCCCCACCTCGTTCCGGCAAGACCACCATTCTACTCCATCTTGCGCAGGCGGTGGAAGAACGCCACTCGGAGAATATGCATCTCATGATTCTCCTCGTCGATGAGCGCCCCGAAGAAGTGACCGAGTTCAAACGGCAGCTTCCCAATGCCGAAATTTACGCAAGCTCCAACGACATGCCGGCCAAGAACCATTGTCGACTTGCCGAATTGTGCATCGAACGCGCCAAGCGTCTGGTGGAGGCTGGGCAGGATGTCTTCCTGGTCCTCGACTCGATTACTCGTCTCGCGCGAGCATACAACAATTCCGATCGAGGAGGTAAAAATAAGGGTTATCAGTCAGGTGGAATCGTGGCTGGCGCCTTGGAGATGCCGCGACGGCTATTTGCCGCCGCCCGCAATACACAGGAAGCGGGCTCACTCACCATCATCGGAACGGCCCTCATCCAGACCAATGCCAAGGCCGATGAAGCGATTTTCCAGGAATTCAAGGGGACCGGAAACATGGAGCTCGTTCTCGATCGCAAAATCGCGGAAAGCTTCGTCTATCCGGCGGTGGACATCTTCAAATCAGGGACCCGGCGCGAAGAGCTTCTCCTGCCGGAACACATGCTCGAGAAAATCTACCTCATCCGACGCGGACTGTCAGGACACCGACCCTTGGAGGCCATGGAGCGTCTCCTTTTCTTCCTCAAAAAGTTTCCCAACAACGCCCAGATGTTGCTCGAAATTAAGGGCTAATGCGCCGGCGGGGCAATTTTTCAATTAGTTCAATTCTGGAGTTGTTCTAAACAAAATTACCTCCTCACCGCGCAAAGATGAGGGCCAACAAGAAACTTTGGGCGCCTTCCCTCTCGCGAATCAAGCAGGCGCTCCCACTGCCGCTATGCTCTCATGCGCCGGGCATAATCAACGAGGGATGAGTGCGCACCGCGTCGACCCGCTAAAACATTACAGGTCAATAATCTAACTGGCATTCCCTCCCGATACGGCAAAACTTGAGGGGCCGCTGGACAAATGCACCGCATGCGGGCCCGACATAATTGGCATCTTCGAGCAACTTGAGCTGGAAAGAACGAGAAGTTGTTCATTGGGATTGCCTGTGCCTAATTTGTTGATGGAAACGCCCCCTGCGCCAGCCTCTTTCCTCCTGTAAATTCAACGACCCCATCTGCGGAACCCTTCCCTGGATCTTAACGGAAATTCCGGTCGTTGCGCGCTTCGCAACTTCCCCGTTGTCACAAGGTTTCCTCTTTCGTATCTCCTTCTGGCCGAGAGCTTACCATGACCGAACCGCCACCTCCCAATCGGGTCGATGATGACGCCGTGGACGTGTCGCTCATGAACAAGGTCGCGCAGGGTGATCATGCCGCCTTTGAAGAACTCGTGACCCGCCATCAGAACGCGGTAGTCGGGACGGTGGCTAAAATGCTCGGGAACGCCAGCGAATCCGAAGACATCGCACAACAGGTCTTCCTCCGCCTTTGGAAGAGCGCACCGCGCTACAAACCCTCCGCGAAATTTACCACCTTTCTCTTCACAATTACCCGGAATCTCGTCTTCAACGAAACTCGCCGGAAGCAACGCCGCAACGAGCACTCCCTCGATGAGCAGGAGGATGATTGGCACCAGCAAATCCCGGAAGCGAGTGAGAGTCAGCCCGATGCGCAAGTCTTGCATGCCGAGGTTCAGCGTGCGGTGGCGCAGGCCATCGCAAACCTCCCGGAAAAACAGCGCTTGGCCGTCGTCTTGCGCCGCCAGGAAAACATGCCTTACGAAGAAATCTCGAAGATCCTGAACCTCTCAGTCTCTGCGGTGAAGAGCCAGCTCTTCAGAGCGCGCGTGACCCTGCGGGATTCGTTGCAGCAATTTCTCGTCGCCGAGTAGATCACGCGATCACTGGTCGGGCACCGGGGCCCGACTGGGCTTGTCCTTGACCGCGTCGGTGAGAAGACGCCAGTCGATGTCGCCAACATCGATGCGCTGATTCTCGTAGGCGAAAACAGCATCTGCATTGCGCGGGTCGATGAGCGCGGCGAGTTCCACAAAGCAATGTGCGAGCAGTCTTTCGCGCTCATTGTCATTACGCAGAAGCAATTTTGCCCGAGCGAGGAGAAGTCGCGAAAAGGTGCGCGGGTTGTAGTCCCCCTCCTTGATCTCAGGCATGATTCCTTGTTTCAACTGGAAGTTGACCACCAGGGCCTGCCTGTTGCGGCGTTCCAAATGGAGTGCCAAGGCGAGGATGCGGCGTGCACTTTCCAGAGCCTCTGGGGTGGCCTTCTTGGAAATCAATTGATTGGCGGCATAGGTGGCGAGGTTCGACGAATATTCGTGACGTTCCTGATCGAGCATCGTGATGCTCTCGTCGAAAATCACCTTCTGCACCATCGGTGGCTTGTAATCGAATTTTGCTTCTTCCTCCTCTTTCTCCGTCTGAGCGAAGCCAAGGGCACCGGATAAAAGCAACAAGGCTGTCGCTTGCTTAAACATTGGGATCGCCTGTATTGTCTTGTCACTCCGAACTATCCGCAAGTGGCAATTCAGATGAACATTCAGGAAAAGGGACGAATTCGTAGCCAAATGGGTGATGCCTTGGCTGAGCTCTCGCCTCGGGATGGCGGGATCCTGAGTGCTGAGCTCGTCCGAAGGCTCTGCACGTGGCTCGGCTCTGAGCACCGGACAATCGCGACCTTCGCCGCCCTACGCGACGAACCGTGTCTCTTAAAACTACATGACCTCCTTCCCGTGGCAGCACTTTGCTATCCTCGAGTCGTGGGTAGTGGACTTCACTTTTACGAGGTGAGCGATCCCACTTCTCTCGCCCCGGCCTCCTTTGGGATCAGGGAACCGGTTCCCGGGAGGCATCCCGAAGTCTCTTTTTCGGAGATCGATGTCTTCCTCTGCCCCGGGTTGGCCTTCGACCTGAGGGGGGTGCGCCTTGGCCGCGGAAAGGGATTCTACGACCGCGCCCTGTCGGATGCACGGACCGACGCTCTCTTTGTCGGAGTAAGCTTAGCGCTCCAAATTCTCGGGAAGCTTCCCGCAGAGGCTCACGATGTCCACATGAACTTTCTCGCTACTGAGGAAGGGGTTCTCCCATGCGGGGATGCCTAGAGCTCACGGAATCAAGCCCACTCCGGAAGCTGTAACTTGAAACGTGGGATCCTGACGAAGAAGTTGAGACCATTTCCGGTTTGCCCGAAAAAGGCCCCTTCGGCGTGGCCGTTCGCCCGGGTCACGTGATAGCTGTTGTACGAAAACTCCTCACCAGGCTCGAGTTCAGGCATCTGCCCGACTACTCCGTCACCTTCCACCACGATCACCTCGTCGGTTTTGTCCTCCCTCACCATCCACTTTCGGCCTCGAATGCAGACCCGCTCACTTGACTCGTTCTTGATATTGATGAAATAGACGAATGGATGGGGACGGTCGTCCGGGTGATCAAGACTCGGCATGTAGATCACATCGTCGATCAACACGCTCAACCCATCAAGTTCTTGGAACGAAGCATCCACTACAGAGAGGCTGAGATGTTCCCCTCCCCTTGCCAAGGATCGACTTGCTTGCGGAGAAGCAAAGAAATCCCTAACCTTATTCACATGTCCTCTCCTCCCGTCGCACTCACCATTGCGGGGTCCGACTGCTGCGGCGGAGCGGGCATCCAGGCTGATCTGAAGACTTTTTCGGCCTTCGGCGTCCATGGAGTCACCGCGGTGACTGCGGTAGTTGCGGAAACCCCCCACCTCGTCCTTGAAATTCATCCTGTTCCACCGGCCACCCTGCAGGCCCAGCTTCGACTGCTCCTGGAGAACTACCCGGTAGCGGCCATCAAAACCGGAATGCTGGGTTCCTGTCGCCATGTTGTGGCGGTTGCCGAACTCCTCGAAGAACGCGGCATTCCCCTGGTAGTGGATCCCGTCCTGGAGTCCTCCACCGGGCACACCCTCTCAGCCCCCGAGGTTCTCAGTGCCTACCGGGAATGCCTTCTCCCCCTCGCCACGGTAGTGACCCCAAATCTGGCCGAAGCGCAGGCACTTTCCGGAGTCCCTCATGAGGTCGATGCCATGGTGCTCGCCCAGAAACTCAACTGTCCAGTCCTGCTCACCGGCGGCCACCAGGAAGAAAACCCAGCGGCCATCGATACTCTCTGCGATGTCGAGACCATCCGCGAATTTTCCGCGCCCTGGGTGAAGATCGAAAGCGCACATGGCACCGGTTGCACGTTGTCCGCCGCAATTGCCGCGAATCTTGCGCGTGGTGAAGGCCTGGTTACCTCGATCACGAACGCGAAGGCCTTCGTCACCCGGGCCATACAGGAGTCCTATCATTTGGACGATGCAGAATCCGGCCAACTCCGAGCTCTCAACCAACTTCCCACCAGCTTCTTTCGCACCAACGACATCAAAGAGTTGCGAGACTGAAGATATTAGTGAAAGTAGCGGGGTGGCACACGAGCCCGATCCCTACTCCGACTTTCACTCTGCCGAAACAGGCAAACCGTTTCAAGACTGCATATCCTGTGGTCTTTCCCTGGATGATCCCAATTTGCCCTACTTGGTTTCGAAGAGCTTCAGGCGAGATGAATGCATTTTTGAATACGCGATTTGTGAAGATTGTCGCTCCAATATGGCTCAGGAGTTTTCGCCGGAGTCGCGCGCCAGTCTCGCACATTTTTTCGAGGAGCGCGTAAACGTGAAAGCGCGCTCGATCCTTCTCGCCTTCGGATCGGATCCGAACCCTTGGATTGAAAAATGCGCGGCCTGCCAGACTCCCCGCATCGAGATGGAGAGTTACTCGATGGGAGGGGTCCTGCTCGGAATGGAGATGCTCTTCGATCCTTATCCGCTCTGTCTCTGCGGCAAGTGTGAAGAGGAAATTCAGGAACTGCTCTCGAAGAAAACCCGCGGGATGTGGGACGACTTCGTCGACACCCACTTCGAGGGCCCGCCCGCCGACCTGCAGAACCTCCCGGTGACAGGCCGCCCGGCCCTCTTCTAAGAACCCGCCGCCGTTGATTCCAAAATTCGCGTCGAGTGCAACAGATCATGAATTACTGGGTGCAGATCGAGAACGACTCCATGGGCCCCTTCACGGAGTCGCAACTCCTGGCCATGCTAGAGAAGGGCGCCCTCTCACCTCGTAACCTGGCAGCCCCCGAAGGAAGTGCCGACTGGCTTCCCCTCATCCTTCTTTTTCCCTCGGCCGCCTCGGAGGAGGTGAGTCCGCTGCCAACGCACCTCCCTCCACGAAAGACAATCATCCGCCTTCCTGTTCTCCAACTGATCCTTGCCCTGGCGGCGGTCATTGGGATCGTGGGACTTTGGTTCGTGTTGAGGAATAATCAGAGGGCGTTCGCAAATTCAAAGATCCTGGCCACGGAGAAACGCATTCATGAGACTATGGGCCTCCTCATGTCCTACCATCTTTGGGCCGGAACCTATCCCAGCGAAGCGCAGGGATTGCTTGCCTTGGTGGAGCAGCCCACCACCCCGCCGATTCCCGGACGATGGGAGCGGTTATTCGATCAGCTTCCGCTTGATGCCTGGGAGAGACCCTTCGTTTATCGCCTGCCAAATCCAGAGCAGAGCAAGGCCCCGGAGATCGTCTCTCTCGGACCGGACGGGATCTTGGGGACCGAGGACGACATAAGCAGCAATTCTCTTCTACGATAGCTGCGGATCAGAACCCATGGGGCCTGATCGAAAACTCCTTACCCTTCAACTCGCGCGAGAAACTCCATCGCCAATCTCGGCGACCGCTTCCTCCGTCTGCTCCACCATTCTGTCATGCAAATCTGTCATGCAAATCGGATCGGGCTCCAAAAAAATGCGGAGGCCGTAGAAATCAACTTGAAGTTTAGCCCTCAAGTTCCTTTTAATCGCCATTCAAAACCCATTGAAATGACCAAGCTAAGATCTTCCATTCTCGTCCTTGTATTCCAACCCCTCGTAATCTGCTCCTCCCTTGGCCAGAACCCGCCCGAAATCGAGGCCGTATACACCACCTCCAAGCCCACTCTGGACGCTGTGATCAGCCCCGGGGAATGGGATGCCGCCTCGGTGTCGGTCATTGAGCATGTCCTGCGTTCCGGGGAGACTTCCCAGCCGGTTCCAAACTACCAATTCCGACTCCTGTGGGACGACGAGGCGCTCTACATGTTGTTCGAAACCAACCTAACCAACTGGCCGGGCGGGACCAGCGGATTCGCAGGCAACAACAACATAAACTTCTACCTCGACCCAAACAACGACAACGAAGAGAACGGTGGCGGCGAAAACATGTTCGATGGATACCATCCCGTCCTTTATCCCGACACCGGCAAGACAAGCCGCTTTGATCGCTCCTTCGACGCCGGATTCCGCTCTGTGTTCCATGAGGCCAGCATTAATGCCAACTTTGGCGGGTCCGCCTGGCCTGCGAGCGCTTCGGATGAGCAAGGGGTTGCCATTGACTATGTCTCCGAGGTTGGGGCAAATGGCGGCATCCTCGAAATCTGCTTTCCCTGGCAGCTCTTCGATTCCGAGGCCGGGACGGACCAGGAGATCTTCCATCCAAATCCACCGGAGATCGACGAGAAGTGGTTTCTCAATGTGTGCATCATCAGTGCTCTCGGCGACCTGCCGACCTGGAGCTGGACTTCCTCCCAAGTGTTCGCGGCACGCCCCCATGGAGTGGTCACCTTCGTCGCAAACCCGAATCGTTCGTCCATCAACGTTTCCCGCGATCCTGGCACCGACACCTTGCGCATCAGCTGGGAGAGTAAGGGTGGGAATCTCTACAACCTGCGCAGCGAAGCCGATCTCTCGAATGGAGAGCCACTCGACTGGCCAATCTTCGAAGGAAATCAGGATATCGTTGCCACCCCGCCAATCAACACCGTCGCATTCCCTCTCCCGGCCACTCTGAATCGCTTCTTCGTCGTGGAGGAGTTTCTTGCCCCGCCGGTGACGATCTTCCTGGAGAGTTTCGACGACGGTCCGGCCCTTCCCTCGGGCTGGACCTCGGGAAGCAACACTCCGCCCGACACCGGGACCACCAGTTGGGAACTGGGGAACCCAGCTGGCGGCGCCCTGACCGGACCGCCGGCAGCCAAGAGTAACCCTAACTGCGTCGGCACCAACATCTCGACCGACTACGGCATCAACACCGATATTTGGCTCCGGTCACCGGGCTCGATCGATCTTACCTCCGCATCCGGGGCGACGCTCCATTTCCAACAGTTCCGCGATATCGAAACAGCCTTCGACCGGGGCTCGGTCCGCGTCCTCCTGGCCAGCGACGAGACTCAACAACTTGGGGTGGATCTCATCAATCCCACCGATGGCACCATCTCCGATTGGGAAGAAATCAGCGTGGAGTTGCCCCCCGAGGCGATCGGCGAAATCGTTAAACTCGAATTCCGCTTCGAAAGCGATGAAGTGCAGAGCTTCGCCGGTTGGTATATCGACGACGTGGTGGTCTCGATCCCGGCTCCTTAGCGCGAGCAACGATGGGTCGAATACATGGAGCTTCAGGAACCCAGCCTGAAAAGAAAACTCTTAGCAGTGCTGATCGGCAACCGGAAATCCCTGCAGGCGGAGGTCGCCAA
>JAPKFB010000121.1 GCA_028821775.1 Roseibacillus sp.
CGTCCGACCCGAAGGCCCATCCTCCCTGCCCGCCTTCGAAGTCGTCGGAGAAGACGGAGACCGGAGGAGCCTGGAAGGACTCCACCACAAAGAGCCGAGTCGGGTCCGCCGGAAGGGGAATCGTGCTGCTATTCAACGGCGGGGTGGCCTCCATGTCGGCGATCAGGATCGGCCAGTCGAGCGGCGCCTCACTCTCCGTGGCCGGAGGGACTTGGCTGCGGATGTTGTAGAGGAATCCACTGCTGCTTTCCCACCGGATGCGGAGCTCATTGCCAGAAGCCAGATGGCTGATCTCCGTAACGGTGACGGTCGGGGTGGGCTCGGGGATGGCAGGCGCCATCCTGAAGTCGTCATAGTACAAGGTGGACGCCCCCGCCGGGGTCCAGGGGTCGAGGCCCACCACGGCATGATCACGACCGTCAAACGAACCGCTGCTGGCGAGCACGCCGTTGTAATGAATATCGTAGGTCTGCGCATCGATGTCGAAAACGGTTCGCATCGGAATCCACTTATCTCGGACGATCGGCACGGTGTCATTGGCCATTCCCGTTTCCATATTCAGGGTAAAGGGACCGAACCACTGCGTATCGCCCGCGCCTTGGAAGCCGGTATGCCGAGCCAGGAATCCGATGTCGGAACTCTTCGAGTTGGAAGTTGCGGGAACGTAGGTCATGACGTCGAGGTACCAGATTCCGGAGGTGGCGCCGGTGAACTGCGGGACGAGGTCGACCACAGCGTCACCGCCCATCTGCAGCGAATGCGGGGCACTGGAGGCTTGCGCATCATCCACGATGGTGTCCTCGGTCCCCACCTGGTGCCACCCGACCCAGTCCCCCTGCGTCAGAATCGTGCTCCCGTTGGCATAGTTGTCGAAATTCTCCGTCCACGCCCCCCTCGCATCGCCGGCAGCCATCACGACAACGGCGACAGCCACCAAACTACCATGGATCGGACCCAGGTGAGACCCTGCGGCGAAGCTGCTAGCTATCATACTTGCGCATCCTTCGAAGCGTTCGCATTGGCGTCAAGTAAGGTTGGGATCGCGACGGTAACACATTGAAATGATAGCCGCGAATCCGAGAGCGCGCTAAGCTGATGATCGGGCGAGTGCACGAGCATCGGGCAAGGACGCCATCATGGTCTCGGCTTGTCGTGGGACGACTTTGGGCTCAACATCAGCAACCGCGGACGGGATTTGCCCTCGTCGTTGACCCAGAGCAATTTCGCATTAGTCAGTCAGTGATCATGATATTAGCGCGCCGATGCACTTCCCGAGTTGTTGCCTTCACCGGCCTGATTCTGTTCGCTGTCCTGGCGGTCGTCCCGACGCAGGCGAGTGTTGCGATCACCGAATTCATGGCGGCTACGGAATTCAGCCTTCCAGATGAAGACGGCGAACCTTCCGACTGGATCGAGATCACCAATTAGGGCGCCGACGATCTCTCGCTGGTCGCATCCGTCACCATCGCCGAAGAGCGCCGCCCGGCGTTCTATCATGGCTCCGCTCGCTGCGCGGGCAGGACGCCTCGGTGACACTGCGTCTCAAGAAGCGCGGCATCCTGCAGCTCACCCATGCCACCGTGGAGGTGACAGCCACCGAGACCGGGAACATCCCAGCCGTGGCGCTCGACCCCGCCAATCTCGCCACCGCCCTAGAGATCGCCCCCACCCTGTGGCTGACCAATTCGATGAGTCCTGTCGTCGCACGCCGGGCAGATGGCGTCTTCTGCGTCGTCATGCCCATGCGCCTCAGAGGAGCCGCCGAGCCGTCCCCTGACACCAAGGCGCTACGCCGCCCTTCGGCCAAGAATTGCTCCGTCCCCTCTCCAATTCATGCTGTCTCCAAAGGCCCAGACCTCCGTCTGAGTTTTTTGACCTTACGGGCACACCGGAGGCCGCCTACCCGTCCTGAAGCGCACCCCGCGCCGGGAAGCTCGAAGGTAGGCTGAGAAGCGAGAACAATCCTCCGCTGCCATCCGCGGCCGGGCATTACTGGAAAGTTCCGCCCCAGATCAAGAAACTGGCGATGCGAGATTCAAGTCAGGCAGACTGCTAGCAATAATTCTTGAATGACCTGCCAGTTGAAAAACTGGGTTGCGCCGTTCACTGCATGCTATGCACTTCGCTTACGTCGCAACATCAAGCCCATGCAGGCCAGGACCGACAACACCATCGCCGACGGTTCGGGAACGAAGGTCAAACTGATGTCGTCAACATAGAGGGCACTCGAATCAGCAGGAGCCCAATAGTCGATGCCGTCAAATTCATTGCCGTTGGCGGCATTCCAGTCATAGGTGCTCAGAAGATCGCCATCGACGAAAATCTCGCCTTGCCCTGCATCGAGATCCAATTCAAGGACTACCTCGAACCACCTATCCCGTAGTCCAGCCATCGACATTGAGCCGCCATTCGGCCCCGTGACTACATCGTTGGCCATTTGAAAACGCGGGTTTCCGCTCCACGTAAGGGGAGCCGGATGGCTGCTCATGTAGTTGAAATCCACATAATTAGTGTTGGAATCACCGGGAATGTAGACCATGGCGCTCTGCGTCCATTGTCCGGAACTGACTGGCGAGACACCCGTATTGACATCGGCAAATTGCCACACCGGATCAGTGTAATGGGCTCCGCCATGACCACCGATCATTAACGAATTGGACCCGCTGAACGCGTACGCGTCACTGACCAACCCATGGCTATTCAGGTCTTCGGAATTGTCCCAGTAGATAAAATCCCCTTGGCCCTGAATGTTCGAGCCAGCCACGTAGGTATCAAAATTGTCGGAATAAAGAGCTGCATCTACAGCAGAAGGACTAACGGCCATCACAATGGCGATGGCGATGGCACTATGTAAACGTCGCATGGGTAAGTTCCTTTGTTTTTAGGCTTCTGTTCAATCCCGGCAGACACCGGAATGATGGAGAATGTAACCTCCCGTCGGGATGGCAAGAGTTTTCTTGATCCTTGATCCCGTAGGGTCCGGAAATAGGATTACAGCAGAATTCGCTGATTTCCAGTTGGTTATTGCTAGGAAATCGCTTTTCCAGCCCTGATTTCCAGGCGGCTGAGGAACCGGGGAAGGGGGGGTGCAATAGGGATGTGCACCGAGATTTGCAAAGCCTGCCCTCCCTCTCACCTAGGTTGGGAACAGTCCTTCGCCACTGCTGGCCGAAGCCCCTCCGGTTTTGATGCGCCTACAGTCGCCCACATCATCTGAAGACGAGCCAGTCGCGCCATGGCAAGAGAAAGCTACGCCTGCGCCACTGTGATGGAGGCGCCGGTGCCACAGCGTGAGGCGTGATGGCTACGAGCACATCGGTAGTCCTGCGTGAGAGGCGGGGGGGGTGCCGGTTCATGCCCTCGAGAGCACCTATTTCCCGATCGTTTTTCCTGCCGCGACGCCGTTGGCATCATTGAATGCCTGAGCAGTGCCGTTGTAGGCTGCAAACTCCATGATTCCAGGATTGTCGCTCTTGGTTTGAATGATACGCAGGCGCACGCTGCGTGTTTTACGGCTCACGATGGGCGCAATGAAATCTTCTCCGATCTCTCGTCCGTTGAAGCAACTGACCCACTTCCTGGTCCGGGTGTCCGCGTACTGGATCTCATAGCGGATGATCGACGAGGACGGATCTTCCTTGATTCTGAATTCGTTGATCATCTGTTCACTGGAAAAGACGAGTTGGAGCCACTGGTTCCCGGGCAAGTTCGCGTTCCACGCGCTGGCGGGGTTTCCATCATTGGCCTTCGCCGCCTCGTGCCCCCGAACCTCAGAGGATGCCTTCGCGGTGGCCTTCAGCGCGAGATTGGCGGTGGTGCACGCTTGGCTGAGGTCCTTGACGAGGCAGTCGATAAACTTCGTTTTCTTGTCCTTCTCCGGATCCATCACCCTCATGAGGGCTTCCCCCTTCGAAAGGTAGAATCGGCAATTCTTCCAGGAAGATTCATTCCAGTCAGTGGTGTTCACGATCGCACAGCGGGGCAGCCCAATGGGGCGCATGGATTTTCCGTTGACGACGCAATTCTCCATCGCGATCCCGCTGTGTGGGTGCCCGTCGGAGGCATAACAGCAGAGAAGAAAGCCGGGGCCATCGGTATCGTGAAACAGGCAGTTGCGCATTGTCATGTTGTCGCAATTGCCCTCGAAGTCAAAGGCCTCTCCATCACCGCTGCCCAGCCCGATGGAAACAAAGCCCCACTCGCTGTCTTCAAAGACCCAGTCCTTGCAGCGGAAGAACATGGATCCCGCCACCCCGTTGAATGACCGGAACCCCCGCCCAACATCATGCGTGACACAGTTCCGCATCGCACCGCCATCCACTCCACGAATTCCTTGCTGCCACTGATAGCCTTCCTCAAAAAGGCAGCCGTCCATGGTCAGGTTGCCGAAATTGTAGACGTAGGAGGCGTTCTTGTTGAAGTTGTCGGGGCTGTTGGTCCAGATGCCCGAGGCCAGTCTGCGGAACACACAGTTTTTGATTGTGATATCCTTCAGGACCATCCTCTTATCTCGTTCGAAGGAGAAGAAGCAGATCCCGAGGCCAATCTTGTGCTTCGGGTAGTCCTCGTAGTGTTGATAGAGCAGCGAGTCATGAAAGTAGCAATCTTCGACCCAGATGAATGTTTTGGTCGGACAACCGTCGGAGTATTCTCCGTAGATGCCGGTCATGCATCGATTGAACTCGATGCCCACGATCTTGAAGCCGCCCTGGTCGGAGAGCCGAATTCCGGTCAGGTCCTTCTTGAAGTCTTCCCGGTCGATCACGGGTTTGTCGCCTTCGCCGTAAGCAGCGATCGTGATCGGCCTTTCCGGGGTCCCGCTCCCCTTGGGCGCGAGCTCCTCATTCCAGGTGTCGCCGCGCATCAAGAGAACCCTGTCCCCGGGGATGTACTCGACCGAGGCGCGCGCCAGGGTCTTCCATGGTCCCGAAGTTCCGGAGCGACGAGCCGATTCTCCGTTCCAGCTGTCATCTCCTTCTGACTGGCTGACATAGAAAGTCGCTGCCTCGCTTCTCAATGTTGTCGGCTTTCGATTCGGCGCAGGATTTGGTTTCGGCGTTCGCGTGGAGGGCTTCGGAGCAGCGCTACCTTTGCCGGAGCCGAGGGCCACCACGCGGAACCCGTAGTTGGGCCACTTGGCACTGAGCACTTCGTAACGGGTCGACGACAACAAATACGCATCATGGTCGTTGTGGTAGTGCGACCCCCCGCGCAGGCCGACCTTGCCTCCGGAGCGAGTCTCATTGTACTCCCACATGTTGCCATTCTGGTCGAAGGTGCCGTAGGCACTGGCGGCTGAACGGTACGACCCTACGATGGAGATCGTGCGGGTATTGATGTTACATTCTGGGGCCGAGCCACCCTTCAGAGCGTAGCGCCAATAGCCTCCAGAGGCATCCTTTTTGGGATCGTAGTATGCCGCCTTGTACCACTCGTTTTCACTGGCGATGACCCACGTGATGGTCTTGCGAGCGGCGAGGGCGGCATGATCCGGCGTGGTGACAAAGCCACTCTTGATAGCGTAGGGTCCATCTTCAGTGCCACCCTTGCCGCGTCCATTCGACAGCCAATTCGCATAGCGGATACAAGACTCCCACGTCACGTAGCTTACGGGTTTCTTGATCCCGTCCGCCTTGGTTGCGTATTTGAACTCACCGGATGATCCGGAGCGAATGATCCCTCCAAACTCTCCTGCCATCCGGCCGTCGTAAAGTTCGTGCGAGTCCGCTTTCGCCACCGCGTTGAGGAACTCGCAATATTCGGCATTGGTCACCTCGAATTTGCCGATCTTGTAACTGTAGGCGACCGCGCCATAGCCGGTGGAGTCCGCGGCATTTCCAGGATCGCCCACGGGGACAGTCATGGGAGGTGCGGCCTGAAGCAGGCCCGCCGCGACGGCGGGCAAACCAAGTAGGGCAATCGCTCGGGGAACTTTCATGGGAGCTACCAAGGTTTAACGTGATTTGTTGGGAGACCCTTGCAGCGTTTCGGGGCGCAAGCCAATGATTGCTAAGAATTTCCTTTCTGGGGCCGGGTTTCCAGGCGGCTGAGGAACCGGGGAAGGTGGGGGTGCAAGTATCGAGGCGAGGGTTTTGCCATTGGCGCTGGCCGCGTCGATGAGCTGGTCGATGCGCTCGGTGGTAACCTCTAAAGGCTTTTCGACAATGGCGTGCTTGCCAGCCTGAAGTGCGGCTAGGGTGGGGTCGAGATGAGCACCACTTGGGGTCCCCACGGTGACAATCTCAAGCTCTGGGTCAGCGAGAAAGGCGTCGATGTCAGAGTAGGCTTTGGCACCAAATTCCTCGGCGAGTTCCTCGGCTCTCTCTTGGTTGCGGTCAAGAATGGAGTGCAGTGACCCGCCGCTCATGTCGCGGATGGCCTGGGCGTGGAAGCGGCCGATCATGCCTGCTCCTATGATTCCAAATTTCATGATGTGGTATGTTTGTTAGAGATTGGATTTTGTTTTGCGGTCCTTGACTCGTTCTTTGACGAAGAGCTTGTGCAGCTGTTTGACTTTCTCAGGATGTTTCTTGGCGAGGTTCTTGGACTCCTTGGCGTCCTTGCCGAGATCGTAAAGCTGCCAGTCGGATCCGCGGGGTTCTTCGTTACCGTAGTGGACAAGTTTCCAGTCACCCTGGCTGAGGGCCCATCTCTTGCCAGGCTTACCCCAGAGTTGGTAGATCACTCGGGTGGGTGGGTCAGCTTTGGTCAGAAACAGGGCAGAGTTGTTCTGGCCTTCGATGGCCGGTTGTCCTTGCGGAGCTTGTGGCTCGATGCCGATGAAACCACCAATAGTTTTCATCCAGTCGACAACGTGGACCGGAGTGTCGATGTTGCGTGCGGGGATTTTGCCGCGCCAGTGGACGAGACCGGGGACACGAACACCGCCTTCGTAAGCATCGCACTTCTTGCCACGGAAAGGAATGGCTTGATTGAAGTCGGTGAGTTTGAGGTCATCGGGGTAGGCATTGCCGCGCCAGTTGACCTGGGGGCCGTTGTCCGAGGAAAAGAGGATCAGAGTGTTGTCCCGCTGGCCGGATTCATCGAGGGCTTTGATGACCTGGCCGATGCCGTGGTCGAGGTGGTGGATGACGGCGAGGAAGAGGCGTTTTTCAGGGTCTTTTTCAGACTGGATGATGCCCTTGGGGTCATTGAACCATTTGATCTTGTCTTCGTTGAGCCAGCGCCCGGGCTTTTCGGGATCGAGCTGGGTGGGGGTGTCGACAAACTCACCGCGTTCATCGAGCGGGGTGTGCGGGGCGTGGTAGGCGAGGTAGAGGAAGAAGGGCTGATCAGATTCTTTATTTTTTTCGATGATGCGGACGGCTTCGTCGCTGACCAGATCAGTGACGTGGACGCCGTTTTCATATCCCTCGATGATCTTGCCGTCGCGGTGCCAGGTTTCGGCATTTTTGCGGTAGCGGTGATCGTAATATCCAACGGCTCCGGCGTAGGAACCGTAGGAGGAATCAAAGCCGTGGTGATGAGGGCCGTGTGCTTCGGTGGCTCCCATATGCCATTTGCCGGAGAGGTAGGTTTGGTATCCGTTTGCTTTGAGAAAGGTGGCGAGGTTGAGAGTGCCGTGGGGGAAAACGGGATCATTACTGGCGGTGAGCCCTGCATTGCCGAAGCGACCCGGGTAGCGACCGGTGAAGGCAGCAATGCGCGTGGGCGTGCATTGCGGCATGGAGTAGTGACGGGTGCAGAGAGCACTCTCTGCAGCCAAAGCATCGAGGTTCGGCGTGTAGACCTTGCCGGGGTTATTGTAGCCGATGTCTCCCCAGCCCTGGTCATCGGTGATGATGGTGATGATATTCGGCTTTATAGAGCTTGCACTCCCTGTGGTCGTCCGCGGCTTCGGCGAAGCCGAAGCCGGAAGAGTGAAAAGTGAAGAGAGAAGAGAGAAAATCAGGCCTGCGCAGATATAGCATGGGGTTTGGGCCGTTATGGGGGCCTTTTTTTGCGTCTTGGCGTCTTGGCGTGAATAAAACATCGCAGTTATAGCTGTTACTTTAATTTGCTTCTACGAATGAACCCAAAGATGCCGATGAGCAGCAGGGTGGGTAGTGCGATCAGGCCGATCATGCCGAAGTTGTGCATGAAGGGATCCTTATTGCTAGGAAATCGCTTTTTCAAGCTCGGCTCCTAGGAGTCTGAGGGGCCGGGG
>JAPKFB010000122.1 GCA_028821775.1 Roseibacillus sp.
ATCTCGGTCACGTTGGTAAAATTGGTGGAGAGGAAGGTTTCGATGTTCCCCGCTGAGTCTGCTGGAACCAGGTCGGAGATCATGATGACCAAGGCCGAGGAAGGAGCAGTGCTGAGGCCGAGAACGAGTAAGGACGACAGGGCCCCAAGCTTGTTGCGGATGTTCATAAGAGTGATGTTGTTTTTGACCCGCAGGGGCAGGCGGCGCCGGCCGGAGGCTGCGACGATCAGGGAGCTGAGCAAGCTCCTGCAAAGAATGATCAATGATCTCGATTTCATGGCGGTAGGTTTGGAGAGAGCTGGGATGCCGCCAAGGATTCGTGAACGACCACTTGCAAGTTGCGGGTCCGACCGGAGCACCCTCTTCGGCGCGAAGGCCCATGTAAAGTTTGCCTTCCAGAAATTTCGTGCGGCTTCCCGCTCCGGCACGCCTTGATGATTCGATTCGAATCTGCAAACTATCGCTTCTTCCAGACTGGTTGCCGGCATACAGCTCAGTCTTCGCCCTCCCTGACAGGGAGTGAAAAAACAAATGGCAGACCTCAAAAAAGGCCCGCAATGAAACCGGCCTTTGAATGTGCCACCTGCACCGATCCTCTAGCGACGACGGCGCAGGAAGATCACCAACCCGAGCAGTCCGAAGAGACCGGTGGAGGGCTTCGGGGGCCGCTGCTGAAATCGGCCAACCTCTCGGAGGACTGGCGGATGAAATTCCAGTGACCCCAAACAGGGCGACGACAACGACCGCCAGAATCTTTTGTGATGCTTGAACATCCTTCCCCATCAACCATCCTACGCGGGCCCATGCCAAGCGCAAGAAGGATGCCGGGTCATCTCCATCCCATATGAAATGGTCCCGCCTCGCTCATCATGCGGTGAAGACCCTCTTCCGAAGAAGGGCGCCGGAGTAATTCTTGGACTGACCGACAGGGCTCCGGTGAGCACGCGGGTTGCGCCAGTCACCAGCTTTCCGATGAGTGGATGCATTCCTGCTTCAGTTTCATCACCAGTCCTCTAACCTTCAACTGTGAATCTCGTCCCCCCATCGATCCTCCTTAGCCTTGTGTTCACCCTGTTTTCTTCCGGAATGGGGTTTGCCAACGAGAAGTTGGGGCCCTCTACCCGGCGCACCGCGCTCGTCATCTCGGAGATCATGTATCATCCCCTCCTGAGAGCTGATGGCTTGGCCGGCGAGTTTGTCGAACTTCACAACTCGCAACCCTGGGCCGAAGATCTCTCCGGCTATCGTCTCTCAGGAGCAGTGGCATTTGAATTCCCTCCCAACACCGTGATCCCTGGCGGTGGATTTCTCGTGGTTGCAAAGGCACCGGCCGATGCAGAGGCCCTCTTCGGAATTCAGAATGTCCTGGGGCCCTATGACGGACAACTTTCCAACGAGGGTGAGACCTTGCGATTGCGCAATCCGAGCGGAGCGGTCCTCCTGGAAGTCCCCTACCTCGACAAGGCTCCCTGGCCGATCGCAGCGGATGGCCTCGGTCACTCGCTGGTCCTCGCCAGACCGTCCTTCGGCGAATCGAATCCAACCGCCTGGACCGCAAGTGCCACCTTCCACGGATCCCCCGGAGGCCACGAGAACCCGGCACCAGAAAGCGCACTCGTCATCAACGAAGTCAGCGGTCATCCCACCGAGCCTGGGACCGGATTCGTCGAACTTCTCAACCGGGGAAATCTTCCCCTCGAGATTGGAGGAATGCAGCTCTCGGTAAACCGCACACCGGGCTTCATCGTCCCGCCAGACACCACTCTCGATTCCGGGGAGCTCCTTCTTGTTCCAGCCCAGGCTCCCGAACTGCTCCTCGATGGACGACCGTTCCTCCTGACCCTCACCAATCGGGAGGACACCAGGATTCTGGATGCGACCCGCTATTCGCCCCAGGACCCGGGATCAAGTTGGGGACGTGTTCCCGAGGGCTCCGATCACTGGGTCTCCCTCCCCACCACATCGCCTGGATTGGAAAACGGTCCAGCCGTGCTGCCGGCCATCCTCTTTAACGAACTGATGTTTCACCCGATCTCCAACTCGCCGGTGGATGAATACCTTGAACTCTACAACCGCAGCGCAAATCCGGTCGACGTGAGCGGTTGGAGAATTGAGGGTGGCGTCCAGTACACCATTCCCGCGGGCACGACCATTCCCTCTCCAGGCTATCTGGTCATCGCCAAAAATGTGGCCACCCTCCGCAGCAAGTATCCCCAACTGAATGCCGCCAACTCGAGGGGAGACTATGAAGGCACTCTATCCAATCGTGGCGAATCCCTCCTCCTCCTGAGACCCGCCACCTGGCGCTATCCAGAGCCCCCCCTTGAGACTCCGCTCATCCTGGTCGACGCCCTCACTTACCAAGACAGTCGGCGGGGGAGCCAGTGGGCGGACGGGGGAGGCAGCAGCCTTGAGCTGATCGATCCTCACAGCAACAACGATCTCGCCGCAAACTGGAGTGACAGTGACGAGTCAGAAAAGTCGTCCTGGACCACCGTGGAGGTGACCGCTGAGTTGAGCCGGGTGTTTGGACTGACTCCGCGATCTCTGCAGATCCTGCTCCTGGCTGCCGGAGAGATGCTGGTCGACGATGTCGAAGTGTTTCGTCCTGGCTCAAGCAATCGAGTGAGGAATGCCGGATTTGATTCCACCTCGGATTGGGTGTTTCAAGGGAACCACGAGAGATCGCGCTACCGCGAAGCGGGCGGCAACGGCAATGACAACGAGAGTCGGGCCTTGCTCGTGAGAGCATCCGGTCGGGGCGACCCCCACTCGAACCGAATTCGCCAGACCATCTCAAGTGGCTTGGCCGCCCCGGGCACCGCGACCATCCGGGCCCGGATTCGCTGGTTGCGCGGCCATCCCGAAATCCTCTTCCGGCTTCGTGGCAACTACATGGAAGCGGTCGGCAGGGCTCCCCTCCCGGAGACTCTGGGATCGCCCGGTGTGCGGAACAGCAGATGGGTTGCGAACGGTCCGCCGGTGATTCGTAATGTCTCCCACTCACCGGTTTTGCCCGCGGCCTCTCAGCCCGTAACCGTGACCGCAGCAGTCAGTGATCCGGACGGGGTGGGCCAGGTCATGCTGAACTACCGGGTCGACCTCAACGGAGGAGCAACTGGTGAGGTTGAAATGAAGGATGATGGTCTGGGGCCTGACCACCGTGCAGGGGACGGAATTTATTCGGCCACTCTCCCCGGTCAACCCGCTGGGCGCCTGGTGGCCTTTCACCTAGCCGCCACCGACGACGTGCAAGTGCTGCCTGCGATCGCCACCTTCCCCGCCAAACAACCGGACCAGGAATGCCTGGTCCGCTTTGGAGACCTGAGCGCACCGCGGGGCTTCGGAGATTATCGACTCTGGTTTACCCGCGACACCCTGAGTCGATGGACCGCAAACTCGCGAGGCAAGGCGAGCAATGAGCCCTTGGACGTCACCTTCGTCTCCAATGGGGAACGCGTTTATTACAATGTGGGAGCCACCTACTCGGGGAGCTTCTTCAACAGCCCCGACTACACCGGACCCACCGCTGGCCCCTGTGATTACGCCTGCCGCTTCCACAAGGACGAGTCCTTTCTGGGGGCCACCCGGATCATACTTTCCTGGCCGGGTTTGACCGGCGCTCCGGACAATGCCGCGCAGCACGAACAGGTTTCCTATTGGCTCGGAGCGCAACTCGGACTCCCCTTCAATTATCGCCGCTATATCAGTGTGATCGTCAATGGAGTTCGTCGGGGCGCCGTGATGGAAGACACTCAACGGCCCAATTCCGACATGCTGCGGCAATGGTTCCCAGAGGACAGTGACGGAGAATTGTTCAAGATCCAACTGCGCTACGAAAGCAACGACGCTGCGACCTCCCTTGTCCAAGGGCTTCAAGATGCAACCCTTGAGCGCAGGACCAATCCTGATGGCAGTTTGCAGAGCAGGGCTTATCGATGGAACTGGAGTCCGCAGGCGCTTGGAAATGCCACCAACAATTTTGATCGCATCTTCCAATTGGTGGATACCGTCGCCATCCGGGACCCCGCCACCTACACCCAGGCAGTCCGATCGCTTCTCGATATTGAGCAATGGATGAGGACCTTCGCCCTGGAACATATCGTGGGGAATTGGGACAGCTATGGCTATGGCAATGGGCAGAACATGTATGCCTACAAACCCGACGGCGGCCGGTGGCAACTCATGATCTGGGATATGGATATCAGCTCCGGATCAAGCTATGCACACGGCGCCTCCACGAACCTCTTCTCTCTCTCCAACCCGTTTTTCCCGGTCGATGGCGATGTGGAAATCGTGGGCCGAATGTATCAACACCCCGAATTTGTGCGCGCCTATTGGAGGACCCTGGAGGAAGCCGCCCATGGTCCCATGACCGCGGCTCGCATAGCCGCGCTGGTCGACCCCAAGTACAACTCGCTCCGGGCAAGTTTCGGTAGCGCGATCCGGTCCCCGACCACGCTCAAGACTTATCTGCGGCAACGCCGGAGTTTCATCCTGCAACAACTCGCCAGCAATGTGGCGACCACCTTCAAAATCCTGAGTCCCTCGACTCCGGTCAGTAGCGCCGATTCCTCCCCCCTGGTCATTCGCGGCAGCGCTCCCGTTTCCGTGCATAGCCTCAGAATCAACGGCGTGACAGTGAGCCCACTCTGGACCAGTGTTACCAATTGGGAACTCGCCATTCCACTCTTCGATCCCGAGAATTCTTTCCTGATCGAGGGATTTGATCGCCACGGTGAGGTGGTGAATCTGGCCTCCGGAATCTTATCCGTCTCCTATCCCGGAGGGAGCGCCTCGGAAACTCCCAACCTCGTGATCAACGAATGGATGGCGGCCAACCGCACAACGCGCATCGACCCGGCGGATGGGCAGTTTGAAGACTGGCTGGAACTCCACAATTCAGAAAGTGAACCCATCAATCTGGCAGGCTACACTCTGACAGACGACTTGAATCTTCCCAACCGTTGGACCTTTCCTCCCGACACCATCATTGAATCCGGCGGATACCTGTTAGTCTGGCTGGACGGAGACCTGGAGCAACAAGACCCGGTCAATGGGCAGTGGCACGCGAGCTTTTCCCTCAGCAATTCCGGCGAAAGCATTAGCCTCTTCACCCCAGAAGGGGTCCGCGTTGATGCCGTCGAATTTGGGCCTCAGGACGACGACCTCAGCATGGGCAGGACACCTGATGGCACCCGAGTTCCGCCGGTATGCCTGTCAAGTGCCACCCCAGGGAGTGCCAATCGTCCTGAGTGCCCGTTCCGGATTCTGGAGATCACCCTTTCCAGCCCGGAGAGCGTGCGCCTAACCTGGCGCAGCGTTCCCGAAGAAGTCTACGTAGTGGAGCAGAGTGCGAGCATGACAGATAGTTCTTGGACCGAGGTATCCAGCTTCATCACTGCTGAACGATTTGGCACCACTGCTGAGATCGCCCTGCTTGAGAATCAGGGCGCCGCCTATTTCCGGGTCAAGATCGTCACCCCGCAAGAGCCCTGACCTCACCGTCCAAGCGCTGACAATCAGCTATCCTATTCGACATGCTCCCCAGGGCCGCATGAGGTCCCGCGGGCTGCCAGCATTGCCGAAACGGCGCCCTCATCCTAGAAATCCAGCCGCTCGCGCAGACGGGCACTAGAAAAGCATCCGATATTCCAGTTCACTCCTTAATTCGCTTGCGCACCGCACTGATGGGCTCTGATATACGAGCGAGCGAAACCGCCTCCGCTTCCCCGCATCTGAACCAATCCCCACCACGATGAAGCCTTCTTTATCACTCCTTACCGCAAGTCTCGTTCTCGCCGCGCTCAGCCCTCTCCAGGCCCAGACCACCCTGATCGATTGGAGTCATCTCTGGAACTACATGCACCCGACCACGGGTGCCTTGCCAGCCGGTTCGGGGCTTACCGAACCCCACCCCATCGGCTCGGCGCCTTGGTATGCGGACCAAGCTACCTTTGACGCCAACTATACGGGGCCGTCCTTCTCCATCACCGCGGTAGACTCTGAAGCGGGATTGAATGCGGGCCCGCTGGGCTACGGAACTGCGACTTACATGGGAACCCCCCTGCCACCTCCGGCGGAGTTTATTACGCATGGCACCCTCCTGGTCCCGTCGGCAGAAGGGAATCGCTACAGCGCCTATTTCCGCACCACCTTCACAGTTCCGGACGACGGAAACGTCTACGACGAGCCTGTCATCCGCTACATCCTAGACGACGGAGGATTCATCTACCTCGACGGCGTCCTGGTCCTGCGCGTCAATATCAACCCCGGCATCAACGACGTCTACTTCGCCCCGGCCGCCAACACCGCCAGCACCGAGACCCACATCCGAACCGGCCAACTCAGCCTCGCGAGAGGATCTCTCACGGGCGGAAACACCGAAGTAGCGTCGGCCATCGCCGGCAATGCCACCGTGGTGCAACAAGTCGCCTCCCTGGCACCCGGGATCCACACCCTGGCCGTCGCCCTTCACAACAAAGACGCATCCAGTTCAGACCTTTTGATGGCGCTCCAACTACAGGCTGGCCACCCGAATTGCCTCCTTGTGGCTACCGTCTCCGACGTGAACCGCGATACCAATGGGACTGCCAATGATCCCCTCGACGACACCGTCGATTTCAACGTGCGGATCGTCCCGACCGGAAGCTTCAGTGCGTCCTGGGAAATCAGCGGGCCGGTTGGGAGCTCGGCCATTGGCCAAGGCGGAGCCTACGATTCGGAGGTCTCAATTTCAGGCATTCCCATTGCGGAATTTGGTGGCGAGGACCTGGCTCTCATCCTTGCCGATTCCGCCGATCCCTTCTGCAACACGGAGATCAAGATCTTCCCGCCTCGCATTATCGCCACCGACCAATCGGCAGGCACTGCGGTCGCGGTCGGGACCACCGGCCCCATCCCGAATATCGACTGGGTCTTTGACGACACGGCCCGCACCATGGTCATGAACAATGGGGCCGGCGGCGCCAGAAAGATTGTCACTTCTAGTGTGGTGGATCTTTCGGCCCGTCGCGAGGTCCTTTTCACGGGCGTACTTCAAATCGACGACACCTCCAGCGGTAACGAACTCGCCGATAGCTTTGTGGCCTACCTGATCATCGACGGAGACACTCTCAACCCGATTAACCTCATCACTCCCCATGACACCTTGGTGGCGGATGGCGTCCTCTCCGACGACGAACTCGCTCCCACTCCGGGCACCTTTGTTCGAGATCTCAGTTACGAAATCCCGGCCAGTGCCAGTTCGGTACAGATCGTCATCGAAGGCATCAACAACTCAGCGAGCGAAACCTTCACAGTCAGGGATCTGCTCTTCTTCAGGCCCCCGGGCGGCCTCTTCTTTGAAGTGGCGGGCAGCGGAACTGATCTCGTGTTCACCTGGGATAGCATGAACGACTCACTCTACAATCTGCGCAGCGTTACGGCCCCCTCCACCGCTCCACCCGCGACCTGGCTCATCTGGGATGGCCATGGCGAGATCCCGGCCACTCCCCCTTCCAACTCTCTCACCATCCCCCGCCCGGCCGATGCAGAGCGCTACTTCGTACTCGAGTCCATCCCGATCCCTCCGATCTTCGAGGAGGATTTTGAAAGTGGCCCGGGACTTTGGACCACGGGTTCAGACGGAGCTGCAGGCACCGCCTGGGAACTGGGTGTGCCCGTCAACGGACCAGGGACCGCCAACAGCCTCGTCAACTGTTTTGGAACCAATCTCACCGCCGACTACGATTTTGATGGCAACGCCTGGCTGCGCTCGCCACCGATTGATCTCACCACGGCGCCGTCGGCCACCCTCTCTTACCAACATTACACCGACATTGAACCGCCCGAATCAATCGCGCCCTTCACCGTGTTCGACTTTGGAAGACTGTCGGTCCTGGATGCCGACAGCGGTCTGGAGCTGGCCGTCATCCAGACTGATCTGACTGGGTTCTCGCTTTTGTGGGAAAAAGTCACCTGGGCAGTGCCAGCCGCGGCCCTGGGACACGTGGTCCGGTTCGAATTCCGCCTGCAGTCCGATGATGTCGCCAATTACCCCGGCTGGTATCTGGACGATGTCCTGGTCACGGTGCCCTGAGTCTCCAATCCGGCTTCAATAAAATCCGACAGCCGCCCCTTATGATCGATGCCACGCAGACTTCCTCCTAGCC
>JAPKFB010000197.1 GCA_028821775.1 Roseibacillus sp.
ACGATTCCCACCTATGCCTACAACTGGTGCGTAAGCCCACTGACTCCCATGGGCGTTGCGGGTGTGATCTGGGTGCCGTCGGAAAGCAACCTCGGCGAGGACCCTGCCCACTATGCGGCCGAGTTGGAGATCTACGCCAAGAGTCTGGCGGGCACCCATGATCAGGACAATGTTCAGTTTCTCTTTGCCCAACCGGCGAGCTCCCTTGTCGAAGGCCTTACCGATCCCAAGATCCCGGGTGCCAAGAGCGTCTCCTTTGACCAGTGGCCCAAGAGCCTCAAGAACATCGCCGCCGCGTTGGCAGAACTGACGGATTAAGCCCCCCTTAAGCAGCGCCCATTTGTATCCCTTATCCTCCCAAGGAGCTTTTCGATGAGCCGGTTGACGAAGTCGTTTGAAGAGGTGAGCGGTTACTCCATCGAGATGGAGCAGCGCGGATCCGGATTAAGTTCTGCTGGTGGGGGGGATCAAACCTGATATGGGAATGGCCATGAGAAATCTGTGTGTTGTGTTGTCTCTTGTCTTGGTTTCCACGGGAGCGCAGGCTGACCGCGTCTCCGGTCCTTCCGGGAAGGTGTATACCTATAAGGAGGAGGGAGAGGTGAAGCGTGAACTTGAGGTCTACTTTCCCGAGGGACACGAGAAAGCAGAGAAGCCCGTTCCTGGCATCATTTTTTTTCACGGCGGTGGCTGGAGCGGAGGAACGCGCGCTGCTTTCAGCTATCAGTGTGATTACTTCGCTAGCCGGGGCCTCGTTGCGGCGACGGTGACCTATCGTCTCGCGACCAAGGAAGAGAAGGCAAAGATGAAGGGGGCCAAATCCGCCAAGCGGCTTTGCATTCCCGATGCCAAGAGCGCGATTCGCTGGTTCAAGCAAAACGCCGATGAGTTGGGCGTGGACCCGGACCGAATCATCGCCGGGGGAGGATCGGCGGGTGGGCATATCAGCCTGATCGCGACGAGTAACCCCGGACTCAATGATCCGAATGACCCGGAGGGTTTTGATGCCTCAGTGGCGGCGTTGGTGCTCTTCAACCCCGCGCTCAGCATGGGAGATGCCAGGGATTCGGAGATCGATTTTATTCAGCACCTCAAGCCGGGGGCGCCGCCGACGATTGCTTTCTTTGGAAGTGAGGACAAGTGGCTGAAGGGTTGGAATCCCGCTTATGGAAAATGGAGCACTCTCAAAGGCGCGACCATCGAGGTGCAGATGGCTGAGGGGGAGGGTCATGGGTTCTTTAACCACCAGCCCTGGGCGGACCTCACTTTGACGGCAGCGGATGAGTTCTTGAAGAAGCTGGGATTGCTTGAGGGGAAGCCAACTCTGCCAGCCCCTGAGGGTGGGCCGAAACTGGTGCCGGTAGAGGAGTGAGCTAAGCCGAAGTAGGGATTACTGCTTCGCTCTCCTCTTTTTTCGTGGCTCGGAAGGGGGGTGGGGTCGCTGGTACGAAGCGACCCCCGCCAGGCACGTCTCGAGAAAGGGGCGCCTACTTCCGCGCGGGAACCGGCGCGCCGACATTCTCGCGCCATTCCTTCAGGAGGCGGTGCAGCTCGTCGCGCTTGTCGGGCTTCTCCTCGGCGAGGTTGTTGCGTTCCCGGATGTCGTCGACGAGGTCGTAGAGCTCGAGGGCGCCGTCCTCGA
>JAPKFB010000056.1 GCA_028821775.1 Roseibacillus sp.
CGGTTTTGTCGTGGAGATGTATAACGGCACGACCTATGCGGGTGATGACATCACTGCCTACGATGGCGTCTCAGATACCGTCTGGAGCACCGTCATCACCTCCGACAGCCACACCGCCTATGTCAACGGGACGAATCTCAATCTTGGCGGCAACCCGACCAACAGCGTCGCTGCCAATGCGTCCATCATCATGGCGTCATACAGCTCAAGTGGCTACGATTTTGTCGGCGACATGAGCCAGATGATCATTTTCGAATCCGCTCTCAATGACGCCGACCGTGCGCTCGTCGAGAACTTTCTCGCCGCCATCCCGGAGCCCTCCGCCACCCTGCTCCTGGGCTTGGCCGCGCTTCCCTTTCTGAGACGCCGGCGCTCGCGCGGCTGAGACGAACGCGTCCCCATCTCGACCCGGCGAGCGGAAAACCGATCCTGGGTTTTCTTGATTTAGAGCGTTCACCCGGTCCTCGGGGAATGTTAGCGTCGGTGCCAAGCAGCCAACGACGTGCCTCCCCTCGTACAGACCAATCCCTTCACCATGGCCATCGCCGCCGAGCGGAGTCGCGACGATGCGTCCCTCGTAGCGGAGAAACTCAAAGTGGTCCGGCAGGCGCAAGCGGCATGGGCCCGCACTCCCATCTCTCCGCGGGTCGAAGTCCTGCGCGGGGCCTTGGCTTACTTCGATCGCCAGCGCGAAGAAATCGCGACCGACATCACAACCCTGATGGGCAAGCCCCTTGCGCAGAGCCGCAACGAGTTGAATGGCTTTTTCGAGCGCGCCGAATTTCTGCTGGAGACCGCTGAAGCTGCGCTCGCTCCCGAAACGCTTCCCGAGGTGGAGGGCTTCCATCGTCGCATCGAACACGTCCCGCTCGGCGTGGTCTTCGTCATCTCGGCTTGGAACTACCCGCTCATGATCTCCCTCAATGGCGTCCTGGCGGCTCTCTTGGCTGGAAACACGGTCCTGCTCAAACACGCCTCCGCCACTGCTCCAATCGGCGATCACTTCGAAGCCGCCTTCGGGAATATCGCCTCCCACCCGGGCCTCTTGCGGCACGCCTTCGCCAGTCACCAGGACGCCGGTGATGTCATTCGTCAACGCCAAGTCCACCACGTCATCTTCACCGGGTCGGTCCAAGGCGGCCGTGCGATCAGCCGGTCCTGCGGCGAAGCGATGCTCGATTGTCATCTCGAACTCGGCGGGAAGGACTCCGCCTACGTCGCCGCCGATGCCGATCTGCTCGCCGCCGCGGAAACGATTGTGGACGGCTGCATGTACAATGCCGGCCAATCATGTTGCGGCATCGAACGGGTCTACGTAGATGACAACGTCTTCACCGAATTTGTTGATCATGCCACCAAGCTGATCGAAGCCTACCAACTCGGCGATCCCACCGACGCAACCACCACCATGGGCCCGCTGGCGGATCCCAGGGCCGCCGAGGTGATGGAACAACAAGTGGCCGAAGCGCGCGCGGGAGGGGCCCGGGTTGTCCGCGGAGGACAACGTAAGATGATCGACGGCGCGACCTTCTTCGAACCCACTCTTGTTCTCCACCCCACCGCAGGGATGGCCATCATGCGTGAAGAAAATTTCGGCCCCCTCATGCCGGTCATGAGGGTGAGCGACGACGAGGAAGCGCTCTCTCACATCAATGACAGCGACCTCGGCCTGACCGCGGCGGTCTTCACCGCCTCCCGTGAGCGCGCGGAGAAGATGGCCTCTCACATCGAAGCCGGCACGGTCTTCATGAACCGTTGTGACTACCTCGATCCCGCCCTGCCGTGGACCGGCTACAAGCTTTCCGGACGTGGCACCGGCCTTTCCCATCACGCTTTTCACGGCCTGACCAAACGCAAGGCCATTCACTTCAAGCTTCCCCCCGGGTAGCGATTACCCCAGAAACCGACCAGACCATGAACCTCATCGATCAATACCAACAGGAAGGCATCAAGCGCGTCAAACTGGCCTTCGCCGACGTCGACGGAGTTCACCGGGGCAAGTACGTCAGCCTGGAAAAATTTGCCTCCATTGTAGAGGATGGGGCCGGCCTCTGCGACTGCGTGCTGGGCTGGGACATCGATGATCAACTCTACGACAAGGCCCGCTTCACCGGATGGCATACCGCCTTTCCGGATGCGCGCTACGAAGTCGACCTCGCCTCCGAGCGCCGCCTTTTGGAAGAGAACGGCACGCCGCTCTTTCTCCTGACCTTTGTCGGGGAAGGCGGGGAATTGCATCCCATCTGTCCCCGCTCCCTTCTCAAGCGCGTCCTCGCCGTGGCGGAATCCATGGGCTACCGTGCGGAACTCGCTTTCGAGTACGAGTTCTTTGTCTTCGAGGAAACCGCCCACAGTGTGCGCGAGAAGGACTACCGCGACCTCAAGAACCTCACCCCCGGCAATTTCGGATATAGCATCCTTCGCAACAGCACGGAGTCAGAACTCTATCACGAGTTCATGGACTACTGTGACAGCATGGACACCGCGATCGAAGGACTGCATTGCGAAACCGGACCAGGCGTGTGGGAAGCGGCCCTTGTTCACCGCGACGCTCTCGCCATGGCGGACGCCGCAGCCCTCTTCAAAACCTTCACCAAGGTCTTCTTCCAGAAGCGCGACCTGCTCGCTACCTTCATGGCCAAGTGGTCGATGGACTACCCCGGCCAAAGCGGCCATCTCCATCAATCCCTGATCGACCTAAAGAGCGGACAGAACGTCTTCCATGAAGAAGGCGCCGACCACGGGATGAGTCCCCTCCTGGCAAACTTCGTGGGTGGCCATCAACAGTTTCTCAAACCCTTCCTCCCGTTCTACGCGCCCACCATCAATTCCTACACCCGGCTCGTGAAAGGCTTCTGGGCTCCAACCGCCGCAACGTGGGGCATCGACAACCGCACCTGCGCCCTCCGGGTCATCCCCGGATCGGACAAGTCCCAGCGACTCGAACTCCGGGTCGGTGGCGCCGATGGCAATCCCTACCTGGTGGCCGCCGCCAGCATTGCGGCCGGACTCCTCGGAATCGAGCACGGGATCTCGCCCACTCCACCCGTCGTCGGCAACGCCTACGAAGTGGAGGACTCTCTTCCCGCCAATCTCCAACTCGCCTCCAACCTGCGCGATGCCACCCGCGACCTCCAGGCCTCGGCCGAGGCGGTCGAGATGTTCGGTGCCGAATTCGTCGAGCACTACGCCTGCTCGCGCGATTGGGAAGTGCGCGAGTACGAACGCCACGTCAACGACTGGCAACTCCGACGCTACTTCGAACTCATTTGAGTGCTCGCAATGCAACAGTTCAACTATCCCACCATCATTTACTACGGCGAGGGCGCCGTGGAGCACCTTGCTTCCGCCCTTGCAAAGCGCGGCCACCGGCACCTCCTGCTGGTCACCGACGCGACGCTGGTCGAACTTGGTCTTGCGGCGCAGGTCGTCGAGTCGCTCTCGGGCAGCGGCGCAGAGATCACCCTCTTCGACCAGGTTCATTCCAATCCCATCGAGGAGGATGTCGAACTCGGCACCACGGCCTACAAAACCAATCGCTGCGACGCCATCGTGGCGCTCGGGGGCGGGAGCCCCATGGACGTCGCCAAGGTGATCAAGTTCATGGCCACTCACAAGGGGCCCCTCGCGCAGTACGAAGACCGGCTTGGCGGCGATGCCCTGATCACCAATCCCATGCCACCGGTCTATGCCATCCCGACCACCGCGGGAACCGGCAGCGAGGTGGGCCGCAGCAGTGTCGTGACGATGGCTGCCACCAAGAAGAAGACCATCTTCTTCGCTCCTCAACTCATGCCGGACATCGCGGTGCTGGCCCCCGAGTTGACGGCCAGCCTTCCGCCTCACATCACCGCCGCCACCGGCATCGACGCCTTCACGCACTGCCTCGAAGCCTGGCTCGCTCCCGGCTTTCACCCCATGGCCGACGGGATCGCTCTCGAAGGGATCAAGCTCTGCCTCGATTGCCTGCCACGCTGCCTTGCGAATGGCAACGATCTGGAGTCGCGCGGCAAGATGCTGATGGCGGCCACGATGGGCGCCACCGCCTTCCAAAAGGGACTCGGCATGATCCACTCACTGGCCCACCCGCTCTCCGCGCACTTCGGGCTGCACCACGGCCTGACCAATGCCCTCCTCCTCCCCGCCGCGGTTGCCTTTCTCGAACGGAGCGACCTCGACGAAGAACAACGAGGACGACTCTCCACGGTTCACGGCTTCTTCCAGGAACGCGGATCGGGTGGTGACTCCCTTTCCTCCGCCAGCCGCGCGTGGTTCGAATCCCTGGGCATCGAATTTGGCCTGGCCCGTCACGGCATCCCGGAGGACCGGTTCGAGTTTCTCGCCGACGAGGCCTTCGATGACCCGTGCCATCCCACCAACATGATTCCGGTGACGCGCGAGGACCTCCTCGCCACCTACCGCGCCGCGCTGTGAAATCGTGAACAAGATCACTCTCGGCGTCCTCCTCTGCGACTCGGTCCACTCCGACCGCCGCGACATCGACGGCGACTACCCGGATATTTTCACCGGCATGTTCCGCCGCTATTCACCGTCTGGCTGCGAGGTGGAGCTCCGTTTCTACGACGTGATCAGCGGCCACTACCCCCAACGACTCGACGAATGCAGCGGCTACCTCACCACCGGCGCCTGCGCCTCCGTGAACGACCCCGACCCTTGGATCAGGGACTTCGAACAGTTCGTCCGCGACCTTCACGAAATCGAGTGCAAGCTCATCGCGATCTGCTTCGGCCACCAGATGATCGCCAAAGCGCTCGGCGGCCGCGTCGAGCACTCGGATCGGGGCTGGGGCGTCGGGGTCCATGAAGTAACCATCCATCACCCCGAGCCCTGGATGATTCCCACTGCCCGCTCCTTCCGCATCGTCCTCAGCCACCAGGACCAGGTCACCGAACTTCCTCCCAACGCCGAGGTCCTGGCCTCCACCCCTCACTGCCCTATTTCGCTCTTCCGCTGCGGCACCCTCATCGGCATCCAAGGCCACCCGGAGTTCAGCATTCCCTACGCCGGAGCGCTCATGGAATCGCGCGCCGGGATCATCCCCGCGGAAACCCGGAAGCAGGCATTCGAAAGCTTCGCGCAGGAACCGGATTACACCTTGCTCACATCGTGGATGGTCCACTACCTGGGCTCGGGAGCCACGGAGGAGCCGGAGTAATCAGGAGGCGGAGGAGTCCGGTCACCTAGCACCCCGGGCATGTGCTCGCGAAAGTATCGTTCGTCGGGATGAGACCAAATCTCTCCCAGGAATGGCCGCTCATCGCACGAATCCGGCAGCTTACTCCGCTTTCGAGATCCCAAAGACGCGCCGATCCGTCCCGAGATGTGCTCAGGAATCGCTCCCCATCCAAAGCATCACGATCTCAGAAAGCGTTCCGGCATGATGAAATCCTGATTCCCCAACCACCCGCAGCGAAGGGAGCACCTCCCTGGCCAGAGCGCCGCCTGGACAGAGCACGACCATGGCTGCCGCCCAGCTGGCGGTGCTCCCTCCGCCTGACGCGCCCACTCTCTTCCTTCAAAACCATATTTCCCCGCAAAACATTGACTACCAACAGATCATGATCGAGAGAAGATTCGCCGGACCCTTCCAAGAGAGCTCTGCTTTAGAGTTGGCGGCCGCGCTTCCTCCCCTAGACTCCCGACGTTCCCGCTCCAGCACCCCCTGCTGGAGGTCCGGCGCAGCAGCAGGCGACGGTCAATATGAAAGCAGTAGGCGTCACCCCAAATCAAAAAACAATCAGCATCCTCGAGCACCCCGCTCCCGAGCTGGAAGCCGATGATCAGGTGAGGATTCGCACCATCGATGTGGGCATCTGCGGTACGGATCGCGAGATCTGCACCTTTGTTTATGGCGATCCGCCGGCCGGATCGGAATACCTCGTCCTCGGACACGAGGCTCTGGGTCAAATCGTGGAACTCGGATCCGAGGTGGAGAACCTCAAAGTGGGCGACCTCGTGGTCCCCTCAGTTCGCCGCCCCTGCACCGACCATCACTGCGTGCCCTGCCAAAATGACCTGCAGGATTTCTGCTCCACGGGATCCTACATCGAGCGCGGAATCAAGGAATGCCATGGCTTCATGACGGAGTCATTCGTGGAGCGCGAACGCTTCCTCACCTACGTGCCGCCGGAACTTCGGGACGTGGCGGTCCTCATGGAACCGCTCACCATTGCGGAGAAAGGACTGACCCAAGCTTGGGCGGTCCAGAAACGCCTGCCCTGGATACGGCATGAAGAAAACGGAAAACCCACCGGCAAGGGACTCAATGCCTTGGTGCTGGGAGCCGGTCCGATTGGAATTCTCGGCGCCATGAAAATGAAAGCCGCCGGCTTCAACACCTACGTGTACTCTCGCTCCAAAGCACCCAACCCCAAATCCGAGATCGTGGAGTCGATTGGCGTGAATTATATCTCGTCGCTCGAGGTCCCCGTCCAGGAGCTCCCCAACATCGTGGGCTCCATCGACCTTGTTTACGAAGGTATCGGGGTTTCCGGCGTAGCGTTCAGTGTTCTCAGCGTGCTCGGCTTGAACGGCGTCTACATCTACACCGGAATCCCCGCCCCTGGCGGTCCCATGCCCATCGACGCCAACAATCTCATGCGCAACATCGTGCTGAAGAACCAGGCCATCGTGGGAACCGTCAATGCAGACGAGGCGTCCTTCAAAGCTGCAATCAAGGACCTCGCCTACTTCAAGAAGCACTGGCCCGAAGCCATCGAGGCCGTCATCAGCAAGCGCTACGCCCTGGACTCGTGTCGCGAGCTCCTCCTCGATCGCGCGACCGGGATCAAGAACGTGATTTCGTTCGAGTAAGCGGGAGCGGTCCGAGCGAAGTGGATTTGTCCCGCCCGCCCCTCCTCTATCACTAACGCTGTTTCTGCTAATCCGTCAGCGACCGCAGCGGTTCCCCCGCGGGGTCGTTTTCGATTTGGGCGATGAGCTTGGCGACCTCGGCGAGGTGTTGGGAGAGCGCACGAGCCTCGCGGTGCGCCCGAAGTTGTTTTTGCAATTCCCGGAGACTCGGCACGATCGGCTTGGCCGCCCCACCGTATTGGCCCAGAATCTTGAGACACTTCATGATGCGATCCCGTTTGCCCCAGGTTTCAATCTCCATCACTTGGAGGCAGAGGGGCACGCCTTCCGCGATGCGGTGCCTCGCCAGGAGTTCGAGCCCCTGCAGCCGAATTCCGCTCGCAAACATCACTCCGCTGGGTGCAGGTTCGACGATCGCTTCATGGACCGCTGGCAGGAAGGGCTTCACCTCTTCGTAGCTCAGATGCTTGTAAAGTGACCCGACCGCACCACGAGCTCGTCCGTCGGCATTTTTCAGAAGACGTTCCACCGCAGGCCTCAACTCGCCGAGATCAATCCCCTCCACCGATCCCGCCAAGAGCCCCTTCATCTTGAGAGCTCCGCCTCGGTAAAAGAGACAGAACGCTAGGTAGCGTTGAGTCATCTCACGCGGGTCGGCCTCATCGCTCCTGGTAGCGAGGGCGAGAAGATCCGGGATCGCCACCTTGGCCGGGGCACCGATCGCCGCCAAGGCGTGGGAGGCCTGGATCCGCAGCCAGACATCGTCGTTCCAAAGAAGAGCCTGAAGTTGGTTCACCGCCGGTGCCCCCCTCTTTCCGAGAGCGGCGAGGGCCTGGCACGCACCGTAGCGCACGTTCAGCTCGGTGGCATCCAGACGATCAACGAGCTTCCCGACCGGAGCATCCTCCTGCTCGGCGAGAACGATGGCGGCTCGCGCCCGCACTGCAGGAGACCAGTTGCCCGTCGCTTCCAGCAATTCCCGCAAGGAGAGCGCGCGGTAGGAACGGGTGCCTTTTTCCCAGGAATCATATCCTCGGCCGGCCGCAATGGTGGTGGCGAGAGGCGGGCCCCGGAGAACATTTGACTCCTTCGTGCCCTTCCCCGAGATGAACAGCTTTTGCTTCGGCAGGAGGTAGGAAAGGAGGAAGGCCCCTGTGCAATCCCAGTGGCCGTACTTGTGCTCCGCGCCAGAGCTGGCCGCTCCACCCTGATAGTGGAAGCTCCCATCATATTCACGATTCAGCTCAAAGAACCAACGTTGCTCCTTGAGGTAGGCCGCGGCGGCTTCCGCCCCCGCCCGCATCGCTCCCGGCCCGCCCCAGAGAAAGCTGAAGTAGTTGCCCGTATGTCCACGTTCCCGTTCTCCGTAGGAGGCCACCGTCATGCGGGAAAAGAACTGTGCCCCGGCGCGGTGATCCTGAGCATCAAAGAGCACCGCCGCGATCGAGTTTTTCCCGTTGTCGTCGTGCGAGTCCCAATTCGGACGGTGATCACCATACGGAATCGCGCCCTTGCCAATATAGAAACCGAAGAAGGTGTTTCCCCGTTCCACCGCCTGATGCACCACCGGATCGTCGGCTCCACACTTCACGCCGAGCACCAGCGACAGCTGGCACACGAGGCCAGCCTGGTTCAGGGCTCCGTATCCACCAAGGCGGCCATGCTTCTTACCCTCATTCCACTGGGGCCAAGCCATGGCATGCCCCCAGGTTCCCACTCCGCTTTGGCCCTCCGCGATCTTGGTGGTGTACTCGTGAATCGCAGGGAGCACATCCTGGTCACCCGTGGCAAGAAAGTACTCGGTAAGCAGGAGGTTGGTATATCCCCAGTGCCAAGCTGCCATGCTGCTGCTTGGGGCGAGATTCAGGTCCAAGTTGCTGGGAGCAAGGTTGCGGACATAGGTTCGCACCAAGCCGGCATACCGTTCCTCTCCCGAAGCCAACAATGCGAGGGCGTTAATCTTGCCGTCGATCCCACGAGTGAGATTGGAGGCAATGTGGGCACAACCCGCCTTCACAATCCTGGCAGACTTTTCGCAGTTCCATGGCGAACGATCATGATAACTTCCCAGCACTGCCAGCCTCAGGGTCACGTGCCTGACTTTCCCAGCCCGCCAACGGACCAGAACGAGGGTTCCTTCCCCCTCCTTCGTTTCGGCGGCCGTCACGGCATTCCCAAAGCTCTTGCGCGCGTCTCGCTCGAAGGGCCTGCCCTCCACCCCGAGAATAACGTCACCGCTCCGGAGCAATCCGTCCGCAGGAGAGCCGGGCGCCACCGAGGTGATCAAAATCTGGCGGCTATCAGTCGTTTCCAGCTTCCATCCCCAGATCCAGCCTCGCGCCCCAGTTGGTCCCAGATTCCAATCGTGATTGGCATCGGCCTTCCCGCCACGGGTCAAGTCGGGGACCACCGGAGCCTTCGCCGCCCATCCCAACGATCCCCCCAAAAGGGAGATCAGAAGGCCATGAACGCAGCGTGACCAAAATGAGTTTGTCATATCAATTATGAGCCAAGTTCGCTTACTACGTTCGAATTAACCTGATCGTCGCAAGGAATTGAAGAAATCTTCAGCCAATTCGGCAGGGCGCAGAATCTCTCAAGTTGAATAACAACCTCTCTTAATTCCTTCTCCGCGGTTCCGATCACGCCGGTCAGAGTTTGCTTGCGGGCACTTCTTGACTGAAACCATCGTTGATCATCCCTACCCTCTGCCCCGATGTCCCGCGCCCTTCCTCTTGCGCTTCTCGTTCCCTTCCTTTTCGGAGTGGGACCAGCCCCGGCTGAAAGCCTTGAGCCTCAATCCCTTGGCGAAAAAATTGCCCGTCTTTTTGCGGGCGAAATCCGGGCCGCGGACCGGCGCTTGGCCGAGATCAAGCGTGAATTGGAATTGCTTCCCGAACTCTACCAGGGCCCGCGCGGTTCCCGGTTCGGCTTCCACAGCGAACCGATCCGGATCCAATTTGAGCAGCAACACGTCCAGATCGATCTCGGGGATGCACTTCCCATTGATGCCGTGGTCCTGATGCCAGTCGTCCTTCCTTCCCTAGGCTCGGCCGGAAGAGGCTATGGCTTCCCTCTCCGCTTCAAGATCGAAGTCTCGGACACCACCAATAAGGACGACTTCCGCCTCGTCATCGACCAATCCAACGACGACTTCGAAAATCCCGGCCGCTACCCGGTTCGCTTCGCCACTCCCGGAGTGAATGGACGCTACGTGCGAATCACCTCGATCAAGCACGCCCGGGCGAGGGATCAGGATTTCATCTGGGCCCTCGAAGAGATCCTGGTCTTCTCAGGACAGCGCAATATCGCGGCCACCAAGCCTCGCGTTGCCAGCAGTCACGAAGAACTCTTTCCCAACTGGGCCCTCGGCCGGGTCAACGATGGCATCTCCCGCCTGGCCACCCCCTGGGATCAGGAGCCCAGCCCCACCAATGGGTTCCTCAGCGCCCCCTCCCAGTCAGCGACCGAAGAGAAGTGGATCATCATCGACTTCGAAGACGAGTATCCCATTGACGAAGTGCGTCTCGTTCCCACTTCCTCGGATGATCCCGAAGTGGTGGGTGGACGGGGATTTCCCGAACACTTCGTTCTCGAACTCTCCAACGATCCCGACTTTCGTACGACCGTCTGGCGCGCCGGCAGTCCAAAACACCCTCTCGGATTCCCCTGGAATTCCGTCTTTGTTCGTCACTGCCACGGACGCTCCGCTCGCTATCTCCGGGTTCAGAGCCATGCCCTCTTCGCCCGCGGAAATCGACACAGCTTTGCCCTCGCCGAAGTGCAAGCCTATTCTAGGGGAGAGAACGTTGCGCTCCGGAAACCGGTTCGGGTCAGCGACCAGACCACCCGTCCAACGGCCACCCGCTGGGCCCCTGAACATGTCGTCGATGGATATTCCAGTAGTCATCGCATCCTCGAACTTCCCGCTTACCTCGAAAAAATCATCACGCGAGGGGAACTCGAGAAAGAGCATGCCGCCCTTCTCGTTGCGCGCGAACAAAAAATCGATGTGGTCTCGGCTGGCATCACCGCGGGCCTGAGTTCCCTGGGCGGAATCGCGCTCTTCGGTTGGATCTGGATGATTGTCACGGGGCGGGCGGTGCGACGCCGCGATGCGGATATCCTGCGCGAACAAATTGCCCGCGACCTTCACGATGATGTCGGGAGCAACCTTGCCGGGATCGTGTTGATCAGCGAGGCGGCCTCCAGCACCAAAGACTCCAGTGCGGAAATTCAAAGCGACTTTCGCGAGATCAAGGAGACTGCCATGCAGACGTCGGAAGCCATGAAGGAGATCGTCTGGCTTATCCAGGTGGGCAAGGCCAGCACGCGAGACATGTGGCTGAAGATGAGGGAGACCGTGGAAAGAATCGTCGGGGATCTCGACGTGACGCTCAAATCAGAGCCCTCCGAAATCGGAAGCCGCCCCATCGAGCTCGAAGTGCGTCGTCACTTCCTGTTCGCTTTCAAGGAATGTCTCCACAATGTGCGAAAGCATGCTCAAACAACCAGCGTAACGATATTGTTCACAGCCACCTCCCGCAAAATCACCTTCAAAGTCACCGATCAGGGAGTAGGATTTGACCCGGGAAGAATCGAACGTTCTGGAGACGGACTCGAAAATCTGCGCCGCCGGGCAAAACGAGTGAATGGTCGGTGCAAAATCGACAGTATTCCAGACCACGGGACCACGGTATCCTTCACCGCCCCCCTCAACCCAAAGAAATGATGCCCGATTCCAAGACCGAACAAATCCGCGTGTGGCTGGTGGAAGACAACGAGGTATTCCGTCGCAATGTCCAACGGGTCATCAACGGACTTGAGGAAATCGCGTGCGACGGCAGTTTTGATTCGGCCGAAGCAACCTTCGACGCCCTCCAGAAGGAGGCCGCTCCCGATGTGATCCTGCTCGACGTCCAGTTGCCCGGAGTGGATGGCATCTCCGCGCTCGAAAAATTCAAGGAAATTGTCCCGGACACCCGCGTGATCATCCTCACCGTCTTCGATGATGCCGATAAAATCTTTCGGGCCGTCTGTGCAGGCGCTTCCGGCTATGTCCTGAAGGCTTCGGGGACCGACAAAATTGATGAGGCGATTCGTCAAGTGATGAGCGGAGGGGCTCCCATGACCCCCGCCGTGGCCAAAAAAGTCCTCGATGCCTTCGCAAATTCCGAGATCCTGACCGGCAAGAAGGGCGACTACGGCCTGACTGCGCGCGAACAGGAAATCCTGCGCCTCCTCGCCGATGGTCTTCTCAAGAAGGAAATTGCCGACGCCTTGAGCATCAGCGTCAATACCGTGTCCACTCACCTGCGGCGCGTCTACGACAAGCTCCACGTGAACACCAACACGGGCGCGGTCGCAAAGGCCCTGCGCGAGGGAATCATCTAGCCTGCACCCCGACATTTTCCGGGTGGACCCACACTAGGGCACAAGACCCCAACATGGGGAGATCGGTCCCCCCGATCAATCGCGGGGGCGGGTTGAGTCGTCAACCATGCGCAGAACCTTGAGTTGCCTGCATCCCTCAAGCGGCGCCAGGGCATCGGCCGGCCACTTGGTCGCACCATAGATCTGAAGCTCAGGCAGGTTAGGTTTTCCGGCCAACGCCCTCAGAATCTCAGCCCCTTGCGCAGGCCAATGGGAATCAGTCCACGATCACGACCTGCGCCTCCTCAGGAATGGCCGCAGTTTGCTTGGCGGTTGAAATCGTCCTCATTCCTGGTTGGAGGATTTCCCCGCATCGCTATTCCCGGCGCGAAGTAATTCTTTTCGCTTGCTCCCGGGCAGCGAATGATCGGGTCCCGCCCCACCAGCTATCAACACATGAATCGACTCTCGCTTACTTTCACCATCACGCTCACTCTCGTAAATTCCCTGCTCTCCGGATCCGCACCGGGAGCAACACCCAACTTTATCGTGATCTTCTGTGATGATCTAGGCTACGGCGACCTTGCTTGCTACGGGTCGACCAAGAACCGCACTCCGCAAATCGATTCCCTTGCTCGTGATGGCCGGAAGTTCACTGACTTCTACTCCTCCAGCCCGGTCTGCACTCCAAGCCGCTCCAGTCTGATGACCGGTTGCTACCCTCGCCGGGTGGGCATGCACGAAGACTACACTGGTCACTGGGTGCTCATCCCCCGCAGTCGCCGCGGCCTCAACCCCGAAGAAGTCACCGTCGCAGAGGCGCTTAAACAAAAAGGCTACTCCACCGCCTGCATCGGCAAGTGGCACCTCGGCGATCAACCGCCGCATCTTCCCACCCAACACGGCTTCGACTCCTACTACGGCATTCCCTACTCCAATGACATGCAGAGCAAGGGCCGGGGAGATCCACCCCTTCCCCTCGTTGCCAATGAGACAGTCATCGAAGCACCCGCCGACCAATCCACCCTCACCAGGCGCTACACCGAGGAAGCGGTCAAGTTCATCGAAGCCAACAAGGAGAAGCCCTTCTTTCTCTACCTTCCACACACCTTCCCTCACCTCCCGCTCTTCGCCTCGCCCGACTTCAAGGACAAGAGCGCGAACGGTCGTTACGGAGACAGCGTGGAAGAAATCGACTGGTCCACCGGCGAGATCCTGAAATGCCTCGACCGGTTGAAACTCGCGGAAAACACCCTCGTGATCTTTACCTCCGACAACGGATCGAATGGACGCAACGGGGGATCCAACAAACCGCTCGCAGGAGCCAAGGGCAGCACCATGGAAGGGGGCATGCGGGTCCCCTTTCTCGCGCGCTGGCCTGGAAAAATTCCGGCCGGCACAACCTGTTCGGCGCTGAGCACCATGATGGACATTCTTCCCACCCTCTGCGCGCTTTCCGGCGCATCACTCCCCGGAAAAGAGATCGATGGTCACGACATTCGCAATCTCTTCCTCTCCACGGAGGAACCCAGGTCGCCCACCGAAGTTCTCTACTACTATCGGCGCCGCCAACTCCAAGCCGTCCGGTGGGGCGACTGGAAACTCCATCTCGACCTGAAACAGACCCACCCCAACTGGGCGTCCTCGAAACAAACAGGCAAGGCTCGCAAGGGCAAACTGGTAAAGCTGACAAATGACTTGCAGGAGAAGACGGATCTCTCCGCAGAGAATCCGGATGTGATGGCACAGTTCGAACAATTGGTCGCCCATGCGGTGGCCACCTTGGGCAACGATGCGCAGCAGGGATCCGAGCAACGGTCGGCGCACACCCTCGAGACCTCCCTGCCGATGAGAATGAGGAAGTAGAGCTCGAGGCAGATCTTCCTGCTGGGAATCGTCATCCCCATCCCGGCGGTAACGCTTCAGTTCTACCGGCTGCAGACACGATCAGCCGATCCCCGGCCACCACAAACTCCTTGCGCAGCCAATCTCGCTTCTTAGGCTGGCGCCCATGATCAAACGAATCGCTCTCGCCCTCGTCACCTTCGCTTTTGCTCTAATCCCCGCCATCGCGCAAGAGAAAGCCAAGACCTTCTCCAAATCCGTGGTCGACATCGGTATTGTGGTGAAGGACCTCGACAAGTCTGTAAAATTTTATGCCGACGTTCTCGGTTGCAAGGAAGTGAAGGGCTTCAAGGTGTCCGCCGAGAAGACCACCGCTTTCGGACTCGCCGACAACCAACCCGCCACCATCCGCGTCTTTGTCCTCGACGACACCGCGGGCCAACCGCGCACCTCCCTCAAGCTCATGTCCTTCCCGGACGCGCCGGGGAAATCACAGGATCAGAAGTTCATTCACTCCACGATCGGCGTTTCCTACCTCACTCTCTTCGTCACCGACATGGATGCCGCAGTCGCTCGCGCAAAAAAAGCTGGCGTGAAACTCCTTGGCAAAACTCCTGCGGCCCTTGGAGGCAAGGTCAAACTCACCACCTTGCAGGATCCCGACGGTAACTTCATCGAGCTCATCGGCCCCTCCGCCAAGTAACCGATGCGCCTCCTCCTGGCCATCGCTCTTCTCTGTGGGTTTCCAATCGCGCGCGCCGAGGACCCCATCACTCGTCTGGCCTGTGGCTCCTGCTACAAGCCCGCCAAGGATGTCGGTCTTTGGGAAATCATCGGCGCCACCAAGCCGCAACTGTTCCTCTTCATGGGGGACAACATTTACGCGGACACCGAAGACACGGCCCTCATGCGGGCGCGCTATGACGAACTGCGCAAGCAACCAGGCTACCTCGCCTTTCGAAAGCAGTGCCCCGTCCTGCCCATTTGGGATGATCACGACTACGGCGCCAATGACGCGGGCGCTGATTACCCGAAACGACAAATTTCCCAGGGCCAGTTTCTCGACAACTTCGAGTTTGCCGCGGACCATCCAGCCCGCGCCACGCCTGGTGTGTATCACTCCTGGATCGGAGGCCCTCCCGGCAAACGCCTACAGATCATCCTCCTCGACACCCGCTACTTCCGCAGCCCCATCATGGTCGAGCGGATCAACAACCGCAAGACCATCGTTCCCAACACCAATCCCGGCGCCACCATCCTGGGCCATGAACAGTGGACATGGCTCGAGGCCGAACTCCGCAAACCAGCAGACCTGCGCGTCCTTGTTTCCAGCATTCAAATCATCACGACCGAGCACCGCTTCGAGAAGTGGTCCAACTTTCCCCACGACCGCACCAAGCTCTTCAAGCTCCTGGCTGCCACCAAAGCGCAACGCGTCGTTCTCTTCAGTGGCGACCGCCATCTTGCAGAGATCGCCCGCATTGCGCCGGAACAATCGGGTGTGAGCTACCCTCTCATTGAACTCACCTCCAGTGGCATGACTCACGCCGGCGCACCCGAGGGCGCCAATCGTCACCGCGTCGGCCCCTGCGTCTCTGAGATCAATTTCGCCACCATGAACATCGACTGGGAGCCCGCCATCCCCGAAGTCGCCCTCACCATCCACAACCGGGACGGCAAGTCGCTCTTTGAACACCGGGTGACCTTCCCGCGCTAGCAGGAATGGCGCAAGGATCGGATGGGTTCCCAACCCTGGAGGGGTCGCAGCTCGTAACGCGGGGTTGAGCAAAACGCAACAACCCGGGTTTGCGCGTTCGTCGCAAGTTCCTCGATCCCGGAGGGTTCGCCGCAATCTCCGACATGATCTCAACCTGATTCCAGAAGTATTCGAGGCGCCTTCACCCTGATCTCTCCTCCCGGGATCAGGACTGAAGAGCCTTATTCTGGCGCCAATCTAGGCAAAGATTTCCTTGGCCACGATGCCGTGCACATCGGTCAAGCGGAAGTCTCGACCGGCATGGCGATAGGTGAGTTTCTCGTGATTCAGCCCCAGGGCATGAAGAATCGTCGCGTGCCAATCGTGGATGTGCATCCTGCCCTCCACCGCCTCGTAGCCGTGCGGATCGGTCGCGCCGTATTTGAAGCCGCCCTTCACTCCTCCCCCCGCCATCCAGGTGGTGTAGCCCTTGTTGTTGTGATCACGTCCGTCACCGCCCTGCCCGTGCGGAGTGCGCCCAAACTCTCCCGCCCAGATCACGAGGGTATCCTTGAGCATGTCACGCTGCTTCAGATCAGCAAGGAGACCGGCGATCGGCTTGTCGATCTCATTACACCGCGCAGGTAAATCGTTGGTGATATTACGGTGGTGATCCCAGTTGCCGTGCGAGAGTTCCACAAATCGAACTCCCGCTTCAATGAAACGCCGCGCCAGCAAACATTGCTTCCCAAAGCCATCGGAAGCACTGCCATCAATGCCATAGAGGTCGAGGGTCTTCCTGGACTCCCCGCTCACATCCATGAGCTCCGGAATTTCGTCCTGCATGCGGAAGGCCAACTCAAAGGATTCGATCACGCCTTCCACTTCCGGCTGGTCTCCATCGCGCTTCAGCTTGGCCCGATTCAAGTTCTGCACGTAATCGAGTTGGAGACGCTGCAATTCAGTATCGAGCTTGAGATTCTTGATGTTTGGAACCTCTTCCTTGGTCCCTCCTCGAACACGGCGCGCGCTCCGCCGCGAAGAGGAACCGAAGCGGGCTGCCTGATGGATCGCGGGCAGGAAGGCACTGCCAAAATGTTGGGCGGTCCCACTGGCCGGATTGAGCGCAATGAAGCCCGGCAGATTCGCGTTCTCGGTTCCCAAGCCATAAAGCGTCCATGCCCCCAGCGACGGGCGCACAAATCGGGAGGTCCCGGTATGCATCTGGACCTGCGCCTGGGGGTGATTGGGGATGTCCGTGTGCATTCCGCTCAGCAAGCAGAGCTCATCGGCGTGGGCGGCGATCTCGGGCATCAACTCAGACACCCACAAACCACTCTTGCCGTGTTGGGAGAATTCCCACGGGGAGCCCATGAGACGCCCTCCGCGCAAGCGCGTATTCCTGGCCTGTTTGCCGTCATCCTTCTGCAACTGGGGCTTGTAATCGAAGGTGTCGACGTGCGAGGGCGCACCCCGCATGGAGAGGAAAATCACCCGCTTGGCTCGGGGTTCGAAATGTGGATCCTTGGGAGCCAGGGGACTCCTTGTCTTGGCCGCTCCCTCTGCGAGGGCCTCTTGATCAGCGAGCGCCGCGAAGGCGAGGTAGCCGAAACCGCTCGAGATCGACTTGAGCGCGGTGCGGCGCGAGAAAAGCTGTTCGGTGGGAGTCATGGCTCAGAGGTGGTTCGGGTTAGTTCAAGTAGCGGAACTCAGCGGAGCAAAGGAGCCCCTGACAGAATGAACTGAGCGCCAGGATGCCGGCCTCTTCGCGGCCTCTTCCCTTCCTCTGCGCCACCGAAATGAAGTTCCAAAGGAAGCTCTTCGCCTGCTCGATCTCCGAACTGGAGGGAAGGCGGCCGTAGGTCAGTTGGAAGGCGAGAGTCAGGCGTTCCCCGGAAGTCTCTGCTTCCTCGATCAGACGTCGGGCCATCACCACTCCTTGCCCCACCACAAAGGGGTTGTTCATCATGTAGAGTGCCTGACCCGGCACGTTGGTCGACTCCCGATCACCGGTCACCAGGTTTGGATCAGCAGGATCAAAGAGAGCCAGCGATTCCGGCAGGCCATCGCGGACAATGGGAAGATAGACGGAACGATATTTCACCGGCCGATTGAAAACCGCAGCATTGACTCGTGGACCAATGCCCACATCCCCGACCTGCACAACCATCGAGCCACGCGGCCGCTCAAGATCAAGATCTCCGCTCGCCACCAGCATCGCATCGCGCAGAGCTTCGGCATCGAGACGACGAGGAGTGGATCGCCAGTGCAGGGCGTTGTCGGGGTCCTTGGTGTAGGCCGCCTTGCTGTAGGTGGAACTCATGCGGTAGCTCCGCGAGTTCACCAACTCGCGAATCATGCCTTTGGTTGACCAGCCTTCCTTCATGAAATGCACTGCGAGGTGATCCAGCAAGCCGGGATGAGTGGGAGCCTGGCCCGTGGTTCCGAAGTTGTTGGACGAAGTCACGATTCCTTTTCCAAAGAGCTTCTGCCAGATCCGATTCACCATCACACGAGCAGTGAGCGGGTTCTCCTCTGAGGTCAGCCACCGCGCCAATTCAAGACGACCGCTGCTCTCTCTGGGAAGGGACATCGGGACCTCGGGATGATGAAGAACTTGGAGGAATCCGCGGGAAACAGTCTGGGCCGGCTTGTCGATTTCTCCGCGAACGAGCACCGTAGGATCCACGGGGTTGGCATAGTCCTGCACCCCCATTGCCAGGGTCTTCGCGACGCCATTTGCATCATGCCCATTCAACCGTGCCCGCAACTGAGCCACCGTGGTGCGCAAGCGATTGAGTTGTTGTTGGTTGTTGTTGTTCTGCCCTTGTTGCCGGCTCCGACGATTGGCCAGGAGCTCCGCCATCTCGTCTTCCGAATTTGCAAGGCGACTCTTGATGGCCTCCAGTTCGCGAGTGGTCAGAATCTTCATCGGCGTCGCGTCGGGCACCGGAAGCTCCAGGAGCTTGGTCCCTCGGCGATTTACAATCACATTGACGGTACCGAAATAGGTCCGCGTGCTCTGGAAGATGCCTGAGAGCGCATAGTAGTCGATCGTGGGAATGGGGTCGAACTTGTGGTCGTGGCAGCGGGCGCAGGAAACCGTGAGCCCTAGGATGGCCTGAGTGGTGGAATCGATTTGCTCATCCGCGAGATCGATCGCAAACTGTCGTGGGTTGCGTTCGTTCAGCCCCTTTGTGCCGATCGCGAGAAACCCCGTCGCGATCAAATTTTCCTGCCACTCTTCATCACTCTTGATTTTGAGCAAGTCCCCCGCGATCTGCTCCTGCACGAATCGATTGTAAGGCTTGTCTTGGTTGAAGGAATCAATCACGTAGTCGCGGTAGCGCCACGCATGGGGGAAGGTCATGTTCACTTCCTTCCCGCTTGACTCCGCATAGCGCGCAACATCCAGCCAATGCCGCCCCCAACGCTCTCCAAACTGCGGACGAGCCAGGAGCTCATCAACTTTGGCGCGGTAAGCAGCGTCGGAATCGATGCGCAAGGCCGCCCCATAGGCTTCGAGTTCTGGAACGGTCGGGGGAAGGCCAATCAAATCAAAGTAGAGCCGTCGGAGGAGAAGCTCCGGACTGGCATCCTGCGCCGGGGTGAGCCCGGCCGTTTCCAACCTGGACATCACGAAGAAATCGATTTCCGACTTCACCCACTGCTCGTCCTTCACTTCAGGCAAGGCCGGCCTCCTGGGCTTTTGAAAAGACCAGAACTTGCGTCCCTCCTCGATGTCGATCGAGTTCTCAAGCACGACCTTCTCGGACCCTCTGGGATCGGGAGCTCCCATTTCGATCCACTTCTTGATGTTCGCAATCGCACTTGCAGGAAGCTTCTGCTTGGGCGGCATCTCGTAGTCCTCATCGGCCCACGTAATGGCAGTAACGAGAAGACTCTCGGCCGGCTTCCCCGGCACGAGCACTACTCCCGAATCACCCCCATGCCGCAAACCGGCACGGTTGTCGAGTTGCAGGCCTCCCTTGATCTTCTCCTCCGCCGAGTGGCACTTGTAGCAATACTCGGCGAAGATCGGACGGATTTTCGATTCGAAAAACTTGAGCTCCTCCGTGGTGAGCTCCCGTTCATCCTGTGCCAATCCAAGCGAGGCCGAGAAAACCAGAAAAAAACTGATGGCTCGAAGATTCATGGTCGGAGGATCGAACAGCTACCGGGGTTACTTTTCCTCAGGTCTGGCGTCCGGGCGCCTGGGCTTGTCCGTCCCACCCTGCCCATCGCCGGAACCGGGAGAACCCCCAGGTCTTCTCTGCGGTTGTCCGGGGCGCTGGCCATCCCGGCTGCGGCCGCGAATCATTTGCAGGAGCGCTTCCTGCTCCTTGGCGTCAATGAAGCCATCGCCATTCTGATCGATCCGGTCAAAGCGTTCCTTCATCCGCTCAGGAGCCTCGTCCTTGTTGATCTTTCCGTCACCATCCTTATCGAGATCGCTGAAGTTTGGCTGGCGTTGAGATCCTTGGGGACGATCCGGTCGCTGCGAGCCTCCGACCTCTTCCCGCGTGACAATGCCGTCTTTGTTCTTGTCCAACTTGCGCAGCGACGCGACGGCCAGGTCAATTTCCTCAGGCTCCAGCTTGCCGTTGCCGTTCCGGTCGAGAACGCCCATCAATCCAGAAGGGCTTCTCCCTTGATTTTGCGCCATGACCGGTGCACTCACCCCGGTCAAAACACCCGCCACTAAGAGCCAGTTCAATCGTTTCGTCGCTTTCATCACTCAATTCTAAGGTCACGGTCCGGCCCTCATGGCCATCCTTGCATTAAAACCCCGCGAATCCCTATTGGTCGCGGACCATCTCGCACAACCTGCAAATCGCAGACTTCGCCTCGCCCGGGACTAAGAGACGCGATTTACAGCCAAGGCGGCCCGGAGTTCCCCACAGAGCCGACCCGGCTCGATGGGCTTTCGTAGATAATAATCCATCCCGAGGGAATGGTGCCGCTCCCGATCCCTGCCAGGTCACGCGCTGTGACTAGCCTCCGACCTTCCAGAGGTGTTCCTCTGAGCGAATGAAAATCGCGCCGTCGATGATGGCGGGCGAGGCAAAGATGCGTTCCTCCATATCGATCTCGGCGAGAATCTTTCCCCCCTTCGGAGACACTTCCACGACATAGGCTACTCCGTCTTCGGTCGCGGTGTAGAGGATGTTGCCGACCAAGACGGGAGAGGAGGAAAAGTTGCCCGGGAGCTTTTTCTTCCAACCCACTTCCCCGCTCCTGCCATCCCGGCAACTGAGAGTTCCATTGTCATCAACGAGATAAAGACTGCCATGGGCGGACACAAAAGAGGGCGTCTTTCCCACGTTCTTATTCTCGTCAAAAACGACATGCGTCTTCGTCACGTCACCCTTCGCACCCTTGGGCTCGATGGCCATCAGGCGTGGGACCTCAAATCCGGTCGCGACATAGATCAGACCATTCGCGATCACTGGCCGGGGAACCACCGAATACCCTTCGCCATAGCGCACTTTCCACACCAGCGATCCGTCCACAGGATCATAGGCCCCCACCATTCCGCTGGCCGGGCTCAGGATCAGCGACTTGTCCCTCTCCTTCAGTTCCAGCGGGGTCGAAAATGAAAATGTTTTCCTGACCTCCTGATTGCGTGGCGTCTTCCACTTTACCTTCCCGGTCTTGGCTTCAAGAGCAACGAGCAAGGGGTCCTCCGCTCCGTCGGCATGGAATACCAGTAAATCCCCAATGAGGACCGGCGAACTCCCCGTTCCGTGCACAGGCTTATAGACGATCTTCTGCTCCCAGATCATCTCACCCGATTCCAGCTTCAAGGCCGCCGTGCCCATGTGCGCAAAATGCACGTAGATCACTCCGTTCTTGATGTACGGAGTGGCACTGGAGAGACCATTCTTGGCGTGACGTCTCTGGGCTTCCTTCGCCTCCGGGGTGAAGAGATCGCGCTCCCAGAGAATCTCACCGCTCCGGACATCAACCGCCACCGCTCCCAGGGTGACCATGCCGCCTTCCTCCTTGGACGCCGTCATGATCACCTTGCCTTCGCTGATCACCGGAGAGGACCATCCCTTTCCCGACAATTTGCGTTTCCATGCCACCCCTTCCTTGAGCCCCCAATTCTGCGGGACATTCTTGGCGAAGGAAATTCCCTGTCCGGTCGGGCCCCGAAACTGCGGCCAGTCGTTGGCCCCCGCCTGTTCGGTCAGCCCGGGGATGACAGAGGCCACAAGGAGAACTGCCGTGCACAATTGGGATCGATTCATGGTCTGTCTCTACGTGTCTCGAAGATGGTTATTACAACGATCCAAAGCCTGTGAGGCTCACTTTGCAAGAGTCGACGCTGCTTCCGCCCATCCCTCCTTGAAAGTTTTCGCCTCCGCACCGGTATCATTGCCCATGTCCAATTCACCACAAAACTTGGGGATTCCCAGCCGGCGCTCCTTCATTGGCACGACGACCGCCGCCGCCGCTACCCTCGGCTCCGCCCATCTCGTCTATGGCGACCACCACAAGACCAAGCACCTCCGCTTCGCCCAGATCGGATGCGGCGGCAAAGGGAGCAGCGACCTCTCCAACACCGTTGGTTCGGGCGGTAAACTCGTCGCCATGTGCGACGTCGACTCGAAGCGAGCAGGCTCTCACTTCAATAAGTATAAGGACGTCCCCAGATATACCGACTATCGCGAGATGCTCCAGAAGCACGCCAAGGAGATTGATGCGGTGGTCGTGTCCACTCCAGATCACATTCACGCCGTGGCGGCCCTCGCCGCGATGAAGCTCGGCAAACACGTCTACGTGCAGAAGCCCCTCGCCCGCACCTATGGCGAGTGCATGGCCCTTCTCGATGCCACCCGTAAATACAAGGTCGTCACCCAGATGGGCAACCAAGGTCATGCCGGATCCGGCCTGATGCTTTGGAAGAAGATGATGGATGCCGGCGCCTTCGGCGAAGTGCTCGAACTCCACTCCTGGTCCAACCGTCCGATCTGGCCGCAAGGAATGAAGGAAGCTCCCAAGGGAGACCCCGTTCCCAAGACCCTCGACTGGACATCGTGGCTCGGACCGATGGCGGACCGCCCTTACGCCAAGGCCTACCTTCCCTTCAGCTGGCGCGGATGGTGGGACTTCGGTGCCGGAGCGATGGGCGACATGGCCTGTCACAACATGGATCCCGCCTTCTGGACCTGCGAACTCGGTCTCCCTACCTCGATCAAGGCCCAGTGCTCCGCGCCGGCCACCGTAGCCTATCCCTCCTGGTCGATCATCACGTTTAAGTTTCCCCCCTCCAAGATTTGCCCGAAGGGCATCACCATGACATGGTACGACGGCAAGAAACTTCCCAAGCCTCCCGCCGGGGCCGACCCCAAACTCAAGGTCGGCGGCAACGGATGCATGATCGTGGGGTCCAAGATGTCCGCCATGGGCGGTTCGCACGCAGGCACCCCAAGCCCGATTGGGGTTGGCACCACCTACGACGTCGAAGCGATCAAGCGCGAAGGCGCTCACTGGAAAAACGAACACAAGAAGCTCAAGGGTACCGACCACCACCGGCAGTGGGTTGAGGCCGCCCTCAAGGGCGACCCGAAGGCTCCTGGCAGTAACTTTGAGTACTCCGCGCCGATGTCCGCCTCCCTCGCCCTCGGCGCGATCGCCCTGCGCTTCCCCGACACTGAACTCAAGTGGGACGACAAGGCCCGCAAGTTCACCAACCACAGTGAAGCCAACAAATGGGTCACCATCGATCCACGCAAAGGCTACGACTTGAAAGTCTAAGTGCCTGTCCATTTACAAGGCGCTCCGCGCTCTTGATCAATCGCAGACCCGTCCTCGTTCGCCCGAAGGCGGGTCTTACTTTTTGGCTGGCTCCAGCGCCGGTACCACATCGAGTTTCTTTTCCGGCACGGGCTTGAGAACCATCCGATTCGCTTTGTAGTCGATCATTCCGCTCAGTTTGCTCAGCAACTCGAAACCGAGAATCCCATCCATGCGGCCGCTGGACCCTCCTGGTAAATCGATCACAAACACGCTTCCGGCACCACCGCTGACCGGAACATGGCCAATCTTGAGGAATTTTGCACTTCGCCTTCATCGCACGCCGAGGCACCCCACTCCTCATCCGCACGGACCGAGATCGAAAGCCAACCAGGTGCCAGCGCAAAAACTGCCAAGAACCTCATTGCCCAGTCCCTGAGCGAATCGCTCCCCCAAAGCGAGTCCTGTTTTCCGGCGTGCCCCCTCAGAGCACTCCTCCACCGCCCTCCCTCCCAGAGGTTATTCACTGGGTACTTGAATCTCATACGCGCCGAGCTTTGATCTCTGCATGCGCAATCCCTATGCTGCTCTCGCCCTTTGCTCCTCCCTGCTCCTTCTTGCCCCGCCCCTCTCCTCCGCAGCAGGAGAAGCCGGCAACCGACCCAACATCGTCTTCATTCTCTCCGACGACATGGGCTGGAATCAGCCAGGCTTCAATGGCAGCGAAAAGGGACTCACTCCCAACCTCGACCAACTCGCAAAGGAAAGTCTGCAACTCACGCAGTTTTACACCCACTCGGTGTGCGCTCCCACTCGCGGGGCCTTCCTCACCGGGCGCTACGCCTTTCGCAACTGGATGGACTGGCGCTCCGAAGACTTTGGCAAACCCAGCTACCTCAAGGCCCTGGGACTGACTCTCGCCCACAATGATCGTGGCGAGCCGACCCGTCGCATCCACGCCCTGGAAAGCAGTGAGCGAACCATCGCGGAAGCCCTCAGGGATGCAGGATACTTCACCGCCCTCGTCGGCAAGTGGCACTGCGGCGAGTGGCTCGACGAACACCTTCCCATGGGTCAGGGTTTCCTGCACCAGTATGGTCACTACGCCTGGGGCATCGACTACTACACCAAGACGATTGTTCACAATGCGCCGGCTCGTTTCGCGGTCTACGACTGGCATCGCAACCAGAAGCCCATCAAGGAAGAGGGTTACGCCACCGACCTCTTCGCGGCCGAGGCCGAACGCGTGATCGCGAAGCAGAAGAGGGACCGTCCCTTCTTTCTCTATGTTCCCTTCAACGCAGTCCATGGCCCGCTCAATCCCCCCATGGACTATGTCTCCAATGAGCTCGACCCGATCGGCGTCCGTGATGCCATGCTTAAGTCACTGGATGCAGGGGTGGGACGCATTGTTTCTGCCCTCGAGAAGCACGGGTTCAAGGACAATACCCTCCTCGTCTTCACCAATGACAACGGTCCCGTCCTCGAATCGATGAGCACCCCATGGCGAGGCACCAAGAACACCACCTTCGAAGGCGGGGTGCGCGTTCCCTGCCTCGTGCGCTGGCCGGGACACACCAAGCCGGGCACCAAGAGTGACGGCATGATGTTCATCGCAGACTTCTTTTCCACCTTCATCACTCTCGCCGGCGCCAAGCACGAGCAGGCCACCAAGGTCGACGCCATCGACATGACCGGGATGCTCTTCTCCGGTGCCCCCAGCACCCGCCACGAGATCATCTACGAAGTGACCGGAAGTGTAAGGCTTCCCACCATCCGAAGCGGCCCATGGAAACTCATGGGCAACGACATGCTCTTCAACATCGCCAAGGATCCCTATGAAGAGAACAACGTCGCCAAAAAGAATCCGACCGTGGTCAAGAAACTCGCGGCTCGCCTGGCCCAGATGAGCAAGGAACGACCGCCCCTCGGCAACAAGCCCCTCCTCATGGATCCTCCCCTGCCCTACATCTACGGGCAAAGCGAGAACAAGGCCCCTCCCACCTGGCTCGTGAAACACGTCGATCAGATCCGCGCCACCCAACCGCAAACCTGGGTTCCCGGTACCACCCCGTGGCCACAGGCTCCCCGTGGCGCCAATGCCAATAAGCAACCGGCCGCGAAGTAACCGGCTAAAACGCCACTAGCTCTCATCGACACCCTCCCAGAATCTGCGCACTTCCGCCCCCCCGCGGTTTCATTCCTTTCAGCGTCCGACCAGAAATTGGTTTCCATTCCTGTGCATAACCTGTGAGCACAACGGGAACATCCCGCTTCGATTGAAGTGGGCGCATCGAGTACGGTTTTTTAAGATCCTGCTGTGCCAATAAGCATTCGTTTTACCAAGGCCGAGGCGACCGGAGTCGTCTTGGCAAAAGTCGGAAATCCGCAACGCGACGAACCTCTCGAAACTTCCCGCGAAGTTTGCCGCATTGCCGACAAGGATCGTGATCTCCTCACCAAGATGCTCTTGAAGCCCTTCAAGAGTTTGGCTGGCTATTGTTTTCACCACCATTCGTCGGTCGACAAGAATGAGACCTACACCTGCGCCCAGGCCATCTTCGGATCAGAAGACCAACTCCTGGAGAAAGGCTGCGAAATCGCCCAGCGGCTCTACGCCAAATCCAATCATCCCAACATCAAATCGGGCGACCTCTGCATTGCCCACCTCAGTAATCTCGTAGTCGACGGGAAGCCCACCGAGGGGCTCTGCATTCTCAAGTCCGAATCGGTCGAGCCCTTCCTGAGCATCTCGTCCCACCATGGCGATCTCAAGATCACCACCGAGCATGGAATCAACCCCGAGAAAATTGACAAGGGCTGTCTAATCCTGAACGCCTTCGAGAAGAAAGGCTACTATGTCCTGACCTTCGACCGCGGCGGCGCTCACTCGCGCTTCTGGATTCGTGATTTTTTGGGGGTCCGTCTCATTACCGACGATTCCTTCCTCACCAATCACTACGCCGATCTTGCGGTGACGTTCCTGCAAGGAGAGAGCAAGAACACAGAAGGAGGGGCCGGCGGCGACGTGGCCGAGAAAACGGTGGCCGCCAAGCGCGCAATGAACTACTTCGACACCAAGGAGCAGTTCAGCATGCAGGAATTCGAAGAGGAAGTCCTCCGCAAGGATCCCGAAATGGTGGCCAAGTTCAAAGAGCACAAGGCCCGCTTCGAAGAGGAGTCCGGCCAACCGCTCAAAGACAATTTCGGAATCACTCCCGCCGCCATTACCAAGATCAAGAAAAAGGTCGGCGGCGTGATGAGGTTCGACACCGGCGTGGAAGTGCGCCTCCTCCCCGAGTTTGATGAGAGCGCGCTCGAGCGGGGCTTTGATGAGGAAAAATGCATGGGCTTCGTGAAGATCTTCTTCAACTCCAAGGAGAGCTGACTTGTCCTCACTCCGGCCGAGGCCGGACATGCCGCGCAAGGGCGGCCCGCACCAGTTGCCTCGTGAACCCCTCGTGCCCAGCCGGGTCCTGCATCAGGCAGAGGTCCGCACTCCCGGGGTCGGTGGGCGGATAATAGACTCCGCAGTTGGGGTTGATCTCCAGGAAGAAGGGTGTGCCATCGGCATCCACCCTCACGTCGCAGCGTCCAAAACTCGCTCCCCCGAGGGCCACGAAGAACCGGCCCGCCTCCTCACGAAGGCGGTCGGCAAGGACCGGGTCCTCCACCGGGAAACTTGATAGCGCGTCGTAGTCCACCCACTTCAGGTCCGCGTGCTTGAACTCCTCTCCCTCCGGGAAACGGTACTGCATCGGGACATAACTCACCGGTCGTCCTGGATCCTCTGGGTTTTCCGCCACCAGCACCGTGCACTCGATCCCATCGATGTATTCCTCGATCAGGGCAGCACCATAGCGCGAGATGATCTTGTGCGCCTGCTGCTGCAGGCCGGCCCGTGACTGGACCCGCGAGTTCCGGCTCAGGTCCACGCTGGCATAACTGTTGTGGTGCTTCACAAAGAGGGGGAACCGCAGTGTCTCCGCAGCCCGTTCCATGTCGGCCTCGTTCCGGGCCAGTACCGCGGCCGGGGTCGCAATCCCCTCCCTCCGGCAGGCCTCCTTCATCTCCTCACGGGTTGGCTCATAGTAGTTCGAGGTCGCCCCGGTGAAGGGCACTCCCAGCTTTTCAAGGGTTTCCACCACCTCAATGCCCGGGATGTCCTGGTCCGCAGCCCCGTCGCAGAGATTGAAGAAGAGATCAAATTCCCCGCCCTGCACCAACCGGATGACCGCCTCTACCGAGGTTCTCTTGCTGAGGGTCTCCACCTCCCATTGCGCCTCCGGCAGGAAGGGCCGGGGATCACAGGGCCAGTCGTCGGACGGGAAGGGGTCCGCATCGAGATCCTGGGTGGTGAGCAGGCAGACACGCACATTCAAAAAGTGGCGGACTAGACGGCGTAGCAGGCTGCTGCCTACTTTTCCCTGGAATCCTTCTTATTCGATTCTTCAGGCTTCGCGAGAGACTTGGGAACGGGCTTGTATCGCGGGTTAGCCTTGTCCAGAAACTTGGCGACCGCACTTGAACTCGAGCGTTCGGCCACCACCCTGCCCTCTTCATCATACAAGCGCAGGGCATAGCCTCGGTAGTTTTCTCCGATCACTCCATGCTTCAGAAAGCCGGCCTCATATTTGTGGGTTCCATCTTCCCGATAAAAGGATTCCACCTTCGACTTGATGCTGCTCCCACCACCCGTCTTCAGGACTGAGACCCACACCAGCAGTCCATAGAGCTCCTTTCCCTTCTCAACGTTCTTGAGATCCAGCTTCAAGGTCTTCATGTCCAAGTCGAGTCCCTTGTCCAACCAGGACTTCACCCCGACTTTCACCTCCAATGATTTCACCAGGTTTTTGAGATAGTCCCGGTCCTTCGCACTGAGCTTTTCCAACTTGATCATGTGGACGCGGTCCTTGATTTGAATCTTCACCCAGTTGTCCCCCCTCTCTTTCAACACTCCTCTCAGGGTCCTTCCATCGGCGTTGGTCCACACGCGTTCCCCCTCCTTCTCCGCCCCGGACGCAACGCTCGTGATTGCGGCCCAAAAGGCAAAAAGCAACACACTCCCAGATCTCATTCGGCGGCTCAACATGGGGCCATTTTTCCTAAATTGGAGGAACCCGGTCAATCCGATTTCGCTCCAATCCTTCAGCGACCTAAAGATCCCTGCCGTTCACAGTTGGAATCTCCGCACTTTTCCCACTTGAAGATTTCAGGATCTGCGGGGGACCGGGCTTCTCGATTCCCTCTTAGTAGCGTCCATCGCGCACTTCAAAGTGAGTCGGCTTGCCCAATTCCAAACCTCCAATCTGCACCCAATGCGCGGTGCGTGCGAGAATGGCGCCCAAATCCGTGGGGGGAGCCCCCAGCTGCGCACACAGGGCTGCCGAATTGCTCAGGAGCGCGCTTTCCGATTCCCTTCCCGAAAACACCGGCTCCCGACCGAGCAAGGTTCCCAGCTGAGCGGCAACCTCCCGTACTTGGTAAGCACCTGGCGAGGTCAGGTTCCAGGCCCGAGCCGGTGAGACCGCCAAGCGAAAAGCCCGCAGGATCATCTCGTTGGCATCACCTTGCCAGATACAGTTGAAAAATCCGTTGGTCAGATCAATCGGCTCTCCCTTCCAAATTTTGCGCGCCAGATCGACTGGAACTCCGTAGCGCAGGTCGGTCGCATAGTTGAGTCGCAAGAGGGCCACCTCGCTTCCGCCGCTCTGACGAGAGAAGTGATCAAAGAGACGTTCCCGCGCCACTGCCGCGTTGGCATACTCGCCCTTGGGAGTAAGCGGGTCCTCCTCAGTCGATCCTCCTCCCTTCACCAGCGTGAGCGGGTAGACATTGCCGGTCGAGAGGGCCACGATGCGCCTTCCGCGATAGCGCTCCGCGACATGAAGCGGCGCCACCGTATTGACCGCCCAGGTCTGAGACGGGTTCTCTTGCGTTCCAAATTTCAATCCCACCAGATAGAGCACGTCACCGGCCTCCGGCAGACGGTCGGTGCTCCCGCGATCCAACAAATCGGCGACCCGGGTTTTCACACCGCGCTCCTCCAGCCACTTGCGCTGCTCGCCATTCCCAAAGCGGCTGACCGCCACGATCTCCAACGAGTGCCCAGCCCGCTCGGCAGCACGTTTTGCGAGCACCGCCAGGGACGGTCCCATCTTCCCACCCGCTCCCAGGATCACGAGCGGACTGCGCACCTCCCGGATGGCCTCGATCAATTCGGCCCGCGGATGAGTGAGCACCTCTTCGAGGTCCTCTTCGTTCTCCATGAGGCGCGCCATGCCTTACCTTCTAGGTCCTCCATCCCTCCTGCACCAGAGGATACTCCTTCCACCCGCGGCTCTGAAGTCTCCCGGTCATCGGGTCCGCTCCCGCCTCCCTCATTCCTCTCTCCACAAAAAAAACCGCAGGCCGGAACGATCCGACCTGCAGTTTGGAAATGGTTGCGCAGGCCCTAGACCTCACTCGGTCCCATCCAGCGGAAGGTCACCATGCGGAAGCGGCGACCAAAGTCCACGACCGCACCACCGTCGTCGATCAGCGGATTGAGTCCGGTCGAGTCAGGATTCACCGGATCCGGGGTGCGTTGCACGATGGCTTCACACCAAGCGCGCGCTTTCACTTTGCCTCTGCCATCAACGGACTCTCCGTAGGCCCGCACCATGAAGGTGTCCGAGCGCGGGCGCAGGCTTGAGCCGATCACCTGCACGATGTCGCCCTGCGTCAGGTAACCTGGAATTCCCCACGCTACCGAATCAGGCTTGAGAGTCTGATCGAGACGGGTGGCATCGCTCATGTTGTCAAAGCGCACTCCGCGAAGATCGTTCTCGTTTTTGATCTCATAGCTGCCGGAGTCAAACTCACCGTTCAACCCTACAGCGGAAATGGCCGCTTCAATAGGCCCCTTCTCTCCATGCGCGCTATCAACCAGACGACGATTGATGAAGTCGGACAGACCGAAGAAGGGAGCACGCTCCTTGACTTCGCGCACGATTTCCTCCGCCAACACATCAAGATCCTCATCCGAGATGCTGGCAAATCCAGCAAAAGCTTCCCGGTCCTCTGGATTGCCATCGAGATACTCTCCTTCCGGCGGATTGAGGAGGCGGGGGAACGGCACCGCATACTGACTTCCGTAGCCGGTATCCCCGGTGCTCGCCAAAACCGCCCGCCAAGCTTCCTTACTCACCGAGTGCACATTGAATCCACCATCCAACCAAATCTGAGAGGCAGCCCGGTGAAAGTTCTTGATGTCGGATTCAACATCGCTGCCTGTGCCATAGAGGCTCATCCGGCCATTTGGCAGCGGGCTGTCCTGAGGATCCTCTACAAAGTCCACCTTGCGGCCCGGACTCCCTGTTGAGACGAAATAGTTGTCCCAGAGGTTGAAGTTTACTTCGTAGCTCAGGTCATAGACCACGAAGTGGTCCGTAGGACGGTTGAAGAGGATTTGCCGGGTTAGCATCGCCCAGTAATCGGGCCCCCTTCCGGCTCGGTCGCCACTCCCCCAACCAAAGAGGTACTGATTCCAGCCGTTGTTCGCCTTCTCCCGGGAGGAAGAGAGGATAGGACTGGTGGAGGTCCGACCCACCCGCGGGTCGGCCAGGGAGTTGCCCACCGCGTAGCTGGGATGCCACCCAAATTCGGAGAGCTTGAGGTGACGGAGAAAGCCCAGAGAGGGAATGCCAATCTCGGCGCGCGGCACTTCGAAAAGCACCACCGCATCCTGCCCGGCCAAGGGGGGACCGAAGGGATTCCCCATCATCCTGCCATCCTTGACCCGTGGCATCATGGCCTGCCAGTTCACCGCCGGATCAAACAAATCACGCGTGTACATCCCGTAGAAGTGCGGCGGCAAATCCGTCACGTTGTCCCACGGATTCCGGCAAAAATAGGCAGCGCGGGGATTCCAGGTTCCGATCAAGGAAGACTGCAAGTGCTCGGGCTGAGCCCTCAACTGGCCCGAGCCACGCTTGTTGGAAGTATGCTCCTGCCACCAGCGAAGGCGGAATCCATCCCGAGTCCGCACATCCGGAATAGCCGTTCCGGGCAAACGTTCTCTCGAGTTCGCCAGGGAATGCACGGGAACCTCTCGACGCGCACTCCACTGCACTGGAAATTCGTCACTGCCCCCAGCCTGCAAGGAGGTGTTGGCGTAGACGATCGACTGCATGCTGTTGAAGTCACCGTCCGTGAAACGACCCCGCACCGCATCCTTCAGTGACATCATGTAGTTATCACCACCGGATCGGGAGCCTCCTTGCGGAAATTCAATGAAGGTCGACGGCAGCTTCACGTGCTTGGTCCGCATGTCCTGCCAGAAGTAGATCGCAGGATCCGGCGCTGAATTGGCGGAAATAATATTTCGATCCACGTTCCACAGCTCGTACTGCTGGGTCCGGCTCGGGCTGAAGACGAGAGTCTCCCCTGGCTCGATGGTGGTCGGCGCAATACTCAGGAGAATCCATCCCACATAGTGGCCCGGACTGGGGTCCTGGGCACTCGCCACCGCTCCCACATCCGGTGAACCACGTCCATACGGGATACTGATATTCTGCTGTTTGGTCCGATCCGCGTAGGTGATCTGAATCTCCTTGTTCCCATTCCCAAAGATCGTCGCACACATGTGTCTCGTGTTGATGGCCACGTTGTAAGGGTTCCACAGGGCAATCCGTGGATAGTAGCAAATCCGAAGGGTGTGCTGCGAATTGGGTTGTCCCGGACTATCTGGATAGGACGCCATGTTGTAGTAGAGCGAGCCTTCCACCATGACCGGAAACAAGTTCGGGGTCGCAAAGGGCAGGAAAGACGCCGGGCGCAGGTTTCCTCCGTCATATACGTTCACTCCGTCGTTCATCCCGCGCAGATCGCTG
>JAPKFB010000123.1 GCA_028821775.1 Roseibacillus sp.
TGGCGGTGGCGGCGGAGATCGGCGTGGCGGTGGCGGTGGCCATCGAGGCGGCGGTGGACGCTACTAAACCTCCTCCAGATATTTTACCTTGAAAACCCGGTTCTAGGAGCCGGGTTTTCTTTTGCCGTTGCAAGGTCGTCCTTTGTCGTCGTTCATTGGGGTGGGCATGCAAACCGCTTCTACTGATCCACAGCAACTCTCTGAAAAGATTGCCGAGTCCAGCCACTGGGTGGACTCCGTCAAGGAAGAGATCTCCCGCGTTCTCGTCGGACAACCGCAATTGGTCGATCGACTCCTCATCGGCCTCCTCTGCAATGGGCACATCCTTCTCGAGGGGTTGCCGGGGTTGGCCAAGACCCTCGCCGTCAAAGCGCTCGCCGGGACCCTCAAACTCGGGTTTTCAAGAGTGCAGTTTACCCCCGACCTCCTGCCCGCCGATTTGGTGGGCACCATGATCTACAGCCCCGACCAGGGAAGTTTCGCGCCCAAGTTGGGACCCATCTTCGCGAACATCGTTCTCGCGGATGAGATCAACCGAGCACCTGCCAAGGTCCAGTCGGCTTTGCTCGAAGCCATGCAGGAGAGACAGGTCACCCTGGGAGACAAAACCTACGCCCTTCCCTCACCCTTCCTCGTTCTCGCAACCCAGAACCCCATCGACCAAGAGGGCACCTACCAACTTCCCGAAGCGCAACTCGATCGCTTCCTCCTCAAGGTGACGGTCAGCTATCCGAGCAAGGAAGAGGAGCTCATCATCATGGATCGCATGGCTTCCACCGATCCGACCCTCGAGACCCACCCGATCGTTGAACCGGCCGAGATCGATGCCAGCCGTAAGATCCTCGATGAAATCTACATCGATCCCGCGGTCCGGGAATACATCGTCGATTTGGTCACGGCCACTCGTTATCCAGCCAAGATCGACACCAGCCTGAAGCCCCTCCTGCGGGCCGGAGCATCCCCCCGAGCTTCGATCAATCTCGCTCTGGCCTGCCGGGCGCATGCCTTCATGGAAGGCCGGTCCTTCGTGACCCCGCAGGACGTCAAACGCCTGGCCCGCGACGTCCTCCGCCACCGCGTCCTGCTCTCCTACGAAGCGGAGGCCGAAGACATGAGCTCAGATCGCATTATCGAACGCATTCTCTCCAAGGTTCCGGTGCCTTGAGCCGTTGATCCTGGTGATCTACGCACCCACCTCCCCCTCCACGAACTTGCCAATCGATTACCTCGCGCAGCTACCATGCTTGACCCCGCCACAATCGAAGAAACCATGAAGCGCGTGCGGCGCCTCGAGATCCGCGCCAAGCGACTCGTGCGGGAAACCTTCGGCGGGGAATACCACTCCTCCTTCAAGGGCCAGGGACTCGATTTTGATGAGTTTCGCGAGTACCAGCATGGCGACGAGATTCGCTTCATCGACTGGAACGTCACCGCGCGCATGGGCACTCCCTATATTCGCACCTTTCGCGAAGAGCGGGAACTGTCGGTCATTCTCGCAGTTGACGTTTCGGGCTCGACGCTGTTCGGGAGCGATTACCTCAGCAAACGCGAACTTGCAGCCGAACTCGCCGCGGTACTCGGCTTCAGCGCGCGCGACAATGGCGACAAGGTCGGGTTGCTTCTCTTTGCCAACGAGCCGATTCTCTTTCTTCCCCCCGCCAAGGGGACGAAACAAATCCTCCGCAGTGTGCGCGAGATCCTCACCGCCGACCCCGAACAACCGCAGACCAACCTCCCCGCAGTCTGCCATTTCCTCACCCACTCCATTCGTCGCCGCGCGCTCGTCTTTCTCATCTCGGACTTTCTCGACTCGGATGTCGGCAAGCAATTGGGCACCCTCGCCCGCAAGCACGAAACAATCGCGCTCCAACTCAGCGATCCCCTTGAGAAGAGAATTCCGGATGTCGGCAAAGTCTTGTTGCGCGATCGCGAGACCGGCCACCGCAGCGTGGTCAATACATCCAACTCCAACGTGCGTATGGCCTATCGAAAACTGTCCCGCCGCCATCGGGATGGCTTGCAGCGGCAGTTCAAACGGTTCGGCATCGATCACGCGACTCTTTCCACCACCACCGAATACCTCCCCGCCCTTCACCGCCTGCTCAAGAACCACGCCCTGCGCAAGTCCCACTGACTCAGCCCATGGCTTCTCCCGAGGACATCCTCCACGACATCCCCGATCCCGAACCCTTGCTTCCCGGGATCGAAGTGCCCCTTTGGTTCTGGGTCGTGCTCGTGACGGGGGGCTTCGCGGCCGCCGCCTTTCTCTATTTCTATCTTCGAGGAACCCAGGAACTCTCCTCCGATGACTCATCCTCTTTTGTGGAGGCCCGCGAATCGCTCACCACCCTCGCGGACTCCCACCTCGGTCGACCTTTGTCGGAAGTTGCGGTGGAGGCCTCTCTCATCATGCGACACTATCTCGTCATGACCCTCCACGAACCGGCCCTCTACGAAACGCACGAGGAGTTCATCATGCGGTCCGATGCGCTCGCCAAACTACCAACCGGCGCCCGCAATCGACTTGGCCCTCTCCTCAATCAACTGGCAGAGGCCAAGTATGGTCCCTCCAGCCCCGACGAGCAGGCCAGCACCAAGATCATAAACTCATGCCTCGAGGTCTTGAGAGGCCTCGAGTCCACTCTGGAGCGCAATGTGGCATGACAAACTTCTTTGAACGGTTTACCTTTCATGACCCGTGGTGGCTACTCGGCCTGCTCCTCCTTGCACCTCTCCTCTTTCTGCGCAACGTGCATGGCAGCGAGTCAGGGATCGATTTCCCCTCTCTCTCCATCCTGTCCTCGGTGGGCACTCGACCGCGAGAGCGAGCGGGCCGCTTCACCACTCTCCTTTTCTCCCTAGTCCTTCTCACCGGCATTCTGGGGCTTGCCCGCCCCCAATGGACCGACACCTACACCGCCCGCGCGGCGAGCGGCATTGATATCCTTGTCGCCCTCGATGTCTCGGACTCGATGAGGATCCTCGATTTCTACGAAGACGACCAAGCTCAGGCCTTCCGTCGTGAGAAACAGCGCCTCACGGCGGCCAAGGAAGTGATCGCGACCTTCATCGAGGAGCGACCCAATGATCGCATCGGGATGGTAGCCTTCGCGGCCCAACCCTACTCCGTCTGCCCGCTCACCCTTGATCATGGCTGGCTGATTGATCGCTTGAAGAGCCTCAAGATCGGCGACCTCGATGCCAACGGAACTGCCATCGGCTCCGCCATCGCGGCCGCGACCACTCGGCTCACCGATCGAAATGCCAAGAGCAAAATTGTTGTCCTTGTCACCGATGGCGCCAGCAATTCCGGAATGCTGGCACCCTTGCAGGCCGCCCAATTCGCCGCCCCTCTCGGCGTTCGGGTCTACACCGTCGCGATCGGATCGGCGGGTGGGCGCTTTTCAAGAACCGACTATGCGCAACCTCGCCAAGAATACGATGCGCCCACCCTGCGCGAAATTGCCCGCATCACGGGCGGTGAATTCTATGAAGCCGCCACCACCGAACTGCTGCGCGAAACCTTTTCGAACATTAACGACCTCGAGCGGTCTGAGAGCAAACGCCGAACGATCGTGAATGCTCGGGAACTTTATGGCTGGTGCGTGGGCGCAGCCTTCGTCCTGGCTTTTCTTGCGCTGAGTTCCTTCGCCCTCAATCCTCCCCCTCTGCCCTGATCATGTCTTTTGACAGCCCAGAACTTTTTCTGCTCCTGATCTTAATTCCACTGATCGTGGCGGGAGCCCTAATGACATGGCGAAAGCGTGGGAAAAAGTGGCCCCGACTCGTCGCCCAGCGCCTGCAATCCATCCTCGTTCGCGAACGCCCGGAACGGCGCAGATGGATCGCTTTCGGCATCCTTCTCCTCGCCTTCCTTCTGCTAATCGTTACGCTCGCCGCTCCCAATGCCGGCTACCGCGACGCCCAAGAAACCATCCGCGGAAGAAATTTCCTGATCGCGCTCGATGTTTCCAGATCCATGCTCGCGACCGACGAAGCGCCCAATCGACTCGCTGCCGCACGAGCCTCCGCCCTGGAATTGTTGGACCGCTTTCCCCACGACCGATTCGGGATTCTTGCCTTCTCCGGATCGGCCTGGATTCAGGCTCCCCTCACCCTCGACCACGCGGCCCTGCGGGATGTTCTGCAGCAGCTCCAAGATCGGGGCGACGGGCAGGATTGGATTCCGCGGAGCGGATCGGACCTCGGTGCAGCGGTGCGCCTCGCCATCAAGATCTTCCGCGAAACCGGACAGCGCAGCAATGCCCTGATCATTCTGAGCGACGGCGAAACCCACCAGGGAGGCGTCGAACAGGCTGCCCGGGAAGCGAAGCGTTCCGCCCTCACCATTTTTTCGGCCGGATTTGGAACCGATGCCGGAGCCTTCATTCCCGACCCCAATTCGCGCGACAAAAAATTCCACGATCGTGATGGCAACCTTGTGCTCACCCGCCTCGATACGGAGCCCCTCCTCCGACTGGCTCGAGAAACCAAGGGGATCTACACCCGTGGGGCCGGCCAGGAATTCCTCTCGAAACTCGAGGTGGGAGTGCAACGACTGGAGAGATTCGAACTGGAGGGCCGCAAACACCGGGTCGTAATCCCTCGCTTTCAATGGTTTCTTGCTCCCTCTATGCTACTTTTCGTTGTGGGAATCCTCCTGAACACCTCATGGCGCTTTCCAGCAGCCAAAGCCCGGACCGCATCCGCTGTCCTCGCCATGCTGTTCATTCTCGCGCCCCCTGCAGATGCCGGGCTCACTCCTCGCACTCGTGCCGAATGCGCCTTCTCCGACGGCGATCATCGCCGGGCGCTCGAACTCTTCGAAGAAGAAGTCGCCCAGGCCCGCGGCGAACGAAAATCGCGCCTCCAGTTGGGCGAAGCTGCCGCCGCCTATCGTCTCAAGGAATTTACCCTCGCCTCCCAAGCCTACTCAGGCGCCTTGCTCTCCACCAACCCCAAGGTCCAGGAGCAGGCCCACTTTGGACTTGGCAATACACAATTCTACAAGGGCAACCTGCTGCAAAAGGGCGCCCCTTCGAAGCGATCCGGCCCGGAGGAAATCGAAGCCACCACCCTCTTTTGGCGCGATGCAATTGGCCACTTCGAAGGCGCGCTCTCCCTCAACGGCAAAAATACCCAAGCCCAGGAAAATCGGGATCTCGTCCAAACCCTCCTCGACGAACTCCTCAAGAAGCACGCAAAGGCAGATCCTCCCCGGGGTGCTCCCAGCGAACCGCAAACTGACCCGGAATCCGAGCCAAAGAACAACGATCCCAAGGACCATCAAGGCAAGGGCGAACATGAATCTAACAGCCCGAAGCCCGGACAGGATCCCAACAACGAAAACCCTCCTGAAGAGGCTCCTTCGAAACCGCCTGAAAGCGGTTCCGAAGAAGGGGAACAGGAGAAGTCCGAATCCACCATCAAGCCTCGCCCGGATGAAAGCCCCGAGGACTACGCAAGGCGCATTCTGAACAGCAATGCGGACTTCAACATGAAGCCCATGCCCCATCGGATTCGCACGCCCCATCGCCCCAAGAAGGATTGGTAACCGTGACGCGATCAATCCCACGTCTTGCTCTCGCCTTCCTTGCGACCCTCTTCGCACAGGCTCTTTCCGCCACCCCTGAACTCAAAGCCTGGCTGGGTTCCGCCTTCACCATCCCCGGCGAACAAACCGAACTCTGGCTTTCGGTCGTCTCGGACACCCGCCCAGACAACATCCCCACGGAACCCGAGGCCCCCAACCTCACTTTCAACAACTTGGGGGACCCCGTCTTCCCTCGCACAACTCGCGAGCGCCTCTACGTCTACAAATTTTCTGTCGTTTCCTACCAGGAAGGGACCCACACCATTCCACCCTTTGAGATCACCCTGAATGGAGAATCGTTGCGCTCCCAAGCCGTCGATCTCCATGTCGCACCACTGCCCGAAAACGCATGGTTCGATCAGACCATCCTTGGCGACAACTATCGATTTGCGAGCACGATCCGACTTCCCAAGCGAGTGCGATTTGAAGGAGAAACTACTCCCGCTGAGGTCAAAGTCTACTTTCCCGCCAAATTCAAGGTCGCCAGTGCATCCATCGCCGAACTCAACCACAACGGCGTAGTCGCCCCACGATTCGACATCTCCGAAAAGCTCTATCCTCGCCGGGTCTCCTTTGTGACCGCCGTCCGCCTGGCGAGACAGGACTATTTCGCGGTTTCCTATCGCAGCACCGTGACGCCAATCCAGGATGGCATCGTCGCGCTGGGACCTGGCCGGGCCCGGCTCACGCTCGAAGCCCGGATACTCAATCGCGGCATCTTCACTTCAACCAATATTCCGCTCGATATCCCCGTTGAAAAGAGGGAATTCACCGCCCGTCCGCTGCCCCAACCGGCTCCACCAGGATATCGCAATGCGGTGGGACGCTTCCAGATCCTTGCGCAGGCGGAGACCGCCGGACTCCGTGAAGGCGACACCATCACCATGCGCCTCACCGTCTCAGGGAGGGGCAATCTCGATGCTCTCAAGCCTCCCGAACTGGACTCTAACAACTCCGCATGGAAACCGTACCCGGCCTCCTCCCTCCCCCGCCAGGGCGAACGCCGCGACATCAGCGGCAGCATCGCCTTCAGCCAGATCATCCGACCGGTGGGCCGACAAGAAGTCATCCCACCATTTCGCCTCGTGGTCTTCGATCCAATCGAGGAACGCTACCACTCCATTTCCACTCCCCCGATTCCCTTTGAGCTCGCAGCTGCCGCCCCAGCCATCCTGCCCAACGCCCTCCTTCCGGATGTCCGCACTCCGATCGAAGAAATGGAGAGCATCCTGGGACTGGTCGACCCACTCAGAAGCGTCCACCCAGAATCCGTATCGGGTTGGTGGAAGTGGTGGCACCTTCTGCCCAGCTTGATTGCAATTCTTCTCTTGGTTCAGATTACCAAGCTGCGCCTGCTTCCCCGCTGGCGAACCCCTGCGGCCGTCCAAGAACTCGATCGCTGGCTCACCGCGGTGGAGCAATCCGGGAACGATTCCCGCGAGTTTCTGCGCTCGTCAGGTAGCTTTATCGAGCGCTGGATTCCGACCGAGAAGCGAGACGAGGAAATCAATGCCGTCCTTGAGCGCCGGGATACCGATTGTTTTCAGCCCGGCGGCGGGTCGGAAGAACTCAGGGCATCAGAGCGAAAATCCATCATCAGCCTCATGCGAAGCCGTGCCTTGGCATCGCTCTCGGCCCTCGTCCTTCTCGCAGCCCTCGCTCTCGCCAGCCCGGCAAAAGCAGCAACCTCCACCCCGTCCGATTTCTACCACCAAGCCCAGGCGGCCTGGGAGGAAGGCTCCTTTCGCTCTGCCATTCATCTCTACGAAGCGGCACACCAGAATGGCGAATCCCCGTCCGCCGATGTCCTTTACAACATTGCCAACTGCTACTTCCAACTCGAAGAGCGCGGTCTCGCTGCGCTCTTCTATCGCCGCGCCCTGCATCTCGATCCGAACCACGCCGAAGCTCGCCAGAACCTCCGCTTTCTGAAACGCAAGACCGGCGCCATCACCATCGTGCGTCCACCCTACCGAGATTATCTCGGCAAGGTGAACCGGAGCCTCTTCTCGACCTTCATGGCATTCGGGATCTGGATCACCAGCCTCTCCCTGCTCAGTCTCTTTGCCTCTCTCTCCCGCGGGTTAAAGCCCCTCATCTGGACCAGCCTCTCGATTGCTCCCCTGATCGCGATCATCGGAGGAGTGGGTCTCGCCCTTTATCCCGATGACCTCGAGTTTGCGCCCATCACCGAACAGGCCGTGACCGTTAACAAGGAAGCCATGGAGGCTCGCACCGAAGCCACCAGCTCGAGCGCAGAAGTCATCTTGGTCCACCTGGCAGCCTCTGCCGGCCCCTTGCTCAGCGAGGTCCCTGGACCTATGTCGACTTGGCAAATG
>JAPKFB010000057.1 GCA_028821775.1 Roseibacillus sp.
AGGAGGAAGAAAAGGAGGAGTGCGCCAGGGGGGAAGGGGCGGCCGAGGAGAAGGTCGCCGAGGAAGGAAAACCCGCACCCAAGGCCGCGAAGGGAACGGTCATTTCGCGTCGGGCGGTGCGCTATGAACTGCACGAGAGCCACGTCATTGCCAGGCTCCTTGAGCGCCTCAACGAATCAGGCATCGATACGGAGAAATTCTATGCGATGGACCAGCCACTCTATGAAATCGTGGAAGGAGAGGGCGACAAGGAGAGCATCGTGCCTCTCTTCTCGATTCCTGAGATTCTGAGCAAGGTCCTCGAGATTGGTCGTCGCGGAGTGAGTATCAAACGCTTCAAGGGACTTGGGGAGATGAACGCCAAGGAACTTTACAGCACCACCATGGATCCGGACACTCGGCAGCTTCTGCGCGTTCGACTCGATGAGGACAACATGATCGAAGCCGACCGCATGCTCGATACCCTGATGGGCGATGTGGTGGAACCCCGTAAACGATTCATCGAGGACAATGCCCTCAACGTCCGCAATTTAGACGTCTAAACGCCTCAATCAATTATCCTCCTGAAGGATTCAAGGCCCGGCCTGAGCCCCTCAATCTGCCGACTTTTCGACTTACTGCCTCATGTCTTCCGAAGACGACATCAAACCAATCAACGTAGCTGACGAACTCTCGAAGTCCTTCCTGGACTACTCGATGTCAGTGATCATTTCGCGAGCCCTGCCTGATGCACGGGATGGATTGAAACCGTCCCAGCGGCGAATCCTCTTCGCGATGAACGACCTCGGCCTTGCTCCCAACAAGGCTCATCGGAAATGCGCCAAGATCTGCGGTGACACTTCGGGGAACTATCACCCACACGGGGAAGCGGTCATCTATCCGACTCTCGTCAATATGGCGCAAGACTGGTCGATGCGTGAGATCCTGATCGACGGCCAGGGGAACTTCGGATCACCGGAAGCGGATCCTCCTGCGGCGATGCGATATACCGAGGCGAAGCTCACGCACCTGGGTATGGCCATGATGGCTGATCTCGAAAAGCGGACCGTCGATTTTGTTCCCAACTACGACGAAACGAGGACGGAGCCCACCGTCTTTCCCGCGGCCTTTCCCAACCTCCTGGTCAATGGGGGTTCCGGAATCGCGGTTGGGATGGCGACGAATATTCCGCCGCACAACCTTGGCGAGATTGTGGACGCGATCTGTGCGCAGATTGACAACCCCGAGATCACGCTGCCCGAGTTGATGCAATACGTGAAGGGGCCTGACTTTCCAGTGGCCTGCGAGATTCGCGGGATCAAGGGGATCGAGAGCTACTTTGCCACCGGGCGGGGATCGGTGAAGATGCGCGGCAAGATGGAGATCCAGGAAAAGGACAACGGAACCTCCAACATCATGATCACGGAGGTGCCCTACGGAGTGAACCGGGCCACCCTGCAACAGCGGATCGCGGAGTTGCACCGGGAAAAGATCCTCGTGGGCATTTCAGGAATGCGGGATCTCACCGACGAGAACACGCGGATTGAAATCACGCTCAAGCGCGATGCGCGGCCGCAGGTGGTGGTGAATCAGATTTACAAGCTGACTTCGATGGAGACCTCGTTCAGCACCAACATGCTGGCGATTCACGAACGCCGGCCCAAGTTGCTCTGCCTCAAGGATGCACTCGATTGTTACATCGAGCACCGTCGCGACGTGGTCATCCGACGCACCCGGTTCCTCCTGGAAAAGGCGGAAGATCGTGCCGAAAACCTGGAAGCGCTCCTGCTGGCCCTGGGACGCCTCGATGATTTTATCGAGATGATTCGGAGCTCGAAGAGCCGCGATGAAGCCCGGGAAAGGGTCAAGGCCTACAAGTTTACGAAGGAGGCGGCCGAGGGGCTTGGGGTGCTGATCCGTGATCAACCGAGCATACAGGGTGATCACTATGTTTTCACCGACCGACAGGTGAATGCCGTCCTCGAGTTGCGCCTCTACCAATTGGTTGCCCTTGAGCGCGAGAAGATCAAGAGGGACTACGACGAGATCATTGAAGAGATCAAGGATCTCATGGACATTCTTGCCAATGAGTGGCGCGTTCTGGCGATCATCAAGGAAGAGCTCCTCGAGGTGAAGGAGAAGTATGGCACGCCGAGAAGGTGCGAAATTCTTCCGGACGAAGGTGAGATTGCGATTGAGGATCTGATCGCGAATGAAGGGGTGATCTGCACCCTGAGTCACCGTGGGTATGTGAAGCGCACTTTGGCGACGGAGTACCGGGTGCAAGGTCGGGGTGGCAAAGGAGTGCGGGGCATGGCGACCAAAAGTGCCAATGAAGAGGAAGATGATTTTGTGGAACATCTTTTCAGTGCACAGGCCCATGACTACCTCATGTTTTTTACCAACACCGGTCGGGTTTACGTCGAGCGCGTCTATGAACTACCCGAAGGGTCACGCTCCTCGAAGGGGCGCAGTATCAAGAACGTCTTGAACCTCCAACCGGAGGAGAGCGTGGCGGCCATGTTACGACTTGAACGACGGATCGATGAGGAAGGAAACGATGTCACCTTTGGACAGGACGCGGGATTTGTTCTCTTTGCCACGCGAACCGGCAAGGTGAAGAAGACCGGGATCTATGACTTCCGCAATTTTCGGAAGGACGGAATCATCGCAATCAGACTTGATGAAGGCAACGAGCTCATTGACGTTCGGCTCACCACTGGAAGCAATGAAGTCGTGCTGGTGACCCGGAGAGGATTGAGTCTGCGCTTCCAGGAAGAGCAGGCCCGTCCCATGGGGCGGTCCGCCGCCGGGGTGGCCGGGATCAAGCCAGTGGGAGACGATGTCTTGGTGGGCCTTGTGTTGGTGAGCGATGAGAGCACCTTGTTGGTGGCCTCCGAAAACGGAATTGGGAAGCGCACTTCTTTTGGAGACTACCGGGCCCAGACGCGTGGCGGAAAGGGCATCATCACCATGAAAGTGACGGAGAAGACTGGCGAAGTTGTCGGGGCCGTCGCGGTCGAAGAGTCGGACGAGTTGATGCTTATGACCACGAGTGGTCAAAGCATCAGGATCCGTGCAGCGGAGGTGCGGGAGACTGGTCGGAACGCGCAAGGGGTGAAGCTTGTGACTCTGCGCGGGACCGAAAAACTCCTCGATATCGCCAAGGTGTTGAGCGGGGATGAAGACGACAAAGAGGAGTCAGGCGAAGATGGGGACGAGGAAGCCGTGGATGCCGTGGATGCCGGCGACGGCGACGGTGCCGAGAGCCCCCCCGAGGCGGATCCTTCCAGTGAGGAAGAGTAGATTTCAAAGAGAAGGCTGAGCAGGGTTCGGCGTCAGGACGCCCCTCGCGAAGAGCTCAGGCCGGCGACGGCCATCGAGGATGGCGCCCTCGCTTGGCCTTCGGGATGGGCGATGGTGGAGAATTTTCAGGGGGTAGAGATCCCCCATTTGGGGCGCTCAGGATTCGCTGAGGACTCGGAAAATCATGGGTTGCTTCCCTTTATTTGATTATTTGGGTTCGCGCATCCGGTATGGATAATGTATACACCAGTGGTCATGATGGCGAAGCAGAGCAATTTCCGTGCCGCGCCTTCCCAAAGGGAAGGGGCGGGGCGAGGATTTGCACTGGTCACAACCCTCACCATCATGGCGCTCCTTTCGATCGTGATGTTCGGAGTGCTGTCCCTCTCGAGCGTCACAGTGCGCTCCAGTTCTACTGCTCGCTATGAACTCGAGGCGAAAGAGAATGCCCGGTTGACCCTGGCATTGGCGTTGGGGGAATTGCAAGAGTTCCTGGGTCCCGATCAGCGGGTGTCAGCGCCGTCCGCGATTCTCGATGCAGATCCGGTGACCCGTGAGATCGAGGGCGTGCGACATCCACATTGGGTTGGAATCTGGAGTCACTTGGATGACAAGGGAAGTTCCGTCTGGATCAGAGATGATGCCCATGGCGGGCTTATGGATCGGCGTGATCAGGAGGGATGGCAGCGCGGGCAAAACTCCCTCTCTTATCTTGTCAGTGGGAACGAGAGGAGACGACGCTCCGCAAAGACCTTTCGGGCCGCGAATTCCGGTGCGGACTTGTTGGATCCGGTAACCTTGGTTGGCCGAGGATCACTCGGAGACCATGCCGAACGTCAGCGACGAGGACTGGTGGAGGTTGAACGAGTGTCGGTGCAGGGTGGAACCGGAGAGGGGCACTACCCCTACTGGATTGGTGATTTGGGGACGCGGGCGAATATTGCCACCCCCGACGCGCATGCAGATTCCGGCAACCCGAAATTGGCTGCGCGCTCTGCCCTGATGTCGTCCTCCAAGGCTTGGGGCGCGAGTGGCTATCTGACCCAGGGGGATCTCCTACAGGTCTTGGGCCCGGCCCTCACTGCTCGTTCCGATACCTTTGTGATCAGGAGCTACGGAGATGCGGTCGATAAACATGGGACGATCAAAGCGCGAGCGTGGTGTGAAGCGGTCGTGCAACGCACCCCGATTCCGGTGAACCCGACCAAGGTGGAACTCAATCCCGCCGATGTCGGGCAAGAGCATGAGTTTGGTCGACGCTTTACCATCCAGTGCTTTCGCTGGTTAAATCCTGACGAGATATGATGAATTCCACGTGCCGTCTCCGAGCCTGTTCCACCCTTGCCCTCGTGGTCTTCGCGATGGGAATTGCATCCACGATTGGACAGGGTGATGAACGCAAGAAACCTGACCGGCTGTTGCGGGTGCTCCCCGTGGGAGAGGCTCCGCCCTTCGTGCAGAAAATCGTGGGGGGAGTGCGCCAGGAGCAGGCTGCTCCGAAGGGGAGCATCCCGCCCCGTGAAGTGGTGCAGATGACCCCGAAAGGTGAGAAGGAAGGGGTTTCCCTTCGCTTGAGCCTTGATCGGCTCAGCGTCTCGATCCCGGTGCGTGCGGGCCCTTTGTCTCTTCACGAGGTAGGGCAGGGACAGAAACCGTGGCACACCTTGATGGTTCCAGCGAAGACCACCCATGCCTTGGCCGTGCTTTGGCGCGATCCGGTCGAGAAGAAGTGGTCGAAGGCCCGAAGCATGACCTTGGCGGATGATGTGAATTCCTTTCCAGCCGGAAACGTTCGCTTGGTCAACGTCTCGCCTTGGCCTGCCATCGTCAAATTCAAGGGCAAGAGCTACAAGGTCGCTCCCTACAAGACGGCGAGGCTTCGAGGCAGGGTGTTGCAGCAGGTCCCGGTTAAGGTTCAGGTGCAGGACAAAAATGGAAAACTGGTCACCATCTTCAACACTGCAGTGAGCCAGCAGGCGGTCGAGCGCACAACTCTCATCATCTATCGTGCCGATGGAATTGCACCCCGGCGTCCCGCGAAGGTCCGCCTCCTTCGTGAACCTGCCCGCCTTCCTCCTCCACCGCGTCCCCGAGAGGGTTAGGGGATGGAGTCCGTTTTTCGTGAAAGTCACAGATTATCAACCAATAACAGCCATCGGGGTGGCATTTGCGCCCCTAGAAGACAGTTTGCCATCCCCTCGCTCGAATGATTGAATCCCGCCGCCTCAAGATCCTCATGAATTTTCATTGCTCACTTTCCCGAGTCCTCTCTCTCTTGGTCGCTTCCTCGCTCTGCACTGTCCCCGCCGCGGCACAGGAGGGTGAGCGCGGTCGTGCCTTGCGCCTAATCGCAGTGGGTCAGGGGCCGCCGTGGGAAGAAAAAATTTTGAATGGTGTTCGGGTGCAGCAGGATCCCCCTGCAGGCAGTGAACCGCCGGTCAAAGTTCAATTGACCAACAAGGAAGGCACGGAAGTTGGCGACGCCGTCACCATCAACCTCGACCAGATTAGTCAGGTATTGCCGGTTGGTCCCGGCCCGGTTCCCCTTCACGAGACTGGGAAAGGTGGGCTCAATCCGGTTGCGTGGCATACCTTGAAATTTCCTACCAGTGCTGCGGCCGGTCTCGCGATCCTCTGGCGTGACCCGGCGGTGGGCAAGTGGACCAAGGCGCGATCGTTGGTCCTCCCCGATGATATTCGGTCCTTCCCGGCTGGGAGAGTGCGCATCGTGAACGTCTCGAAATACACGATTGGTCTTCAGTTGGGGACCGAGAAGGGCTCATTGAAGCCGGGGGCGGCAATCCTGCGCTCTGGCAAGGGTGGGATTTTTTCCAAAGTCCCCCTCAAGCTCTCCCTGAAGAGCAAAAGTGGAAAATGGGTGAAGGTCTTCGATCAGGAGGTCAATCAAAGTGCCCGCGAGCGCACCAATGTGATTCTCTATGCCGCTGATGGGGAAGGGGCCGTCAAGCCCGTAGGGGCCGTGATTTTGCGCGAGGCAGGTCGCACCCCGGTCGTTCCCAAGAAACGAAAGCGCTGACGGTCAGGCGGAGATCTCCTCCCCCTCCAAGCTCCAAGACCATCGAGTGGGCTGCAAAGCCCGCCCGGTTCCCTTCCGGCGGGACCATCCTCTCCAGGGGTAAGAATATTGCCGAAGAAGCCCGTAAGTTTTTGGGCAGAAATTATCCCTTTGCGACTATTGACGGCGCTTACGCGGCTTGCTTAATTGCCGCGCCCCAAATCCGGGCACAATCCCACCACTGCTATGGCAAACTACGCAATCAATGGATTCGGACGAATTGGCCGAATGGTTCTCCGCCGTCTCGCGGAACAAGGTCAACTTGAGAAGGTTGTCGCCGTCAACGACTTGACCGACAACAAGACCCTCGCGCACCTGTTCAAATACGACTCGAGCCAAGGTATCTTCGACGCCGAGGTCAGCCACGATGACGAATCGATCACCATCAACGGCCACCGGATCAAAGCAAGCGCTGAGCGCGATCCAGCCCAGCTGGGCTGGGGTGATGCCGGCGTCGATGTTGTTCTTGAGTCCACGGGCTTCTTCATCGATCGCCCCGGAGCCAGCAAGCACCTTGAAGCGGGTGCCAAGAAGGTTCTCATCTCCGCTCCCGCCAAGGATCCCGATCTCACCATGTGCCTCGGGATCAATGACGACCTTTACAATGCGGACGAGCATCACATTGTTTCCAACGCGTCCTGCACGACCAACTGCCTGGCACCGCTGGTGAAGGTCCTCCACGATAACTGGGGAATCGAGCGTGGCTTCATGAGCACGATTCACAGCTACACCGGAGACCAGAATCTTCTCGATGCCCCGCACGTCGATCTTCGTCGGGCCCGCTCGGCAGCCGTGAACATCGTGCCTTCTTCGACGGGAGCAGCGCGGGCCATCGGCCTCGTGATTCCCGACATGCAGGGCAAGCTCAACGGCGGGGCCTTCCGGGTACCAACCGCGACCGGCTCCCTGACCGATTTCGTGGCCGAGCTCAAGGACGGGGTCACGATCACCGCCGAAGAAGTGAACGCAGCCTTTAAAGCCGCCGCCGAAGGTCCCATGAAGGGGATCCTTGAATACAGCGAAGGGCCACTGGTGCTGACCGACGTGGTGGGAAATCCGCATAGCTCGGTCTTTGACTCGGGTCTCACCACCGTTCTTGGGGGCAACCTCGTCAAGACCTGCTCGTGGTATGACAACGAGTGGGGTTACTCCTGCCGGGCGGCCGATGCCATGGCCCTGCTCGGAGGTTGATCCTGACGTCACCATTAATCGGCGGGCTCCGGCCCGCCTGTTCCTATGCCCAAACTCAGTATCCGCGCTCTCGAAGTAGAGAACCGGGAGGTCCTGATGCGGGTGGACTTCAACGTCCCCTTGAAGGACGGGGAGATCGCCGACGACACGCGCATTCAGGCTGCTCTGCCCTCGATCAAGCACCTCCTTGCGGCGGGCGCCAAGCTCGTCTTGTGCTCCCACCTGGGCCGCCCGAAGGGGGACCCTGACCCGCAGTATTCGCTGCGTCCTGTGGCCGTGCGGCTGGGCGAGCTCTTGGGCAAGGAAGTGGGCTTTGCGGATGATTGCGTGGGGGAGGCGGTGGCGGGTCTGCGCGCCGCCCTGGCTGCAGGTGAGATTCTCCTCCTCGAAAATACGCGCTTTCATGCCGCGGAGAAGGGCAACGATGCTGAGTTCGCCCACGCTCTGGCCGGCGCCGCGACGATTTTTGTCAACGATGCCTTCGGCACCGCTCACCGCGCTCACGGTTCCACCGAAGGAGTGACTCATCACGTCGAAAGGAGCGCGATGGGATTCCTCATTGAGCGTGAACTCGAGTTTCTCTCCAAAAAACTGGAGTCTCCTGAGCGACCCTTTCTGGTCGTTCTTGGGGGAAAGAAAGTCAGCGACAAGATCGAGGTCATTACCGCGCTTTTGGAGAAGGCCGATTCCTTCCTTGTGGGGGGAGCGATGGCCTACACCTTCCTGAAAGCTCAGGGCCATGAGGTGGGCGACAGTTTGGTGGAAGACGACAAGCTTGAATTGGCCCTGGAGATCCTGGCGAAGGCCAAGGAGAAGGAAGTGACCTTTCTTCTTCCGATCGACTCCCGGCTCACCCAGGAGTTTAAGGAAGGAGCTGAAACCAGGGTGAGCACTCCCTACCGTGATGGCGGCAGCATCGAGGCGAACTGGGAAGGAATCGACATCGGAGATCAAGCGATCGAGGAGTTTTGTGCCGAAGTGGGGCGCGCCAAGACGATCATTTGGAACGGCCCCATGGGGGTCTTCGAACTGACATCCTTTGAGAAGGGCACCAAGGAAGTCGCGCAGGCGATCGCTGAGGCGGATGCCCTCACCATCGTGGGAGGGGGAGACTCCGTGACCGCGGTGAAAAAATACAATTTGGACGATGCGATGTCGTTCATCTCCACAGGGGGAGGAGCATCCCTCGAACTACTTGAAGGCAAGGAACTGCCCGGTGTGGCCGCCCTGTCCGAGATCTAACAAACTACCATCATGGCACGAAAACTGATTATTGCGGCGAACTGGAAAATGAACAAGGGACCCGCCGAAACGGTCGAATTCATCAAAGCGTTTCTTCCCGGGGCAGAAGAACTCTCCGCGAGTTGCGAAATCGTGATCGCCCCTCCCTTTGTTTGCATGTCGGCTGCGGCAGGATTGCTCACTGATTCAGTGGTGGCGCTTTCTGCACAGAACGTCTCGGAGCAGGAGGAGGGTGCCTATACCGGAGAGGTGAGCACCTCGATGCTCAACGAGCTCGGCGCGCAGTTCGTGATCCTTGGACACAGCGAACGCCGCTCGATATACGGAGAAAGCGATGAATTCATCAATGCCAAGGTGAAGAAGGCCCTCGCCTCCGATCTCAAGCCCATCTTCTGTATCGGCGAAACTCTGGATGAGCGCGAAGGCGGCAAGCTCGAGGAGGTGTTGCGCACCCAGGTGAGTGGCGGTCTCGCGGGCCTGAGCGAAGCAGACATGGCCAACGTGGTGGTCGCCTATGAGCCTGTTTGGGCGATCGGGACCGGGGTCACGGCCTCGCCGGAACAAGCTCAGGAAGCCCACGCCTTTGTGCGCAGCCTCATCAAGGAAAACTTCGGAGCCACGGTGGCGGAGGCTACGCGCATCCAATACGGTGGTAGTGTGAAGCCGGGAAATTCGGCGGAACTCATGGCCCAACCTGACATTGATGGTGCGTTGGTTGGGGGCGCGAGCTTGGATGCGCAAAGCTTTCGCGATCTCATTGCCAATGGAGTGGCTTAGCCCTCATTGAGACAGGAATGATGATGGAACTCGCCGTCTTTGGGGCTCCCGGCGGCGGTTTGGTGGTGGGCGAAGGACCCTTCGAAGCCCGCTCCACGCCCCCGTCAGAGGGCGTTGCCTTCTATCGCAACGATTTTGCCCTCTCGTCGTCCGAGCCTTGGCGGATCCCGGCCGTGGTCCGGGAGCTGGCGCCGGGTGAAGAACTCCCCCAAGCAACGAAGGGCGTCCTTGCCGTGGCTTGGGAAGAGCCCGGAGTGGATCCCTTCGCAGAGGTTTACGGAGAGGTCTCGCAAGCGATTCGCAGCGGCTCGATTGAGAAGTCCGTTCCTGTGATCGCTGCGCGTGGTCAACTGAAGGCGGGAAAGGGGACGCATTTCTTGAGATCACTCTCGGGAGTGGCGGCCCCCCTGCGCCCGTATGCCTGGATTGCAGGGGACGAGGGTTTTGCCGGGCTCTCCCCCGAACTCCTCTTTCGTCGGGAGGGAGGAACCCTTCACACCATGGCCCTCGCAGGGACCGCGCGGAGCGAAGAGCGCGAGGCATTTGGTGTTGATGAGAAGGAGATTCGCGAACACGAGTTTGTTGCCCAGACCCTCCTCGCAAAGCTTTCCGACCTTGGATTCACGACCAGGCACCCTCGGGAGATCATGGATCTCGCTCGCCTGGTCCACTTTCACAGCGGCATTGATGTTGAACTCAAAGTTGCAGAGTCCACCAATCGGCTGGTGCAGGTTCTTCATCCCACGCCGGCCCTCGGTCCCTTGCCCCGTACCGAAGAAACGATGTCCCAGCTGATCGAGTGGCGCACGCGATTGAATTGCCCGCCCTGGTTTGGTGCGCCTTTTGGCTTGATGAGGGATGGAGTGTTTGAAGCGCTGGTGGCGATTCGGATGGTGGTGTGGAGCGGCCAGGAGGTGCTCCTTCCTTCCGGTTGCGGCGTGATCGAGGAGAGCCGCTTCGTGAACGAGTGGCGGGAATTGCGTCTTAAGCGGGAGGCCGTCCGAGCGGCCTTCGATCTGTAGTCTCCAAGTCCCTGCATTCCCACTCGCGGGTCCCGCGCGAGGTCGCAAGGGACGGCGGCCTGAGGTCGACTCATGCCGAGACGGAGCGGGTGGTTGCCCAGGTCCTCTCCAACTCACCGGTGACATCGATCACCGCGCCATCGAGATGGAGGACCTCTCCGTTTCGATCATAGAAGGCGCGGCCGCGCTCGAGAACCTGTCGGATCTCACCGTCGGAGCGGCAGAGATGATAGCGGATCTCGTAGTAGCGATGTTCTTCAATCGCCTTTAGAAGGGCGATTTGGACCTGATGGGCATCATCGGGGTGGATCAGGGCCCGAAAGGAGCGGCGCCCGTCGTTTAGAAATTCCGCCATGGAGTAGCCGGTGAGCGACTCGATCTCCGGATTGATGAAGAGGAAGGCACCATCGGGACCGGGAAGGCAGCGGTAGAAGAGACCAGGAAGGATATCGATGAGATTGCGGAGTTCGAACTCCTTGTGCTGGAGTTCCAGCTTGGTCTCTTTCAGTTCGCCGATGGGGACTGCCATGATCTGAAATCCGGTGATCGAGTCCTGATCGTCGAAGCGGGGAATACCGTTCACGCGAACCCATTGCTCATGGCCATCCCTGGTGAGGAGGCGGTGTTCCAAGCCCTGGAAGGGGTTGCGCTTGAGAGCATGCTCGTCGAGAAAGGCCTTCACCATTTCACGGTCTTCCTGCGGAATGAAATCCAACAGGGATTTTCCAATCATGGCCTTGGGATCGAATCCTGGGATGGTGGGTTCTCCCTCGGTGGTTTCCGCGACGACTCCCTCGCGATCGATTTCCCACCACAGGCAGGAGGTGGCCTTCCGAATTTGTTCCAAGCGTCGGTCCTTGAGATCTCGTTCCATCATTGACCGAGTAAGAGCCAAATGAGTTCCCAGCACGCCGTGGAGATAAAGGATCACGAGGCAAAAGAAGCAGACGGGCATTCCAAATCCAGTGCGCCAGTCCCAGCCCGTGATGTGGCTTCCGGCTTGGAGGATGGAGAAGACGACGCCGATGAGCGCCACCAGAAGAAATCCGACGGCGAGAGAGGGCCCAGATTTCCCGGAACGAGAGCTCATGAAGGTAGCGCTTGGAAATTGTCAGCGAGGCTGGAGCTGAGTGCCCTGCGCGGTGCAGGAGGGGGCCCTGGGCGGGGTTTCGGGCTGGAAAGAAATCCCGCTGGGGGGCCGACCTTACCGGAGAGTAGGCTGCCCGGAGTGCCGCTCTGAATGGGGCAGGAGGGATGAGGATTGTTCATGCCGGCAAGGCTGCAAGGTCTAAGTGTTAGAAGATAACAGGCATCGTTCAAGATTAATGAATCTTATGTGGTTTTCGTCTCTTCCAAACGAAGGGAAGCCGCCCCCTGGCAGGGGGCCTCCTTCACAAGGGCTCTAAGGAAACCAACCCACTATGTGCAACAAGCTTCCGTGGTGGCCGCGGGAGCAGTTGGGTAATGGACATAGTTAGGGAGTTGTTGCGAGTCCCTCGGGAAAGGGGCCCCTCTGATGGACGAGCAGATAATAGTTCTAACCGGGAATAGTTAAAAAATTAAGTTCATACGTAGCTGCACGATATTCCCTCACATATCTTATATAAACATCAGTAGAAATACCTCCCAAAAACAATGATCCACACGGGAATTTCTCAAAAGACTATTCCGGCTGATTTGGGCCCTCCAGGTCGGCTATCCTCAAATGAACAGGAGAGGATGAAATTCACGACCGTTTTGGCATGGTCTCTGAATATTCTTATTATCAAGGGGTGAGCGGAGATCAGAGAGTGCTGAGGAGTGTAAAGAGGCACGAGATAGGGTGGACTCTAAGCCTACGAGGATGAGGATGGGGAGAGGTCGAACCGAAAGCAGTTAGATCCTTAGATAGTTCCGCATTGTGAATAAAAGGGTGAAATTATCTTGGCTAAACAGATAAGGACCCAAATACTTTTTTTCCATGAGCAACCGCAAGAAGAACGCTGCCAAAGGTCGCCGTTACTCCATCTCGGAGAAGCGTGCGGTCTTGGAGTTCGTCGAAAGCGTCAATCTTGAGCGAGGTCGGGGAGGCATTGCGGCTGCCGCCCAGCAATTCGGAGTCTCGCCCCTCACGATCAGCAACTGGATGCGGAGCGATGGAATGCCAACTCGTGGGAGTGGTGCTCGTCCCTCCATCGAAGTGTTTCGTCGGATGGCTGAGCTCCACGAGCAAATCGTGAAGGTGGAAGGTGAACTCGCCACCTATGAAAAGGAGTACGCACGCCTCAAGGCTGAGATTTGAGCCTCCAAGAGCGACCAAAGTGTGGGCATGGGCCCTGGGGGGCTCTACACGGTGATTAGGAGCGCCCCGCTCAAGGCCGTGGAGATCGTGGAGGAAGCCTAGTTTTTTCAGTGAGTCACCGCAGAGGAGCTGATAGCGAAGGGGACGACTCGCGGCTGGATATAGGGCCTCTCACCATTTAAGACCTCCAGCCACGAGTCTCGGAGTTCCCAACCGAGGGTTAGGAAATATCGGAAAAGAAATTTTGAGGTCGCAATTCTGAGCGCCTTGGAATGTTGAGCTCAGGGAGGGGGAGGAGTGCCGCGGGTGTGAGTCTAGTGCTCCCCAAGAGACTTCAAAGAGGGAAGGGGAGAAGCGGTCCCGGTTCCACATTCGTGAGATCACCCCGCGTATTTGCGGGGAGAGGACCGGGTTGTGAGGGATGTCTTCTGGGACCAGCTTCAGATTCCTTTTCGATCGATCAGTATGCCTACGACAATTCTCCGAACAGCTCGGCCATGGTGGCGCCTGAGCCGTCCTCGTTAGTGCTCCTGGCGTTGGGTAGGGTGGGTTTGGGGCGACGAAGGCGTTGTTGTTGAGCGAGTCCATGCAAGGTGCTCCCAAGATTCCTCTTTTCGCTTTGAGAAATCTAATTGTTCGAAGCCATTGGAGATAGTGCTGAGGGCGGGCTTCTCGATCGAGAACACCTTATTCAGATTCTCAAGCTGAGATGTGTTTTGGAAACAATGGCAGATAACAGAAGGGCCTTTTGCGATCCTGAAAGAGAGTGGTGAGCTCGGGCGTGCGGCATTCTCCCACTCCGGGACGGGAGGCGGAATCGCTTGGTTTTTCAGGGTAGCTCTCTGCAAGTGGGTGGCGGAGTCGGAAGAGGAGGGACGTCTGGATTCATCTGGGCGTCGCTTGGTGTGCGATGCAGTTGCGAGCACCTCTCTTTGGATAGAGATCGACTCTATCTGGAGTGGCACCGAAGTCCTTGCCATGAGAGCTCAAATCCCAATGTTAATAAGTTGGGAGCCGATTGATTGAAGCGCGCATGTATGCACTTATGCATAGCCTGTTTTTGATGACGAAATCTTGCGAATAACTTTGGATGCGAGAGGCCTTTGCGAGGATTGCGGTTGGGTCCGGAGGGCTTGCCCCCTAGGTTGGGGCTGATGAGTGGAACGGGGGCGGCGCAGGCGCTGGAAGCGTGTTTGAAATGTGGAGCACGGGAATTCGTGGTCTGTGCGGGTGCTCGCAATGCTCCGCTCGTTCTCGCGATCGCCCGCGCAGGCGGGCTCCGAGTGTGGAACCACTTTGAAGAGAGGGGGGCGGGATTCTTCGCCCTGGGCCGCGTGCGAGCCACCGGGCAACCGGTGGTGGTTGTCACGACGAGTGGCACCGCCGTCGCGGAACTCCTTCCCGCGGTAATCGAAGCGCACTACCAGGGACGGCCGCTCCTGGTCGTCAGTGCGGATCGTCCGCCCGACTATCGTGGATCGGGAGCGCCCCAAGCCATCGAGCAGGTGGGGATATTTGGAGACTATGTGGAAGGGCGGGACGATCTATCGGGGGGAGAGGAGGAGCTAGGACTCATCGGCAAGTGGAGCGGGTTGCGTCCCTGGCACGTGAATGTCTGTCTCGAGGAAGCCGAAGAAATTCCCGAACTGAAGCTGCCGGTGGAGCCCGTTGAGCGGCCGCGAGGGCCCCGCGCGGGAGTGCTTGAACTCATCGACTTTCTGGAGGGGGAGCGTTTTCGAGGGGTGGTGGTTCTCTTGGGTGGTTTGGAACAGGAAGAGCGCGAAGGGACCCTGCACTTTCTCAGGGACCTGGGTGTTCCGGTGATCGCGGATGCCACCAGCGGGCTGCGGGAGGTGCTGGGCAAACTGGCTTTGACGGATGGGGATCGGGTCTGTCGTAGTCAGCGCCCCGGGAAGGTCCTACGGCTGGGGGAGGTGCCGATCGGGAGATTCTGGCGGGACCTCGAAAATCTTCCCCAGGTAGAGGTCCTCTCGGTCACGCGGACGGGGTTTTCGGGACTGGCGCGTAGCTCGACCGTGATCAGGGGGCTGGTCCATGAAGTGGTGAAAGGAATGGGGGAGCCTCCTGCCATCGGGGACGTTCTTGACCTGGAACGCGGGTCGGCGAAGCGACGAGGGCTCTTGGAGGAATTGCTTGATCGTTATCCTGACAGCGAGCCTACTCTCGTGCGTGAGCTTTCCACCTTTGCGACGATGGGCAAGAGCGTTTTCTTGGGAAACAGTTTGCCTGTTAGGGAGTGGAATCTTTGCGCGCAAGGTGCCCTGCCCATCGCGGAGGTGCAGGCCAGCCGGGGAGCGAATGGCATCGATGGACAGCTCTCCACCTGGATGGGGGCGAGCGCCGGGCAGGCTGGGGCCTGGGGGGTTTTTGGGGATCTCACGGTGCTCTCAGATCTGGCTGCGCCGGCCTTCTTGGAGCAGGCGGGAGGGGAGGGGCGCGTGTTGGCGGTGATCAACAATGCGGGGGGACGTATTTTCGATCGTCTTCCGCGCTTGCGGGGGCTTAGTGCGCGGGAGCAGGACTTGATGGCGAATGCCCATGGGCAGAATTTTGGGGACTGGGCGGCCATGTGGGGAATGAATCACCTCGTGGTCAGCGATCGGGATGGATTCGAAGTGGAGCCTGGTTCGGTGCCGCTGGTGGTCGAGATTCGCCCGGACGAGAAGCAAACGGCGGAGTTTTGGAACACTTGGGAGGAGTGATGATCTGGGCTCTCCATGGGGCAGTTGGGATGGAGGCGGACTGGAACCAGTTCGCGGAAGTGATGGGCACAAGTGGTTGCGAGGTGAAGGGCGTCGACCTGTGGCAGTTTGTGGAGAAGGAGGGGTGCAGCTTTGAGGAATTTGGGGTGCGATTTTGCCAGAGGGTGAGAGCAGAGGACCAGGAACCGATTCTGTTGGGTTACTCGCTGGGAGGTCGTCTGGCCTTGCATGCGCTCCTTGAAGATTCCGCAATGTGGCGAGCGGCGGTGATTGTCTCCGCCCATCCCGGTTTGCAGGATGACGAAGCGCGTGTGCTGCGCATGGCGAGTGATGCGCACTGGGCCGGCCGGGCCTTGGTGGGATCCTGGGACCGCTTTCTCCAGGACTGGAATGCGCAGGGAATCTTGAAGAGCGAACATCCCACCGCCTTGATGGCGCGCAAGGGGCTGGAGTCGCGTCGGGCCGCGCTGGCCACTGGATTGATGGAGTGGTCCTTGGGAAAGCAGGATGATCTCCGCCCTCGCCTGGGAGAGATCGGGTGTCCCCTGCTCTGGCTGAGCGGAGAGCGAGATTCGAAATTTGGGGCCCTCGCAGCAGAGAGCGTTTCCTTGCTATCCAAGGGGGTTCACGAAATTGTGCCGGGCGTCGGTCATCGGGTGCCGTGGGAGGCCTCGGATGACTTCTCCCGTAAGGTGGGCGGGTTTTTGAGCAAGCTAAAGAGGACGTAAAACTGCGCCTTGCCGCCCCACAGCGATCGACCGTTGTGCTATGCTGGCGCGAATCTTGAATAAGAGAGGACGATGAAATTACATCTTGGAATAGGAGAGCTGGCGATTGGGGGTGCGGTTTTGAGCTTGGGGCTGACCCGCGACGAGACCTCGGCGATGGTGCAAACCTGGTGGGACAGCTATTTTTAAAAGCCCGCGCTGCGCGTCTTCTGGGTCGCACCGGGGAGTGTTATCGAGCGTATCCTGCCCCTGAAGATCACTCCGAAGCCGAGGGAGATGGTTCCTGTGCTGGCGTGCTGGTGGGCCGGAGCGAGGTGCTCCGGCCGAGCTTCGAGAAGCAGCTGGGGAAGGAGTTCCAGGCGGGGAAGCGGGACGCATCGAACGTTCGCAAGGCGGACCGCTACGGCAGCGCCTACCAGGAATGCGTGAACGAGCTTGCGCCACCCAAGGTTACCAAGGCGGAGCTCTAAACGGACGACCACAGAAATCGCCAGCCCCTGCTTCGGTAGTTGCAGATCCGGGAAGGCGGGGGAATGATCGCCCCGTGAACTGGATTGCAGGAGCGGAATTCGAAGATGTTCGTTACGAGAAAAGCGAAGACGGACAGATTGCCAAGATTACGATCAACCGGCCCGAAGTGCGCAACGCTTTTCGGCCGCACACCGTGAAGGAACTCCTCGAGGCCTTCAATCTCGCTCATGAAGATCAGGGGGTTGGAGTAGTGATCCTCACCGGGGAAGGGGAGAAGGCCTTTTGCTCCGGAGGAGACCAGAGGGTCCGCGGCGATGGTGGTTATCTGGGCGGAGATGGCGTCCCGCGACTCAATGTTCTCGATCTGCAGAAGAAGATTCGCACTTTACCCAAGCCGGTGGTGGCCATGGTGGCAGGCTACGCCATTGGCGGGGGGCATGTCCTCCATGTAGTCTGCGATTTGACCATCGCGGCAGACAATGCGCGTTTCGGCCAGACCGGACCGAAGGTTGGGAGCTTTGATGGTGGGTTGGGAGCGGGTTATCTCTCGCGCATCGTGGGGCAAAAAAAGGCGCGCGAGATTTGGTTTCTGTGTCGCCAGTATGGAGCAGAGGAAGCGCTCGAGATGGGTCTGGTGAATGTGGTGGTGAAACTCGAGGAGTTGGAAAGGACGACGGTGCAATGGTGTCGCGAGATGTTGGCACACTCCCCGCTCGCTTTGCGCTGCCTCAAAACGGCCCTGAACGCCGATTGTGATGGGCAAATGGGTCTCATGGATTTCGCAGGTAATGCCACTTTGCTTTACTATCTGACTGAGGAAGCAAAAGAGGGAAAGCAAGCATTCCTCGAAAAACGTCCTCCAGATTTCTCCAAGTTCCCTCGCTATCCGTGAGAACATTACTGACAATCAATCGATCTCTCCGGCGACGGTCCAGAGAATCAAGGTGGTGACGTGCCCGGGTCTCGCGATGCATCCTTGACGGCCGGCATCGATACCATCAATGCGATCTCGATCGATGATCCCGGCGAGACCGTGAGGCAATTCTATGAGGACAACGCCATCGGCGAAACTGGCGCCTTTGCTGGCAGCGCAGGTGACTTTTCGGACTTCGAAACCGAGATTCTTGCCAAGCTCAACGCCGAGATTCGCGGGAGCCCAGGACTCTCCGGGTTTTCTTTTTGAGTCCATTCGTTACCCTTCCGCCAGATGTTGAAGAGCTACCTCCTTGCTGTGCGACCCAAGACTCTGCCGGCGGCCATCGTGCCGGTGTGGGTGGGCTGCGTACTGGCGTGGCAGCTGGTTGGGAACCTCGATGAGATCCTCGTAATTTGCACCTTGTTCGGCGCTCTGTGCATCCAGTTAGCGACGAATCTCTTCAACGATGCGGTGGATGCCGAGAAGGGTGCGGATACCCCTGCGCGCCTCGGGCCGAAGCGGGTCACGGCCAGTGGAATGCTATCGAAACGAGCGGTGTATCTGGGCGCGATTCTCTTTTTGGTCCTGGCCTGTCTGGCGGCCATTCCCCTGATTCAGGCTCGTGGATGGGTCATCATCGCGATCGGATTGCCCTCGCTCTACTTGAGTTACGGTTATACCGGCGGACCCTTGCCCTTGGCCTATCGGGGGCTGGGCGAACTCTTCGTGATTCTCTTTTTCGGGGTGGTGGCGGTGGGTGGGACGACTTTCGTGCAGACCGGCAGGTGGGGATGGGAGGCCGTGGTGTTGGGGTTGCAGGTCGGATTGCTTAGTGCGGTTTTGATCGCGATCAACAACCTGCGCGACGTGGCGGAAGATCGACAGAGCGGCAAGCGGACTCTTTCTGTGCAGTTTGGGCCCCGGGCGGTGCATCTCCTCGTCAAGGGAATGATTCTCTCGGCGATGGTTCTGACCACATGTGGCCATTGGTACGGGGCCCGGTGGTTTTTCCTGCTGAGTGTTCCGTGGTTCCTGCTGGGGATGACCCTCGTGCGGGCGGTGGCCCGCAAGGCGCCGGGTCCGATCTACAACTTCTACCTCGCCCTTGCCGCCCTCCAGCTCATTCTATTTGCGGTGGCCTTCACGGTGGCCGTCATCATTTAGCACCTGCGCCCGGAAGGAGGGCGCTAAATACCGAATTGTGAATCAGCCGATCTATGTGTGGCGCTACGTCCTGAAGAGCAGGGCGAAACTCAACGCGGTCTCATCGCGGCGGGAGTTTGAGGGAGCCTTGATCAGGGTGGGAGAGGGCTTCGGCTGCCTCCATTCGTGGCCGGAACTGGGGGATCCGGGGTTGGGTGAATTGTTGGGCGAATTAAAGGGGGATTCCCTCCTGAGCGGTATCTCCGATCAAGCCCTCAGCATGGCATCGATCGATGGCAATTGGAGAACGCGCGGTGCTTCGATGATGGGATCCATCGAAGATGTCATTCCAGAGAGTCATGCGACCTTGGTCGAGTGCACCTTGGAGAGCGTGCAGGAGGCGGTGAGCCGTGGGTTTTCAGTCCTCAAGGTAAAGGGGAGACGAGACTACTCCGAGCTTGCTGGGCGCATGGATGAAGTATCCCATCGCTGGCCCCATCTCCGGTGGAGAGTCGATTTCAACGAGGTGTTAACGAAGGAGGATGCACTCTGCTTTGTCCAATGTCTGACCGATGCGGTGTGGAAGCGAATCGACTTCATCGAAGATCCCTGCCCTTACGATTGCGCATTGTGGAGAGAACTCGAGAGGGAGACCAAATTGAAGCTCGCAGCGGACCAAAGCATGGCCTCGGATGTGATCCAACCGGTGGCCGATGTCCTTGTGGTGAAGCCATCACGCAAAGACTGGACGGACATTCCCCTCGAGCAGTGTCTTGTCGTGACCAGCAATATGGATCATCCGCTCGGCCAATGCTTCGCTGCTTGGCGAGCTGCCAGGTTCGTTAAGCTTGGTCACACGGTGGATGTCTGCGGATTGCAAACTCAAGACCTCTTCGAGCCAAATGATTTCTCCGAACGGCTGGGCCTGGCCGGGCCAAAATTCCGCTCGCCGGGCGGAACCGGATTTGGATTCGATGATCTCCTCGAAAAACTGCCATGGAAGCGTCTGGTGTAAGGGGAGCACGCTTTTGGGCGGGCACCGAAAGTGAAGTATTCGCGCCCCCCCGAATGGAGGCGGAGGGGGAGGAAATCCGCGCCTTGCTTGCGGGAGAAAATGTAGTGGTGTTTGCCAGTTCCGGGTCCGGGGGGGTGCCCAAGTGGATTCTCTTTCGGCGTGATGCCCTGCTGGTCTCGGCGCAGGCCGTGAATCGTCATTTGAGGGTGACCGGGGATGATCGATGGATGCTCGCCCTGCCCATCTTTCACGTGGGTGGTTTTGGGGTGGTCGCGCGCGCCTATGCCGCGGACTGCAGAGTCCACTGCTTGGCGGGACGCTGGGATGCGATGCGCTTCGGGAACGAAGTGGAGAGACAGGGCACCACGCTCGCCTCCTTGGTGCCCACTCAAGTTCATGACCTGGTGGCTTGCGGCTTGCGCGCTCCGGAGTCACTGCGGGCAGTGGTGGTGGGTGGAGCCCGCCTGGATGAGGTGACTGGCGAGTCGGCGCGTGCCCTTGGCTGGCCGATCTTGCAGAGCTACGGAATGACCGAGGCGGCCTCTCAAGTAGCGACTGCTTCCCTGGAGAGCCTCAAGCAGGAGTTTTGCGCGGCACCCTTGCCAATCCTGAAGATGTGGGAACATCGAATTGGTGAAGACGGGTGTTTGCAACTACGTGGAGACGCCCTTGCGGAGTGTTATTTACATCGTGAGAACGGACCACTGATCCGGGAGCTTCTGTGCGATGGGGAGGGCTGGTTTCCGACCACGGATCGCGTTGAAATTGAGAACGACAACCTCACTGTTCTCGGGCGGGCAGACCGGCGCGTGAAGATCCTGGGCGAACTGGTCGAGGTTCAGGAACTCGAAGAAGAAGTGCGGGCTCATCTTTCTCCCGAGGCGGCCGTGCACCTTCTTATCGTTCCTGATGAGAGGCGTGGCTGGCGACTCTTGCCGATCATCGCACAAGGTGGCTGTGGTATCGAAGAGGTCATCGCTCTCGTGAACGATCGCCGGCCCGGGTTTTCACGAATGGAGCGGCCGCAAGCCGTCGAAGAATTGCCCCGGACGGCCTTGGGGAAAATTGATGCCGCGGCCTTATGGGAGGAATTTGGATCCAGATAGGATGTGCCATGCCAAGGGTGGGGTGGTTAATTAGAGGGTCTTGATAAGTTCGGCTCCAGGGCTGAGAATTCAGAGGATTGTGCAGGTGGGAAGTAGAGAAGTCGTATCGCTTGGCCTGCGGGTCGTCAGCATGAAATATCGATTCATTGCCCCTCAACATGATTCACCAAAACGACGACGCGCAGGCGGAAATCGTCCCCGACGAGGACACGCTGCGAAGAACAGCAGACCGAGCATTGACGCAGGGGCAGGCGAAGGACTTCGGTCTCATCGCTCCGGCCGCTCTTGGTAAAAACTTCGGTCTCGATACCAACGTTCTGCTACACGACTCGAGAGCAATGGCATCTTTGCCCGCCTCACCATCCCTGAAGCTCTTCGTATCCCGGAGGGCAATAGCTTCAAGCCGCTCAACCTTGGACAAAAGTGCCTTGTCGATGCCCTTCTCAATCCCAACATCTCCCTCGTGACCTGCTACGGTCAGGCCGGAACGGGGAAGACGCTGGTGTCGATTGCAGCCGGTCTCCACGAAGTCTACGGGCGGCACGACAATGGTCTCACCACGCCTCCGGTCCCGGCGGGGCCGCGTCGCAAGCAATCTAAGAAGGACGGCGGAGCACATTCAGGGTCGGCCGCTGCCAAGCCTTACGAATCTCTCCTGGAGCAGGGAGTGATCGAGGTCGAAGCGCTCTGCTACATCCGCGGTCGGTCGATTCCGAATCGTTTTTTCGTCCTCGATGAAGCGCAGCAATTGACTCCGCAGGAGGCCAGGACGGTGGTGACCCGCATGTCGCGGGGCAGTAAGTTGGTCATGTTGGGCGACCCGGCACAGATCGACAATCCCTACGTCGACAGTCGCAGCAACGGGCTTGTTTTTACCCGTAACCGACTGAAGGGACAGCCTTTCGTGGCACATGTTTCCTTGAGCAAAGAGGAGCGGAGTCCGCTCGCGGAAGCTGGCGCTCAGTTGATGTAGGAATGGGCTGGAGCGTTCGTTGACAGGGGGATTCGTTTGCTTAGACTGCGGCCAGTTCGTGAGCACGAAGCGCCAATGCTGCGTCGTCCTGTTGATCCTTGCATACACGCTTGGGCTGGCGGGATGCTCGTCCAGTCAGAAGGATCCACCTCGATCGTGGACCCGTGTGATCAAGTCTGAACTGCAGGCGCTCGGTTACCGCAACTGGATCGTGATCGGTGATGCCGCCTTCCCGGTTCACAGTCGGCCCGGAGTGCGCACTATCATCATTGAGGACACCATTCCCGTCGTGTTGGGAGAGATTCTGGAGGAGCTTGAACGGGTGCAGAATGTGGGCCCCCGGATTTACCTCCCACGAGAGCTTGCAGAGATACCCAATGACCGGGCTCCGGGCATTGAGGAGTATCGCAGGATATTGAACAAGTCGCTCCGGGGGTATCCTACCCGTGAGATGGAGTTTCGGTCGCTCTCCCTGCTCCTGGAGGACAGCGCCAACAAGTTTACGGTGTTGGTCTTCAAGACCACGACGGCCTTACCCTACTCGGGAGTTTTTATTGAGCTGGACAGCGGATACTGGGATCAGGATTCGGAACGAGAGTTGCGTGATCGACTCGATGAGAAGCGCCGAGTGGAATCGACGTAGATTCATTCATGAAACACGACGAGGTCCAATTGACTCAGGAGCGGGAGGAGGCTTGGGTGGGAGATGCCGTGCTTGCTCTCTTTGTGCGGGAATGGATCCTGCGGGAAGGGGATGCGATCGATGGGGAGAAGTTCACGCGTTTCACGTCGAATGATTTCTTGCGGGTGTCGGGCAACCCGACCCGGGTCGAAGCGGAGATCGGCCAGGTTTACAAACGCGATGGTCTGCAGGCTGCCCTTGATCACATCGCCGAGAATCTCTTACCGGTTTTCAAACAGCAGGAGAAGGTGCGCGAGCGACGGATCCGGAGTGGTCAGATCAAGGGCTGAGGCGGGTGACTTGCCAGTGTTCGCCGTCGCGGGTGTAGGCCAGTCGGTCGTGAAGACGGCTTGGGCGCCCCTGCCAAAACTCAATGAAGTCCGGGCGTAGGCGGTAGCCACCCCAGAAGGGGGGAAGGGGAACGGGAGTTCCTTCGGGCCACTTCTCTGACAACTCGGCTTCGCGCCGTGCCATGAAGCCCCGATCAGCGATCTTCAAAGATTGGTGTTCCGAGACCCAGGCGCCGATCTGTGATCCTCGCGGGCGGGTCTCGTGGTAAGCGCGCGACTCCTCCTCGGTGGTCCGGGTGACCGTCCCCCGGACGAGAACCTGCCGTTCCAATTCGCGCCAGAGAAAGACGAGTGAAGCTCTTGGATTGGCTTCCAGATCCCGGGCCTTGCGCGAGTGGTAGTTCGTGAAAAAGGCGAAGCCTGCTGAGTCGAATCCCTTGAGCAATACGGTGCGCGCCGAGGGTTGCCCATCGAGGTCGGAAGTGGCAAGGGTCATGGCGTTCGGTTCGATGAGTTCTGCCTGCAAGGCTTCATCGAGCCATCGATCGAACTGCAGAAGGGGATCGGGATCGGCATCGGCCTCCTGCAACCCGTCCTTGCAGTAGTGTGCACGGAGGTCCCCAAGAATGACTTTCTGATTGCTCATGCCGTCACTCTATACCCAAGGAGGCCGGAAATTCCCGGAATTATTTTGGGCGCGGGAATCGATTCTTTGTTAGGGTTGGTCCCGATGCGCATCTCGGTCGTGATTCCGGTTCTCGAAGATCGCCTGGAGCTCTGCGCTCAGGTGCAGCGTCTTGACGACTTCGGGGAGTTGATCGTCGTCGATGCCTCGACCATCGATCCGATTCAGTGCTCAGACCTGCCCGAGGGGGCGCAGCTGATTTCTTCGGCCTACGCAAATCGCGCCTACCAACAGAACCTCGGAGCGCAAGCCGCCACCGGTGAGATCCTGCTCTTTCTACCCGCCGATACCCAGCTGCCGGTGGGTGCGAGGGAGATTCTGTGCAAGACCTTGGAGGACTCCGCCGTGGTCGGAGGGGGATTTGAGCGCTTCTTTGATTCGCCCTCGCTGATTCTCCGCTGCACCTGCCAGCTGGCTACTCTGCGCGGCTATACCCTTGGCTGGTTTCTGGGTGATCAGGCCCTTTTCGTGCGGCGGGAGGCCTTCAGGGAGGTGGCGGGCTTCCGTCTGCTCACCGTGTTTGAGGACTACGATCTCTGTCGGAGGCTGAAAAAGCGCGGCAGACTGCGCTGCCTGGGGCCCCCGGTGCTCTCCTCCGCGCGGCGGTTTTCGCGTGGAGCGTTGGAGCGCAGCCTCAAGGACCTCTTGCTCACGGTGCGTTATTGTCTCCGGGGGCCGCGGCCGTTTGAGGCGATTCATCTTGAGGAAATAAAAGAGGGATTGGAGCCTCCCACTCCGTGATTATACTACGCCTGTCGCTCCGACCCAGCCGATGAATACCGAGACGAACGTTCAAGAACGCTACGCCGCCGCCGCCTCTACCCCCGAAGCCGCGCTCTGTTGTCCGGTTGCCTACGATCCCCGCTACCTCGATGCCATCCCGGCAGAGGTGATCGAAAAGGACTATGGCTGCGGTGATCCTTCGAAGTACCTGAACCGGGGCGAAACGGTGCTCGATCTGGGAAGTGGCACCGGAAAAATCTGTTTCATCGCCTCCCAGGTGGTGGGTGCGGAAGGACGCGTGATTGGAGTCGATATGACTGATGACATGCTCGAGGTCGCCCGACGCAATGCCCCTGTGCTGGCGGAGCGGGTTGGTCATGCCAATGTCGAGTTTCGGAAGGGTCGGATTCAGGACCTGGCTCTTGATCTGGAGCTCATGGATGAGCTCCTTCGTGAGCAACCGGTGGGTGATGCAAATGGCTGGATGAATCTCGAGCGAGAGAGCGCAACCCTGCGGCGCACCAAGCCGCTGGTGGCGAGTGAATCCGTGGACGTGGTGGTTTCGAATTGCGTGCTGAACCTGGTGGGCACGATGGTGAAGCCGCAGTTGTTTGAAGAAATCTATCGCGTGTTGAAGCGCGGTGGGCGCGCGGTGATTTCGGACATTGTGAGCGACGAGGAAGTCCCCGAAGACATGCAGAAAAATCCCAGGCTCTGGAGCGGTTGTATTTCAGGGGCCCTCACCGAGGAGAATTTTCTCAAGGCCTTCGAGCAGGCGGGATTTTATGGAATCGAGATTCTCAGCTTTGAATCCGCTCCCTGGCAGACCGTGGAGGGGATCGATTTTCGTTCCGTAACGGTTCAGGCGTGGAAGGGGAAGGATGGGCCGTGCAGGGATCATAATCAGGCCGTCATCTACAAGGGGCCCTTCCAGGAGGTGGTTGACGATGATGGGCGCCGCCTGCGCCGTGGAATGAGGCAGGCGGTGTGCGAAAAGACCTTCAAGATCTATGGGGGAGCTCCTTACGCGGAGCACTTCGAGATGGTGGAACCTCATGAAGCCGTTGCCCCCGGGGAGGCCGCCGAGTTTGATTGTCATCGCGTGCAGCGAAGGCATCCGCGGGAGACGAAAGGAGCGCAGTATGATCTCACCAGTGATCCCGAACAGTGTTGCGGCGATGGGGGTTGCAGCTAGGGTGGGACGGGAGGGAACTTTGGATCACAACCGATCAGGGGAATGCGATTGAATCATTTTGATCAGGTTTTAAGGGATCAGGGAGTTGCGCTGCAGAGAGCGGAGTCGGAGGTGTTGCAGATCAATGTGGGGAAGCTTTGCAACCTGACCTGCATGCACTGTCATGTGAACGCCGGCCCGAAGCGGAAAGAGGTCATGACGCGCGAGACGGTGGATCGAATCCTCGACTGGTTGCGCGGAACGACAATTCGAACGGTAGATCTCACCGGTGGAGCGCCCGAGATGATTCCAGACTTTCGCTACCTGGTTTCTGAGCTGAAGGCGATGGAGCGGCATGTGATTGATCGTTGCAACCTCACCATCCTGCTTGAACCGGGCCACGAAGGGCTCGCGGAGTTCATGCGTGCACAAGAAGTCGAAATCGTGGCCTCGATGCCCTGCTACTCTCCCGACAATGTGGAGGAGCAACGTGGGGAAGGGGTTTTCGACGGAAGCATCAAAGCGCTTCAGTTGCTGAATCGTCTTGGCTACGCCCGAGAGTCAGCCCTGCCCCTGCACCTCGTCTACAATCCCAACGGGGCCTTCCTTCCGGGAGATCAAGTCGAGTTGGAGAGAGACTACAAGCGCGAGCTCAGAGCTGCTTTTGGAATCGAATTCGACCAACTCTATACCATCACGAATCTACCCATTGCGCGATTTGCCTCCTACCTGCGACACAACAACGAGTACGAAAACTACCTGGCGGTGTTGCGTGAGGCGTTTAACCCCGCGGCGGTGGAAGGTCTCATGTGCCGCAAGACGATCAGCGTCGGATGGCAGGGCGAAGTCTACGACTGTGACTTCAACCAGCAACTCGGTATGCAGCTCAAGAACGGCAAGCTTCTCTCCCTCTGGGATCTCGATCTGGAGGAGTTTTCCAAAATGAAGATTCTGACCGCCGAGCACTGCTTTGGTTGTACTGCGGGAGCGGGGTCGAGTTGTGGCGGGGCGCTCGTCTAGCAGGAATGGCGCAAGGATAAGGCTCTTCTCGATCCCGGGAGGGATCTAACTCCAGGCATCTCGAAAACTCCCGGAATCAGGTTGGGAGCATCTCGGTTGAGGATGGGCTTTAGGCGGTCGAGGAGGGTGATCTTGCTGCAGAATCGAGCTCCCGCTTGGCGATTTTGGTGACGTAAACGGTGACGATGATGGTGGCGAGGAGGCCGACGCCGAAGAGAGCCCATTGCGAAGTGGAGTTTTCGGGGTAGGTTCCGGTTGCAAGGGACGCGATGTTGCCGGCGAGGGAGCCGAGGTAGACGTAGAGCAATGTGCCTGGGAGCATGCCGATCCAGGAGGCGAGAAGGTAGCTGCCGAACTTCACCCGCGTCAGTCCGAGCGCGTAGTTGAGAAGGTTGTAGGGGAAGACGGGGGAGAGGCGCAGGAGGAAGACGACCTTGGCCCCTTCCTTGCCGATCGCTTCGTCGAGGGCGCGGAAGCGTGGACTGCTTTTGGCTTTCTTCGAAACCCAGTTGCGCGCGAGGTAGCGACCGATGAGAAAGGCAAGTGAAGCCCCGGTCACGGAACCAAGGGAGACAAGGGCGGTGCCTTTGAGCGGACCAAAGAGAAGGCCCGCTGCCATCGTGATGAGAAGTCCGGGAAAGAAGAGCACGGTCGATGCGATGTAGAGGCCCACGAAGGTGATGGCCGTGAGGCCAGGGTCGAGGGCTTGGATATACTCAAGACACTGCATGAGGGTGTTCTTGAGGGAAGTGCTTACCTTGGCGAGGGCACCGCTCAGCCCCGCCCCGCCCAGCAGGAGGATCGCGAGGGTAGCGGTGAGGAGGAGACGGGGAGATTTGATGGTGCTTGGAATTGGAGGTGGTCGCCCCTGAGCTTATTCCAACACTTTGGGTTTCAGAAGCCGAAAGCAGGTGCTTAGATTCTCCTTGTGCACGAAGATATAGAAAGGATTTTGATCGATGAGGGTGTGATCGAGAAGCGGCTCGATGTCCTAGCGGAGCGAGTCATGAGGGAGTTTCGAGGTCGCGAGTTGATGGTGGTAGTGATTCTGAAAGGCGCGCTCGTCTTTACCGCCGACCTCCTGCGCCGACTCCCGATTCCACTTGAGATCGAGTGTCTCAATGTCGCAAGTTATCACGGTGGGACGGAGAGTTCCGGGCAGGTCGATTTTCTGGATGCCAAATTGCCCCCCGTGGAGGGGCGCTTCGTCTTGGTGGTGGACGACATCCTGGACACCGGGCGGACCTTGGCGGCGGTGGAGAAAAAGTTGCGGGAACAGGGGGCTCGGAAGGTGAAGAGCTGCGTCCTGCTCTCCAAAGACAAGAAGCGCGCAGCCGAGGTTGAGGCCGATTTCGTGGGCTTTGGAATCGGAGACGAATTCGTGGTGGGATATGGCTTGGACTTTCAAGGGCTTTATCGCAATTTGCCATATATCGGAGTGTTGAAGGAAGAAGTCATTGGAGAGCTATCATGAGCAGGCGCTATGTCAGGGAGTTGGATTCGTTGGCGGCGATTTGCCGTCACGATAGTCAGTTGAGTCACGCCGTGGTGCAGGGGCTCGATCTGCGTGAGATCGAAATCGACTGGGCGAGCGTCGATTGCGAAGAGGCGGTTTTTCTGGGGTGTCATTTTCCAGAGGGAGTGACGGTGGAGTTTCTTATCGAGAGTGGGGCAACCGTCATTCCGACTTTTCCGGAGTTGCCTTACAATCCGTTCCGCCCGCGGCTCTATTCCCGCGCGGAGCTCATGGAGGGCTGGACGCCATCGCAAGACAATAGCGCGGACAAGAGAATTTTTGAGCACTTCAAGTTTCACGGGAGGGAGAATCCAGGGGTGCTTGAAGCCTTGGCGCAGCGCTTGCACGATCATGCCATCGAAGATGCCCTTCACGATCTGTTAGAAGGCCGCATTGAAGGGGACGGGGTCAAGAAAGTGGTGGGAATCATGGGGGGGCACAAGACCGCGCGCACTGATCCGTTTTATAAGAAGGTGGCCCGCATCGCGCAACTGCTGACGAAGGCCGGATACTTCATCGCAACTGGTGGGGGACCGGGGATCATGGAGGCGGCCAACCTGGGGGCTTTTCTCGCGGATGCCAGCGATCGGGAACTCGAGTCTGCTCTCCTGACCCTGAGTCATGCGCCGGTCTATACCGATGTGGGGTACATGGAATGTGCGCAGGAGGTCCTCGATCTCTTCCGCCATGGGCATGCCAGTCTGGCGGTGCCGACTTGGTTTTATGGGCACGAACCGAGCAACCTCTTCTCGGTGCATATCGCGAAATATTTTTCCAACAGCCTGCGCGAGGACGGCCTGCTTGCGATTGCCATGCACGGCATCATCTTTGCTCCGGGCAGCGCGGGGACGACCCAGGAGGTTTTCCAGGATGCTACCCAAAACCACTATGCGACCTACGGGAAGATCAGTCCCATGGTGTTTCTGGGGGGAGAGCATTTTGGGGAAAAGTCGCTCATCTTCGAGTGCCTCCGGCGACAGGCGGCGGATCGAAATTATGAGGACTATCTCTGTCTGACGGAGACCGAGGAGGATGCGGTGGCCTTTTTGCAGGCCCACCCGCCCAAGGCGCCCTCCTGATCAGGCTGCTCCCGGAGACGAGGATTCCGCGTAGGGGGGGGGATTTGGGGCGATCGGCTCCGAAATAAGGGGCCCGGGCGGAATTCTTCAGCGCAGGGAGGGGAAAGAGCGTTCGCGCCCTGGGGTCGAAATGAGCACCGATTCCGTGTGCATAAGTGTTGCATTCCCCCGCGGTTCTGCTTTCGTTCCGCCTCCCCGCAAAAAGGGCAGGCCGGTAATGCTACTAGCCTGAAGCGTGCGAAAGCAATGAGTGAATCGACTACTGACCCGACCGAATTTCGTCTCCATGACAAAGATACTGGAAGTGCGGACTATCAGGTGGCGCTCCTGACCCAGCGTATCAAACACCTCACCAGTCACCTTGGAGATCACCGCAAGGATTTTTCCTCGCGTCGCGGCTTGCTGCGGCTCGTGGCCCGGCGGCGGAAGCTCCTCGACTTCCTGAAACGGGATGATGAGGAGCGCTACAAGAAGATTGTGGCCGGTCTCGGACTCCGTCGATAACTTTACTGGCTGCTTGTCTCGCGGCCGATCGTTGACGCCTTTTGTTTGTCTCTCACACCACAGCGCTGGCCGTCCTCCGAGATCGTTTCACAGACGGCAGGCCAGCTTCGAACCCTAATCGCGTCCTCCAAGGGGGGGGCGAGATGATGTAAGTTAGAACACGAAAAAAAAGATGAGTACACATACTGTAACCGCCGATATTGGCGCGACCCCGATCACGATTGAGACGGGCAAACTAGCGAAACTTGCAGACGGAGCGGTGACGGTTCGTTGCGGCGACACGGTGGTCCTGGTGACTGCGGTATCGCAGACCAAAGTTCGAGAAGGGCAGTCATGGTTTCCCATGTCGGTCGAATACAAGGAGCGCGCGGCAGCAGCCGGAGTGTTTCCCGGTGGTTACTTCAAGCGCGAAGGTCGACCCACTGAAAAGGAGATTCTGACCTGTCGGATGACGGACCGCCCCTTGCGTCCGCTCTTCCCGAAGGGGTATCTGTATGACACCCAGATTGTCGCGATCATGTTCTCCGCCGATGGCGTGAACGACGCTGACATCCTGGCCATGAACGGCGCCTCTGCCGCTCTTGCAATTTCGGACATCCCCTTCGCCGGCCCGATTGGTGCGGTGCGGGTGGGTCGCGTGGACGGTGAGTTCATCGTGAACCCCAACTTCGAGCAGCGCGCTGAAAGCGACCTCGATCTCGTCTATGTCGGCAACAAGACCGATGTGGTGATGATTGAAGGTGCGGCCAAGGAAATTCCCGAGGCTGAGTTCGTCAAGGCTCTGCGCTTCGCACAGGAGAGCGTCACCCAACTGGTCCAGATCCAGGAAGACCTCGTCGCACAGTGCGGCAAGCCGAAGCGTGAATACACCGTGACGGTGGCCAAGGAAGAGCACCTCGAGATTGCCTACAGCATCGCCGGAGATCGCATCGAGGACGCCATCTACAAGCCGAGCAAGGTCGAGCGGGCCAAGTCCGTCGGCGCCCTTCGTGACGAAGTGGAAGCCGCGATCAAGGAGTCGGACCCTGAGGTCTCGGACTTCGCCATTGAGCAGGCCTTCGAATACCTTCAGAAGAAAGCATTCCGCATCAGCATCCTTGAAAAGGGACTACGCGCTGACGGACGGCAAGTGGGCGATCTTCGTCAACTCACCGCCGAAGCTGGAATCCTTCCCCGCGTGCATGGCTCCGGGCTCTTCGCCCGCGGAGAGACTCAGGCTCTCGCCGTGACGACCCTCGCTCCCTCGGACGAGAAGCAGTTCTTCGATAATTACGCCGGCGGCGATGACAGCAAGCGCTTCATCCTGCACTACTCCTTCCCGCCATTCTCGGTGGGTGAGAGCGGACGTTTTGGGGGCTTGAATCGCCGTGAGATTGGGCACGGTGCGCTTTGCGAACGGTCGATCGAAGCCGTCATTCCCGACGTGGAAGAGTTTCCCTACGCGATCCGCGTTACCTCCGAAGTTCTTGAGTCAAACGGCTCCTCGTCGATGGCGACGGTGTGCTCTGGCACGATGTCCCTCCTGCAGGCTGGAGTGCCCTTGAAGCGGCCAGTGAGCGGAATCTCAATCGGACTCGTCACCGATATGGATGAGAACGACAACATCAAGGAGCACAAGCTCCTGATGGACATCATCGGAAGTGAAGACTTTTACGGGGACATGGACTGGAAGCTTTGCGGCACCAGCGAAGGAATCACCGGATTCCAGCTCGACCTGAAGTTGCGCGGCATTTCGCTCGATATCTTCGAGGTCGCAGTGCACATGGCCAAGGAAGGCCGCACCAAGGTGCAGGAAGCGATGACGGAAGCGATTTCGGAAGTGGGCACCCTCAGCGAGCACGCTCCGCGCATCGAAACGGTGAAGATCGATCCCGATCGCATCGGCGAGCTCATCGGACCAGGTGGCAAGCACATCAAGGGTATCCAAGCCGAGTCCGGTGCCGAGATTAACATCGAGGATGATGGGACGGTTCACATTTACGCGGCGAAAGCCGAGTCGTTGAATCGCGCCAAGCAGATGATCGAGGAGATGTTTGCTGAAGTCGAGGTGGGCAAGATCTACACCGGCAAGATCGTGAACACGATGGCCTTCGGCGCCTTCATGGAAGTGCTGCCTGGCAAGGACGGACTTGTTCACATCTCGGAGCTGGCCGAAGGCCGGGTCGAGAATACCGAAGATGTCGTCAAGACCGGCGACGTGGTGACTGCCAAGTGCATCGGCGTCGACGAGAAAGGCCGGGTCAAGATGAGTGTCCGTGCGGCATCCCGCGAAGCTCGTGGCGAAAGCGACGACAGCGATGAACGTCGCGGCGGCGGTGGAGATCGTCGTGGCGGCGGTGGAGATCGTCGTGGCGGTGGTGGAGATCGTC
>JAPKFB010000198.1 GCA_028821775.1 Roseibacillus sp.
CGGTGGCGGCAGGTGATGCCCCGGAAGCGCGCTTCTTTTCCACGATTTCCACGAAAGCCGGACGGTCTTCCGCGGACAAGGGACGTTGAGTGAGCAACAAGGCGAGGTGATCGACCAGCTCGCCCGGCTTCATGTCCGGTTTCGGAAGGATGGCCTGCATCGCGGAGGTGGGCCATTTCTCCGTTAATGGACCGGTCACCCCCAGATGAGAGAACCGCATGGCGGGACCCTTGTGTTCTTTCTTTTCAAGACTTCTACCCGGCACGCGGGCGCTATCGAAGGTGAAGGCCAGGCGGTCGCCCGTCTTGAGCGTGAGCTCCGTCGAAAAACCTTTCGAGCCATGCGGCATGGGGATCCGACGGACATTCCGAAAGCTGGTAGGATGACGCCCGTCCCCGAGATTGATCCCGATGATCTCGCCTTCGGCGGATTTCTCCGAATGCGCCTTCACTTCGAGCCGGTACACCCCGAAGGCGGGAATGACAAATTGATCGTGGCTCTCCGGATCGATGGAAAAATGCAGATTGCTACGGTAGGGGCGAAAGCCCGTGAGAACATAGTCGTCCCCATCGCGGTAATCTCCACCCCCGCCGGTTGCAAAGTTTTTGCTTCCGTGAAAATGTCGCACGTCGAATTCCCATGTCCGCGTCTCGGGCTTGGCATCGGGAAACAACCGCTCGGCTACGAAGCGGGCAGTCTTGAGATAGGCCATCACCTGGTGCGGTGACATGAGGTGGGCTTCGCCGAACTTGTCGAAGCCGTGCTCCACCTGGTCGGGCGGCAGCAAGCCAGTGAAATCAAAATTCACTCCAAAGAGATCATGCAGTGTATAGGTGTATTCGACCCGAGTGAGTCGCTTGAGGGGATTGTCCGGGCGTTGGGAGAGGATGCGTTCCTGAACGATTTGCAAGGCCTCGGCGCGGGCCACGGCGGCAGGTTGAGGCTCCTTCTCCGGCGGCATTTCGCCCGACTCCAGCATGGAGGCGACCAGCTCCAGCAATTCCGCATTGGCAAACAACACGTCAGACGGTTTGTCCAATCGCACCTTGCCCTTTTGTTTTTCAGGGCCGTGACACTTGATGCAGTTTTGGGCGAAGAACTGTTCCAGCTTGGGCTCCGCAGGGAGAATCCCCGGCAGGAGGAAGCCCACCAGCGCCGCTCTCCAATGCTGCCCCATCACGTCAACAGGTCGAGAATGCCGGTGCTTTCCCCGAAGCGGTCCGTCTCGGCCCCAAATTGTTGGAGCAGGCCGAGGTAGAGGTTACTCATGGGGACATCCCTACAGCGCAAATGGCCGGCGTTCTTCATGCGACCGTCAAATACCATTGCCGGCAGGTCATCAAAATTGTGGGCGTTGGCGCTACCCATGGAGGCGGTCAGCAGCGTGGTCGTCTGGTCGAACAGGGAGCTGTTGCCGACCTGGCGTTCCTTCATCGTGCTGAGGGAAGCGTTGATACGCTTGAGGATCGCATGCTCCAACATGAGCAATTTGTCGATCTTCTCCTTCTTTTGACCGTGGTGGGAAAGGTCGTGGTAGTTACCGCTGAGGCTGGCTTCCTTGAAGCCTTCCCAGAACGGAATCTGTACCGTGACGG
>JAPKFB010000058.1 GCA_028821775.1 Roseibacillus sp.
GGTGGAGATCGTCGTGGCGGTGGTGGAGATCGTCCACCCCGGGGTGACAAGCCCAAGGACGACGGTCCTCCTCCTGAGAAGGAAGAGTCCTTCTCGCTCACCGATGACTAATCGGATCTAGAAGCTTGAAACAATTTCCAAGCGCCTCGAAGTCATGCTTCGAGGCGCTTTTTGTTGCCGAGAGGAATCAAATTCAAGGCCTCTCGAGAGCTCCCGGAATCAGCTTGAGAGCAGGTCGGAAATTGCGGCGACCCCCTCCGGGGTCGGGGGCTCCATCTTAACCATGCGACATTCCTGCTAGCAGCGACGGGGGCCCCGTGGAGGCAAGGCGAGGGGCGAAGTCGGAGAGTTCCTACTCGGTGGCGGGTTTCTCCACCTGCTTGTCCTTGCGCTCGAATTTGGCCTCACCGCTGATGCTGATGAAGAAAAACGCCACGCCGCCGAAGGCCAGAAGGATGATGGCAGCGAGCAAAATACTGAGGATACCGCGCACGGGGAGAGAGTAGACAAAGTTGAGCGGGATTCAAGCACCAGCTCTGAGGAGAGCGGCGTAGGCGCCGTCAAAGCCGTCGCGAAAGGGGCGCGACTGCTGGGAATCGATCAACTCGAGGCGAGGATGAGCGGACAAAATCGCTTTGATCTGGAGCTCGTTTTCCTCCTCTTCGAGCGAGCAAGTGGAGTAGACGAGGCGGCCCCCACGGTTGAGGCAGGGGAGCGCATTCATAATTATGCGCCGTTGGGTGGTGACCAGGGAGTCGAGGTCCTCAGGCCTGAGGCGCCAGCGTGCATCGACCCGTCTCCGGAGAACGCCGGTATTGGAGCACGGGACGTCGAGGAGGATGGCGTCGAAGCGTTGACGCCATTCGCTCGGGGCTTCGTTGGTCCAGTCGAAGGTGGCCATGGTGGCGATGGAGATGTGTTGGCGGTGGAGGTTTTCGGCAAGGCGGGGCAGGCGCCGTTCGTTGGAATCTGTGCAGAGGAGTTCGCCTTTGTTGTTCATGGCGGCTGCTATGAGGGAGGCTTTTCCGCCCGGTGCGGCACAGGCATCGAGGATGGTTTCTCCCGCCTGGGGGGCGAGAAGTTCCACCGAGTGACGGGTGGACGGATCCTGCACGTAGACGAGCCCGCCTTCGGTCCACGCACTGGGGAGCGGACCGTCGAGTCGGTAGTAGCCGGGATGGGAGATTGCGCTGAGGCGCTCGCAGCCTTCCATGTCGAGGGCCGTTGGGGCGGTGGGATTTGCGCGGACCAGGGTTGGGGCCGGCTCGTTGTTCCAGGCGAGGAGGGCGCTGGTGTCCTCCGCGCCGAACTGCTTGGTCCATCGTTTGCAGAGCCACTCGGGATGGGAAAAGCTGAGAGCAGGGGAGAGCTTTTCGCGTTCCGAGAAGAGCGTCTTGCGCGCAGTGATCGCTCTTCGCAGGACGGCATTGATCAGTCCGCGAACGGGGCTGCGGGCACAGGCTACCGTTTCATTCACCGCCGCGTGATCCGGAATGCCGAGAAGGAGAAGTTGGCAGATCCCAACCCGGAGGACGTCGCGTGTTTCGTGATCGAGTTTCCCCTTGCGCAGCATTCCGATCCAGTGATCCAACAAGCTGCGATTGCGCAGGACGGCGAGGAGGATACTGTTGAGGAGGGCGCGATCAGCGGTGGAGAGGCTGTTGCGCCGGGAATGCCGATCGACCAGGGCCTCGGCATAAACGTGTCCCTTCGACCACGCGCGCAAGGCTGAGACAGCGGCGCGACGGACATTCTTATCTGGCATGAATTTATTGGGAGGGTGGTAGGAGGGCGTTAATCTTGAGCGTGAAAGTGAGTGGCCAGATCCCGCCACTCGTTGTCCAGGGTGAGGGACGAAGCAGGCGCGGAGCGTCGGGCACGGTTGTACCAGTAGCGGGCATTGGAGAGATCGCCTTCCTCGCGGTGAAGGTGAGCGTGGATCCAGGCGCCGTCGGGATCGGGAATTTCAGAGCACAGATCGTGGGCCTCGTCCCAGCGACCGGCACGGGCCAACCACAACGAGCGCAGTTCGTCGGAGAGTCCTTTTGGCGGGGAATCGTCGTTTTTGGCGGACTGATCCAATTCGGCTGCGGTCATGTCGCGGGGAGCAAAGCCCAGAATTGCTCTGGTGAAAAGCCCGGCGTGCTGGTAGGCGTGAAGCATGAAGACCGAGCTCCTTGCCTTGGGGGCAACGTTTCTCGCTGTGGCGTCAGGCTTTAGCGGAGAGTTGCCGTTGATTTTCGATAAGCCCTTCCTGGGGTGTTTTGTTGGCTATGCCAAGGCGCGGGATTTTGAGTTTGCGATCGGAGGGGGTGGAACCTCGGAGCTCTTCTTCCGAAAGGACCGCAAGACCCGCCTGCAGACTGGGGGTACCACGCTCAAGATCTACTTTGTCCTCGAGGAAAAGGTGAATGGGAACAAGTGGACTAACCGCTTCATGTCCGAGGACGGGTTTGAGACTTCGTTCAAGGAAACCGCCACCCCCGAAATGGGGAAACCGGTTTCCTTCACGGCGACCTACACGGGGGACACCAAGGTCGAGATCACCCACATTTTCACCAAGAGCAGCGTCGAGATTTCGACCAGAGTGGTGGAAAAGACAACGAAGAATGAAGTGCGGGTCGGAGTGAAAGTGTTGGCTGGCGATCTCTATCGCCATATCAAAGAAGAGATCACCAAGCGGGAGGCCAAGACCAAGATCAAGGAGGGGCGCATCGAAGTGTGGCCGGTCGGGAGCAAGCGGAGCAAGAGGATCGACCTCTCTGATCTCGAGATCAAGTTGCCGGAAGAGTTTCCCAAGGGGGCAAGCAAGTTCAGCTTGGAGTCCGACCGCATCGCGGATCATGAGTATTCTCTAACCACTGCGGATCCCGCTTTGGGCAACATCACCTTCAAGCAGAGAAACGAGCTCTTTCACGGGTTCTCTCTTTACTGGTGGCCGGACCCAGCCAAGGGGGAGAAGAAGGATGCGCGACTGGTGATCGAAGTCGATTGATTGGCAGGAGTGGCGCTGGATGCAGTTCGCAGGAATTCGTGGCCCCGCGTTTTGGGACATCGGAGAGAGGCCTCCGGAGAAGGAAGTCTGTGCGCGACCCTCGGAAGGGGGTGGAAGTGAATGCGGATTTCGCACTTCGGAGGGGAGAGGGGAGCTCCCGCTTTGAGTGGTTGCCGAGCGGGAGAAGCCCCGCTGCAGGGCAGGTCTTTCTTGAAAAAGTTTTTTTTTGAGGGCCGTGCGAATCCCAACCTTCCAGTTTCCCCGCCATGTGATAACCGGACTTCCGATAGAAGGTGGGAGCCTGCTCCTCCATCTTATCAGCGTAAGCATACTTGTAGCCGCGATCCTTCGCGATGGCCACGAGATCGACTTTGGGCCACGAAAAGACAGTCGTTCTGATCAAGCCCCCCGAGCGCGGATCCGTCTGCGGCGTATGTGAAGAGACTGAGAGGAACGGGATCGTTCTCAGGGTGCTCGCGGGCTTTTCAGTGGAGAGGGCTCGCTTTCTGGTTGTGAGTGCGCAGCGGAAGATAGACGGCCGCCTCTCGGAGTTCGTCGCTGGGATGGGTGACTAGTTCGATGCGATGGAATTATTTCATGGGGCCGGACTGCCAGGTCTGAGAGCGTGAGCTTCATTGGCCGGGAGGGGCTCCGCGCGTGATGAGGAGAGGGGAACTTGGTACACCGCCGGCCAGAACCCACGGGAAATCAACGATCTATGGATCTTGGGAGGAAGAAGGGGAGTTTCGGGGGGAGGGATTATCTGAGCCTTATTTAAAATTAAGGGCTTTTCCGGAGATTTTTATAAAAATTACACCGGTGAAAGGAGCTGGAGAAATACTTAGCGTCTAATAAATTTTAGATTGACGAAATAGTGTAATAAAGTGTACCTAAGTGCACCAATCGGAGGGTCGAATGCGCAATGGGTGTCCCAATCAACAGTTTCGAGGGAGTCTTCGACTTCAAGCTAGACGCGAAATTCCGCGTCTCAGTGCCTTCGGAATGGCGCCCTGCGCGGGGGGAGGCCCTTCCCTTGCGCTTGTTGAATTGGCAAACCTACCAAGTTCCGGTGCTCAAGGCCCTCACGGACGAGGCCTTCGTGGCGATGGTTGCCTCGATCGACGATTCCGATCTTCCGGCGGGGGTGAAGGGTCAACGCAAAGGACTGCTATACTCCCGGAATACGCCGGTGACCATCAACGAGCAGGGCAAGCTGCTCATTCCCAAGAAGCTGGCGAAGGAGCACGGGCTCGACTCGGGCGGGGCGGTGCACCTCTACGGTCGGGGCACGAATTTCGACATTGTGAGTCCGCGGGATTACTCCGCGATGCAGACGGCCGAGGAGGCCCTGCTCGGTGATCTCTATGAGTCCGTGGACTTCTCCTAACTAACCCCTTTCCTCGAAAACACACACTGACTGATGAACTGCTGATGTTCCTGCCTTCTCCAACCCCGGCGCCTTCAATGGTTTGGTGCCAAGCTGACTGTTCAACAACTCTGTTGACGGTGCCGCGGTTGGGGATCCCCTACTTCACCCAGGGGAAGGCAGGCGGTGGGAGGTCGGGCGGATTTCATCACGTTCCAGTTCTGTTAGGGGAAGTAATTCACTACCTCGCCCCGCGGGCGGGGATGACTGTTTTAGATGCGACGTTGGGTGGAGCCGGTCACGCTGCTGCGATCCTGGAGAGGGGAGCGCGGCTGATTGGCTTCGATCGTGATCCGGAGGCCCTCGCTCATGCTGCCACTTGCTTGAGTCAGTATGGTGGCGCTTTCGAGTCGCGGCGAACAAACTTCTCAGACCTGCTTGCCGTAGGACGGGAGATTGTCCCCGGGGGGGTGGAGGGAATCCTGCTCGATTTGGGTGTGTCATCCCATCAACTCGATTCTGCTGCTCGTGGGTTCTCCCTGAAATCCGAGGGACCGCTCGACATGCGGATGGATCCGGATGAGAGCCCCACGGCAGCGGAATTGGTGAACGAGTGGGAGGAGCAGGATTTGGCCCGCATTTTCCGCGACTTGGGTGAGGAGCGGAGAGCCAAAGCGGTGGCCAGAGCAATCGTTCGTCGTCGTGTCGCCAAGCCGTTTAGCGATACCCTTGATCTTGCCAACTTCGTCGCGGGAGTTGTCGGCCGGGGGGGGCGTATCCACCCAGCGACACGAGTTTTTCAAGCGCTGCGCATGACCGTCAACCGTGAGCTTGAATCGCTGGAGGCTGCTCTGGAGGCGGCACCGGCCTTGCTCAAGCCTGGAGGTCGAGTGGCGGTGATCACCTTTCACAGCTTGGAAGACCGCATCGTGAAGCGGTTTTTCAAGAGTCACAGTGCCCCGGAGATCGATCGGCCCGAATGGCCCGCGGCCCGCCCCAATCCCGACTGCTGCCTGCGGGTTTTGACCCGCCGGCCGGTGGGGGCGGAAGGATCCGAGCTGAGAAACAATCCGAGGGCCCGAAGTGCGAAACTGAGAGTGGCCGAAAAGCTAGAAGAAAACGAAGCGTGAACCGTCGACGGACAGTCAGACCTCATCTGAGCCTTGGGCGCATCGCGCTCCTCATTCCCGCTGCCATCGTGATGGCTTCGGCCGGGGTGTTTCATGTTTACATCAAGAATCGTCAGATCAATGTCTCGCGCGAAATTCAACGGGTCGAAGACACGATTTCGCAATACCAGTTGGACATCGCAACGGATGAGATGCTCCTCGCCGCCCAGCTCAATTCGGTGCGTATCCGCGCCCGCCTGAAGGAGATTTCCTCGGACCTGCGCAGCATTCCGCAGGGGGCCGTGAAAGAGGTCCCGGCCTTACCCCGGATCCTGGCTCAGGGAAAACCCTCCCCTGAGAGCGTTCCTGCACGGTCCTCCGTTCCGTCTGAGTCCGACGGCACAGCGGTGGCGAGTGTCCCTTAGTCTCGTGAATACTGCAGTGCACTCCCGCTCCCTGTTCGTCTGCCTAGTCCTGGTGGCCGGGTTTAGCGCTCTTTCGGGCCGCTTGATTTATGTGCAATGGATCGATCGTGATCTCTCCGCACGCAAGGCCGAGGTATCCCGAACCACGAAGAAAGTTCTTCCGGGTTTATTTGGATTCATCGTTGATCGTAATAAGGAGATCATGGCGGGGAATCTTCCCAGCACCACGATCATCGCCGACAAATTTCACTTGCGTGATGCGAATGTGGCGGCGCGCGGAGTTGCCTTTGCAGAGCTCCTGGGGACCGAGGAGTGGATCTACGGATCAGAAGAAGAGCGCGACAGGTTGGTGCGTCGCCGGGCCCGCCGACTCAGTGAAGAGATGCCAGTCGGCGAGTTGCTCGATAAGTACATCGAGCATGTCATTCCGATCACCGCTCGAGCTCTGGGGGTGCATTCGGCAGACCTGCAGACGAGGCTCACGATCAAGGCGGACGATGTGATCGTGGCCAAGAATCTCAGGGAGCACGAGGCTGATGAAATCGAAGAGACGCTCCAGGAAAACTACATCATGGGATTTCGCTTTGAGAAGAGCGTGAGGCGCTGGTATCCAAATTCAGAGTCCGCAACGCACACCACCGGTATTGTCAATCATAAGGGAGTTGGGCAGTTCGGCATCGAGAAGACCTTCAGGAAGTTCTTGCGCGGCAAGGATGGTTACCTCATCTCGCGCAAGGACCGCTCAGGGCTGGTCTTGTTGACCGGCGGCGGAGTCTTGAAGCCACCCCGTTCGGGACTTGATGTGAAGCTTTCGCTCGACCTGACGATCCAGGGAATTGTGGAGGAGGAGCTCGATGCGGGGTTGGAGGAGTTTGAATCGAGGCGCGGCGCGGTCGTCATGCTAGATCCCAAGACCGGCGATGTGTTGGCGATCGCGAGTCGCCCTCACTTTGATTTGAACCTACGGGAGGGCCTCTCGGAGACGGGAATGCACTATGCGGTGCAAGCGATCTACGAACCCGGTTCGACCTTCAAGCTGGTGGCCACCGCGGCGGCCCTCGATCTCGGGCTGATGAGCCCTTATACCAAGATCAATTGTTACAGGGGCTATATGAGCATGGGGTCCTGGGGAGTCCGGGATCACCATTCTTATGGGTGGCTGACCCTCGAGCAGGTGCTTTCCAAATCGAGCAACACGGGTGCCTATGGAATCGCACGCAAGGTGGGTTCCAAGCGATTCATGGAGTATCTTTACGCGTTCGGATTCATGAAGAAAACGGGAATCGCTCTTTCCGGAGAACAAAGAGGTCTGCTCACCAACCCTGAAAATGCGGTCGATTTTTCCCGCATGAGCTTCGGTTATGGGGTGTCCGTCACTCCACTCCAGATCGCGTGCGCCTATGCCGCGATCGCCAATGACGGAGTGCGCATGAAACCGCGTCTGGTGCAGGCCCTTCTCGCGGCCGATGGCACCGAAGTGCAGAGTTTTCCGCCCGAGGAGGTCGAGCGGGTTGTTTCACGATCGACTGCGAAGCAGATGAGGGGCGCTCTCGCGACGGTGGTGAATGCAAAGGGGACCGGGAAGCGCGCCATCGTGCCGGGCTTTATCGTCTGTGGAAAGACCGGCACGGCCCGCATTGTGCGCGATGGGAACTACCTCAAGGATCGCTACGCAGTCTCCTTCGTGGGATTTCTGCCGCGCGATAATCCTGCCTTTGTCTGCATGGTCGTGATCGATGATCCGCTTACGAAGAAAGTGAAGCTTGGTGGCGGAACAGTTGCAGCCCCGATCTACCAGCGCATCGCCACCCGCACGGCGGCTTACATGAATCTCACCCCGACCGAACCAATCGAGCGCGACGAAGCGCTGGTCGCAGTCGATCCCTAGCCCTCTCATGACACTGCACGAACTCATCGACCCGCTTCCGCGAGCCGCCTTGGCGGGGGCGGCCGACCTGGTGGTGACCGGTGTGCGCGACAACAGCGGTGCGGTAGGTGCGGGCGATGTCTTTGTGGCGGTGAAAGGGGCCACTGTAGACGGGCATGATTTCATCTCGGCTGCGATTGAGGCGGGAGCGGTGGCCATCGTGGCGGAGCAGCCTGCGCGCACGGATCTTCCTGAGGGGACGAGCTGGGTGCTGGTGCCGGACTCGCGTCAGGCGTTAGGAGTGCTCTCCAGTGTGTGGTGCGGCAACCCTTCGCTCGACCTGCGAGTTGCTGGGGTGACCGGGACCAATGGTAAGACCACGACCGCTTTTCTGATTCACAGCATTCTCAAGCGCACGATGCAGCGGGCTGGGTTGATCGGCACGGTCGTCTTCGATGACGGCCAGAAAGAGAAAATCGCGACGCACACCACCCCTGGGACCCTCGAGATGCAGGAGCTGTTTGCGCGGATGCGGGATCATGGCTGCCCCGCCGTGGCTCTCGAGGTTTCCTCTCAAGGGCTCGAGCAGGGGCGGGCGGACTCGATCGCATTCGACGTGGGGGTCTTCACGAATCTCACTCAGGACCACCTGGATTATCACGGCTCGATGGAGAGCTACTTTGCTTCTAAGAAGATCCTCTTCGACAAGCTGGTCGAGGATGAAGGGGGCAAGCGGACAACCGCGGTGGTCAATCGTGACGATGCCTACGGGGAAGTTCTCGTGCGGGAGTATGCCGACAAGGTCAAACTGAAGACCTACGGATTTGGCCTCGGGTGCGATTTCAAGGCGGGCAACGTGAAGCAGACGTCCCGCGCCACGGAATTTCAGCTCTACGCGAATGGGAAATCCTACCTCGTCCGCCTTCCCCACATCGGTCGCTTCAACGTATACAACGCCCTCGCTGCGCTGGCAGCGGTGTCGGCGATGCGGGTGCCGCTGCGCGAGGCGGTGGCTGCCCTGGCTGATGCGCCGCAGGTTCCCGGGCGCATGGAGTGTGTGGGATTGGTCGATTCTGCGAGTGTCTTTGTCGACTATGCGCACACGCCCGATGCGCTCTATAATGTGTGTCGCGCCTTGCGCGAACTGGAACCGCGCCGACTGATCACGGTATTTGGATGCGGGGGCGATCGCGATCGCGAGAAGCGTGCCCTGATGGGAAAGGTCGCTTCCAAGTACAGCGATTACTGCTTTGTGACCTCAGACAATCCGCGTTCGGAAGATCCGGAGCGGATCATGGCCCAGATTGAGCGCGGAATGTCGGGCTCGGTCTATGAGCGCATGGTGAGCCGCGAAGAAGCGATTGGAGCCGCCATTCAGGAAGCGCGCGGCGGAGACATCGTGCTCATTGCGGGCAAGGGGCACGAAGACTATCAGGAATTGGCCGACGGACGGATCCCGTTCGATGATCGGAAGTTGGCGCGGGCGGCCATGGAAACTCGCCGCAAGAAAAGAGGGGAGGAGCGCCCGTGATCACATATTCCGTTCAAACTCTTTGTGAGGCGATGGGCGGCCAATTGGTTGCGGGTCGTGGAGAGGCCTCGATCCAGGGAGGTGTTTCAACGGACACCCGCACCATCGCTGCTGATTCATTGTTCATTGCGCTCGGGGGCGAGAATTTCGACGCACACGACTTCCTTGCCAAGGCGGTCGAGGAAGGCGCGGCGGGCCTGGTGGTGAGTCGGGTCCCGGACGACTTTGAGGCCGGGGACACCCCGGTAGTGCTTGTGCCCGACACCCTGATCGCGCTCCAGCGTTTGGCCCTCTGGTATCGCGGGAAACTGGATGTCGTGGTGGTGGCGATTACAGGGTCAAACGGCAAGACAAGCACCAAGGATTTTGCCGTCGCCGTTTTGGAACAGCGCTTTCAGGTGCACGCCACGGAGGGGAACCTCAACAATCACATCGGTCTGCCACTGACGGTCCTTGCGGCGGACAACGATGACGACGTTCTCATCCTGGAGATGGGGATGAATCATCCCGGAGAGATCGCGCCCCTTTGCCTGATTGCCAAGCCGCACGTCGGGATCATCACAAACATTGGCACTGCCCACATTGAGTTCATGGGGAGCCGCGAGACCATTGCAGAAGAAAAAAGTGCCCTCGCCCGTTGTCTTCCCGAGGTGGGCACCCTACTCGTGACGGCGGGCTGTGAATTCGCGGAATATTTCAAGGCCCGCACCCATGCGCGGACTCTCGCGGTGGGGAATGGTCGCGGCCTCGTGCGGGCGGAGGAGCTCCACTTCACGAATGAAGGGTCTGAATTCACCCTCGCAGTTGATGGCACGGATGGTGCCTCGGTGGAGTTGTCGGTTTCAGGTAAGCACATGGTGAACAACGCCCTGCTGGCCGCCGGTGCTGGATGGGCCCTGGGGCTCACGCCGGAAGAACTCGCGTGTGGACTGGAAGCCGCCAAGCTCACCAGTGGGCGGCTGCGTTGCTTTGAGCGCGACGGAATCACGATCTTCGACGACACCTACAACGCGAATCCTGATTCAGTGCGGGCGGCTATCGATGTGGTGGCTGGGCAGGCGACCCAGAATGGCAATACGCGCACGGTCGTCCTCGGCATGATGGGGGAGTTGGGTCGCTTCGCCGACAAGATGCACCACCAGGTTGGGGAGCACGCCGCGCATCAGAATTTGCGAGTGGTCAGCGTGGGGGCTGAGGCTGCCAAAATTGCGGAAGGAGCCCGGGAAGGCGGTGCCAAGACCGTGGAGCATTTTGACGATTACGAGGAGGCCGCGAGCTGGCTCCAAGCGACCTTGCATGCCGGGGATGTGGTCCTCTTCAAGGGAAGTCGGACTGCCGCGGTGGAGAAGATCATGAACGAAGTCTTTCCGGAGAACTGATGCTCTACGCGATTTTCAAAATCTGGGAAAAGGCTGCTGCCAACGGTGCAGACTGGGCGGAGGGCTTCAGTTTTCTAAGGATTTTCCAGTATATCACGGTGCGCGCGGGTCTCGCGACGGTGATCTCCTTCCTCTTGATCTTCGTCTTCGGACCGCGCGTCATTCGCAAGCTGATCTCCCTGAAAGTGGGGCAGCCGATTCGCACGGCAGAGGAAGTGCACAAGCTTGCTGAACTCCACGGTGACAAGGCAGGGACTCCCACCATGGGGGGTATTTTGATCCTCGGAGCGGTCCTCCTCTCGGTGTTCATCTGTGGCCGCCCCTTCAATCCCTTCGTGGCGGTCACCGCCTGCGTGATGCTCTCGCTCGGGCTCCTCGGATTCATGGACGACTACTTCAAGGTCGTGAAGAAGAACTCGGCCGGAATCAGCTCGCGTCAGAAACTTTTCTGGCAGCTTGTGATTGCGACCTTTGCAGCCTGCTTCATTTTTTTCAAGCCGGAGGTATCCGGCTTTGGTGGATCGGCGCCAGGGTTTTCCATGAAGGTGGCCCAGGATGGCACTGAGGTTGCCCAGCATTTTGCCATCAGTGAGATCAGCTTCCCGTTGGTCAAGCAGCCCTTTCTCGATATCTCCTGGCTCGCGATTCCATTCTTCATGCTCATCATCGTGGGTTGCTCGAACGCCGTGAATCTCACTGATGGTCTCGATGGCCTGGCGACGGGTTGCACCATCACGGTCGCGTTGGCCTACGCCCTCCTTGCCTACATCGCAGGGAACCATATCATCGGATTTGACTACCTGAACATCCCGTTCAATCCGCTGCTTGGAGAACTCACCGTCTTCCTGATGGCGCTGGTGGGAGCCGGGATGGGCTTCCTCTGGTGGAACTGTCACCCTGCCCAGGTCTTCATGGGGGACACCGGTTCCCTGGCGATCGGCGGTGCCCTCGCAACGGCGGCGATCTGCACGCGACAGGAACTCCTGCTTGTGATTATCGGCGGGGTCTTCGTGATGGAGGCCGTCTCGGTGATCCTGCAGGTGGGGAGCTTCAAGATGCGCGGCAAGCGCATCTTCGCGATGGCACCCATCCATCACCATTTCGAATTACGAGGCTGGCACGAGAGCCAAGTCATCATCCGTTTTTGGACTCTCTCGATTATCTTTGCGATAGTGGGACTGGGTCTCCTCAAGGTGCTTTAATGGATCTCTCCGGAAAACAGATTGCGATCCTGGGTGCAGGCCGAAGTGGCCGGGCGGCCGCGCAATTGGCGTTGAGTCGGGGTGGTTCGGTCACGGTGTATGATGGCGCGAAGCTCGAGGCCTTCGGCACCTTTCCGGCGGAGGTGGAACTCCTCCCCGAGGCAACCGCGGCGAGCGGGCGGGAGTGCCGCGCCGACCTGGTGGTGATCAGCCCGGGCATCGAAACCGCGGGGGAATTTGCGAGCGCTTTTGTGGACGGGGCCGGGGAGCTGATTGGAGAAACCGAGTTTGCTTCCCGAGTCTACCGTGGTCGGGTGGTCGGCATCACCGGCACCAACGGAAAAACGACCACCACGGAACTGGTGCAACGGGTCCTCATTGCAGGGGGAATCACTTGTGAGGCGTGTGGAAACTACGGGCGACCGCTCGCGGATGTGGTGCTCGAGGAAGAGCAGCCTGCCGCAGTTGCGCTCGAGCTTTCCTCCTTCCAACTGGAGACCGTGAATACCTTTCGACCGGAGGTGGCGGTGTGGCTCAATTTTTCGCCTGACCACATGGATCGCTACTCCAGCGTTGCGGGCTACCGGGCCGCGAAGCTCCGCATCTTTGAGAACCAGACTGCGGATGATCTGGCGGTGGTGCGTAAGGGTGAGGATGTCGGTGCACTCAAGGCTCCCTGCATTCGATTTTCGGCCACCGAAGAGGGAGGAGACTACAGCCTGCGTGGCACCTCGGTAATGTTGGATGGTGCGGAGGTGCTCGATCTCGCGGCGACGAGATTGCGCGGAGTCCACAATGCCGAGAACGTGATGGCGGCCCTGGCGGCCGCTCGGGCGCTGGGGGTTTCCTGCGAAGTTGCGAGTGGGGCGCTTTCAGGCTACGCGCCGCCGCTCCATCGCTGCGAGTTGGTGGGCACCCTCGATGGGGTGGAGTACATCAATGACTCCAAGGCCACCAATCTTCACGCTCTGGAGGCGGCCCTGATTTCACAGAGGCGCCCCACCGTTCTGATCGCGGGCGGCAAAGAGAAGGGTCTCGATTACGAGTCGCTGCTGCCCTTGCTCAAGAAGTTGGTGGAATCCGTGGTCGTCTTTGGTGAGATCGGAAGCCGCCTTCGCCCACTTTTTTCCCGAGTGGTGCCGACCAGTTCGGCCACCACTCTCGAGGAGGCGGTCCATCTCGCCCGCGCCGCGGCGCATCCGGGAGGGACGATCCTCTTCTCTCCCGGGACGTCCTCCTTTGACATGTTTTCTGGCTACGAAGAACGCGGGGACGTGTTTCGCGCTGCCGTCCAGGCCCTGAAATAGGGCCGTCCCTAGAACTGATAAACAACACCCAGATGAAAATACAATCGTTCCAAAAGAAGAGACGACCCACCGGTGGAGGCTTGTTCGTGTCTCACGCTAAGACCAAACGCCGGAAGAAGCAGCGTGTCGCTGCCAGCGCCGACTTGGGATCTGAAGTTCCCAACCTCGGTGTCGCGAGAGCACTCTTTGTGATTCTCGTCCTTCACGTGGCCGCAATCGCCGCGATCTTCATTCACAACCGCGTCACGGATGACTCGTTGATCACAACCAGCGATGATGAAACGACAACTACTTCCCGGATCGGGGGGTCAGCCAAGAATGAGAATGAGCCTACCGTTATCAGGAAGAACGAGGAATTCTATTTCCTGAGCACGGGAGACACCTACGAGAAGGTCGCCAAGGCGCATGGTGTGGATGTCATGGCCTTGCGAGCCCCCAACAACAACAAGAAACTCAGGACGGGAGACACGTTGCGAATTCCGGCGAGAACAATTGTTGTTGTCCCGCCGATTGAGGTTGAGAAGATCGAGGGTCCGAGTGAGCAAGCAATGACCGATAGGGGCAAGGATCCCATCGAAATTGAAGTGCCACTCGAAAGGCCGGCCAAGCTTGTGAAGCCGATTGTGCGTCCGCCGGTGGCCGTTGTGACGCCGTCTGTCTCATACCACGTGAAGAAAGGCGACTCGCTCTGGGGTATCGCCAGGAGGCACAAGGTTTCACTCGATAGTCTGCTCAAGACCAATGGAATCACTAATGCGAAAACATTGCGCATCGGTATGAATCTGCGGATTCCGGGCAACTAGCTTCAAGCTGAAGATCGATGGGACGACGCGCTGCCATGATCCTCTGTGTTTCGGTGGCCACGCTGGTGGCACTCGGGCTCATCATGCTTGCGAGCACGAGTGCCTGGGTTAACGGAGTGGAGGATGATCCCTATCTGCTCGTCAAACGGCAGGGAGCCTTTACTGGGGTAGGACTCTTTGCCGCGTTGGCGGTTGGTTGTGTGGATTATCGCCTGCTGCGTCGCATCTGGATCCCGTTGCTGATTGGAGCCTGTCTGCTCCTGGTCCTGTGTTACGTGCCGGGAGTCAGGTTCGAAGTGAAGGGGGAGTCCCGCTGGATCTGGGCGCCCGTGATTGGTCGTTTTCAGCCCTCCGAAGTGGCCAAGATTGCAGTCATCATCGCGCTTGCAGCCTGGTTTGCGCAGTATCAGGCGGAGGCCAAATCGTTCTTCCGGGGCTTTGTTCTTCCGGGTCTCCTGCTGGGCGTGCCGGTGGGCCTGATCTTCTTTGAGAAGGACATGGGCACTGCAGTTGCCCTTGGCGGGGCGGGATTTCTTCTCATGTTCACGGCCGGCACGCGGGTGTCGCTTCTGACCCTGGTGACCGTGATCGGGATTGCGGGACTCTACAAAGCGGTGGAGAACGATCCCTACCGTAGAATGAAGTTTGAAGCGCTCCTGAATCTCGATGATCCGGAAGTGCAGCGTCGGGCGGGCTACCAGCAGTATCGTGCGAAGCTTGCCCTCGCGTCAGGCGGGTTGATGGGCGCCGGACTGGGGAATGGTGCCGAAAAACATGGCTACCTCCCCGAAGCGCACACGGATTTCATTTTCCCGGTGGTGGGCGAAGAGCTGGGTCTCCTGTGTACGCTGGGCATTGTCTTCTGTTTTGTCCTGATCAGCACGGCCGGAGTGTCCATTTCCCTCTCCGCGCCCGATCACTTTGGAACGCTTCTGGGGCTTGGGTTGACGGCGGTTATCACCCTGCCGGCCTTGATGAACATCGGGGTCACCACGAGTGTCCTTCCCAATACCGGATTGCCGCTTCCTTTTGTCAGTTACGGCGGCACAAACCTGGTCTTTACCCTTGCGGCAGTGGGCCTGCTTGTCAGTCTGCACCGCCATGCATTTTACGTGGAGTGCGTGGAGATGCCGGTCATCAAGGAAAAGCAACGCGCACTCAAGATCTAGCCTGTGTCCCGAGAATTGTCTGTCGTTATTGCCTGTGGAGGAACTGGCGGACATCTTTTTCCGGGGGTCGCGGTGGCCGAGGAGCTCAAGCGGCGGGGACACCGACCGCTCCTCCTGATCTCGCAGAAAAAAGTCGATGCCGATGCGTCCGCCAAGTATGGCGAGCTCGAATTTGAAACGGTGCCTGCAATAGCCAAGCCGCCGACCCTCTCTCCCAGGATGCTCCCTTTTCTCTGGCGACTCTGGCAGACCATCGGGCAATCGAAACGATTGCTCAAACTGCGCGAGGCGGATGCCGTGATCGGGATGGGCGGGTTTACCTCTCTGCCCCCGGTCTATGCGGGGAAGAAGTTGGGGCTGGTCACTGCGATGCACGATTCCAACGCGCTGCCGGGCAAGTCGAATCGACTTGGAAGCAAGTGGTGTAGCAAGGTCCTGCTCGGATTGGAGGCGGCCCGCAGTTATTTCCCAGGCTCGGTGGTTGAAGTGACCGGCACGCCGGTCCGCACGGAGTTCAGCAATTTGCCGTCCAAGGACGAGGCCCGCGCCAAGTTTGGACTTGAGGCTGGCAAGCCGGTGGTCCTTTCCTTCGGGGGGAGCCAGGGAGCAAAGCATGTCAACACGCTGGTGGTCGAAGTTTCCCGCGAGCTGGGCGAGGAGATCCAGTGGTTGCAGATCGCGGGGCGCTCCGATGAAGATCGCGTGAAGGAACTGGTGGGCGAACGGGCGGGCCATGCGGTGGTGGGATTTTGCGATGACATGCCTTCTGCTTATGCGGCGAGTGATCTTGTGATCAGTCGTTCCGGAGGCGCGAGTTTGACGGAGCTGGCCTATCTTGGATTGCCGGCCATCCTCGTGCCCTATCCCCATGCGGTCGATGATCACCAGACCGTCAATGCGCAGTGTTTTGAAGATTCGAAGGCGGCCATCCTGGCCCAAGAGAGCGACCTTGATGGTGCGAAATTGGCGAAGCTGGTTGGGGAATTGCTGGGTGCCCCCGAGATGCTGGTGGCGATGAGTGAAGCGATGCGGGCCCTTGCGGTGGATGACTCCGCGGCGCAGATCTGTGAAGTTCTCGTTGGCAAGTAGGATGCAGCAGTTGATCCTGAGCAGAGTCTGTGGCATGAGCGATTTCTTCTCTATCTGGAATGTTTGATGAAACAAGTGAGCGCCTGCTCGATCGTGAACACCCGATGCGCATCCATTTGCTCGGGGTGGCAGGATCGGGGATGAGCGGGCTGGCCGCCCTTCTCTTGGAAATGGGGCACAAGGTGAGTGGTTCGGATCGGGTATCGAGCCGCGAAACGGAGCGCTTGCAGAGGATCGGGCTCGCCTTCTCTTCCCCGCACTCGGCGGAAGCGGTGGCAGAGGTCGACATGGTGGTCTTCTCATCGGCCATCAAGGCGCAGAATGTGGCGATGGGGGCGGCGGCGGAGGCAGGGATCATGCGCCTTAGGAGGGCGGAGTGCTTGGCGGCGATCCTGCATGCGAAGAAGGGGGTGGTGGTGGCTGGGACGCACGGGAAGACCACGACCTCGGCGATGTGCGCGCACGTTTTGAACAAGGGCGGCCGGGCCGTCTCCCACTATGTGGGCGCAGAAATTCCAGTCCTCGGCGCCAATGCCCATTGGGACGAGCAGAGCGAGTATCTGGTTGCCGAAGGGGACGAGAGCGATGGCACGCTGTCCCTCTACCGGCCTTCGCATGCCATCATTCTCAACATTGAAGCAGAGCACCTCGATTTTTACAGCGGTCTTGACCAGATCAAGGAGGTCTTCGGCAAGTTGTTGGAGCAAACGTCCGAGAAGATCATTTACTGTTCGGAGGATGAGATTGCGGTCGAGTTGTGTTCCGGGCGGAAGGGGGCGATTTCCTACGGATGGAAGGAGGCGGACTATTGTGCGGAGGACCTCGGCGAAGGGCGCGGTGTGATCGCCTTCACGGTGTCCCGAGGAGGCGCGGAGCTTGGACGGGTGGAGTTGGGAATCCCCGGGCGCCACAATGTCCTCAATGCTCTGGCCGCCATCGCGCTGGCCGATGACCTCGGAGTGGACTTCAATCTCGTGGCACGCTCTTTGGCCACCTTTGCAGGAGCCAAGCGCAGGTTTGAGACCCTCTATCGCTCGTCGCGATTTCGCGTCATCGATGACTACGGGCACCATCCCACCGAGATTGAAGCCACCTTGCAGACGGCGCGATCGCTGGGACCGGAGCGCATCGTGGTTCTCTTTCAACCGCACCGCTTCTCCCGCACCCAGCGCTTGGCCGAAGAATTCGGGCAGGCCCTCCAAGGGGCGGATCTCGTCTGCGTGACCGATGTCTATCCAGCCAGCGAAGCGCCTCTCGAAGGAGTCAGCGGGGCGACCATTGTGGACGCGATGCATCGTCACGGAGACACCCGTTGCCAATCGCAACCCTCTCTTGGCAGTGCCCACCACGTGATCGGGAACGCGCTGCAACCCGGTGACCTCCTCTTGACGCTGGGTGCCGGAAACGTGCATGAAGCGGCTAGAAAAATTATTGCGGACCTCGCCCTCCTGGATGCCATGCGCAACGAGTTCGAGGACAAGGAGATTGACGTGAAGCTTTACGAGCCGATGTGTCGCCACACGACGATTTTGGTGGGCGGCCCGGCGCAGTACTGGGCGGAACCTCGTAGCTTTTCGGCCTTTGCGCGTGCGATGGATTTTTTCAAGGATCGCGGAATTCCAGTCCGGGTGGTGGGGCGGGGCTCCAATCTCCTGGTGCGCGATGGCGGAATTCGCGGAGCGGTCCTTCACCCGTCGAAGGGGATCTTCGGGGAAGTCTCAGTGGATGGCGAGTTGCTGACCGCTGGAGCAGGAACGCGATTCAAGAAGGTGGCCAGCGTGGCGGAGGCGGCCGGACTGGGCGGCTTCTCCTGGATGGAAGGTATTCCGGGGAACGTGGGCGGGGGACTGCGCATGAATGCGGGAGCAATGGGGAGCGAGACCTTTGATCAAGTGGTGAGCGTGACCTTTCTGGACGAAGACGGGGAGATCCGCACGCGGACTCGAGAAGAGATCGAGGCGCACTATCGCAATGTCCCTGAGCTGCGGCGCAACTACGCCCTGCAAGCGGTTTTCCGAGGAGTGTCGGCGAGCGCGGCAGAAATCCGGGAAGAAATGGAAGGGTCCCATCACCACCGTCGCACGACTCAGCCAATTGCGGCGAGTGCGGGCTGCATCTTCAAGAACCCGGAGGGGATTGGAGCCGGAAAACTGATTGATGAATTGGGTTTGAAGGGTAGGGGAATCGGCCCGGCGGAAGTTTCCGGCGAGCATGGCAACTTTATCGTCAACCGGGGGAAGGCGACGGCGAGGGAGGTGCTTGAACTGATCGATGCGATCAAAGCCGAGGCGCGCGCAAGTCGAGGCATCGAGCTGGAGACCGAAGTGCAGATTCTGGGTGAAGATGAGGTGAGTTTTTGAGTTGAACTTCGCGCAGGAGGCCTAGCAGGCTGTTGAATTTCTCCCCAACGCCGCGCCGCCGGAGAGAGGTGTTGTTTGAAGCTAGTCCTTGCACCGCCACAGGCAGGTCCAAAGGATCGTGGCGATGACACCGGTCGCGCAGATCCCTCCGAGGGCGAACACGCCGCCAATGGAGTCCCATCCTTCTTCCGCCATTCTGCTCTGCCGACTGCGGCCTCGCAGGACCATGAGGGAAAGAAAGAATCCTCCGGCCAGAAAGCTGAGGACGAGAAGGAGAAGGGGCCCCAAGACCGAGATCACGATCCGCACGACAGGGTGAAGAGGTTCCTCCTCCGGTTCGCGGTAAGCTTCGAAGCTGTCCCAGCCCGGGCCCCCTGACTCGTCTTGCGGGTCCTCCTCGTGGGGATCGTTCATGGATTTTCGATCTTCGACGATCCTAGTCGTGAAGCAATAGGATTGAGTGCGAGAATTCCCTGCGTGGAATCGGGAATTCTGACCCACCGCGGCGCCTGAGATGATCAGGAGGGAAGGGCGTGGGCAGGCCGGGGATGGAGAGCGGAGTCTTGGAAGGCGGGGGTCTCTTTCCCCACCAGGATTGGGGCGCCTCGATTGCAGCGCACGACCCCCTTTCTCCCCATCCCTTGCCTGAAGAAGAATCTCCTCGCCCCGCGGAACGCCCGCCTTTTCGAATACACCCTAAGCGCTCGACGCTGCGGCCTTCGTTTTTTATTCTGGAGGATCGTTATGGATGAATCGGTGTTGATTGCAGTCTTGATGGGTGGGCCGGGGTCGGAACGGGAAGTTTCCCTTTCGTCGGGGCAGGCAGTGCTCGAGGCTCTGCAGGGAGAGGGCATGAATGCACTGGGGGTGGATGTGACGGACCGCACTCCGACCCTGCCGGAGGGAACAGGGCTGGCCTTCAACGTGATTCATGGGACCTACGGAGAGGACGGCGGGTTGCAGGAGTATCTCGAAGCTCTGGGGGTGCCCTACACCGGAGCTGGCCGCGTGAGCAGCGACTTGGCCTTCGACAAGGTGGCGAGCAAGAAGTGTTTCGTGGAGGCCGGGGTTCCGACCCCCGTTTCGGAGATCATCGATGTTTCAAATGGAATTCCCCTGCCCACGATGGAGTTTCCCTATGTCGTGAAACCGCCGAAGGAAGGATCGAGCGTGGGGGTGCACATCGTCCGCACCGCCGATGAGGCGCAGGCCGCGATGGAGGATGCGGCTAAGTATGGAGATGAGGTGCTCGTGGAGCAGTTCGTGGAGGGCAAGGAGCTGACGGTGGGAATCGTGGGCGAGGAGGTCTTTCCGATCGTGCAGATCGTGCCCCGAAGCGGCTTCTACGACATGGCCAATAAGTATCCGTGGATGAGTGAGGATGGGGGCACGGACTACCACTGCCCCGCGAATTTGGACGTAACGACCGCAAAAATGGTAAGCGACTCGGCGCTCGCGGCTCACAATGCGCTGGGGATTGAGGTTTACTCCCGGGTGGATATCCTGCTAGATTCCTACGGACACCCTTATATTTTGGAAGCCAATACCATTCCCGGGATGACAGCGAGCAGCCTCCTCCCCAAGGCCGCAGCGGCGGCTGAGCCAAGCTACGGATTTGGTGCGTTGTGCTGTCGAATCGGGGAACTTTCGCTAGCCCTTCGCGAAACCAATGCCTCGACGTAAGACCTCACAAGTAAGGAAGAAAAAGCACGAGCGAAAACTGCACCTCAAAGTCAGTTCTCCGCGCATCGTTGGCTTTGAGTGCCTGCGTCTTCTGAAGAAGTCCACTCGCATCCTGATCGTGTTGGGACTCCTGAGCGCGGCCGGATGGGGAGCGAAGAGTGGAATGCGGAAATTCTTTATTGAGAATGAAGAGTTTCGACTGAAGGAGGTGAAACTCGAAACGAACGGGGAGCTGACGGAAGAACAATTCGTAGAGCTCAGCGGGATCGATCTCACGGCGACTTTGTTTGCGATCAAGTTGCGTGAGATTCGAGAGAGGATGTTGGTGCGATCTGGCATCGTGAGGGTGGAGCTGAGTCGGCGTTTGCCGGGAACATTGCGGGTAAAGATTATGGAGCGAGTTCCGATTGCGTGGTTGGAATGTCGTCCCTTGGGCATTGTGGGCAGGGATCCGGCGTCCGGGCTCTTGCTTGACGAAGGCGGGGTTTGTTTCCCATGTGAAGATTGGATGGGAGAGAAGGCGAGAACACTTCCGGTGGTTCTTGTGAGTCAGGCGAAGGAGGGAGACGTGACCATTGGAAAGCAGTTGCGCCATCACGAAGCAAAGAGAGCGCTCGAACTCATCAAGCTATCACAGCGCAAACTGATGGGGGCCGATTGGACGCTGCCGGTGGTGGCGGTTCGAAATGACTACTCGCTGGAAGCCGCGGTCAGTAGCGGAGCGCTGGCGATTTTTGGAATGTATGATCATGAACGACAGCTCGAGAACCTGGGGACCTTGCTGCGCGAAACTGAGGGCTTGGCCGAGCCCATGGCCGTGGTGAACCTGATTCCGGAGCGGAACATTCCCGTCACGGCGGGCCGGCCCGGGGCGACCGGATTTGAGCCGGAAACGCGGCTCCAACGAGATATCAAGGCAATCCTGAGGTAGTGAACAAAGTTATGTTGATCTCTCCTCCGCTCTTCGCTTCGCTAGGCCGTGGTGCCTCCTCAAGAACTGTCATGGCGCGCAGGATTTCAGTCGCTGGGTTTGCACCAGGGCCCTAGAAAGGAACGAGCATGTCAAAATCGCGAATTCACGTCGGCCTCGAGATCGGGACCACCAAGACCGTCATGGTGGTGGCCGAGGTTAAGCCGGATGGCTCCGTCAAGATTCTGGGTCTGGGGGAGACTCGTTCGGCAGGTGTGCGCAAGGGAGAGATTGCCGATTACCCGCAAGTGCGTGCCTGCGTGAAGGCGGCCCTGCTGGAGGCTGAGGATATCAGTGATGTCGACATCAACAGCGTTTTTCTGGCGGTGACCGGTCCTCACATCGAAGGAATCAACAATCGGGGGACCTATCGGTTACCCGATGGAGAGCCGGAGATTCGGTCCGAGCACATCGAGGAGGTCAAGGAGATCGCCAGTGACATCGCGATTCCAAGTGAGCACGTCTACCTGCATAGCCTGATCCGAAACTATGTGGTGGATGGTCAACCTCACTCCACCATGCCGGTTGGCTTGATGGGCAAAACGGTCGATGCGGAATTTCATATTGTGCACGGTGTGCGGACCCGGATCCAGAACAGCATCAAGTGCGTGCGCGAGATTCCCTTGGACGTTGATGACGTCGTGTTTGCGCCCATCGCCTCCGCCCAGATCGCGCTCACGCGCAAACGCAAGGAAGCAGGAGCGCTGGTGGTGGACATCGGCGGGGGCACGACCGACTACGCGCTATACGTGGACGGGGCGATTTCGGCCTCCGGAAGCATTCCGGTGGGTGGCGATCATGTTACCAATGATATTCACCTCGTTACTCACATCCCGCTCTCGAAGGCGGAGCAGGTCAAAAAAACCGAGGGCGATGCCTCGGGTGATCCTGCCAAATCGGTGGGGACCGTGAAAGTGCCCGACGAGGCTGGATTTCCGGAGATTGAGATCAAGCGGCAGATCCTCAACGACGTGATTCGCATGCGCCTGCAAGAGACCTTGGAATTGGTGAAGGAGCGGTTGCCGGAGAAGATGCTGGAGCGGGTGGGGACCGGAGTGTTCCTGACCGGCGGAACGAGTTTGATGAAAGGATTTGGGGAGTTGGCCTGCGATGTCTTCGGTCTGCCGGTCTACCGCCCAGAACAACCAGATGTCAGTGGAGTGCACGCATATTTCAAGGATCCGCAATACTCGACCGCCCTGGGATTGATTCGCTACGCGCAGATCCTTGATGAGGAGCGGCCAAATTCGCAAGGCTTGGGCAAGGTGAGTGGTTTTTTGCGTTCGCTCTGGCCATTTGGTGGCTAAATCGGCTAACTCGGGGCAATCAGTCCGATATGATTCCCTACGAGAGAACTCGCCAACAAACGATTCCGAATTCGGCCGTCAAGATCATCGGAGTAGGTGGTGCCGGTGCCAACATGCTGGACCGCATCGCCCTCGATGGCATGGAAGGAGCAGAGCTCCTTGCGTGCAACACCGATGTGCGCACCCTGACCAGCTCGGTGGCGCCCGAGAAGATTCAATTTGGGCGCAATTTGACCAAAGGTCTCGGAGCGGGAGGCGATCCTGAACTTGGCAAAAATGCCGCGGCGGAAGCGGAGCTTGAGGTTCGCGATGCCCTGCGGGACCGGAAGATCATCTTCATCTGTGTGGGCCTCGGAGGGGGGACGGGTTCCGGTTCTGCACCGCTGGTGGCTCGCCTTGCGCGGGAGGAGGGTGCCTTCACCGTGGTGTTTGCCACCACTCCCTTCAACTTCGAAGGTCTCCGTCGCAGGGAGCAGGCCGAGGCAGCGCTCAATGAGCTTTCCGTTCTCGCGAATGCGCTCATCACTTTTGACAACACGCGGATGGGAGAGTTGGTCCTCGCCAAGCAGGGAGTGCACGAAGCGTTTTCGGCCGCGGATCGCATGGTCTCGGAAAGCATTCGAGCGGTGACCAGGATTGTGATGCGGCCCGGGCTCGTGAACATCGGTCTCGACGATCTGATGGCTGCGCTGAGTTCCCCGAAATCTCGGTGTCTCTTCGGCTCCGGAATCGCCCACGGCGAGAACCGAGCCCAACAGGCATTGAAGAATGCCTTGGTCAGTCCGCTTCTCGACCGAGGGAGCCTTCTCCATGATACCCAGACCGTTCTGGTCCACGTCTGCGGAGGGGAGGACATGACGCTTTACGAGCTGGAGCTCTTGATGAGAGGCCTCAGCAAGCACGTTCCTGATACGGCCCAGATCCTCTTTGGAACATCGGTTGATCCCGCCATGGCGGAGTCCCTCAGTGTGACTCTGGTCAGTTCTCTGCCGGAGGATCGCCTCCTCGCGGGGCTGTCCCCTGATCACGAGAGCGAATCGTCTTCCCCTCTTGATGACAGTGAGGATGAGTTTTTGGGAAAAGGTGAGCCCGCGGAACAAACCGAGCCGGATCCCGCGGGCATGGAAGCATCCAAGGTCAGTCCGGCTCTGACCTCCGCCCCGATTGCGCCACCCCTTCCTCCCCCGTTGGCGGAAGAACCAATCGCACCGGAATTCGAGCCTGAACCTGAACCCATCGCGGAGGTTGCGCCAATCAGCGAGGCCGAGCCGGAGGGAGATGCGGAGCGTTCGCCTGGGGAGGAACCCTTTGCCGAGATCGAGCCTGGGCCCGTTGCGGAGGCTGAGAACAGCGTGGAATCCATGACTCCGGAGCCGGTGACGATCCAGGAGCCGGTGCCTGTCCCTGAAGGCAAGGAGAAGAGGAGAGGGCGCAAGCCGCGGGTGAGGGTGAAGAAGATGAAGCAGCCCGAAGCGGACGATGAGCCTGTGAAGCTCCCTCCGATTTCGCCGAACACGATTCCGAACGTGACGACCCGGGTAAAGTTGCCCTCCCGACGACCTGACGGAGTGATCGACGATATCTTCGAATCCGCGAAGGGGACCGATCTGGACGAGTCTCCTGAGGCTGGTCCAGTCAATCTTTCCCAGGTTTCAGAGAACATTGAGGCTGGAAACGGAGGGGAGGCGGTTTCCTTCGAAACCGTTGAACCGGCTGATGGCCCTGCGCCCATTGAACTTGAATCGCTTGAAGAGATTCAAGCTTCTGCCAAGGCGAAGCGCCCGCAGGGCGAGCTCCCGCTGGATGGTGGTCCCAAAGGAAAGTTCGAAGGTGAAAATCCCAACCTGATCGAGGGGGAGGACCTCGATATCCCGCCCTTTCTGCGGAATCGGAAGTAAAGGGCCCCCGGTGGGCTCACGGTTGTTTCGGAGCTCCGATGCGGAGCTCCTCGCCGTCGATGATTTTCCAGGAAACTCCGCGCCTGGCGAGGCGGGTCATGATTGGTGCGGTGGGGAGATCTTCGGGGACCCAGACCCCTGGTTTGTTCCAATCGGTGCAAGGTGAGAGGAGGAGCTCGGCCGCGACCACTGGGGGAACACCGGTCAGGTTGCGACCAGCGGGCGAACTGGATTCCGCGAATGTCCCCTCTTGGTCGCCAAGGTTGGAGAGGTAGAACGAGTGTGGCTGACTCTTTCTCTTTCCGCCAACCAGGCAGCCGATCCTGGGAAGGCTCGTGGCTGAGTTTTGCTTGGGGTGATCAGGGCATGACCCTGCCCAGAATTGTGCGCGTTGAAGCCCCCTCAAACGAGGGACGATGGTTGCGAGTTCCTCGTGATAACTGCGAGTCAGTTTCTGGAGTCCAAGTTCGGGAAGGACAAAAGACCTCAGAGTGGTGCCGGCGGGTTCCTCCTGCCAGCGGCCATCTTCCCACCAGACCGAGGGCGGAGCGATCTCCGGTGGAGAGGAGACGGGATTCCTCTGGCAAACAAGAATATCAAGGGTCTCTACTTGATCGAGCCGCTCCGCGGCGTGGGCCGCAAAGACGTTGGTGAGACCGGGGCTGAGACCAATCGAAAGAAGGGCGGTGAGACCTGCCGATTTGTATCGTTCGTGAAAAGCGAGTTGGCCCCAGGCCGTCAACAGTCCGTTCTGCCCCGGGATGGGCTTCGGGGCTGCGGTGTCGATGTAGTGTGCGCCCGCCTCGAGACAGGCTTCCATCACGGAGAGGTTTTGGGCAGGGCGGGCAGCATTGAATACAATCCCGCTCAGGGAGCTCCGAATGAGGTCGGCCACAGCCGTGGCATCAAAGGCATCCAGCGTGGCCGTGGAGATCTTGAAGGAGCTGGGAAGGCGCCCTTCGATCCTTGCAGTTTCCTCCCGATTTTGGCTGGCGAGGGTGAGTGACGAAAAAAGCTCCGGTTCCTGGGAGACCTTGGCTGCCATGACGGTTGCCACGCTGCCAGCGCCGATGATGAGAACGCGTGCCATGGCGCGAGATTCTTCGAGGGACAATCAGAGGCAAGGATCATTTGCGTCATCGCGGATCGGCCATAGTTTTAAGGAGGAGGGAAGAAAACCAGAGGCTGCGGTCTCTCATCTCTGATTTGCTGATTTCCCCCCGGGAGTAGTCTCCGGGATTGGTTTTTGATTGAGCCGGTCCCGGGGGCTTTCCATTGAGTTTCGGAGGCGGATCCTCCCAGCCAATCCGTTCTAGTGGTCAAAAGGGTGAAATTTAGGGGGCAAACGGCTCGCCGAGCTTGCAATTGAGGCGAAAATACGGAGTCTGCGCGCCGCCAAGGAAAATCCCCATGACTGATCATATCCGGAATATTGCGATCATTGCCCATGTCGATCACGGAAAGACGACGCTGGTCGATGAGCTCTTGAAAGCGGGAGGGGCGGTGGAAGCTCACCAACAACTCACAGATCGAGCCATGGATTCCATGGATCTTGAGCGCGAGAAGGGGATCACGATCAAGTCCAAGAACACGGCCGTGAAGTGGGGAGACTACACCATCAACATCGTGGATACTCCCGGACACGCCGACTTTGGTGGAGAAGTGGAGCGCGTGATGCGGATGGTCGATGGCGTCCTTCTGGTGGTGGATGCCTTTGAGGGCCCACAAGCACAGACCCGCTTTGTGCTGCGCAAGGCCCTGGAGGAGGGACTGATGCCGATTCTTGTCATCAACAAGATCGATCGGGATGCGGCGGACCCTCTCGGAGTGCAGGACAAGGTATTGGAACTCTTGATGGAACTGGGTGCGAGTGAAGTTCAGTTCGAAGCACCGGTGCTCTACGGAAGTGCCAGGGATGGCTTCTTTGTGAAGGACTTGAAGGACACGAAGCGCGACAGCGTGGAGCCTCTGATCGAGACCATCCTGGAACGCGTGCCGCCTCCCATCGTGGATCACGATGCGCCCTTTCGCATGCTGGTCAGCAACATCGACTGGGACAATTACGTGGGTCGGATTGCCTTGGGTAAGGTGGAGTCGGGAATGGTGAAGAAGGGCGATTCATTCTGGCTGCTGCGGAAGGACGGAACGAAGGTGCGGACTACCATCACCAAGGTCTTTGAATACGCCAAGTTGGGGACGCAGGATGCTGAGGTGGGCGAGGCGGGAAACATTGTTGGAGTGGCTGGATTTGAAGACGTCGATATCGGCGAGACCCTTTCGGAAATTGAAAATGGGGAAGCGCTTCCCTTCGTGGCGATCGATCCGCCAACAGTGCAAATGCAGTTCGCGGTCAACGACGGCCCGTTTGCCGGGCGAGATGGCAAGATTGTCACTTCGCGGGCGATCTGGGATCGATTGCAGCGGGAAGTGAAGACCAATGTCTCCATCGAAATCAGTGAGTCCGGTGAAGCGGGGATCTTCAATGTCTCGGCGCGCGGTGCGATGCAGATCGCGGTACTGGTGGAGACCATGAGACGTGAGAACTTCGAAGTGCTTGTGTCTCGTCCCAGTGTCATCACCCACAAACAGGATGGAGTCGAAATGGAGCCCTTTGAGACCTTGTATCTCGAAATTCCCGCGGACGGGACGGGAGGGGTGATTCAAACCCTCGCGAACCGCAAGGGGGTCGTCGAAGTGATGGAGCCGCGAGGGTCGATGTCCTACATTGAGGTCACCATTCCCACTCGCGGGCTGATCGGCTTTGAGTTTGAGCTCATGAACCTGACCAGCGGTCACGGGGTGATGTCGCATCTTTTCAAGGAATACCGGCCGGTGGCCGGGCGGATCCGGACCCGAATCCAGGGGACCCTCGTTTCAATGTCGACGGGCACCGCGATGGCTTACTCCCTGGAGAGCTTGGAAGACCGTGGCCGGCTCTTTGTGGGGCCCACCGATGAGGTCTACGAAGGACAGATCGTGGGGGAGAGCTCCCGGGCGGGGGACCTTCCGGTGAATCCAACCAAAGCCAAGAACTTGACCAACCACCGCCAGGCGAACAAGTCGATCGATGAAGGGCTCAAACCCCCGATCAAGATGAGCTTGGAGCGTGCGATCGAGTACATCGAGCCGGACGAATATGTCGAAGCGACCCCGAGCCTGATCCGATTGCGCAAACGCATTCTTTGTCCCCACGCGCGGAAGCGCAGCGAGAAGGCTCTCTCGGCGGCGGAAAGCCAGTAGCTTGCCCGCACCTCGGACCGTGATCGTCAGGGCGAATAGCCCAGCCACGAGCCCAGCCATTTTTCACACTCCCTGAGCGGCATCTTCTTGCGCGCGGCGTAGGATTCGACCTGATCCTTTTGCAGATCAGTGATGGCGAAGTAACGGCTCTCGGGGTGGGAGAAGTAGAGGCCGCAGACCGCGGCGCCGGGATGCATGGCCTGGGACTCGGTGAGGAGGACGCCGGTCTTCTCGCTCGCTGCGAGGAGATCAAAGAGAAGAGGTTTCTCGGTGTGATCGGGTTGCGCAGGGTAGCCGGGGGCTGGACGAATCCCCTGGTAGTTTTCGTGGATGAGTTCCTCACTGCTGAACTCGTTGGACCGTTCGATCCCCCAGGCAACCCGGGCGCGGTGGTGGAGGAGTTCCGCGAAAGCCTCGGCGCATCGATCCGCCAGCGCCTTCACCATGATGGATCGGTAGGGGTCGTGCTCCTCTTCATCGAGGTGTTTGGCCCATTCGTCGGCGCCGTGAATGCCGACCACGAAGGCGCCCAGGTAGTCCGCCGGGGCGGGGTCGCCTGGTGAGCCGCAGGGTGCCACAAAATCGCTCAGCGCGTAGTGGGGCTTGCCGCTGCTCTTGGCGAGTTGCTGACGCAAGGTATGGAGTCGGGTTTGCTCGGCATTGCGCGTCTCGTCATTCCAGACGATGAGGTCGTCTCCCTGCGCATTGGCGGGGAAAAAGCCGTAGATTCCGCGGGCGGTGAAGTGCTCCTCGGCGATGATCTGCTCCAGGAGTTCCAGCGCCTCCTGGTAGAGGGTGGCGGCCTGCTCGGCTCCTGCGGCATTGCGGGTCTTGAGCGTCTCGCTCTCGGGATCCCAGACCCCGCGCAGTTCCCAGGCGTGGAAAAACGGGGACCAGTCGATGTAGTGGGCCAGTTCACGGAGAGATTGCTTCTCGATGACGCGGGTGCCGAGAAACTCGGGAACTGGCGGAGAATAGCGGGACCAGTCGACCTGGAAGGCGTTTTGCTGTGCGTCCGCGAGGGAGATGGTCTTTCGCTTTTCTGCTCCGGCGAACTTTTCGCGGTGCTTCACGTGTCGGACTTCGTTTTTGGACACAAAGTCGCTGCGCTGTTCCTCGCTGAGCAGGGAGGTGGTCACCGGGACGGATCGGGAGGCGTCGAGAACATGGACGGTGGGCCCGGAATAGTTCGGGGCGATCTTGATCGCGGTATGGGCGGCCGAGGTGGTCGCTCCTCCAATGAGGAGGGGGAGCTTGAGTCCATTGCGTTCCATTTCGGAGGCCACGTGCATCATCTCGTCAAGAGAGGGAGTGATCAGTCCGGAGAGACCGATGATGTCGACCTCGAGGTCCCGGGCCGCAGCGAGGATCTTATCGCAGCGAACCATCACTCCGAGATCAGTGACTTCGAATCCATTGCAGGAGAGGACCACGCCCACGATGTTTTTACCAATGTCGTGCACGTCACCCTTCACGGTGGCCATCACGATCTTTCCCGCCGACCTGATATTGGGATTGGCGGCCTTTTCTTCCTCCATGTAGGGCGTGAGCCAAGCGACGGACTTCTTCATCACGCGAGCGGACTTGACCACCTGGGGAAGGAACATCTTTCCGGCCCCGAAGAGATCTCCGACGATGGACATCCCGTCCATGAGAGGACCCTCGATGACCTTGATGGGGCGGCCGTGCTTTTTCAGAGCCTCTTCGGTATCCTCATCGATGAACTCGGTGATTCCCCGGAGGAGGGCGTGTTCGAGTCGTTTCTCAACTCCGTACTCGCGCCAGGAGAGGTCGACTTCCTGTTTCTTGCCGCCCTTGCCTTTGAATTGTTCGGCGAGATCGAGCAATCCCTCGGTGGCATCCTCCCCTCGATTGAGGATGACGTCCTCCACCCGTGCGAGGAGCTCCTTGGGAATCTCATCGTAGACTTCAAGCATCCCGGCATTGACGATGCCCATGTCCATCCCGGCCTGGGTGGCATGGTAGAGGAAGACGGAGTGCATCGCCTCGCGCATGACGTTGTTGCCGCGAAACGAGAAAGAGATGTTGGAAACGCCGCCCGATACCTTGGCATGGGGGAGGTTTGCCTTGATCCATTTCGTGGCGTTGATGAAGTCCACCGCGTAGTTGTTGTGTTCCTCGATGCCGGTGGCGACGGTGAGGATGTTGGGATCGAAGATGATGTCCTCCGGGGGGAACTTCACCTGATCGACGAGAATACGATACGCGCGTTCGCAGATGCGGGTTTTGTCTTCATAGGTGGCGGCTTGGCCCTTTTCATCGAAGGCCATCACGACCACCGCCGCTCCGTAGCGGCGGATGATGCGAGCCTGCTCAATGAATTTGTCCTCGCCCTCCTTCATGGAGATGGAATTGACGATGCCTTTGCCCTGCAGGCACTTCAGGCCCGCCTCGAGAATCTCCCACTTGGAGGAGTCCACCATGATGGGGACCTTGGCGACATCGGGTTCGCCCTGCAGGAGGTGCAGAAAGCGGGTCATCATCGCGACGCCATCGATGAGGCCTTCGTCGAAACAAATGTCGATCACGTTGGCCCCATTGGCGACCTGCTGGCGCGCCACTTCAACCGCTTCCTCCAGTTTGTTCTCCTTGATGAGTTTTCGAAATCGCGGGGAGCCCGCCACGTTGGTGCGCTCCCCAATCATGAGGAAATTTGCGTCCGGGCCGTGGACGTAAGCGTCTGAGCCGCTGAGTCGGAGGAGACGAGGAAGAGGATCCATGATCAGGCCGCCAGGGTTCTGACTGGGCGGGGAGGGTGCTCTTTCACCGCTTCGACGATGGCGGTGAGATGAGCGGGGGTGTTGCCACAACAACCGCCGGCGAGATTGAGCAGGCCGGCTTCTGCGAACTCGGCCATGTATTCCGCCATGTGATGGGGTTCGAGATCGAAGCCGGTGGGGGCGAGCGGATTGGGAAGCCCTGCGTTGGGATAGCAGGACGTGTAGGTAGAGGCGACTTGTCCGAGTTGGGAAAGGAAGGGGCGCATGAGGTCGGGCCCGAGGGAACAATTCAGGCCGATCGCGATGGGATCCAAGTGCTGGCACGCGATCCAGAAGGCATCGATCTTCTGGGCCGAGATCATGGTCTCACCTCCGAGACCCACTGCGGCTGAGATGATCACGGGGAGGCTGAAGTTCTCATCGTCGAAAAGCTCCTGAATGGCAACCAAGGCCGCTTTCGCATTGAGTGAATCGAAGATCGTTTCAACCATGAGGATGTCACAGCCGCCCTCAGCAAGCGCCATGATCTGTTCACGATAGGCCTGCTTGACCTGGTCAAAGGTCACCATGCGAAAAGCGGGGTCATCATGATCGGGGCCATTGGTGAGTGAGACGGTGAGGGGACCAATCGCTCCTGCCACGTAGCGGGTGATGCCGGTCTCTTCCGCGATGCGATCTGCCTCCGTGCGGGCGATCTCAGAGCCCTTCAGATTGATGTCGCGGGCAAGCTCTTGAAGGAATTCGTTCTCGAGGACTTGCTGGAAATATTCGGGATCCTTCCGGCCGCCGGAATCGATGGGATCCTCGACAAAAAAGTCGCTCTGCGAGATCGTGGTGGCTGAGAAGGTGTTGGTTTCAATGATGTCGGAACCGGCCTCCAGGAAGCGTTTGTGAATGTCGCCGATGGTAGCTGGCTGAGTCAGGGAGAGAATGTCGCCGTTGTTGAGAAGATCTTTTGGTGCATCCGCAAAGCGTTCTCCGCGAGCGGCCGCCTCGGTGAGCCCATACTCCCGAATGGTAGTCCCCATCGCGCCGTCCAAGACCGCAATGCGGGACTCAAGCAGGGAGTGAAGTTCCTCCGTGGCATCGGGCCTCATCATCGGCGGGAGGGTAGCTTTCAGTCCGCCCAGAGCAAGAAACAAATCAACGAATCGAGATATGTTGATGCGTTATAGGCAGATTGAAAGGGCTGTAATATCAAGGCTTGCGGTGGACGATTGGGCGCTCGTGGCGCACAGTAGCGGGGAATGGGCGGTCGGAAGGGGAGCCTTGATGATCTCGTGGAATTCGAGACCCGACTTTACGAATCGGCCTCGGAGGATTCGCCGGAG
>JAPKFB010000124.1 GCA_028821775.1 Roseibacillus sp.
CTTCGTTCTCTGCGAAAAGGTCTCCTTGGTTCCTGTCCAGTTCTTCAGGGGGTCGGGGAGAAGTGCTTCAGGAAGGAATCTTGATTTCCCTCACAGGCGTCGATTTCTTCGTCGATGGCCTCGAAGGTGTCGAAGATTCGCTCACGATGGGCCGCCGCCCGGATCTCCTTCATTTTTTCAAGATAGCCGGTGCGCAATTTATCCAAGGCGGATTCAAAATTTGCGTCGAGGGCCCTTTGCTTGTTCAGATGGGCATTGCAAACACCTCCGATGTCGCCCGGAAGACGAAGGATTCGTTTCAGATTCGTTTCGTCGATACGGCCTTCCGCGGTGATCGTTTCCCTCGCCATCTGAACGGGCCTGAAGTAGTTCGCCCTGACCCGACGATCCAAATTGTTGTACCAGTGTTCCAGGGAGGTGTTGAGATTTCGGCCATTGTCTTCGATCGTCTTCTTGTACTGATTTTGGCCCTTGGCGAGGCGGACGGAGGTCTGCTTTCGCAGGGCGATCCACTGCGGTGGTGCTGGGGGAGTCGGTTCGGCTTGCCTATTTTGATCGGCGCTCCACTCAATGATAAAGGCCGAAGTCGATTCTTGATCGGTTGGATCGGCATTGTCCCAGGCATGACCATCGGGATCTGGAACGACGCGGATGGCGGTATGGGTGGAATCGAGATCACCCGGGGGCTTTGGAATCCAGGCGTTGAAGGTCCAAGCCTCCTTGGTGACCCAACCCCACGAGCCCTTCGTGTAGACTCCGCCAATCCAAACCGCGCTCCCTTTCGGGAGGGTGCTGGTGATCATTGCTTTGAGAGCATCCCACTCGGTCTCGTCGCTGGGCACGGCGAGGTGGCCGCCGGTGGCGCGGGCACGGTCGATGGCATCCTGCCAACTGGAGGGCCCCTCCATGATGAAGTAGCGCCTCTTTCCGTGAGCGATCGTTCCGGGCGGAAAGGAGGGACTGCGTTGGAGGAGCGAATTCTTGAGCCGTATCCACTGTGCATCGCGGCGGCCCGGGTTATCTCCGTCCATTTGCCACTGGATCAGAAAGGGAAAGGCCTTCGCGCTGCGGTTGCCGCGGAGGACGCCCTCGTTCGTGAGGGAGAGATAATTTCCAGTGGAACTGGAGAGCTTGTCGGACAGGGCCCAGTCTTTCCCCTCGACCCATCCCCAGGTTTCGAGGCCGACCGTCCCTCCCCCCAGCCAGGTTGGGGTGCTTCGAGGAACCAGGGCAGAGAGCGTCGCTCTCTCGGCTTCGTTTGAGATCGTGGCGAGATGACCGCCGTGTGATTCGGCAAAGTCGTTCGCATCCTGCCAGCTCATGGCGGTCTCCACCAGGAAGACGCGGTCTTCTCCGAGTTCGTGTGTTCCTTCCGGGAAGCGGCTTCGGTCGCCGTTGGCGAGGCTTCGTTTGAGCCCGGCCAGATTGAGAGGTTGATCAGCTCCCAGCTTGGGTCGTGGACGTGGTCGCGAGGTGATGTCCTCGCCTCCGGGCTTGCGCGGTGGCGTCTTTGCTCCAGAGACCCCGTCCAGCGGGGATTCGAGTTTTGCCAGCTCCTCGTCTTTCTTGATCTCGTTCTTCCTCCGGTTGTAAGCCGTCAACATCGCAACGAGAGCCACGAGAAGGGCGGCAATGATGACGAGATTGCGATGAAGGGTCCGTTTGGCATGGGAGGAGGCCGCGATGGTCATCGCGGTGGCGTCGGCGTTGACATTGACAGGATCGCGGTCGCGCTCGGTGAGGAGCTCGGCCTTTGGGGCGGCTCGCTTCTTTTTTCTGGATGCCGGGGTGAGCAGGCCAGCCGAGGGATTATGGAGGGCCTCCTTCAAGTCTCCGATCACGAGCGCCATCCCCTCCGCATCGGCATAGCGCATGGTTGCAACGGGGTGCAGAGCCCGGGAGACAATCGCATCGAAGCGGCGATCAATGTTGGAGTCCCTAGACGGCGGGCGCAGGGGCTTGTCGGGAAGTTCACCAGTCAGCAACTCGTAGAGGATGACTCCGACCGAGTAGACATCAGATCTCTTGCTGGCCTTGGATGGATCCTTGAGAGCTTCGGGCGCAATGTAGTCCGGGGAGCCGAAGTGCAGTCCTTCGTCCTTGGCATCACTGCGGCGAGCGAGGCCGAAGTCCCCGATGCGGGGTCGCTTTCGGGGATCGAGGAGAATATTGGCGGGCTTGATGTCCCGGTGGATGATCCCGGCCTGGTGGGCATGAGCCAGCCCCTTGCTGATCCCGTGCACGAGGCGAATGACCTCGGATTGCTCGATGGCTATTCCATGCGCGGAGCGGTAGAGGGATTTTCCCTCCACGAATTCCATCACGATGTAGAGGAAGTCGTCGGCCTCTCCGAAGTCATGGATCGCGATCAGATTGGGGTGATGGAGACGCGCCATCGCCTTCGCTTCCCTTTCGAAACTGGCTCGGAACTGGGGGTTCGTTCCGAATTCCCGCGGCAGGATCTTGATTGCAACATTGCGATCAAGAGATTTCTGCACGGCAAGGTAGACGGCCCCCATGCCGCCACATGCGATCAAGGTCGAGATCTCGTACCCAGAAAAGAGCGCGTTCAACTCCGCTGGTTCAGGGGCCTCAAAACTCCCGCTTGCGTCGTTGCTGGATGCTCCCTCCATTCTTCTGCTGATCTATGATGAAAGCAGAACACTTCCAACCCTGGATGGCAAAATCTTGCCCGTGATCCACGTTCGGCTGACGGGGAAATTGCAAACGAGGGATCGAGCCTCCTGCTGGGGAGCGATTTTTGAGAACCTGGTGCCGACGGAGGAGAGCTGAATTGATGGTAGAGGAAACGCAGTCGTCGCTGGGTCCGCTTCCCAAGGGCCAGGGCGGGTTTGAAGGGGCTGGCAACTGGGGTCGTTGAGAGGTCCAATTGCTTGAAGTGCAGTGGAGCTGCTCTGAAGAGCGGCGCTCCAAAAGGCGGCGAGGACCTTTTCCTTCAGGCCTTGGAGCCCGCGTCCTGGGAATGGGGGTTCGATTCCTACGTTTGAGAGGCGGCGGAGTCATGAGGCGAGCCAAGGAAATGCGATGATTCGCATATAGTCGGATCACCGAGCCTTTTGATCGGCTCGATCATCCCGATCTGTTCCCGGTTAAATTGTCCTTTCCCCATTGGATCTCCCCGCACGAAGGCGGGGCTCACGAGGGAGATCGGGAACAAAAATGGGAGCTTACGGGAAACGGCGAATTTCAGGGCAGGCCCGTGGGGGGGCGGGACAGAACCTTGGTGGGGCCCCTTCGGGATTGCAAATTGCTCGCATCGCCACGCACTCGGGTGTTCGAACACATCCACGGGGTCTGGAAGCGATGCTTCCAGAGTTTCTGTCTTGGGGGGAAGGGGTTTACTTCAAGGGCTTCACCTTGATGCTCTTGATGTGCACTTCGCTCCCGGGGTCATGACATTGGATGGCGAAGGTGCCGCTGCTGAGCACGCGGTCGAAGCCACCCTTTTCCTTCGTGGTCGGCCCCCCCTTCGGTTCGGTATACTCGATGGTCGTTTTGCCATTGACCTTGATGGTGATCATTTTGCCTTGGACCGTAATGTGGTAGTCAAACCACTCGTCGTCCTTGTGGGGAGCGGTGTTCATGACGTTGCGCACTCCATAAAGGCTGCCCGTTTTCTTGGGGTCGCCGTGAGTGGCGTTGATCTGGGCCTCAAAGCCTTTTTTCGGCCAGCCGCTATCTTGAAACTTGGTGTGGAAATAGAATCCGGCATTGGCTTTGGCCTTGGTGAGGACCTTGAGTTTCACTTCGAAGTTGGTGAACGCGGCATTGTTGACCTTGCCGGCGTAGAAGAGGTGGGAGCGTGGGCCCTTGATGATGATCTCGCCGTTCTCCACCTTCCAGGAGCCGGGCGATTCGTTGATCTTCCAGCCATCGAGGTTCTTACCGTTGAAGAGTTCGACGAAGCCTTCTCCACTCTTGTGGTGGTCGGCGGAGGCGAGCCCCGGAAGAAGGATGGCGAGCGCGAGGATGCTAAGCAATTTCATAGTTCCACCTTGATAGAAGGTCGCGAATTCGAAGGCAAATCAATTGACGGCAGACGTTTGGCGGCTCGGTTCGGGACGAGCCGGATGGGAATCTACCGCTGACTCTGGCCTGGAGACCGGACTGCAATTCGCGGTGGCGAGGGAGGTCGAATCGGCGGTGGTAGGGTTGCTCGGAGGAACCCAGGACGGGATTTGCCACGTTGTTATCCACGCCGTCGATGCGGCGAAACTCATCCGGGAGGGCTGTTTCGGAAGATCCTCCCTCTGCGCCGGGAGGCGAGGGCGGCGGATTATGGTGGGGTTGTTGGGAACGGCGCTTAGGGAGTGGGATCGGGGGGGGGATCCGCGGAATCGCGAACTTGTCTAGGGCGCTGGTCGGAGGAGGCGTCCTTCTGGGCTACGAGGGGTCCGGTGCTGGCGACGAGCGCGAGGGCCATCATGCCAACTTGAACTTGGCGAGGGGGTGTTTGTGGTTTCACGTGGTTTTGTCCTTTCATGTGTGATTTGCCGGGAAACTCCTGGATGGGTCTCACCGGCTTAGCAGTGGTATCGGGGAGGAGTGTTAAGCCTTGATTTCAATAAGGGCGGAAAAGTGTTAAGCGCACGTAAAAGAGATTCGAAAACTACTCCCTAGCGGTTAGAAATTGTCCCCCCGGAATTGTGATGGACGTTGGACACAAGAAAGCGCTGCTGGTGATTGATGATGACAAGAAGCTCTGTCGCTTGATTCGCGAGTATCTCGAACCCTTGGGATATGAGGTGTCGATGCGGCACACCGGACCGGAAGGCTTGGAAGCGGCCTTGGAGGGCGGATACGAAGCGGTGATCCTCGATGTCATGATGCCCGGGATGGATGGCTTCGACGTTCTGCGTGAATTGCGCAAGAAGTCGAATGTGCCGGTCTTGATGTTGACCGCGATGGGCGAGGAGCCGGATCGCATCGTTGGCTTGGAGATTGGAGCGGACGACTATTTGCCTAAGACCTTTTCGACGCGGGAGCTTCTTGCGCGCCTGCGGGCTGTTACGCGCCGTTCTCACTTGGTCGAGCCGGCCGGAGAGCCCGAACCGGAAGCGTTGTCGTTAGGGGACCTGCGCATCGATGAAGGAACGCACGTCGCGACCCAGGCGGAAGAGGTTCTTGATCTCACGGCCCTGGAGTTTGCAATCCTAGGGTCGCTCTTGCGGGCGAGGGGTCGAGTCAAAACCAGGGAGGCCTTGATCGAAGAAGTGTCCGAGCGGAAGTTTGATGTCTTCGACCGCTCCATTGACGTGCACATCTCCGCCTTGCGCAAGAAGCTCGGGGATGATGCCAAGGCGCCTCGCTACATCCGCACGATTCGAGCGGTGGGATATCAACTCATCGATCCAAACCGGGTGCTCTAGAGATGATCATGGGCTTCAGCAAAGAGGGCCTTTCGGATCCTGCAAACCTCGCGGTTGGCAGGAGCGGAGGTCGGGCCGCCGTTCAGTCGTCATGGCCTGCCCCTCCCTCGCTTCGCCGCGTCAATCCCTTTCACTCGGCGGCTCCGCGGCCTGCCCATGCTGGGCCTTCCGGCGACCCCTGCTCATGAAGAGACCACACCTCACGCTCTACGGACAAATCCTAGGCTGGGTCTTTCTCAATCTCGCGTTGGTCGCTGCAGTGTTGGTCTTGGTGCTGAAGTTACAGTTCCGGGTCGATTCCCGCACGGTGCTGGGCGGGCGCACCCACGAGCAGTTCCAAGCCGTCGCCAGGGTCCTCAGTATAGAGCTTCGGAACGGCAAACGAGAGGAGTGGGAAGAGATCGTGGCACGTTATGACAAGGTTTATGGGGTTGAGTTCTCCATCTATCGACCGGAGGGGAGAATCATTCTGGAAGGAGAGGATTTAGAGCTGCCGGAGGAGCTCCAGAAGTCGCTGAAGCAAAGATTCCCGCTTCGTGAGCGCCTCAATCAAGCGCCGCGACCCCGTCGGCGCGGCGATGAGGAGGCCGAAGGTGGCCGCCCTGGACCGACCAGGCTCGGGTCGGAGGGCGAATTTCGCCCTCCGCCACGAAATCGAGATCGCGATCCTCCGGATGGGCTGGGCAGGCCATCGCGACTGCGCGGCCCGGGCTTGGAGGATCGGGAGAGACCGGCTGGCATTGACAACGGCACCGAGGGTGGCTCCGAACGCATCGTGCGCGTTTTTTATGTGGGCAAGGCTGGAAATCCCAAACGTTACTGGGCGGCGGCCATGGTTTCCCTGGGAAACCGCGAATACAGGCATCCCCCGGATGGTTTGGTGGTGGCCTCATCAGAGACCTTGGGAGGAAACGAGATCTTCTACGACTGGCGGCCGTGGTTGTGGGTGATCGTGGGCGTGCTCTTGGTATCCGCCCTGATCTGGCTCCCCTTCGTAGGAAGGGTGTCGCGCCGTTTGCGTCGCCTCACGAGTGCTGCGGAATCGATCTCGGAAGGGAACTTCGATGTCGAGGTGGCATCGCGGCGCACCGATGAACTGGGCCGATTGAGTCGTGCAGTGCAAAGCATGGCTAATCGCCTTGACGACTACTTGAAGGGGCAAAAGAGATTTCTGGGCGATATCGCGCACGAGCTGTGCTCGCCCCTGGCGCGGCTGCGCATGTCGGTGGGAGTGCTGGAGAGCAAGATTCCGGAGGAGAATCATGGGAACCTGAACTCGATTCATGAAGAGGCGGAAGAACTCTCGCAGCTGGTCAATGAACTGCTGGATTTCTCGAAGGCCTCGATCGCCCCCGCCGCCTTGCCGGCCCACGAGGTTGGCCTGGCGGAGTTGCTGGAGGAAGTGGCAGGTCGAGAGGGGCAGGGCGCGGTCTTCAAGATCGATGCTGCGCCGGATCTGCAGATCACGACCAACCGGGACCTATTGCGTCGTGCGCTGGCCAATGTGGTTCGCAATGCCAATCGCTATGCGGGAGAGGCAGGGCCCATTGAGCTCTGTGCGGAGGTGAAGGGTGACACGGCTTCAATCCAAGTTCGGGACCATGGCCCTGGGATTCCCGAGGAGTGGATCGAGAAGGTTTTTGAACCCTTCTCTCGACCAGAGCGCGCGCGCACTCGAGAGGCGGGGGGAGCAGGTCTTGGACTCGCGATCGCGAAAACCTGCGTGGAAGGATTGGGCGGACGGATCCGAGCGCGCAATCGGAACGAAGGGGGATTGATTGTGGAGTTGGAAATTTGCGCGAAACTTAACGATCATGAAGGGTAGCATTGCACGGCACCAGCGATCACACCGCTGCTTGGAGTCCTATAAATAGGGGGCGAGAGCCACTAAAACGGACTTCCAAAATACCTCCGAAAAAAGCACGGAAACCAGTTGACGCACGGATTTTCCCAGCTATTCTCCCGCCCGCCGCGCGAAGCGGCACGTGAGAGACAAACATAAGGTCGATCGCGACGAGAGTCCGATCGGCTTTATTGTCCCCGCGATGAAAAGCTCTTTAACAGTGTTGGTCCCGCAGATTTTTGCGCCGTGGTTGCACAATCCGTGCCACCACAAAAAAATCAGTGGGATGAGAAGATAAAGCTAAATTGTGTGCTGCGTGTTGGATCATCTGATGCGCAGGGCCGGGAAGGTTTCAAAACCCCCCGGTAGGTCAATTTTGGCAATTGCTTTGAACAGCGATCATAGCCAATCAAAATTTCTACGGAGAGTTTGATTCTGGCTCAGAACGAACGCTGGCG
>JAPKFB010000059.1 GCA_028821775.1 Roseibacillus sp.
CGGGGTGAATGTTCTTTGCAAATACAACATATACATTGTATTTACCTCCTATGAGGTCCAAGGGCAAAAAAACAGGCCCGATGCGAACATAGGACCTGTTGAAAGTGAGTTGGTTGCGAAGGTTAGACCCTCTTGTGTGCGCCCATTGCGGGAGCGTTGGGATTTACTTCTGGGCCGAAGTAGCGGAGGCAGACCAGGGGTTCGGTTGCGCTCGTGTTCTCGAAAGTGACTCCCGCTTGGGCGGCGCCTTCCGTGGCGAAGAACTCGTCCTGGGAGAGCTCGTTGAAGCGCAAGAGCTTCGGACAGCTGAGGCGAAGCTTGTTGGCCTTGCCTTCTCCTTGGGTGACGATGAGTCCGTATGCGCCGTTGTCCTTGATGGTGCACTTCTGGCCGGGATCCACCGTGATTTCCTTGGCGGTGAAGAACTGGAAGTCGTCAATCTTGCCATAGACAATCCACTTGTCGTGATAGCCTTCGCCTTTCTCCGAGGTGACGGGCTCAAGGTAGTGGTTGTCCTTGAAGTTGGGGTCGACGTTTTTCTCCCAGTCGAGTTGGTCGATGATGAAGTCGATGTCCTGGTGCTTGTCCTCGGGCATGTCCTTGACGAGGAGGCTCCACGGAACCTCGCGGCCTTCGACGAGGTTTTGATACATGCCAAATACATCGGAACCCCACTGGGGCTCGTAAGTGCAGAGCGATCCGGGAGCGTGCAGGATGCAGGGATCGATAAGCCACCCGGTGCCGGGCTGCAGTTTGTAGGCTTTGGAAAGTTCGCAGATCTTGTTGTCCCCTTTGTGCCAGTTTGCGATGCAGTCATAGACTTGCTGGCGCGTGGTGCCGGGCTCAAATCCCATGAAGGTGTAGGGAAAGTTGTTGCCGACATTGTTGTGTTGGGGCGGGAAGTAGTAGCTCTCGGGCTTGCCTTCCTGACCGACGAGGGCGGCTTGCTCCGCGTTCTGGTGCATGTGGTGGGGAATGGGTCCCATGTTATCGAAGAACTTGGAGTAGACCGGCCACTTGGAATACTTGTCCCAGATTGCAGATCCGATGAGGTCGGCGCCAGCTTCCGCGATGGCGTCGCGCAGGGTGAAGCGTTCGTTGCCGACCACGACATAGGAAAGCCCCTCATCGGGCACCCGGCCTTCGTTGGCGCACTCGGTGGTGGAAGCAAACCAGCGTTCGTCAATGCCGCCGCGGCTCAGCCCGTAGGCGTAGGTGTCATCGGGATGGAGCTTGATGCGCAGGCCTGGCTGAAGAAAGGAGCGGGGGACCCAGGCCGGAGCGAGGCGGAGAAGCCCACCAGTGTCCTCGAGGTGGCCGTCCACGAGGCTGCGAACGTTGCTGGAAATGGTGATGAGGTCGTCAGTCGTGCGGGGATGGCTCATGGTTGTATGGTCAGTGAAAGTGAAAAGGGGTAGGAGGTTGGAGGCTGGGTGGCAAGGTCCGGGTTCGTGTTATTTGTAATTGATTAACGGTCAATGGGAAGGGCTGCTGAAAGGACGAACTGCCAGTCGAGCATGACCTCCACGCTGAGGCCGGTGTATGAGGTGATGAGCACGCCCTGATCGCCATGTGGGGTGATCGAAGCGACGGCCCCAAAGTCGGCGGGGACGGCCGCAGCGGCCTGAATGATGCGGAGGGAGACCGTTTCGTCCTTTGAAAAGGAGCGCGTGGTAGGGATGCCCTGGGCGGCGAGTTTGTTCTCGCGGGAGCTCGTGACGTTGTCTGCAAAGTGAGAGCAGACTTCCTCCAGCCCGAGGCGGGCGAGATGTCGTCCGCTCCACGGGGCAGCCCGGCGTCCTCCATTCGAGATCCAGAAGAGAGTTGCTGGAAAGTCGGTGGGACTCTTCAGCGAAAACCAGAGGAAGCGATCCATCACGCACGCGGTCCAGGCAAATGGTTGCGCTTCGGTGGCCTCATCGTTGACCAACATGATGAGATCTTCGTAGCCTTCGCGAGAGGGATAGCGGGTGAGGTCGGTGGTGCCGGCTGCTTCGTTCTTGTCCGGGGAGGTCGGGGACTCAGCGGCGATGGGGACGGCTCGAAGGTCGCTGAATTCTGCGCCGGGGACGAGGATTTGGTATTCTTCGTTCGCGGGATCGGAAAAGAGCCCGGGATTCACCGAGCCGAAGCGGAAGGGGGACGTGGTGACGCGACCCTGACCTTCGGCGAGACCGGAGAAATCGAGAATGGGATGATGGCCATAGCTGAAGTGACCATCGATTCCCGAAATACGATGTTCGCAGTAGATCGCAGCATGACCGCTTCGCAGGCGAAGGAGTTTTTCAACCCGGCCGCCGACGTCGTGAGGTTCCATGGCGAGGTGTAGGGTGTCTTCGGTCCGTGACAGGAGCGACCACTCGGCGTTCGCGGTCTCGCCATGAGGTTCTCCCTCATCCTGTGGTCCGAAGGGCAGACAGAGGAAATCGCCGCGCAAGTACTTGAGGAGATTGGGAAGTCCGGGGTCGATCTCGTCCGGTTCCCAGGGGGCCAAGGCATAGGGGGAGAAGGACTCACCGTGCAGTGTGAAGGTGACCGGGGCGAGCATGCCGGCACTCTGGGTGACCGCGAGTTCGACACAATCAGAGGAGAGTTGAAAGGAGGAGGCGCCGTGAAGGGAAGTGGTCATGGATGCGATACCGCAAGCGCCTAACAGACGGAGGCCTCGAGGTCAAAACTCGCAAGCAGAAAGTGAAGAACGGCCCGGCGGAGGCGGTCTGACGAGCGAGCTCTTCGGCTGGTCCCCAGGGTGTGTTCGAAAACCCGGGTGAGTGACGGCGCGAGCAATTTTTCCGATTGGCAAAGGGTCGGCCGGTGGCAATGGGCTAGCCCACCGAGCCGGACGAGGACGCAACGAGGCGGAAAAAGGGTCGCGGTTCCCTTTCGCAGCGCTGTTCCTAGCGCCTGATTGTTTCTTTCGAATTGATTTCAACCCCGCCGCCAGTCGGGTTTTCGAACACATCTTACGGGGTGAGGATGACGCCTATTCTCCAGAAGGTGGTGAAGGGGTAGATGACATCATCGATGACGGTGATGGTCTGATTCTCAAAATTCACCCCGGTGGTGAGACCGGTCCCGGAAACGGTTTCGGTGGCAGTGAGCACGTTGTATCGATAGATCTCGGTCCAGTTGTTCAGATCGTTTGATTCCTCCACGACATAAACGATATCAGTGGCGCCGATGTTGAAGGGGATGACCATGCGCAGGTCGCGGACGAGTCCGGTGGGGGGAAAAGGATAGACGAGAGGTTGGCTCAGGGAATCGAAGAGAGTAGGATTCATGAGGAGGGCGTACTCCAGGCCGGTGCTCAGGAGGTCGCCGTCCGGGTCGCCCGCGAAGGAGCGGTCCTGCCCCAGGGGGATGTTATTGACCACCCAGGCCGTGAAGATGGTCGAGGACGTATCGAAGGGCGTTTCGGTCGAACCGATATCGAGGAGATTTGAGATCCGGGGAAAGCCACGCTGATCAATGGTTGGGGTTTTGGCGGTGGGCAGTCCCTTGGCCGCGGCGGACGAGTTGATCTGGGGCGGCATGGTCTTCGTGAATCCGCCGTAGTCGCCGAGGGGTTCCAACTTGGGATCACCGCTGGTCACATTGAAACCTGTGTAGTTCACGGTCCCCGGGGCGAATCCGTCCGAGCCGATGTTCTCCCCGCCAGATACTGCTGAGGTATTGCCTGCGATGATGGTGTTCTCGAGGTTGAGGATGGCGGTAAAATCGACTAGCACTCCGCCCCCTCCCGCGAGAAAGTCATCGGCGACGTTGTTGCTCACGGTACAGGAGATGAGAGTCATGGATCCCAGGGTAGCGAGTCCGCCGCCGCCGCCGTTGATGGCGCTGTTTCCTGAGACCGTGCAGTTGATCATGGTGATCACGTTGATGTTCTCGATGCCACCAACGGTCGAGGCGCGGTTTTCGGAGATTGTGCAGCGTCGGAGGGTCGCGACTCCTGCGTTGAACATTCCTGCCGCGGCATTGGAGACGTTGTCATCGATGGAGGAGTCCACGATCGTGATCGTTCCACTTGATTCGTTGAGAATTCCTCCTCCAACCCCGCTTCCTTCAAGGGAACTGGCATCGGAACTGAGGATGTTGCACTCGATGATGGTCATGGTCCCTTGGTTGCGGACCGCGCCTCCACCCTGGGTGTGGTTGCCATTGGTCATGATCAAGCCCCGCAGGGTAACGGTGGCGGTGGAGAGCACGTTGAAGATGCGGTGGGAGTCCACCCCGTCGATGGCTGGTTTGGAGGGAAGGTGGCGGGCTTCCACATCGAGGGTTTTGGCCGAGAGTTCCAACTGGCCACCGGTTCCGAGGGTGATCGTTTGTCCGCTCATGCTTAAGTCGAAGTAGACACTTCCGCCGTCGCGGACACTTGAGAGCGCGGCGCGCAGGGAGCCTGCTCCGGAGTTGCCGTTGTTGGTGACATAGATGTCTGGCAGGCCGGGAGTGGTTGGGATCTCTAGGGCTCCGATCTCCGTGCTGGTCAGGGGGCTGTCCCAAAAGGAGAGGGAGTTGAGCTTGAGGGCGAGAGTCTCGGAATTGTCATCGGCGAAGAGCGGGACGGTGGCAGGGAGCGAGTAGTCTCCGTCGAAGGGCTTGGTGAGAGAAAGTGGATTGCCACTGACTTCGGTTTGGGATCCATCGACATAGGCTTTGAGCTCAAGGTTGCCGGCGATGACTTCGGAGCTGAAGACAATGCGATGCCATTGGCCGGTTTGAACCGTGCCGGGATCGGCGATTACGACTCCACCGAGATCGATCGCGCCGTTGCTGGTGACGTGGACCTCTGCGTCATCGGCGTTTGTCGTGCTGGTCTGGAGGAGGGCCACGTCATTGCTGAGGGCGGCAAAATAGAGGTCCATCGCGAGGGTCCACTCGTTGGTCCGACCGAGGAGAGATCCTCCGTTGCCGCCCACGCCGTTGGGCATTTCCAACCACTGGGTTGAGGAGAGGGGGGCGAGATCCAAGACAGCGGCGGAATCTCCGGCGATGGTCGCGCTGGGATACGCGGGCGTCAACGAGATCGGGATCAAGGCCGAGCCGCCATTTGATTCAGCGAGGTCGTTCTCGAACTGCCAGACGGAATCCACATCACCCAAGCCCGCGCCAAAGGCCATGGGAATCAGAAGAGAGAGCAGGAGGGCTGACCCGGCACTGCGAGGGAAGGATGCAAAAAGGGGGGGACGGGTCATTTTCGAAAGGGGGGAATTGAATCCGGAACATACGGGAAATTGTAAAGATTTCTAGATCAATTGGGTTTCTTTCATAGTTGTCCGCATCCAGGGGTTGGGAAGAGGGAGTGAATTGGCTTCTAGATGGTCATTACATGTTAATGGTTAAATGGTTATAGAAGTATTCGGCCGAGCAAGTGAAATTCCGAGCACTGCTTCAGGTCCTTGAATAAAAGTGTGATATCTGCGGATATTGTGGGCGGAACTTGAAATTCGTCTTCTTTCGCAGAAGAGGAGAGCTTGGACCACTTGTTGGACGGACGGCAACGTTGGGATCCTCGGTCCATTAGGGAGGCCTGATTCTGGGACGGTGAAGTTACCGTTTCTTGACGGGGAAGCGCTTTCCTTCGAGGCGCGCCTGTATCAGGTTCAGGCAGCGGCCATTGGTGCGCAATTCCTCGCAGCACGCTTCGATGCGAAGCGATTGTTTGACTGGACGGAATCCGAGGCGTCGGGTGATGCAGTCATTGAGGACTTCCAAGTGGCCGTCTTCAAACTCGATGACCTTGCCGCAGTCGACGCACACGAGGTGGTTGTGTGCGGGTTTATCAAGGAAGTTGGGGTCGTAGGTGGTTTGGTCGTCGCCCAGGTCGATTTCCTGCAGCAAGCCGGCTTCGGTGAGAAGGGAAAGGGTCCGGTAGAGAGTGGCGCGGGAGCTCCGGGCGTCCGTTCCTCGTAATTTTTCCCAAAGATCGTCGGCCGTGAAGTGTTCATCGGAGGAAAAAATGACATCGACGATCGCGTCACGTTGGGGCGTGTTTCGTAGGCCTTTCAACTTGATGAAGGTGTCCAAGCGCTCCCTGACCTCCGGTGTCATGGGAGGAGTATGGCATTTAGGAAGGGATCTTGAAGAGGGAATATCGGGCGGGTTCATTTGGAGAGCGCCTGGGTAGGGCGGTGGGAGCGGGGAGGAGTCCTCCCCGCTCCCAGCATTTCTCCGGTTCGAAGACTCGAAACGCGCTCTTGCTGAATGAGAAGGCCCGTGTTGCTCTGACAGAGTGACAGGGGTGCGATGGTTGGCGATATTGAGTGTTTGCGCGTTGTTTTCCTGTGCCGGTTCGAAGGAGATGCTCCACGTGCGGCAGTTTCATCTTCGCGTGCTAGAGCCGGAAACGGCTGGGGTGGACAGCATTCGGGCGGACATTCAAAAGCGGTTTCACGGGGCGGTTTCGGAGGAGGAGAAGCGCAACCGCCTTGGTCACTACTACACCATCAAGTGGGATGGACCAGAGGGGCGCGAGAACGAAGCGGTACGGCTGGTATTTCAGTGCCGCCAAGCCGCGACCGGGAGCAAAGTCCACCAGATGGAGGTGAAGGCACCGGCCGGGCGGAAAGGACACAGCGAGTTGCAATTGATCGGTCCAGCCTATCTCGAAGGAGGGAGGGTCCTCGCTTGGCACTTGAGCTTTTACCGCGGCACGGAACTGATCGATACCCGACAGTCATATTTGTGGGAGTGAGGTGGTTGATTGATTGACGATCCGCGAATCGGAGCGTAGAGTTCGGCGCTGAATCCCCTGCAACTCATCCGTGATTGACAACGATATCCTCGATGTCGGCGAGACCGACGGTTATGTATGGGTAAGGATCAACGGGAAGGGATCCTTCAATTCGAGTCCGCCCCTCAAGGGATTTGTGGAGCGTCGTATCGAGAGCGGAGAAACGCGTTTTGTGATCGACCTCGGCGACTGTCCAGCAATGGATTCCACATTCATGGGAACTCTGGCCGGGCTCGCGATGCGTTTAGCCAAGTCGTCCGGCGATCGCCTGCAACTCAATGGAGTCTGCGATCGTAATCGACAGTCGCTTGAGGATCTCGGGCTTGACGCGTTGATCGATATTGATCCTGCAGACACGGAGTGGCGGGCCCATGTCGATGATGTGCGCGGGAGCTTGGAGCCGGTTCAGGACGAAGCGGAAGCTTCCGATGCCGCCCATGTCCTGGAGGCTCATCGTCAGCTGTGCGAGGCCAGCGAGGAGAATGTGAAGAAATTTGCGACGGTCCGCGATGTGCTGGAGCAGCGATCGGCCGGGAACTGATGGGAGGTGGACATTCTGATTCCGATGGAATCATTTTTTCCAGCTTGATTTTAACCGTGCTCTGTATTGTCAGTCACCGTTGGTGAGTCTCTGGTTCCGGCCGGGCTTTTGATGGCAACTTGTCGGAGTGCCTTGCGATCCTTGGCAGGAAATTGTGATTCGCCTGCAAAGGCTCTCGCGATCGGGATCGACGAGGGCGCGGTATTCGAGCGGGTGACGCTCGACTTTGAGATCAGGTTTCACCGTGGGCATTTTCTTCGGCTCTACACCGATGGCGTCAATGAGGCGGAGAATCTGAGCGGGAGTGAATTCGGGAAGGAGCGCCTGCGCGAGACCTTCCGCCAAACGGCGTCCCGGGGAGCCCAGTGGGTGGTGGACGAGTTCCAGGAAGAGCTGGAACGCTTTGTCGGGGAGCATCGGCAGATGGATGACATCACGATGATCCCGATTGAGAAGAAGTGAGATCCCCTCGCGAGAGGGAGGTATTTGGGGGGCTGTGGTCGGTCGGGGTTGACCCGGAGAGAAGGACGGGTATGTGTCTCCCCATGCAGCACGAGCCATCGAGCGAGGTTGAGTCGGAGGAGCCGATTTCTATAGAGGAATCTACCGAAAACGGCGTGGTGGAGTCCGAGAGCGCTCCGGAGGAGTTCGAGGCCGAGGAAGGTGCCGCCGCATCCCCATCTCCGGAGGTGGAGGAGCCGCCTGCAGTGCCCCCGACCCCGGAAGAGCAGATTGCGAGTTGGAGGGAGCGCGCCATTCGCGCCACCGCGGATCTTGATAACTTCCGCAAGAGAATGACGCGGGAAAAGTCCGAGTCGCTGCGATTTGCCAACCAAGCTCTTCTGGAAGATCTTCTTCCCGTTCTCGACAACTTTGAGATGGGCCTGCAGGCCGCGGCCGGAGAGCCCGATTCGATGATCTATCGTGGCATGGTGATGGTGAAGAAGCAGCTCGACGATTTTCTCAAAGGGAATGGGGTGGAGGAAATCTCCGCGGAGGGGCAAGTCTTTGATCCCAACGTGCACGAAGCGGTATCACAGGAAGAGTGCCCGGAGACGGAAGACGGATCCATTCTGCGAGTCATGCGCCGCGGGTTCCGGATGAACGATCGTCTTCTCCGTCCCGCCAACGTGGTGGTGGCCAAGGCCTCGGAAGAGGATGCCGGCGTTGGAACTGAAGAGGGAGGCGGAGAATAGATCGATGGCGCGCGACTACTACGACGTGATTGGAATCTCGAAGGATTCCAGCGCAGCGGAAATCAAGAAGGCCTATCGGAAACTCGCGATGAAGTTTCATCCGGATCAGAACCCGGATGACCCGAGCGCGGAAGAGAAATTCAAGGAGCTGGGCGAAGCCTACGAGGTGCTTAGCAACGAGGACAAGCGCGCGGCTTATGACCGATATGGTCACGATGCCTTCAAGGCCGGCGGACGGGGTGGGAGCGGCTTCGGAGGCGGTGGTGGCTTCCACGATCCGATGGACATTTTTTCCCAAGTGTTTGGGGGCGCGTTCGGTGGAGGCGGGGGTGGCTTTGAAGACCTCTTTGGGGGCGGTGGTGGGCGAGGGAAGTCCCGCGACGGCCGGAAACGGGGAAGTGATTTGCGCTACAATCTGGAGATCACCCTGGAGGAGGCCGCGAAGGGGACCACCAAGGAGTTGGAGCTCGAGAAATTTGTTCCGTGCAAAACCTGTGATTCGAAAGGATCGAAGGGCGCGGGTGGGGCGAAGACTTGTTCGACCTGTGCTGGTCACGGGATCGTTGAGCAACGCATGGAAGGCTTTGGCGGCATCTTTCGCAAGCAGGTGACTTGTCCGGACTGCGATGGATCGGGCCAGGAAATCTCGAACCCCTGTCCCGATTGTGGCGGACAGGGGCGGCGCGAGGAAGAGGAGGGGATTCACATCAAGATTCCAGCCGGGGTCGATCACGGGACGCGCTTGCGATCCAGTGGCAATGGTGACGCCGGGACTCGGGGAGGATCGGCTGGGGACCTGCATATTGTCCTGCATTTGAAGCGGCACGATGTCTTTGAGCGGCGGGCGGAGGATCTCTTCTGCGAAGTGCCGATCTCCTTTGGAACGGCGACTCTGGGAGGCGAACTCAAGGTGCCGACCTTGGAGGGGCCGGCCTCGATCAAGATCCCGATAGGCACCCAGGGCGGAACAATTTTTCGTCTCCGAAATCGCGGAGTGCGCGACATCGGCAGCGGCCGCAAAGGCGATCTTCACGTCGAGGTGCGGGTGGAGGTTCCCACCAAGCTTGATAGCGAGCAGAAAGAAAAGCTGCGCGAATTCACGGAGTCGATTGGCGAAGAGAACTCGCCCATGCACGAGGGATTTCTGGAGAAGGCGAAACGCTTTTTCAATTTGTGAGGTTATCCGTGAGTGAACCCGAACGGACGCTTAGTCTCCCGACATGGACAGATTTTTCGCGAGCTCTGAATCTTGGGAAGATCGCAAGATCACTCTAGACGCGGAGGAGTCACATCACTGCCTGCGCGTGATGCGCAAGCGGGGGGGAGACGAGATCGAGGTCTTTGATGGGACCGGACGCTGGGCGCGGGGAGAAGTCGCGGGCGAGGAATGCGGGAGGGTCTGGGTGGAGGTCGCCCGAGAGGGGCGCTCTGAAGAATCATCGCCCCTGATCACCTTGGCGGTGGCAGTAGCCAAGGGAAAGACGATCGATCTCGTTGTGCAGAAGGCGGTCGAACTCGGAGCAAACGCGATCCAGCCCCTGTTGACCGAGCACACCGTTGTGCGAATGAACGACGAGGAAGGGCGCAAGAAAGCAGAGAAATGGCAGCGGGTGGCCTTGGAAGCTTGCAAGCAATGTGGAAGGAATGTTCTGCCTCGCGTTTCTGTTCCAGTCTCCCTGGAGAAGTGGATTGCGCTTCGTGATCAATCCCACGCGGGCTTGCTGGCCTCGCTCATGGAGGGCGCGGTGTCGATGAAAGAGGCCCTTGGAGGGCTGCGGGAAGCGGTTCCGAACCTGGATTTGTTGATCGGTCCCGAGGGCGATTTTTCGGCGGCTGAGACCACAGCCGTGCTGGAAGCCGGCTTTCAGGCGGTGAGTTTCGGCAGCATCACCTTGCGAGTGGAAACCGCGGTCATCTACGGGCTCAGTGTTCTGAGCTACGAATTCGGATGATTTGGAGTGCGGGGGCGAGGGGTGCCGCGATGCCTTAACGCTCGCGAAGTAGCGCGGAAGGAGAGCGTCAGCCAAAAGCTTGCAGTCTGCCTATCGAGGGTCGAGACTCCGCCGCGTGCTCAAGCGCCTTCGGCCTTATTTTCGGTACCTTCGACCGGTTCGCTGGCAATTTTTCGGCGCGCTCTTTGCGGGATTGATTTACGGCTTGGCCAGCGGGGCGGGCCTTCCCTTCCTGATCAAGGTGATGCTTCCGAAGATCCTGGTGGGAGATGGGGAGAAGGTCCCATGGGAAAACCTGCTGTTTGTCGCTTCAATTCTCCCCGCCGCCTTCGTCGTGCGAGGAGTGGCTCAATTCATCAATATGTATGGGATGGCCTACTGTGGTCAGCGCGTCCTGGAAGCATTGCGCACCGATACTTTTTCCCATCTTCAGAAACTGTCTCTTGGCTACTTCGAGAAACGGCGGAGCGGTGACACGGTAAGCCGCTTGATCACGGACACGGAGATCCTGCGGGCCGGGATCGTCACCGTCACCAATGACATCATCAAGCAACCATTTACGCTGCTTGGTGCAGCGAGTGTGATCGTCGTTTTGTCCATCGAGAACAGCGAGTTCATCTTTGTGCTCATCTTTCTCTTGAGCGTGCCTGCGTGTGTGTTCCCAATCCGTTGGCTGGCCAAGCGATTGAAGAACCGCGCCAAGAAACTCCAGGCCCAGGTGGGCGACATCGCGGCCTACGTCACCGACAGCGTGCAGGCCCCGCGCGAGATTCGTGCCTTCAATTTACAGAAGCCACAAGTAGCAGGACTCAAGCGGCGGGTGCGGGAACTGATGAAATGGCAGCTCAAGGTGCTCAAATACGAGCGCTCAGTCGCTCCCTTGGTGGAAATCGTGGCCGCGCTTGGAATCGGGGCGGTGATCATCTACGCCGGCCGGGCCGGAGTTGGGCTCAAGGAGATCGCACCATTGATGGTCGCGCTTTTCTTTTGCTACGAGCCGGTGAAGCGATTGGGTAAGCTCACCGCGCAACTGAAGAAGATGGAAGCTTCGCTGGATCGTCTGGAAGAGATCTCCTTGGAAGAGCCCGAGGTGCATGATCCGGAGAAACCGCTCCAGTTGGGAGAAGTCAGGGGCGAGGTTGCCTTTGAGAAGGTGTCCTTCGCCTACGAGGATGAGCGAGTTCTCAAGGGAGTGAGCTTGCGGGTTGAGCCGGGGGAGGTGATTGGAATTGTGGGCCCCAGCGGAGCAGGGAAGACCACCGTCATCAACCTGCTGCTTCGCTTCTACGATCCGTCCGAGGGGGTCGTGCGGGTTGATGGGCATGATGTGCGGGACATGCTGCAGGCAGACTTGCGAGATTCGATTGGATTCGTGCCGCAGGAACCACTTCTCTTCAACGCGAGCGCGAAGGAGAACATCCTGATCGGCCGGCCGGATGCGAGTGAGGCGGAGGTCTACGAGGCGGCCCACCAGGCCCGGGCGCACGACTTCATTTCGGCCATGGAGGATGGCTACGAGACCATGATGGGCGAGAAGGGAACGCGGCTTTCCGGCGGGCAACGGCAACGGCTGGCCTTGGCGCGCGCCTTTCTCCGCAACGCGCCGATCCTGGTGCTTGATGAAGCGGCTTCAGCCCTGGATTCCGAAAACGAGGCCCTCGTCCAGCAGGCTCTGCAGCTCCTGATGAAGAACAAGACCGTCTTTATCATCGCGCACCGCTTCAGCACCTTGAGCATCGTGAACCGAATCCTCGTCTTCGAGAACGGGGTGATGATCGGCGATGGGACTCACGAGGAGTTGGACAAAAGCTGCAAGCTCTACCGTGACTTGCGCCAGCGCCAGAAATTCTCCTAGGCGATGGCAACCGATTCTGAGAATTCGCCAGTTCCGATCGCGCGCGTGTCGCTCTAAGAAGCGGACCAGGAATAGTCATTTCCTTCGGGGTTTCCGAAGGTGCGGTCGATGACGAATTGTGCGACGCGTTCGGATGACATCTCGGCGTGGACGTATGTGTGGCCGGCGGAGGCGAGTTGCCGGCGCTCGTCGTCATGGTCGTGGTAGTGGCGGATCTTCTCAAGAAGCTCATCCGGGGAATCGAAGAAGACGGCCTTGTCCTGGAAGAAGAGTTCGAGTCCTCCGGAGCGGTGGATGAAGGACAGAATTCCGTTCCCCATGAGCTGTCCGACGCGGGCCGAGGAGTAGAGCCAGTCGCCTTCCTGCCGGTTGAGATTGAGGGCCATCTTGCTGCCTTCGAGGGCGCGGTCGTAGTCGAGCCCCCAAACAGTGGGAGCTCCGTCGAAGCCGAAGGTGTCGAAGCGCAGCTCATTGGCAAGTTCGCCCGTGAGACGGCGAAGCAGGTCGAAACGTGGAAGGTCTGGGTTGACGCGTCCGGCGAAGAAGAGGTCGCGATCGAAGTCCCCGGCTGCTTTTTGCGAGTTGTTGAAGACTTCCACCGAGGCGTCGACCGGATTCGGCATGTAGGAGATCTTGGCAGGATCGTCACCGAGGGCCTTGGCGGCTTCACCGGCAGTGGTCAGGAAGACATGGTCGACGTAGGGGGCGCGGGCCTTGATGCGCGCGGCGTTGGTCTCGCGGAAGAGGGGATCGACGTTGCGGTAGGCGATCCGGAGGTCAGGGAGGCGGCGCCGGATCTCGGCGAGGGTCTTATTCCTGATGATGTCGCAGTGGCCGAGCATGAGCAACTGGGGCTGGAAATTCTCGCAGGTTTCGACAAGGCGCCGGTTGGCCTTGCCGCGGCCGAGATCCCGCCAGCCAAAGGGGGCCTCATAGGCGGCGGTATCCCGTTCGCTGAAGATCTGGACGTTGTGCTTGAGCCGGACAAACCCGTTGAAGAGCTTCAGTTCGGTGCTGACCTGCCCCTTGCCATACTTGCGCAGTTGGAAATGGCCGGCTTGAACTATGCGCATCGCGTCAGGAATCGAAGGTCGAGGAATCGAAGATCATATGGGAAGGTTGAGTTCAGGGATCGGGAAAACTTCCATCCCTTCGTTGAGGCCCTCGCCGTTGTCGGTGAAGCAGAGGATGCGGAAGGGGAGGATAAGGTGCTGCTTGATGGCGCTTTGCAGCTGATTGAGGAAAACCGGGCCGTAGCGGTCGCCCCACTTGAGGGTGAGGATGTTGACCGTATCTGGAGTGGTGGGCATGGTAGGAAATGGTTCAGGACACGGAGCCTTCCGCTTCGTTGGCGGGGTGTTTCGAGAGTGGCACGCAGAGTATTGTGCGATCTCCAAGAGAGAATTCCCAGATCCAGCGATAGCTCACGCATTCGGGAGAATGATAGAGGAAGAGGGGGGCGGATCCAAGCTCCCAGACCCCCAATTTGCAAAGAGGGGCAGCTACGAGTTGCGTCTCGGACCGGAAGCTCCAGAGTGGCGGCGTCACCGTGATGGAATATTCCCAAGAGTCCCCATGATACGGACGTCCCAAGTGATGCTGTCCTCGGGCTTTGGGGGGGCGGAGCGCTCGTTTATCGACACCGTTCATTCCCTCGCAGAAGCGGGACACGAGGTTCAGGCGATTTGCGATGAACGCTTCGGACATTTGCCCCTCCTGGAGGGAGTGGCTGGAGTGGAGGTCCGCACCTTGCGCGTGCGTGGGGAGTGGGATCGTTTTGCGGTGTGGCGACTGCGAGCCTATCTCCGTGAATTTCAGCCGGTGGTGGTTCACACCCAACTACGGCGCGCCGCTTCACTGGCCGGCCGGGCCGCCAGCCGGGAAGGCATCCCCGTGGTCGCCAAGCTCCACAATTACGTCAATCTGAAAGCCTACCGTTTTGTTTCAAGATTGATTGCGACGACGCGGGACGAAGAGCGCTATGCGGTGAAGGCGGGGTGGCCCCGGGAGCGGGTTCAAGTGATCCCCAATTTCACGCGCATGGCGGCGGTGAGAGAGGTGCGGAGGCCGGAATCTGAGCGCCCCTGTCGCCTGCTTTCCTATGGCCGCTTAGTGGAGAAGAAAGGCTTCGATGTCTTGCTCCGCGCGGTGGCCAAGGTCCGCGCCAGCGGCCTTCCGGTGGAGCTGCGGATCGGGGGGGAGGGAACGTGCCGCGCTGCGCTGGAGGCGCTCCGGAAGGAACTCGCACTTGGAGAGGGAGTCGAGGTCGGAGCATGGATAGACGATGTGCCGAAGGCTCTTGATGCGGCGGATCTATTCGTATTGCCCTCGCTCGACGAACCATTCGGGATTGTCATTTTGGAGGCGATGGCGCGGGGCGTGCCCATTGTGTCCACCCGGACGCAAGGGCCGAGTGAAGTGCTCAGTGCGGAGACCAGTTTTCTCGCGGAGGTGGGCCAGGTTGCTTCCTTGGCGGAGGCGATCGAATCCGCGGTGCGATCACCGGAAGGGCGCCAGGAGCGAGCGCGGAAGGCGCTCGTGGAGTTTCGCGAATACTATAGTGCCGAGGCTGTGGTGCCGCAATTTCTCGAAGTCTACCGCGAGCTGAGCAGTTCCTCGTAGACGGCGAGAGTGCTCTCGAGCATGGCTTGGAGAGTGTAGGGGTGTTCCTTCGGGGGTTGGAGAGTGGGTGGGCCCTTGCGATACCAGGACTCGAGAAGTGTCGCGCAGGCTTCGAGATCATCGGGAGCGATGGCCCCCTCAGGGAAGAATTTCTGCATCTGTTCTTTGACTCCTCCATGAGCATAGGCGGCTACGGGGCGACCCATGCTGAGGGCTTCCAGGGTCACGCGGCCAAAGGTTTCGGGAATATGGGTGAGGGACAGGACCACTTCGGACACCGCGAGGATCTCGCGCACGTCGTTGCGATGACTGATGATGGTGAGGTGTTCCGCTACTCCCTCCCGCACGATCATTTCGCGCAGGGTGTTCCCGAATTTTCGGCGCTTGGGATGGGTATCGCCAAGGATCAAGCCGTGAGCTGGAATGCCTGCCTTCCGAAGGCGCGCGACGATCTTGATGAGATGATCTTGTCCTTTGATTGCGGTGATGCGTCCGGGAAGAGTGATGAGAAATTTGTTCGCGAACTGCGGGTGCTCGGCATTCCAAGTTGCCAGCCACTCCGGGGGGGGCTGGTAGCCGTGGGAAAAGTGAGCCGGATCAACGCCGCGCGGAATGATGCGGATGAGCTCCGGATTGGTTTGGGGGTAATTTTCCAGCAGGTATCTCCGGACGCATTCGGACACGCCGATAAGGCGCTCGCCGCAGGTCACGATGCGAGAGTATCTGTTGACCGAATGGAGGCCGTGGGTGGTCGTCACCAGTCGGGGGCGCGTCCGGGGATCCATCTTCTTCCAAGCCAGCCAGGTGAGCCAGGCGGGGAGGCGGGAGCGGACATGGATGATGTCGGGAGCCTCGTCACGAAAGAGCTTGCGGAGGGGGGCCACTTGCAGGAGCGAGAAGAGGGACTTCTTGTGAACGGGCAGGGTGATGTGTTTCGAGCCTTCCTCCTGCAGGCGCTTCACGAGGCGGCCGCCGTTGGAGACCACCAGCGATTGGTGTCCCCGGGAGGCGAGGAAGGCAGCCACTTCCAGGGTCCCGCGCTCGACGCCGCCGGAATTGAGATCAGGAAGGAGCTGGATGACTTTCACGTCAGGGAGGGGAAGAAGCGGTGCAAGACTTCGCGGGCGCAGCGGGAGGCTTCATGAAGTTCAGGCGGCTTGGGGAGATCATGATCCGCCCTTGCTGAGAAGAAGCGCGTCCATTCACTTTCGATCAAGCGGTCGATGCCGCGCACGACGCGGCTGCGTGGTGTCTTGCGTGGCATGGGAAGGAGGCCAACGCACGCGCGGGCGGTGATTGCTTCGTAGATCATGGACATGCTGTCTTCCGTGACCCAGACCTCGCGGGCACGGAGGAGTTCCTGCGGCAGCCATTCTCGTGGGGACTGGCTGGAGGGATGATAGACGAGGTTGAGCTTGTCGAGGCGAGCAGAAAAATCCTCGGGAGTGCGGCGAGAGTCGGTGAGGTGCCAGTCCAGATGAGGGCGATGGGAGATGATCGAAGTGATTGCGGAGAGCAGGGAGTCCTGGTCGATGCCGTGGTGCTTCGAGGGGCCACCGACGAGGATGAGTCCGCGCTCCTCCTTGGGTGGTCGATCGACAGGGATGAGATTGAGCATCCCTTTGGTGGCGACGATGTTGTTGGCGGTTGAATTGGAAAGATCGTGTTCGGGGACGAGACAAAGATCGAAAAATGCGGAGGGGATGGTGGGTTTCATGATCACCACGGAAGGAGCCTCGAAGCGGCGGGCGGCGGCGAGGAGGGCGAGATGGGTTCGGTGGCCGGTTCCAACGACGAGGGAGGGCCGCTCGCTAACCTTTCGAAGGCCACGCATGGAGGCCGGGAGATCGAGAACACGAAACGGGGCGAGGGCCTGCAAATTCCTGACGAGGGCGAGGGACTGGTTCTCGTGACCAGCCTTGCCGTCCGTGATGCGCCAGATCAAGGGTGACGGAATATTGGGGATGGAGCTAGTTCTGATGAAGTTGTGAGCTAGAGGTAGACCCACTGGAGGGGCGGTTCATGGAGCCCGAGGGTGCGGAGGGCGTCGAGCCAGCGTTCCTCGGCGGGGAGAGTGGGGTCGCTGGAGACGAGATGCCAATCCTTGTTGGATTGTTCGACCTCGGGGAGGGAATAGGTGAGTCCGCTAAAATGGGAGGTCAGTTCGCGGGCCGCGATTTCTTGATCGGTGAGAACGAGGGCGACTTGGAGACGTCCCTGGACGGCCTGGGGGAGGTGGTCGTCTTCGATGGCGTGGAAGGAGTGGGGAATCATGGAAGCGGCGGCAGATTTCCGCAGGATATCGCGCGCAAGAAAGTGCAGTTCCATGTCGGGTCGAGAGGCCGCAAGGGCAGTGAGGGCGGGGACCGTTTCCGCAAAGCGTTCGGGCTGATCGGGAAGGCGCACCAGGATGGAGAAGGGGTAGAGAGGCTTGTCGCGGTCGCGGTTGAGGCGCACGGGTCCTACTTTTCCACGAATTTCCAGGGGGCGGTGTTTGTTGATGCGCCACAGGTCCTGCATCCAGAACTCGTCGACCAGGGACTCGCCGATTGCCTCTTCAAGGAGAGCGGCCATGTGCGGGGTGGTGAAGGCCTCGCCGTCCTTGAGATTTGGTTCGTGGAAGGTGACGGTCCATTTACCGGGCGCGGTGGTCTTCATGGAAACCCCCAGCACGGGGGCGCCAGTGTGTTTGTGAAAGAATTCGGGAAGCGGTGACATGGACATGAGGCGTCCGAAAAACGGAGTCAGAGTGCCCACTCGTCCGGCACGCTGGTCGACCAGGAGTCCAAGAATATTCTGGCTCCTCACAAACTTGAGAGGGCCATAATAGGAAGTGAGCTTGGCAAACATCTTCATCCCTCTCTTTTGCCTGCGATCGCGAAGGATCTTGTCGAGATAGATGTTATTGAGGGGGCGATAAATGTTGGCGATCTTAACATCGGGTAGGAAGGCGCCCATGGCCTGGGCGAGGAGCTCCCAGTTCCCCATGTGGGCGCTCACGTAGATGATACCCTTTCCTTGGGCGAAGGCGCGCTCCGCGGCCTCAACGTTGCGCACATCGATGGAGTCGCGGACCGTTCTGGCATTGATATGGGCGCCCTTCAAGGAGGTGAGGAGATTGGCTGTGGTGTGACGAAAAACTTCGCGTGTGAGCTCTGCGACTTTTTCTTCGGTCGCTTCGGGGCCCAGGACCGTGCGGAGGTTGTTGCGGACCGTCGGCCAGCGGGAGGCAAAGAGGCGCGCGAGTCCGGAAAGCGCTGCCCCCGCGTTCCAAAGAGTTTCAAGGGAGACGAGATTGAGGAGGCGTTCGACGACCATAAAGGCGAGAAACTCCGCCCGCCATTGCAGTTTTTTGAGGATGCTGGCCTTCTTGCGTTTCATTGCTCGGTATACATCCGGTAGCGGCGGCGGGTGATCGGGAGGCAGAAGCCGATCGCGCCCAGGAGAGTGAAGTAGCAGGCGAGGAGTTCGAGGTAGGCGCGGCAGATGTAGGGAGTATCGGGGTGATGTTGCCCATCGAGGGTGGCAGCCCAGAACGCTTCGGAGCCGAAGACGCGGCTGAAGGCATAGACCAGGATGATGGCAGCGAGGACAAAGCCGGAAGCGGGATGGCGGGAGGCAAAGCCGATGAAGTGGAGCGTTTCCTTGCGGCGTCGAAGCAGGGTGAGGCCGGTCCAAATGAAGAGGGCGATCACCACGTATTCGTGGCGGAGGGGAGCGATGATCTTGTCGATGGCTTCCCCGATCTCTCCAATGAGGGTGGCTACGGTAATGAATCCGAGAGAGCGAAAGACCGCTCGGTAGGGGCCGGCGTGAGGGGCGGTGGCAAATAGGAGGGCGGCAGAAAACCCGACGAGGGCGGATTGCAGGATCTCCACTGCGCTGTCCTCGACCGGCAGGCTCGGCTTTTCCGGGAGCCAGGCGGGGAAGAGAATGAGGATCGCACCAATTCCCATCAGGAGCGCGATCACAACTGTGCGCAGCCACGGCGGAGTTTTGGGAGGGAGCTTGAGCACGGAGAAAGACGTTGGACCGGAAGCGATGCGCGTTGGGGGGAGTAAGCGCAGAGCGGGGGTGTATTTCAAGCGCAGAGAGTGCTGCGAACGCGCGTCCTGGCGAACGCAACGGATAGCACCGCGGGAGAGGAGGGGGGAGGAGTGCAGGCATTGAATTTCGCCGTGGGAGACTGCCAGGGTGGGGAAAGTGGTGGCGTTCGATTCGCCGATCCATGATCGGAACCTGTTCAGTCAGGGCGACTGCTTGAGCGCCCCTTGGCCTTGGATAGTAGCCGCGCGGAGGGTGTGGCGGCGATACCTTCGAGGGGGACGGAGTTCGGTTCGCGATGGAGCAGATGGATCGAGGCCAAGAGGAGTTCCTCCCGGCTTGGAGGGGTGGCTTCCGTTCTTGCCTCGCCGGGGGTGGGGTCTAGGATGATGCCTGGCATCGCACTCCCTCGTGAATATGGAGCTCTGGTCAAATCAATTTCTGCCAGTGATCTTCGTTCTTCTGATCGGGGGAGTTGCCGCTCAACCACAGGCGAATGGTGCCGAGGAACGGCCACTCAGCTTTGTCAGCGACGTCCTGCCTATTCTTGCCAAGGCCGGTTGCAGCACTTCGGGGTGTCACGCCAACCCGGAGGGTCAAAACGGCTTCAAGCTTTCGATCTTTTCCTATGATCCGAAGGCTGACTACGACTCGATTGTTAAGGAAGGACGGGGGAGGCGAATCTCGCCCGCAGTGCCCGAGCGCAGCCTCTTTCTGCTCAAGCCAACCCTGCAGCTGCCGCACGAAGGGGGCGAGCGGATCACGGTCGGTTCGGAGGAGCACGAAACGCTGCGGGAGTGGATCAAGGAGGGCATGGTCTTCCGCCATCCGAATGAACCTACCCTCGATCGGATCTCGGTTGGAGAGGCCCTACGCAAGGTGAAGCGCGGGGAGCGCGGTGAGCTTGGAGTGCTGGCGTATTATGCGGACGGAACCGCGCGGGATGTGACCGCCCGGGCCGACTTTACTGCGGGTGATGACAGCTTTGTGACCGTCGATGAAGAGGGTCGGTTCCAAGTGGGGAACAAGAGTGGGGAAGGCGCGATCGTGGTGCGTTACATGGGGAAAGTCGGGATCACGATGTTGAGTGTTCCGCCTGATGGGTTGTTGCCTGCGGAGCGCTATACGGCTCTTCCGATCAACAACTTCATTGATGAACATGCGGTCAAGCGGTGGGCGGAGTTGGGGTTTCTTCCCTCCAATCTGTGCAGTGACAGCGTGTTTGTCCGGCGTGCCGCCCTCGATCTGATCGGGACCCTGCCGACGTCGGAACGGGTACGATCATTTCTTTCCGACCACTCACCCGACAAACGAAGACACTTCGTCGCTGAACTTCTCGCCGAGCCGAACTGGGCTGATCGCTGGGCGCTGGTGTGGGTCGATCTCCTGCGGCCGAATCCTGATCGAGTGGGTGTGAAGAGCGTCTACGTGTTGGACCAGTGGATCCGTGAAAGCTTTCGTAAGAACAAGCGCTACGATCAATTTGCTCGTGACATCCTGACCGTGACGGGTAGCACGCATCGCAACGGACCGGCGGTGGTCTTTCGTGATCGTCGCGCTCCGGCGGATCTCACCACCTCAATGAGTCAGATTTTCATGGGAGTGCGCCTGGAGTGTGCGAGGTGTCATCAACATCCCAACGAGAGCTGGAGCCAGGAGGACTTCTTTCAATTCGCCGCCTACTTTGGCGAAGTGGGTCGCAAGGGCACCGGGGTCTCACCGCCCATTTCGGGAAGTCCGGAGTTTGTGTATCACAAGCCAGGAGGCAAGGTCACTCATCCGGTCAGTGGCGCGGTCATGCCCTTGAAGCCACCAGGCGGAGTGGAAGTCCAGCTGGAGTCCGGCCGTGATCCACGCCAGGCGCTGGCGGATTGGATGGTCTCGCCCGAGAACCCGTTCTTTGCGCGCGCGATCGTGAATCGAATCTGGGGAGTGATGATGGGGAGGGGCTTCGTCAATCCGGTCGATGACATGCGGACGTCGAATCCACCCTCCGATCCGGCCCTGCTGGACGCCCTGGCCGCGGACTTCGTGGCGCATGGTTACGATCTAAAGCAGCTCATGGGTCGCATTGCCAATTCGCGGGTGTATCAACTGAGTTCGCTTCCGAATGAGACCAATGTGAAGGACACGCAGTATTTCTCCCGGACCTATCGGCGTCGGCTTTCGGCCGAGATGATGAGCGATGTGGTTTCAGATGTCACGGGTGTCCCCGACCACTTTCAAGGCATGCCGGCTGGTGCGCGTGCCCTTCAGACCTGGAATTTCAAGCTGGGATCCGACCTGCTCGATGCCTTCGGGCGCCCCGATTCGAGTGAGGATTGCCCGTGTGAGCGCAATCTGGAGGGAAGCGTGGTCCAGGCCCTGCACCTGATGCACTCCGAGCGCCTGCAGGCCAAATTGGCAAACAAAAATGGCCGTGTCACTAAGCTGGTGAGCAGCGAGCTCAGCGAAGCGGAAATTGTGGAGGAGCTCTTCCTCACGGCCATGGGACGATTTCCCGATAAGGAAGAGACCTCTCTCGCCGTAAAGCAATTCAAGGAACCCGATGCCAGCCGGCAGACGGCTACCGAAGACCTTCTCTGGGCCCTTATCAATTCAGCGGAATTCGTTTTCAATCACTAGGATGCCATGAGCGATATTCACCTCAACTGCGATGGTCGCGGACGCCGGGATTTTCTCAGGCTGGGCCTCGGTTCGGCAGCGGCGGGAATTGGGCTCTCGCAATTGATGGGATTGCGGGCCCAGGCGGCTGAGCGGGCGGGAAAGGCGAGGGCGGAGGATGTGAATTGCATTCTCGTCTGGCTCGATGGGGGGCCGACTCATCACGAAAGTTTTGATCCCAAGCCGGATGCACCGAAAGAAGTGCGGGGAGATTTCGGAACGATACCCACCAAGATTCCCGGGGTGCACTTTTCAGATTGTGTGCCCCATCTGGCTTCGGTGGCCGACAAGTTCACGGTGATTCGTTCGATTTGTCACAAGGACCCCAATCATGGGGGCGGCAACCACTACATGATGACGGGCACTCCCACTCCGGTGCCGGTCAATTGCGGGGCCTTCGTGAGCTTTCATCCGTCTTTTGGTTCCGTCGTTTCCCATGCCCGGGGGGTGCGCGATGGACTTCCCGCCTACATGTCCCTGCCCAAGCAGTCACGCTCGGGCGGGCCGAATTTTCTCGGGGCTGAACACGCGCCCTTCATTGTGGGGGGCGATCCGAACAAGAAGGGGTTCCGGGTGCGTGACGTGGTCCTGCCGAAAGAGGTGAGCGAAGGCCGGGCGAAGTCGCGCCGGGAGCTTCGGGCGTCCCTCGATCAGCTGGTGCGTATCCACGAGAAGGAAGCCCAGGATCCCACCATTGCCTTCGACAGCTACTATCAGCAGGGGATCGATCTGATTACTTCTCCAACGGCTCAGAAGGCCTTCGACATCGAATCCGAGCCTGACCAGGTGCGCGATCGTTTTGGCCGTCATCAACTGGGGCAGCGCATGCTGATGACGCGGCGCCTGGTGGAAGCAGGGGTGTCCTTCGTGACCTGTTACTACGGCGGCTGGGACCATCACCGGATGATCTTCGACGGACTGAAAAAACACATCCCGCCTCTTGACCAGTCCTTGGCGGCGCTCATCACGGATCTCGATGAGCGTGGGATGCTCGACTCCACTCTCGTGATCGCGCTGGGTGAGTTTGGCCGCACTCCGAAGATCAACGACCGCGGCGGGCGAGATCACTGGCCGCATGCCATGTCGGTTCTTCTGGCTGGTGCGGGGGTGCCGCGCGGGCAGATCGTGGGAGCGACGGATCATGACGGCGCCTATGCCTCGGAGAACATTTATTCGCCCGAGGACTTTGCAGCCAGTCTCTACACCAAGCTTGGGGTGGACCCGAAATTGGTCCTTCACAAGCGTGACGGACGCCCGGTGCGCTTGGTTAATGGTGGGCAGCCCATTCCGGAATTGTTCGGGTGAGCGCACGACTCTTCATTGCGGGCGGGTTTGGATCGATCGGCGTCGCGCTTTGCGCATGGTCTGATCAGCCGAAGGTCGACGGGATCTTACCCGCGGGGGGAAAGGCCGGAAGCAGTTTCGAGGTGGCGGTGACGGGAACGATCGAACCGTGGCCGCTGCAGGCGGTTTGTGACGACTCTCGAATCACCTTTGCTCCAAGCGAGAAGAAGGGAAGGTATCAGGTGGAGGTTCCGCCGGACGTTCCGCCAGGCGCCTGCCTTGTGCGCTTTTTCAACAAGGAAGGGGCCACTGTTCCGCGCAATTTTGTGGTGGGATCCTTCAGGGAACGGGCCCAGGTTGGAAAGGAGGTCCTGATGGTTGCGATCGAGGAACTCCCGCTCACTGTGAATGGAAAACTCGATTCGGGCGGAGATGTCGATCGCTTTGTTCTGGAGCTTGGGAAAGATCAATTGGTGGTCGCGGAGGTGGCGGCCTATGCCTTCGATTCACCGCTCGATCCGCTCCTGCATATGTGGGGACCACGGGGAGAGCAACTTGCTTTCAATCATGACGCAACTCGTCTTGGACTAGACCCTCGTCTCGTGTTCAGGGCCCCGGCTGCCGGCAAGTACGAGCTCCATCTTTCCGCATTCGCGTACCCTCCGAAGGCGGACATCCGGTTCGCGGGTGGCTCCGCTTCCATCTACCGCCTCACCTTGAGCGAGGAGCTTCCGACCCTGCATCTGGGGGAGCCCTGGGAGGCGAATGGCGAGGAGCCACAAGCGGTTGCTCTTCCCTCGATCATGAGCGGAACAATGGAGCCCGCTGGTGATCTCGATCGCTACAAGTTCAGCGCGAATAAGGGCGACGTGCTCCGGCTGGAAGTCGCGGCCGCTGCCCTTGGATCATGGATGGATGCGGTGCTGGTGGTCAGGGACAGCGCGGGCAAGGAACTGAAGCGGATGGACGACATTGACAGCAAAACGCAGCACGATGTGGTGCTCGATTGGACTGCGCTCGCTGATGGAGAGTTCACGGCGGAAGTGTTCGATCTGAACGGAAACGGCGGAAGCGAGATCGCCTACCAGCTTCGCATTTCAAAACCTGCAGCGCACATCAAGGTCAGCGCGAGCGGCGGCGTTTACGCGGTCAAGGCGGGAGAAAAAATCGAAGTGGCCGTGAAGGTGACCCGCCGATACGGGCACAAGGGCGAGTTGGAAGTTGGGATCGAGGGGTTGCCTCCCAAGGTGAGCGCTGCAGCGGTGGTGGTTTCCGAGAAGGGCGAAGCCAAGCTCAGCTTGGAGGCGGCGGAGGACGTGGTCTCCGCCAACGTTCCGATCACAATCTGGGCCCGAGCCAAAGGCGAGGCTGACCCGGCGAAGCGGGTGTCCTGCCGATTTGAGGTCAAGGGCGCGGCCAGCGATGTGGGCGATCTCCTGATCAACGACAGTCCGCGCGGGTGGCTGACGGTGATCGAGAAGGGGAAGTGAGCAAAGGTCGCCTATTTCTTGACGTCCAGGCAGAAGACCAGGTCCTGATCGCGGAGGTAGAGCTTGCCGCCAATCACAACGGGGTGGGTCCAGACCTTGCCCGAGGTGCCTTTGCGAAGCTCGGTCTCTTTGGGCATGGGGAAGCGGCCGGTCTCCTCGAATCCCTCGGGGGTCGCTTTGACGAGGAAGACGGATCCTTCCTGCTCGTCGACGCAGTAGAGCATGCCTTCGGCGTAGTGTAGCGCACCCTTGTTTTTGCCCTGCCCCTTTTCGTTCCACTTCTTCTCTCCGGTCATGAACTCCTGGCAAACCAAGCCCCCACCATCGGAGAATCCGTAGACATAGTCGCCGACTTTGATGACCCCGCCGTGATGATTCTTGATCGTTTTGTTGCTCCAGACTTCCTCTGCATCGCCCCCGTCTATTTTGACGAGCTTGCAGCCCACGCCGTAGCCAGAGACCGCGTAGACGTGTCCTTCATGATAGATTGGGGTCGGGATCACGGCGGTCCTGCCAGGCCATTTGGATTTCCAAAGGAGCTCTCCGCTCTCCGCATCGACCCCCGCGAGAGATTTCATGAACAACTGCACGTAGTGACGCTTGCCCTTCACCTCCGCGATGATGATCGAGGAATACTGCGCGCTATCGGTGAGGTCAGTGCTCTTCCAGAGCGTCTTGCCGGAATTCTTGTCGAGAGCGACGATCGCGCCCTGTTTTCCTCCGGGAGTGACGATGACTTTGTCGCCATCCACGAGCGGAGATTCGGAGTATCCCCACCCGGGAATTTTTCCTCCAAAGTCGTCCACGAGACTTTTGCTCCACTTCCGGGTGCCCTTGTCCGCGGTCACGCAAACGAGATCTCCATTTGCGTTGATGGCATAGGCGAGCCCGCCGTCGATGGTCACAGCTCCGCGCGTGCCTGCACCCCACCTCGTGTTGTATCCGTCTTCGGGATCGCTTCCGATCTCGGTCGACCAGAGCTCCTTGCCTGATTTCGCGTCGACACAAATGATCTCGGCCTTCCCTTTGCGGGTGCCGGTGTAGTAGAGGCGGTCAGCGACCACTGCCGGCGCGCTGTATCCTTTTCCACAGTCGTCGAAGGTCCAGAGTAGTTTCGGTCCGCCTTCGGGCCACTCCTTGAGCAGTCCCTTGTCCGGTGAGTGGCCGTCCCGGTTTGCTCCGCGCCATCCCGGGTAGTCGGCACCCCCGGTCCCGCCACCTCCGGATTTTGCGGAGGCTCTTGCAAAGGATTGATCGGCTGCGATCAACCGGGTGAGGGGAATCTCGACCATGCTGCCGTTGGGGCGCTTCAGCTTCACCTTCTCTCCACTGAGCGCGACAAACTCGGCGCTGAGGGTTTTCCCGGATTTTGCATCGGTCCAGGTGCGTTCTTTGGCCAGGGCCGGGGGAGCGGCGGCAAGGAGGCCCATCGCAGTGAGAGCACAGAGGATCTTGGTGTTCATGAAGTGGTAGTTAAGAGTTCGTTATCCGAAAAGCTGGGCAGCCAAGCTGAAGGGTATTGCCCGGGCGCTCAAACCCCATTACGGACGGAATCGTGAATTCTATAGCGAGAATTTCCTCGATTGCCGGGATCAGACGGAAAACTGTCCGTTCTGGGGCTCTCGCACTCGAGAATTCAGGCCGATTGTCAGCTTGCTTCAGTCCGCGATCTTGAGGCGGAAAAGAAGGATGAGCGAGAGGACGGCCAGCTGGCCCGTGGCGACCTAGGCAGCAGGAGCTCCTCGCTCGAGCAAGGCAATTTGCGGTAGAGGAATGCAGGGAAACGGTTATCCTTGACTGAGCCCAGGGCTTGGTGAGCGAGGGGACCGGGATCGAGCCAGAGGTGCCGGAAGTCGACTTGCTCGGGGACTGCATGAGCCGAGGGAGACGCGAAATCTGCCTTCAGATTCGATGTGGGCTGCGCGGGGTCATTTGCTATTGATCGCTTGGGAGCGGGGACCGGCATCAGCGCCAAGTTCATTGAGAAGGGCGGGGCGGACCTCATTATCATCTACAACTCCGGCCGCTTTCGCATGGCGGGCCACGGTTCCACTGCGGGACTGATGGCCTACGGCGATGCCAATGCAGTCGCGATGCAAATTGGTGAATTCGAAGTGCTCCCGTAGGGTCCAGAAATCCGATTACAACAGAATGCGCTGATTTCCAGTCTGTTGAGGATCCTGCTCTGGGGCAGATCTCTCATCGTGCCAGAGTTTGGATCGACGGAAGTAGGGGAGGTGAACTGCCACGAGCGGCTTGGCGGATTGCTTCCCTACTACCACCGGAATGCCACGCGAAACCGACGATTCGAATTTTTGGACCCTACGGCATCGAAAAAACACTCCTGAATTCAAATGCATTGAGCCCGATCCTGAAACAGGATCGGGCTCTTGCGGGCAATCTGCTAGTTGTTATGCGAAGCTCTATTCAGGCATGGCAACGACTCTGAAGAGACCCACATCTTTCGAGCGATCGATCTGAACATTATAGGGGGGGAGCATGTTCTCGGAGTCAGGAGATATTCCGGGACCGTGCCCAAGATTTTTCCAAGCTATACCAGTAGGGAAGAGATCATCCGCACGGGGAACTTCATCCGCACTGAGGAGTTCGGCAATCCACTGCTCCGGAGTTGTGCTCGACTGGACCACGTAGGACACTTCGTTCTCTACAGCCCAGCTGAGCTGTAAGTAATCTCGCGGAACGTTCGGAGTAAGGATCCATTGGATCGGCTTGCCGACCTTGACACGGTAGTCTTCCACTTCCCCTCCGATTTCAAATCCCTTATAGTCTGCGCCAGTGTGGCTGAGGCGGAACCGGGCGATCACCTTGCGCGGCATGAGCATCTTCGGAACCGGGAAACTCAGGACATCGCCAAGATTGACCGTTTGGCTATGGAAGATCCGGTTATTGGCCTGCAACCAGGTGCCGTCGCCATCGAAGTCGATCCAAGCGTCTAGAATACCGGTCATCGTGGGGAGAACTCTGATATGGGCCCTCGATCCGCTAATGATACGGGTTAGGAATCTGATGCCGTCGTCGTCATCATTTCCATCGAGGTCGTCACCCAGAGCCCCAGGAGAAGGCTGCCCGTCGGGCTCGGCATCAACACTCTCCCCAAGGTAGAGATCGTCGATCAGATGTGATGCGCCGTTACTGCCTACAAGCGTGGGGAAGCGCGGGTCTGGTGCGTCACCCCAATCTATAAGGTCCTCGTTCGGGTTGGAATCTTCCTTAACCGTAACGGTATAGTCCTCCACTTCACCATCCTCGGCGAATCCGGTCGGGCCAAGGCCTCCGTTCAAGTTGAAGCGGACACGTGCAGCGATTCGCTTTCCTGTCACTGCGGATGAGGGTACCATGAAGGTGAAGGGATTGTCCCCGGCCACCACAGGGCTGTTCAGGATGATCTGCTCTCCTCCCCCCCAGCTTCCATCCTTATCGAAGTCGATCCAGGCATTGATATAGCCCTTCGTCGAAGCATTGATAATGACCTCAGCCAAGTTGCCTTGTTCCAAGGGGGAGAAGAAAACTCCATCATCATCATCGATACCGTCATCATCATCACCGAGAGCATCTACAGTGGGTTGACCATCTCCTTCGGCGTCAATTTTAGATCCCAGGTAGACACCCGTGGTAATAAGGTGGGATGCACCATTGTTCACAGCGAGGGTGGGATAGGGCTTGTCGGGAGCATCGCCCCAGTCGAGTTCGCCATTCGGAGAACCTTCCTCCACACGGATTTTGTAATCCTCCACCTCACCGTCCGAGGCTCCTCCCTCGGGACTAAGGCCCCCACCGGAACTAAGACGGAAGCGGGCGAAGGTATTGCCTGCTGAGGCCGAGTTGGTGACAGGGAAATTGAGGTTGTTAGCGCCACTAACGACTGGCTCACTAGCAAAGATTTGTTCACCAGGATCCGTCCAATCACCGTCCTGATTGAAATCAATCCATGCATCAAGATGTCCGGGAAGGGAGGCGATGGCAGAGATCGTGGCGCTCGCGCCAGGGTTCAGGGCGGAGGTGAAGGTGATACCATCCTCATCGTCCGTGAAGGAATCGATGTCGTCCTTCAAAGCATTTGCACTTGGCTGACCATTACCTTCGGAATCTATCCACGATCCAAGGAAGAGGCTATGCATAATGAAGTGGTAGGCCCCGTTGTTTGAAGAAAGAACCGGATATTTCTCTGGAGCATCTCCCCAGTCGGTCTCAAGGTCCTGATTGGGATTCTTAATCTTAATCAGGTAGTCCTCAACTTCCCCGTCCTGGGCTGCCCCGCTGGGCGAAAGTCCACCGCCGGAGCTAAAACGAAAGCGAGCATAAGTGTCCCCGGTGACAGCTCCATGTGGAACGAAGAAATTCAGGGCATTCACACCTCCTCCTAGAGGCGCGCTGGTGTAGATTTGCTCTCCAGGATCCGTCCAGCTTCCGTTTTTGTTGAAGTCAATCCAAGCATCTAGCATTCCGGTTGCCGAGGCTTCCACTTCAATATCGGCATTCAGGCCCGCCTGCAGCGGGGTAAGGAATGTAACACCATCCTCGTCATCGTGTGGGCCCATGGCATCATCTCCTGAAGCGAAGACGGTAGGTTGACCATCGCTTTCCGTATCAATCTCAGGTCCCAGTTTCAAAACAAGGCCAGTAGCAGATGGAGTGACGAGGTGGCGTGCTCCATCATTAACGAGCAGAGTCGGATAACTGGGATCGGGCGCATCTCCGTAATCAAATGACTCATTAGTCTCGGGCCGAACCCAGACGATATAATCCTCAACTTCCCCATCCTGAGCAGGTCCGTCAAAAGGAAGAAGCCCGCTTGTGCTGTAGCGGGCTCTGGCAAACGTCATTCCGATAGGGGCCGTGGCCGGCACTGCGATAGTAAAGGAATTCATTCCAGGATGCACGGCCGCAGCAGTCAGAATCTGGTCACCGGGATCTCCCCATGTTCCGTTTTGGTTGAAGTCGATCCAAGCATCAATCCTTCCGTGGAGAGAGGCTACAATGTCAATAGTTGCGATGTTGCCCAATACTAGCGACGGAATGGTAACTCCATCGTCGTCATCATTTCCGTCATTGTTATCGTCTCCAAGAGCATTGGGATCTGGTTGCCCATCGCCCTCGCCATCGATTGAGCCGCCAAGATACATGTCGGGATTGATCACGTGGAAGGCCCCATTCGAAACTTTAAGAGTAGGGTAGGAAGGATCAGCGGCATCACCCCAGTCTGCATGGAGAGTGTCGGAGATGTCCGGGACAACGATGTCGACGGTGTCTCCAGGATTTCCAACGGCAATTCCAGCTAAGTCGCTATTTCCACTGGTTTGAGCGGTTGCGATGGAGGCCATGCCGAAGAGGATTCCGCAGGCCTGATTGAATGGTTTTTGTGTCATCATGGTAGAATTAGTAGTGTCTGAAGCTGCCAACCGGACTTTTGCGGGGCGGATTTTCACTTTTGCCCGGCGGATTATCAGTAGCACCGGAACCCTTTCTGCCTTTCGGGACAAAAAGTCCCCGGAACTACTCAAAAATAGGAGTTCAATCCCTTGCGCCCCTGACTACCCCGGCTCTTGGGCCTTCAGGAAGCCGGCCTGAAAAGGGAAAGTCTTAGCCGTCAACAAGGCAGGGGGAGGAGTGGCGCGGGTAGAGGGCTGGTCGCCTGGGTGGCGGAAGGGATTCCATTGGCACGGGAAGCCGTGCCGCTAGGTGTCGGAAAAAAACAGCAAAGATGGAAATCGCCTCCATTGGGCACGGTTACCTTGGTATGAGCATTGGACTGATTACCGCCATGACCCTGCGGCCCGAGGCCGCCACCAACCTTGTGCAATTCCTCGCCAAGGTCACCACCAAGAGCGAATGCCGCTGCCCGGAATGCGAGGGCGTGATCTACTCGCGTCGCTTCGACACCTGCCGCGACTGCGGGGCGGATCTTCCCACCAGCCTGCGCATGAACCGCGCCGAGCAGGCTCGCGTGAAGGCCGACGTCGCCGACTCCCGCAAGCGTCTCGAGAACTTCGACGCTGCGATCGATCCCTTCCGCCGCATGGGAACCCTGATCCTCTGACGCGACGCCTTCGCCCCCTCCAACTTCGTACCTTGCAGGCCCGGGAATTCGCCCGGGCCTTTTTCGTCGCTCGCGGCACCCCCGTCACTACCAGGATCATGGGATTCAGCTTCATGGCCAAGCCATCTTGCCGGGAAAACGCGCATTCGAACGCGAATTCACAACTTCCCCGTCCCGCTGCCTTTTACCTCAAAGGCCCGGCAGGCCTCCCATCCGGCAGCGATCCTACTACATCGCCATTACTGTTCCAGTAGTTGGACCTCGTTGCCTTTCCGTCCTGGTAAAAGATTTCGCTTTGCTGCTGACCGTTCTCATGCCAGCGCACCCACACCCCGTCCTGGTTGCCGGTTGTGTAGTTTCCTTGCATCATGTTCTGGCCGCTGGGCCAGGATTGCACAAACTCACCATGTAGGACGCCGTCCCGGTAGTTCCGCTCCCCGGCCTTCTCCCCATTCTCGTGCCATCCAATCCAGGATCCGTCGGACTTGTTGTCATTGAAGTTTCCTTCCAGCGATCTCTTCCCGTTCTGGTGCCATTGCAGTGACAATCCGTTTTTTCTGCCACCCTCCATCTTTTCCAAGCTTCGCACCCGGCCTTCGGGGGAGACCTGTTTTACCCAGCCTGCGTAGGTGGTTTGCTGGTCCTTCTTGTAATAGTTGCCATCATCCCGCAATTCGAGGGTCTCCCCTTTCTCAACCGCTTCTACGAGCAACCGATCAACCTCACGATCACTGAGCGATTTCTCCCTGGGTTCCTCCTTTGGCTCCGGTGCAGGTTCCGGTGCAGGTTCCGGTGCAGGTTCCGGTGCAGGTTCCGGTGCAGGTTCCG
>JAPKFB010000060.1 GCA_028821775.1 Roseibacillus sp.
GCAAACGCACTCCCTGCCCCGAGAACAAGAAAGGTCAAAAAGACCGAAATCCTCAGGGGAAGGGCGGTCAGAAAGAGTGATTTCGCTGACATCTTGAGAAGGGACCGCGCAGCCTATAAAGGGGGGCCAAGATACCGGCAAGATGAATTTGTGAAAAATTTCACAAAGTCCCGTTAAACAGGCTATTCCGAGCTCAATTCGGCCTCCGCCATCCTCCGGCCAAGAGCACTAGCACGGGCACCGTAAGCGCCCCCAATTCGAGGTAAATTCCGGGGAGATAGCGCTCCTTGATAAATTCCTTTCGCATCTTCTCACTTTGCTCCTGGACGACCCCCGAATTTTCAGGCGCCCCGGAGGGTCTGGTGGCCGGAAACTCCATCGCCATTTGCGCCCCCATCAATGCCAACGCACAGGCTGCCAGGATCCCCACCGAGTGGGTGCGCCCTCCCGCCCTGACACCGACCACGCTGACCAGAAACCCCAGCCCCACCACGGCCGCAACGATTCCCACCATGGGGGCCGCCTCATTTGACTGTTTGTCCTTGGTAATCAGCTCCTTCAGGGACTTCGCTTCCTCCCCGAGGGTGGCATCTCCCTTGATCACCTGAATCCCCGTCTGGGTAAACATCCCCTTGCTCTCTCCCTTCACCGTGCAGGAAACCTCCAACCAAGGCAGAAAAAAGGCTCCCACCGCCGCCAACATCGCGAAAAAATTGAGTTTCGAGCCCATCTTGCGATCAGATAGAGCAGATTCTGGGATTTTCCCGCCACGAAAATCGGCGGAATTTGCGTAATTTTTGAGCGCCTGCTGACCCTCGAGGAGGCGAAACCCTTGAAATTTGGGCCTCCTTTCACTTACCCCGCGGATCGCCCAGAGGGCCTTCTAACAGCCGCAACCCCTTGTAAACAGGACGCTTCAGAGCATCTAACACTATCTAACAGAACGATTTCCTATGTTTTGCGGGGGTTTGCGGCCCAGAGACTCGAACCATCGCTTAACCAAAATCGACACAAACCCCTGATCTTCCAACAAATAAAGCGATCTGTTTTGGCTTTACAAAATGCACCTCTCGTCTCAAAACCGTTAGTGTCATGAATAAAGCTGAACTCATCGAATCTGTCCAAGGAGCCTTGGGCAAGGATGCCACCAAGCGTGCTGCCGAAGACTCTGTTGCCGCCGTCCTCGGGGCAATTGCTGACGGGGTCCGCAAAGACCTGAAAGTCCAACTTATCGGATTCGGAACGTTTGAGGTGAAGAACCGTGCTGCACGCATGGGTCGCAATCCCAAAACGGGCGTGCCCATGCAGATCCAAGCATCGAAGTCCGTGGGCTTCAAGGCCTCTGCGGCCTTCAAAGGCTCACTCTGATCAGCTTCCCAGCTTGGTTTAACCTACTGCAAAACCCGGCCATCCCCTCGGCCGGGTTTTTTATGCCCCACAGCCCGTAATTACCAGCCACCCCCGCCACCACCCCCTCCGCCGCCGCCGGAAGATCCGCCTCCACCGGAGCCACTGGACGAGGGCGCTGTCGAGGATGAGGCCAAGGCGCCGGTCAGTGCACCACCGATCGCAGCCACTCCCATCGCGCGATTCATTCCGGAGTATGATCCGGTGTAGAAGGTGGGTCGATAGCCGTTCGACCCGCCGGGGGCTGTTCCCGCCGCCTGGAGGACCGCATCAAACTTCTCCGACCATTCCTGTTCGCAATCCAACGCGAGCGCGTAGGGCAGGAAGCGCTCGAAGAGTTCCGGGGTCTTCTCGGGTGGATTCTCCATGTTGAGCCGCTCCTCCTCCGCCACTCTCAGGTAGTGCCGAAACCCTTCGATGTGATCCATCACCTTCCGGCCGAGGTGGGTGGGAGCCTTGATCAGGTGGTAAAAGATGAGGTTCAGCAATCCCGCAAAGATGAAGGCCCCCGTCGCCCAGGAACCGATCAGGAACCAGAAGGCGATCGCTCCTCCGATCCAACCCAATGCAAAGGGAACCGCAAAGAGGGTCACTGCCACCGCCACAGCGGCACTTCCCGAACGCCACAAGTTGACGCATCGCGAGACCAGCGCCGAGGTTCCAATCGTCCAGAGGCTCAGCCACACCATCATGAAGAGGGCCGGTGGGCTGGCCCCAGTGGCGAAGACCAGCACCAGCGTAGCAACCAGCGTGATGAGGAGCCCTGTCATCCACCACTTCCCGTTGCGCAGGAAGTGAGTTTTTTCGAGTTTCGAGGAGAGCATCTTTTGGTGCGCCGTGCGTGCGCCGCTGATGCGACCATGATTGGCCTGCTTCAGTTCGATGGATCCGGAACCCAGTAGCCTGCTATAGAGCCTCTCCTCGTCGGGACCGAGGGGCTCCTTCTGCTCTGAGAGATCGTTGGGGGTTACGGTGTAGGTTTTTTTCCCATCTTGCGCGATAGTGGCCACACCTTTCACCGCCAGCCCGACCACCCCGGCGCTGAAGCAGGTGTTATCGTAGCCCATCCGGTCCAAGAAGCGCACCGCTCCGGGGGAGAATCCCCGCGGGGGATCGTAGTGCGGGATGATCACCCCCTTGTCGGGGTCCTTGCCCACCAGGAACCACGCCACCAGATAATAGGCCAAGGCACCCACCATGAGTAACGCGGCAAAGAGAACTCCGGGGTGATCCTTGAGGAGGGAGACCTTGCCTCGCTCGTAAGCGATGGGATCCAGCAGGCCCGGTGGCCATTCCAGCATGAGAGTGAAGTTCTCCTTCTTCCTGAGCCCCCGGGTGGTTTCGAACTGCGCTCCCTTCCCCTCGATCCTGGCGCGATAGTCCTCTCCCTTTGCGCCGCGCTTCCCGGTATATCCCCAGGCCTTGGTGGCCACGATCCCATCCGGAAGGACCACCGTGGCGGATACCTTGTCGATCGGAAAGGCCCATTCGGTTCCGTTCACGTTCCAGTAGAGCGCATCCCGTTTCTCCTCGAAGTAGAGCTGCATCCCGGTGCGATAACTGATCTCGTAGGTGTAGACTCCTGCCTTGAGAAACTTGTGCTTCTGTCCGATCCTGATGCGCATCCCACCACGCCCGATCTCCTCCGTCACGTAGTGCTCCTTCTTGCCGTTCTTCTTCACCGAGAGTACCGAGAACGGCTTTTTCTTCTTCAATCCCCACTTCGTCTGTTGCAGGCGCGGAATGTCGCGGAAGATCCCCCGCTTGATCTCCTTCCCCTCGGCCCGGACCTGGATCTTCTCGGTGACAACCAGGTCGCCTCCCTTCTCCGCCACGATGTGGCTGTCAAAGGACAGGATGCGCTCGTCCGCAAAGACCTGCGGGAGGGCCATCCCCAGAAGCAACAAGGCCATCTGAAAGCGCGCCATCATGCAGCGTTTCTATCTTCCGCCCTGCCAAAGGGCAACCTCCCTACCAGCCACCGCCGCCGCCGCCGCCGCCACCACCGCCGGATCCTCCCCCACCACCACCGCCACCGCCACCGGACGACGGCGCGCTGGCCGAGGAGGAGAGGGAACCGGTGAAACTGCCCCCCAGGTCACTCATGGCCCCGCTCAGGCTCCCGGAGGACCCCGAGTCCGAGTAATAGCTCGGGCTGTAACTGCTGTCTCCCGGGGCAACCCCCGCCGCCTGCAGGACCTCATCGAACTTCTCCGCCCATTGCTGTTCGCATCCAAGGGCCAGGGCATAGGGCAGGAAGCACTCGAAGAGCTCCGGGGTCTTTTCCGGTGGGTTCTCCAGGTTGAGCCGCTCCTCCTCCGCTACGCTCAGGTAACGCCGGAACCCTTCAATCTGGTCCCTCACCCGTTGGCCCAGGTTCGTTGGGGCCTTGATCAGGTGATAAAATACCTGGTTCAGGACCACCGCATAGAGCACGGCCCCCCCGACCCAGAAACTGGAGAGAACCGTCAACGCGACAAAACAGAACCCCCAGATCCCGAGGAAGAGCAGCAGCAGGAACAAATCCGCAAGTCTCCAATCCTTCCCCCGCTGCACTACAGAGAGCGCCACCTTGCTCACGAGGAGAACCGATGTGAGGCTCAGGAAGAGCAGGGCGCCCAAGGTCGCCGTTGAGGGACCGGTGGCCAGGAGAAACACGAGGCCTCCCAGCAGGGAGAGGAGGAGGCCCGGCACCCACCACGCAAGGTTCCTGATGAAATGCACCTTCTCCACCTGGGAGGCAAGGAGCCGCTTGTGGGCCTTGAGGGCCCCCCCGATCCGGGCGTGATTGGACTGCTTGAGCCTGAGGGAGCCCGCCCCGAACAGTTTCTTGTGGAGCCCCGTCTCGTCGGCAGTGAGAAGCTCCCCCCCCGGGGAATCCCCCGTCCCGCTCATGTGGTTGATCATCTTGGCCAGGGCCCCTTTCCCGATGCCCTTGACGCGCAGGACGTCCTTAACCTGTTCGTAGGGGCGGGCCTCCCGGATATCTTCCGCCCGCCGCATCGAGATCCCCTTGAAGACCTCGAGTTCCTTGGCCTCTCCCTCGTTGAGAAGCTCCAGCAGTTCTCCCTTCTGGGCAGGCGTGAGCGCCTTGGGATGGAGGACATACTCCTTTCCGTCCTTCTCGATCGTGGCCTGCCCCTTGGCCGCCAACCCGACCACCCCGGCACTGAAGCACTTCCTGTCGTGGCCCATCTGGTCAATGTAACGCACCGCGGCGGCCGAGAGCCCCTCGGGAGGGCCATAGAGCGGGATAATGGTCCCCTTCGCCGGGTCCTTCCCCACCTTGATCCAAGCCACCAGGTAGTAAACGAAGGCCCCTGCGAGCAGCAATAACCCCAGGGCGGCCAGGGGATGATCCCGGAAGAGCGATACCCGGGCCTCCTCGTAGGCCCGCTCCTCCAGCAGGCCGGGAGGCCATTCCAGCAACACCGTCAGGTTTTCCTTCGACCGGAACGGCCGAGTGGCCTCGATGGTGGCCCCGGTCCCGGTCAGCTCGGCCTTGTAGTCCTCTCCCTTTGCGCCGCGCTTCCCGGTATATCCCCAGGCCTTGGTGGCCACGATCCCATCCGGAAGGACCACCGTGGCGGATACCTTGTCGATCGGAAAGGCCCATTCGGTTCCGTTCACGTTCCAGTAGAGCGCATCCCGTTTCTCCTCGAAGTAGAGCTGCATCCCGGTGCGATAACTGATCTCGTAGGTGTAGACTCCTGCCTTGAGAAACTTGTGCTTCTGTCCGATCCTGATGCGCATCCCACCACGCCCGATCTCCTCCGTCACGTAGTGCTCCTTCTTGCCGTTCTTCTTCACCGAGAGTACCGAGAACGGCTTTTTCTTCTTCAATCCCCACTTCGTCTGTTGCAGGCGCGGAATGTCGCGGAAGATCCCCCGCTTGATCTCCTTCCCCTCGGCCCGGACCTGGATCTTCTCGGTGACAACCAGGTCGCCTCCCTTCTCCGCCACGATGTGGCTGTCAAAGGACAGGATGCGCTCGTCCGCAAAGACCTGCGGGAGGGCCATCCCCAGAAGCAACAAGGCCATCTGAAAGCGCGCCATCATGCAGCGTTTCTATCTTCCGCCCTGCCAAAGGGCAACCTCCCTACCAGCCGCCACCCCCGCCACCGCCACCACCGCCGCCGGATCCTCCCCCGCCACCACCGCCACCGGAGGAAGGGGCCGAGGAGGAGGAGGCCAGCGAGGAGCTCAGCGAGCTCCCGATCGAGGACGCGAACGAGGACCCCAGTCCCGAGACCGAGCCGGTGTAGTAACTGGGAGTCCAGCCTGAGCTCCCCGGGGACTGCCCTGCGGCGCGCAGGACGGAATCGAACTTTTGCGCCCACTGCTGCTCACACCCGAGGGCCAGGGCGTAGGGCAGGAACTGCTCGAAGAGCTCCGGGGTCTTCTCCGGCGGGTTCTCCAGGTTGAGCCGATCCTCTTCCGCCACGCTCAGGTAGTGCCGGAACCCTTCCACATGATCCAGGACCTTGCGCCCGAGGGGGGTTGGCGCCTTGATCAGGTGATAGAAAACCAGGTTCAGCAACCCTGGGTAGAGGAGGCCCATCGCGGCCCAGGCTCCGGAGTCGCGCATAAGAATAACCAGGAGAAAGAGCACGACCGCATAGAGGGGAAGGCCACAGGCAACAAGAATGATCGCCCCGGCATTGCTGCCGGCGCCCCAGACTGGGGAGGGACCTTTCCACTGCACAAGGTCAGCGCCCCAGCTGGTGACCGGCTTCCAGATCATCCAAGTCAGCCACACTAAGATGGCCCCTATCATGATCATTGCAATGATCATGATAGTGACCCCGATTGCGAGGTAGAGGACAAGCATTCCGACCAACGTAAGAAACACGCCCGGAAACCACCACCCCATGTTTCGCAGGAAGTGCGTCTTCTCAAGCTTGCGCGAGATCCTGAACTCATGGGCCTTGCGAGCCCCCTTGATTTTCTTCCAGTTCTCATCCTCCAGTTTAATTTTGCCGCTGCCCACCAACTTTCCGCGGAGGACTCGCTCATCAGGGGTGAGCGCGAGCGACAGTGGGGGCGGACCCCCGGAGGGCAGCGGAGGGGGCTTCGACCTCTTGCGGACCGTGTAAGTGCCCCCGCTCTCCTTGATGGTGACCATCCCCTTCGCGGCCAGGCCGAGGAGCCCGGCCGCCATGCAGGTCTCGTCGTATTTCATGCGGTCGAGATACCGCACCGCCCCGGGGGAATAACCGGCGGGAGGAGCGAACTGTGGAATGATCACCCCTTTCTCGGGATCCTTCCCCACCTTCACCCACGCGAGGAGGTAATACAGCAGGGCCCCGGCGAAGAGCACGAGGCTGAACACCACCCAGGGGTGGGCCTCCAGAAAGGAGTCTTCCTCGTAAGCGACGGGAGCCAGCAGTCCCGGCGGCCACTGGAGTTCCAGGGTCAGGCTCTCCCGCGACTTGGGAGCCTCGAACTTCGCCCCCCTCGGAGTGACCTCCGCCTGCGTCCCGGTTGGGACCTGGCCCAACGTGCCCTGGATCCCCTCCGGCAGTTCCACCGTGGCGCTGACCTTGTGCTTTGGAAAGGTCCCTCCCCAGTCGTACCCCTGCCATTTCAGCGGGTGGTTCAGTTTCCAACGGAGGACTTCCCGGTCCTCAAGGAGCAGGAGCTGCCGTCCCGTCCGGTAGGTGATCTCAACGGTGTGAACTCCCCACTCCGCGAACTGCCCTCCCTTTCCGTTCAGCTTCACGTCCAGCACCTCCAGGGGCCTTTTCCTCTTCAGCCCCCACCGGACGTCTTCCTGGCGGGAAAACGGACGGATGAACTTCCCCTCAAAGCGGGCCTCAATGCGTTCGGTGACCAGCAGGTCCCCGTTTTTCTCGACCTTGATCAGGCTCTCGAAGGACAGGACCCGTTCGTCCTCGTAGGCCCGTCGGTCCAGCAGCCCCGGGGGCCACTCCAGCATCACCGTCAGGTTCTCCCTCGCCCCGAACGGGCGGGTGGCCTCGATGCTGGCCCCGGTCCCGGTGACCTCGGCCCTGTAGTCCTCACCCTGTGCGCCGCGCCTCCCGGTATAACCCCAGACCTTGGTGCCCTTGATCCCCTCCGGCAGTTTCACCGTGGCAGTCACCTTGTCGGTGGGGAATGCCCACTCCGTGCCATTGACGTTCCAGTAAAGGGCCTCCCGGCCCTCCTCAAGGTAGAGCTGCCGCCCCGTCCGGTAGATGATCTCGTAGGTGTAGGCTCTTGCTTTCTGGAGAAGCTCGTCCTCGTTCCCAATCCGGATGCGAAGCCCATTCTTAATCCGTTCCCTCTTGTAGTTTTCCCTCTTCCCATCCCGCTTCACGGAGAGCACCGCAAAGCGCTTCGTGGTCCGCAGGCCCCCTTTGCCTTCCCCTTCCCGCAGAACAGGCAGGTCCCGGTAGATCCCCCGCTTGATTTTATACCTCTCGGCCCGGACCGTGATGGTCTCGGTCACCAGCAGGTCCCCATCCTTCTCCACCACGATCTCGCTGTGCCAGGACAGGATGCGTTCGTCCGCCAGGGCAACCGACGTGGCCAGGGCCACGGAAACCAGGACAGCAGGAAGGCGGATCATCCTTTCACCCTACGCAACCTCGCTCGCAAAACATCAATCTTTTACCAGTCGCCGCGATTGGACCGTCAATACGACGCATTCAAGGCCTCATGGAAGGGTTCATTCACCTGCAGGGTGGATCCGGTTCCCGGCCCCGCAAGATCTCCCCTGAACCCGGGGGAAGGAGTTCCCGATTCCCGCCGGTTCGCCAGCACGGACTCGAATCGCTGGGACCAGTTCCCGGCACGCCCGAGGGCGACCGCATAGGGAAGGAGCTGATCGTGATGCTCCGCGCTCATCTCCGGGGCGTAGACTTGAAACTTAGAATCCGCCTTCCGTTCTCCACCCGTATACATCTGGAGACCTTCGATGTAGTCCTGCACCATGCGCCCCTTCCGCGAGTAGCGCTTCAGGAGATTTGCACCACGAGCATTCAGCACGTAGCCGAACAGCATCCATGCGGCGACCCGCAAGAATCCTGCCCCGGTATACAGCTCGAGCGTCACTTTCACGAGCATGAACCCGAAGGCCACCCCGAGAAAACCAAGACCAAGACCGGGCTCCATGTCCCGCCTTCGCAGCAGGATAAAGCTTCCGTAGAGCAGGAAGATCACCAGCGCCCAGAAGAGCGCAAGCGCCCCCCCCAATACTCCCCTCACAAGCCACTCCACATTCAAACCGGATGAAATCTCCGCCGCGCCCTCCGCCACGTTGTTGGCGATTCCACTTTCAAGAAACGTGGGATCCGTGTTGAGAAGCCCTGCTCCAAAGAGGGAAATCAACACCCCGATCCAGACCCACCACCGGTTATGCGTCCGGTAGCCCTCGCCTCGTTTCAGTTGCTCGTCCAGCTGCGTCCGCAAGCCAGCTTCAGCCGCCCTGAAAACTTGCCCGTAGAGCCTCCGCCCACTTTGCCCCAGGGTGAGACTCCCACGCGGCGCATCGGAGCCCGGACTCGCATCGTGAAACAGGGCGTTGTAGACGATCTCTTCATCCGGCAGGAGCTCTACGGTTCCCACTCCCCGGTCGTGAAGCAGAAAGGTGCTTCCATTCTGCTCGATGGTCACGACCCCCTTTCCCGCCAACCCCACCACGGCCGTGGTAAAACACCCATCGTCATACCCAACCGGGCAATCCTCGATACTCCAGAGATAGCGCAGGGCGGCCGGGGAATATCCCGCCGGGGGTTCATGTTTCGGCCCCCCGGCCGCCTTGTGGTGATCCCAGCCCACCAGCAGCCAGGCCACAAGGTAGAACCCCATCGCGCCGAGGAGGATGACCTCGCCCATGACGAAGGGAGAGTGTTCTCCCCAGAGGGACTCGAGTCCCCCGAGAAGAGCAGAAGCAGTTGTCCCCATGAGGCTCTCCGCCGGGTGAGCGGACGAAGCTGAAAGAACAGGGACAAATGGTAAACAGGACATCGCTTCTCGCTAATACGCTCTCATCCACCCTTCAGGGCGGCGGCAAGATCGGGGGGCAGGCGCTCACTGGCGGTTTCCACCTCGAAAAAATCCCCGACCTCAAAGCCAAACCGGCCGGCCACCAGGTTGGAGGGAAAGGACTCGATCGCGTTATTGAGATCGCGCACCGAGCCGTTGTAGTAGCGCCGGGCATACTGGATCTGATCCTCGATTTCGACCAGGTCCCCCATCAATCCGCGAAACGACTTGTCAGCCTTCAAGTCCGGATACGCCTCCGCCAGCGCCACGATTTTCCCCAGGTCCCGGCCCAGGATCTTCTCCGCTCCCCCCGCTTCGCCTGCTCCCCTCGCGGCCTGGGCCTCCGTCCGCTCCCGCGACACGGTCTCCAGAAGCTCCCGTTCGTGGGTTTGATAGCCCTTCACACACTGGACCAGCGATGGAATGAGGTCGTGGCGGCGCTTGAGCTGTACCTCGATTCCACTCCAGCCTTCCCGCATCTGGTTCCGCGCTTTGACCAGCATATTGTAGGCCCAGACCACACAGGCCCCAGCTAGGAGCACGAGCAGCGCAAGAATGATTTGGTAGGTCTCCATCGTTCTCAACTAGGATGCGCCCCAACTTTAGCATTTAGAAATTCCAAATTAGATTCTTAATCACTCCGTGATCTATTTCCGGCTCCTCGGCCGACTCGCCTTGAGGTTCTTTACCTACCTCGGCGAGCTCTCCGGGTTGATTGGACAGATCCTGGAGTCCTTTTTCCGAGGACCCAAGCGCTGGAGGCAGATCTTCGAGCAGATCGCTGAGATTGGCTATCGCTCCCAAATGGTCGTCATCATCACCGGAGGCTTTACCGGGGCCGTCCTTGCTGCGCAGGCCCTTTTCCAGTTCGCCCTCGTCGACATGGAATCCATGGGTGGCGTGATTGTCAGTATCGGCATGATGCGCGAACTGGGTCCCACCATCACCGGACTGATGCTGGCCGGCCGGGTGGGCTCATCGATTGCGGCGGAGATCGGCACCATGAAAGTGACCGAGCAAATCGACGCCCTGCGCTCAATGGGCGTGCACCCCATTGACTACCTCGTCACGCCTCGCCTCATTGCGATGGCAATTTCCATTCCTCTCCTCATCGCGCAGTCGGTAGCCTTCGGCATCCTCGCTTCCTACGTGGTCGGGGTGCACCTTTTCAAAGTCCCGGGCGCCTACTGGAATTTCAATGTCGAGCGCTTCACCGACGGCACCGACATCACCATCGCGATGATCAAGGGATTTTTCTTTGGTTTGCTCATCGTCATCATTTCCTGTCACCAGGGTCTCCGAGCTTCCAACGGAGCGGTCGGCGTCGGCCGCGGGACCACCGACGCGATGGTTCTCTCCTCCCTCGCCATCCTAATCTTCAACCTCTTCCTCACCATGGCGATGCAGATCATCTTCCCGGTCGGCCTGGGTGTGACCTAGGCTGGTCCTCATCGTGAACCGGGCGCAAGGCCCCTCTCAGAGGGAATTACGCAATTTGTCCATTCGTTCCTCTCGCGGGAATAAACACTGTTTTGACAGGCTCCCATGAGCACGATATGTTGTGTCTGCAATGAAAGCCGCCGCCCGAATCACAGCCCTGGCCCTTGCTGCGGGGATCGCCCTCCTCCAACTTTCCTGCGGAGACGCCAGTGCCGATGGAGGAAAGAAGGCCAGGGACACCGACAAGAAAGCGCCTGCACAACCCACCAAACTCGTGAAAAAAACCGACGCTGAGTGGAGGAAGACACTCTCTCCCGAGCAATACAAGATCCTGCGCCATCACGACACCGAGCGGCCCTATGGCAAAGTCTACGACGAATTCAAAAAGCAGGCTGAAGGCACCTACTATTGCGTCGGCTGCAACGCCGAACTGTTTACCTCCAAAGAGAAATTCGATGCCCGCTGTGGATGGCCCGCCTTTTATGACGCCTCCCAGCATAAGAACATTAAAACCATCCGCGACACCTCCGCCGGAATGCTTCGCATCGAAGTCCGCTGCAAGGTGTGTGAAGGACACCTCGGCCACATCTTCGAAGGGGAGGGATTCAACACCCCGACGGACCAGCGTTACTGCATCAATGGCAAAGTCCTGAAGTTCGTTCCCAAGACTGCGGCCGATGACCAAAGGAAGGGAGAAAAGGACCCTGCCAAGGACAACAAGCCCTCCAAGAAGAGCGAGTAGGGTCCCCCTCCTTCACAACCCGTCTCGCGCCGAGCGCAAACTGGGCGAATAGTCACAATTTCATGTGCCGCCAAGAGACCGCGATCTTGAATATCATCAAGATGGAGAACCTCGGCTTCGGCGGATCGCCGAAGACCAAGCCGGCCTCCGGCTCGCTTCTCCTGTCCACTCAGGCTCAATCGATAACCCATCAATGGTAGAGGTCCCTCGCGAGAGGGGCCCTGAAAGGCGGAATAAGGGCTATTCCTTCAAGAGAATCATGGCCCGGTGAGCGGGTTTGGCCACAGGAGGAAGAATGCTTGCTGTGAGGGGGGGCTCAACCGAAATTACCTTCTCGATGCACCCATCGTCACCACCCCCTCCTCGCCCTTGGATCATCCCTTTGATTCGGCACATTTTTGGGCATTCCTTGCTCAATGCTTAATGTGACTGCGCGATTCATCTGGAATCCATGAGACTCATCGCTACCGCTCTTCTAATGAGCCTCGCCCCCCTCGGCGCGGTTCCCTTGATCAGCGAGTTCATGTTCCACCCGCCTCATCTCGCGGAGCGCGAGGATCCAAATGAGGAATGGCTGGAAATCTACAATCCGGGGCCCGGATCCGTCGCGCTCCAGAATTGGACTCTCTCCGGTGTGGGGTTCACCTTTCCTCCCGGTAACACCACCACAATACCTGAAAATACCTATCTTGTCGTCGCCGCTGACGTGGCCACCTTCCGCGCCCGCCATCAGGGCGTCACCAATGTGGTGGGCGACTGGTCAGGGGGACTTTCCAATCGGAGCGAGACCATCCAACTCCTCAATCCGGCCGGAGTTGAAATCGATCGCGTGAAATACGCCGATGGGGGGGACTGGGCGCTGCGCCGGCCCGGCCCCGATGATCTCGGGCACCGGGGATGGATCTGGCAAAACCCCGCCGACGCCGGAAGCAAGAGCATGGAGTTGCGCAATCTCTTGTTCTCTAACAACAGCGGCCAAAACTGGGCTCCGAGCCTCCCGGATTACGGAACCCCGGGGCAACAAAACTCCGTCTTCTCCCTCAATATTCCTCCTCTCATTGAAGAGGTCTCGCACCATCCGGCCGTACCTGGGCCAAACGATCTCGTTCTCGTTCGCGCTCGGATCACCGATGACATCTCTTCCCCGAATGCGGTGGTGCATCATCGCATTTCATCGCTGACCCCCGGCAACTTCCTCCCCACTGCCATGCGGGACGACGGACTCGGCGGCGACGAACGCGCCGGCGACGGAATCCACACCGCCTTGCTTCCGGCCCAACCAAATGGCACCGTGGTCGAGTTTTTCGTGGAAGCCCTCGATCCCATTCAAAGCCGCACGTGGCCGGCACCCACTTCGGCGACGGGAACCCAGGGCGCCAATCTCCTCTACCAGGTTGACCGTCAACTCCACCGGGGTCGCGTCCCGTTCTACCGCTTGATTCTTACCAAGCGCGAGAGTGAGGAATATCTCGGCATCTCCTTTGAAACCGCCGAGCGCAATACCAACGCACGCTTCAACGCCACCTTCATCGCCCAACTCGGCGATTCCTTTACCACCTTTTATCAGTGCGGAATTCGCCTGCGCGGATCAGGAAGTCGCAGCCGATATCCGCGCAATATCAAGGTCGAACTTCCTTCCTCCGAATTGTGGCAGGGTTACGACGAATTCAATCTCAACACCCAGTTTACCTACAACCAGCTGCTGGGCAGCCTCTTCTATCGCGAAGCCGGTCTGCCGGTTTACGAATCAAAGGCGGTCCAGGTTCGGATGAATGGCATCAATCACGCCGCCCCCGAGAATGCCGCCAATGGCTCGCACCACCACCATCACTACGGCATGTATGTTCACAACGAACCGGTGAACCGCCACTTTGTCAGGGCCCACTATCCCCTCGATGCCAACGGCAACCTTTATCGCATGGCAGGCAGCGGCACTCGATGGGAGTACTTCCCAGCGAGCTCGGATCTCGCCGCCAGCTACACCGGAGCCGGTTGGGACAAGGAAAACAACTCCGGCGTCAACGACTGGACCGACCTTCACGAATTCATTCGCGTGCTCTCTACCGCCAGCGGGCCCGGCTATCTCGACCAGATCAAGACCGTGATGGATCTCGAATCGTGGCTCCGAAACCTGGCGGTGAGCACCATTCTCACCAACGGTGAGAACAGCCTCTTCACCGGACGCGACGATGACTATGTCCTCTATCGCGGGAACGAGGGAACCTTCAAACTGATCCCGCACGATCTCGACACCATCCTGGGAGAGGGAGACGACGACAGCAGCATCGAGATTGCAGACCTGCCCTTCACCATCCTCGACGTTGTGGAAGGCACTGAATCGTTCGAGCAACTCGAACCGCTCTTCAACCAACCGGAAGTTCTTCATCGCTACTACGAAATCCTCGCTGAGCTCCTGGCTGGCCCCTTCGAAGAGACCCGTGCCAATGCCCTGATCGATGATGCCCTCACCTGGACCCCACCCGGCGTCGCCACCACCGCCAAGGAATTCCTGGCCGCCCGGCGCACCAACATCCTCAATTTGATCCAGAGCCCGCTCAGCGCCACCGCCACCCCCGAGATGCAGACCTTCGGCGGCTATCCTTTCACCGAAACCGGCCTCGCCACTCTCGCTGGCACTTGCAACCTCACTCAGGCGAGGTCCATCCACGTCAACGGGACGGCCGCCGATATCGACCTCAGGGCAGCCACCTGGTCATTCACGGCGGGGAACTTGAATCCCGGAATCAACCGCCTTGTGGTCGAGGAACGTGATGCTGACAACAACGTTCTCTCCAACACATACTTCGATGTCTACTACGACGATGGTGACACCAGTGCGGTGGGCGGCCTTCTCACCGACAACACCACCCTCGATGCGGCCTCTGGCCCGTGGATCGTCACCCCTTCCCTGGTCGTCCCCCCGGGTCTCACTCTCACCATCGAGCCGGGCACTTCCCTCTTTTTTGAGCCCGGAGCCGGAATCACCGTCCAACCAGGTGCTACCCTGCACTGCGAAGGCGAAGCCTACAACCGCATCCGGCTGAGCAGAACTCCAGGCAGCAGCGGAAGGTGGCAGGGCTTGAACATCTCCGCCCCGCCAGGCCAGTCCTCCCTCACTGACAACGTCATATCCTACTCCGACATGGAGTACGGAGACGACCAGGGCGAGTCCATCCTTCTGCAGCGTTCCCGCCTCTTGCTCGATCATCTTACCTGGGATCACTGCACCGACAATGTTCTCGAACTGACCAGCCCGCAGTTGGAACTCCGCGATTGCGTCTTCCCGTTCATTCGGTCAACCGAAGCAATCCATGGGGATATCCTCATCGGCGACGACTACTTCATCCTTCGTCGTAATCTCTTTGTCCCTACGACGGGCTACAACGACATTATCGATTTCACCGGGGGACGCCGGCCCGGTCCAATCTTGACGGCCTATGACAACATCTTCACCGGCGCCACCGACGACTGCTTCGACCTCGATGGCAGCGATGCCCACCTTGAGGGCAACATCTTCATGCATGTCCACCAGGACACACCGCGCAATTCGAGCTCCAACGCAATCTCTACCGACCTTGACTCTCATCTGACCGTAATTCGCAATCTGTTCTTTGACGTCGATCACGCCCTGCTCCTCATCAACGAATCCGATGGCGTTTTTCTGAACAACACCGTGGTGCAGGCCACCATCGCAGCCATCCATTTCGACGAACCTGCGCGCAACTTTCCTCCGGGTGAGAGCATTCGGATGGACTCCAACCTCTTCGTCGATTGTGCAGCTACCTTCGCGAATGCCCTCTCGGTCTTTCCCGAACCCAATCCAACCATCATCGGCCATCGCAACAATCTTCCCTCCGCCCACCTTGGCATCGGCATCGATAACCTGGACCTCGACCCCTTTCTCGACAACCCACATGCGGAACCCTGGCCCAAGTCGAACTGGGCTCTCCTGCCAGGCTCTCCTGCGATCGGGACCGGACACAATGGTCTTGATCGGGGTGCCCTCATTCCCCGCGGCGCTCAGGTGTCCGGCCTGCCCCCCTCCCGATCAAGACTCAACACCGCCGTCCTCCGGGTCAGCGGCCCCGGCATCCTGGCATATCGCTTTAGACTCGTCACTGAGGGCATCCCCGGCCCCTGGAGCACGGACCAACAACTTGGGGCCGGAATTTTCCTGACGGCCCTTCCGGAGGGCCGCCATCGCATAGACCTCCTCGCCAAGGACTCTGCCGGTTACTGGCAGGAGGCCGCAGACTTCACGTCCAGCCGCGAATGGCAGGTCGATCCCTCTGCCCCCATCGCTCTCCTTCTCAACGAGGTCGAAGCCAACTCTGCTCCAGGCATAGATTCCGTCGAACTTCACAACCCCTCCAACGGCGCGCGCTCCCTGAAGGGATGGTCCCTGACCGACAACCCGAACAAACCTAACAAGCGACCCCTCTCTGGCACCATTGGGGCGGGATCCTTCCGCACCTTCTCCGCCCGCGATGTGCCCGGACTCAGCGCGAGGGGCGAGACCCTTTTTCTCTTTCAAGGCAACACTCTCGTGGATATCATTACTTGGGGGCTCCAAGCGCCCGGCTTCTCGATTGGTCGTGTCGGTCCGGAAGCCAACTGGAGCTTGACCATCCCCTCTCCCAACCTAGCCAACCAACGGTCCGGCCTCGCCCCCGTTCGCGACCTCAAGATCAATGAGTGGCTCGCCGAAGCCGACGTGCGTTATGCCGGAGAATTCGTTGAGCTCTACAATCCTGGCGATTCTCCTGCCGCCTTGGGCGGACTCGGGATCTCCGATTCTCCCGATCATCCCTTCCAACACCAACTGCGGGAGCACACCTACCTGGAACCCGGAGGATTTCTGGTGCTCTGGGCTACCGGCCTGCCCTCTGAGGATGCGGACAATCTTCCCTTCACCTTCGAGGCCTTTCGCGAATGGATCGTCCTGACTGACCTGATCGGAGCCACCATCGATCAAGTCGCCATCACCTGTCAACCGGTTGACGTGGTGGAGGGTCGCAATCCGAACGGCTCGCTCAGCATCGAGTCGTTCTCGCTGGGAACCCCCGGCCGATCCAACAACCGCACCACCCGGCGGCAGTTGATCTCGACTCCGCTCGCCTTTCAAGAACCCGGCTGGCGCTTCCTCGATCATCCCCATCCGGACCCGCCCGCGGCCTGGAACACCGCCCTCTTCGACGATGCTGCCTGGAAAGTGGGACCTGCACCCCTCGGACACGAAGACTCCGCCCTGCTGGTCCCTCTCGCGACCCATCTCACCACTGATCCTGCTTTCGTCTACCACATCTCCCGGAAGAACTACCACTTCCGTCATCCCTTTGAGTTCAGCGGAAATCCCACCCAAACCACCCTCATGCTGGAGACCTCTCTGGATGACGGAGCGGTCTTTTTCCTCAACGGAGAACTGCTCTATCGTCATAACATCCAAGCTGGCCCCCTCACCGAAAATACCTGGGCCCATGACACCATCTCCAACGCTGTCTTTGAAGGCCCCTTCCCCGTCCCCAGCAAATTTCTCCTCAACGGAACCAACACCCTTGCGGTGGTGACCTACCAGGCGACCAGTAATAGCTCGGACATCGTTTTCGACTGTGAACTCACTGCGAGCGAAACCTTGGTGGTCCCACCCACTCCCACTGAACTGGCCCACCAGGAACTCCTCGACAACCTCCGCATCACCGAACTGATGTACAATCCTCCTGATGGCAACAACGGCGAGTTCGTCGAGGTCACCAACATCAGCGAGACTCTTACCCTTGACCTCACTGGAGTGCGTTTCACGAGGGGTATTACCTTCACCTTCCCCGCGATGGACCTCGCCCCGGGAGGGCAACTCGTAGTCGTGAGAGACCCGGGGTTCTTCAGAAGCATTCACCGCGATGTTCCTGATCGCTTCGTCGCAGGCGCGTTCGATGACTCCAGATTCGACAATGACAGTGAGATGGTGGCCCTCACTCTTCCCGAGCCTTGGAACGTCAACATCCAGCAGTTCACCTACTTCAGCACCTGGCACCCGACCACCGATACTGAAGGCCGCTCCCTCGAGTTGCGGGATGCCTTCCGACCGCTCTCCACCTGGAACGAGCGTTCCGCCTGGATCCCCTCCATCGCGCTCCACGGATCACCAGCGGCCCCCAACGGAGCCGCTTCCTTCGAAGAGTGGAGCAATCTCCTGGGAGCCGGCCTGGACGATCCCGACGGCGACACGCACTCCAATCCGATCGAGTATGCCTTCGGGCTGGACCCTTTCACTCGCAGGACCATCCCGATCCTGGCGTTGAACCCAACCGCGGGCGAAGGATTGACGAGCACCTTTCTCTTCCCGGCCGTCGCTCCCGGAGACGTGACCGTTCGAATCCAATCATCAACCGATCTCGAATTCTGGACCACCGAGGCGACCCGCATTTCCAACGGACCATGGACCGGCTCCGATGATTTTGAGTCGGTCACCCCGGCCTCCGGCTTCGGCGTCCTCAGGCTCCACCATCCTGCCACCCTCCAGTGGTTCACGCGCATCGTGGTTGACTTCGCTCCCTGAAAGAGCAGGAGGAGAACTACTTGGGGTTGTTCTCGAGATAGACCCCGATCTCTTACCCGAAGCCTGGGTTCTCAACGGCCTCCCTCATCTGCGGATTCATCGTCTGTTTCCGCCGATTCCATCCTCGACCCAAGGCCCAGCTCGCCATTCCCACCGCAAGCAACTCATCCTTTTCATTCTTCCACCCCGGACCCATCTCGCCAGCGATCATCCTCCACATCGACCCTGACTGATCACTCGAATGGCGCAGGAATACGAGGGGTCGCAGCCCGTAGCGCGGTGTTGAGCGGAACACGACACTCCAAGTCTACGAGCTCCACCCCAGTTCTCGACCCTGGAGGAGCCGCAGCAATCTCCGGCACCTGATGCCAGAAGTTTTCGAGCCGCCTTACACTTGATCCCTTCCGAGATCGGGAAGAGCCCTATTCTAGCGCTACTAGTGCGGCGTTGGTGAAATCCCCGCCTCGTTTTCCGCCGAGGCCGTGCTCGACTCGCGACCGGGGGCAAACCGGTAGTGACCCACGATCTCGTAGTCGAACAACTTGTCCTCCCACTCCGGACCTGAACCAATGTTGTGCACAACCCACTTCTCATCACTTCGCGCCCCAGGCCCCGGAACGACAATCCCGATATGACTGCCACCTTGTTCAAGGGCCCCAAAGGAAAGTCGCCAACCCACCACGTCTCCGACCTCGTAGTCGTCAATCGAGGGCGAGTTTTCCAGCTCCTTCCCATAGCGCGAAAAGTAACGTTGCAGATTGGGCACTCGGCGATGATCGATGTTGCTGTCGGGCTCCTTGCGCTCCCACAACTGGGGATAGAGACGAAAGTTTTCCGCCATATCCTCGTGCACAAGTTCCTGAAGATCAACGCCTAACGAGCGATAGCTCCTCACCACAAGGTCGGCACAAATCCCTTTGTGCGAGGGAATATCCCCGCCCGGATAGCTGAGATCGTAATAGCCTGAATCATACTCCACGATCTCGGTTGTGCGCGCGAGAGCCGCAGCCGCCAACCGCTTGGCAAAGTCCTTCGACTCCTTGAGCTCACCGATTGCTCTCTCCGCATTCGCCTTGGTAGCATGTGCCCGCTTCGATTGGAGAAATGGCACCATCGGCCGGATAATTACAAAACCAATTCCCAACGTCATGAGCAGAAGAACCCAGCCCCCAATCAAATTGGGATGCTTCTTTTTCGGACGACTTGGTGTACGACCAACGTACTCAATGGGCTGCAAGTTCAACATGGTTCGGGGACTCCGAGACAAAACTAGTGTATTCCCTCAAGGCCCATCGAGACCAGTCTAATTGTTCACATTCCTTAAGTTTATTGGCCGATTCTATTGGTCGCTTGAACACTGTTTGCGATGAAAGTTTACTCCGGGTCTAACAACAATGAGGCCCCCTACACCCCGCTCGTCTCCGACTGGTTTGGTCAAGTGATCAGTCCTGCCCTCCTCTTTCGCTTTGAGCTCACTTCCTCGGCCTTCATCTTTTCCGCAACCCGAAGTCATCCCGCACTCTGTCATCCCGAGGCGCGCGCGGGGCTCTTTCTCGCCGAACTCTGGAAGTATGACGTGGCGGAATTTTTTCTCACCGACCCGATCACAAACCACTATCTCGAATTCAATCTCTCGCCCGAGGGCGCTCATTGGAGTGCCGAATTCCGGGCTCCGCGAGAAGCCATTCGCGAGATCAACGACCCCGCGATCACCTCTCGAGGGGAGAGGCGATCCGACGGATGGAACGCGCAGGCCGTCCTCCCGCTGGCATGGCTCCAGGAGAAATTTCACTTCGGGCCCGCCTCCCGGCTGAATGCGACCTTCATCCTGGATTCTCCCAAACAACGCTTCCTCAGCGCCAGTGACTTGGGAGAGGGCGAGCCCGACTTCCACCGGCCGGGCGCCTATCCAACGATCTCCATAATCTCCGAGTGGTGAGTTCATAGGATTGCCCTCCGTAGGATAGTTATCTATCTCACTTCCATGTCCAACTCACCGGAGGCCGACTCCATTCCGGACGAACCCCCGCCTCATCTCAAGGGCGACAAGGTCGTGGTGACCTCCCCCCTGAGCATCACCGAAGCGTGTTTCTGCATTCCGGCCGTGCGGGCCCTGCGCAATGCCCGTCCCGACGCCACCATCGCCGTGCTCACCCCGGATTCGATTGCTCCCTTATGGCAGACCGTCGGAGGACTGAACGAAATCATCGAGTATCCCGAAGAAGCATCCGCCAAGGCGATCCTCCAGATTCTGAAGGCGGGCACCTTCGAAGCGGAGTCCTCCCTCGCATGGGAGGATTCCAATGCCGCCGCCGCCCTCGCCAAAGCCGACGTGTCCCAGCGACTTGGCTATGAGATCAAATCTCTCTCCAAGCGCCTTACCGACCAGCTGCCAATCGACGAGCTGCGCGGTCCCGTCGAACACCGCGTGCGCTACTACATGGGGCTCATCGAGAAGCTCGGCATCGAAGCGTACCTCACCAAGAGTTTCGAAACTCCACCCCTTCCGCCGCGCCCCAATCCAATCCGCATTGGCCTCGTGCCGGGATCAGTGCTGGGCCCGTCCTATCGGTGGGGCGTCGATCGCTTTCGCGAGCTTGGCACCACCCTCCTCGCCAACCACCAGGTCGAGTTGATGATCGTGGCCTATCCTGGACACGCTCAGGAAGGCAACGACCTGGACCTCCTCTTCCGTGGCAAGGTGAAGAACTACGCCAACCAGTTCGATCTGGACGGTCTTCTCACCGCTCTTCCCCATTGCTCCTTCCTCATTTCCAACGATGGGGCTGTCACTCATCTCGCAGCCCATCTCGGAATCCCTACCGTCGCTCTCTTCGGTCCCGGTGACCCGGTGACCACCCGCCCACTCGGAAGACACCACATCGTCCTTTCACAACATCTTGATTGCAGTCCTTGCAATCGACAACGCTGCCCCCTCGATCATCATCGCTGCATGGAAGAACTCACCGTCGCGCGAGTCTACCAGGCGGCCCGCAAATTTCTCCAACCTCAGACCTCCCCTCAGGCATGAATAATGAGTGATCCCGAACAGGAAGATCCGCCACCCCCCAAGCCCCGCCGCCCATTCCATCGCCGGAGGTCTTGGCGCAGCTAGATTCTCCCACCGCTCCCCGAAAAATGGGTGCCGCCGCCGGGGGCCGCATGCTGCTCCCAGGAGGTCGCTCGATCTGGGCCCTCATCGCGGGCTGAAGGATCACCCGCAGCTCCTATTCCAAGACATGCTCTAACAGAAGACTCTGCAAGGCGCAGTAGAACTGGCTCCGAATAAACGCCGATCGCTTGGGAGCAGGAAAGGCTTCCAATTCCGAGACTTCCTGAGCTGGTCCAAACTGATAACGGCTCTCCAGGGCAAGCCGGGCCTGATTCAGGGCCCCGTACCATTCGAGTCCGTCTTCGCGCTCGATAAAGACTTCTCCCTCTGGAGATTCGGCTTCGGGATCTCCCTTGCTCTGGGCCGCTTGCACGGTGTCAGCGACCTTGCGCAGCTGGCCGTTGAAGAACTCCTTCAATTCCGGAATCACCATCTCATCCCACTCCGACTCGTCATCCATCAAGGCACTCAAGCGCGAAGGGAGTTTCTCCGATCCCCCCTGCAGCGCATCGGGTGCAATTTGTTCAAGGACCAGCCAGTCGGTGGCCGTCTCCACATCGATTCGCAACCCTCCCTCCAATGTCGGCATCACTCTCATTTCCTCTTCACCCTGCCTTTTCCAGACTGGCCTGCAGTTGGTAGCTCTGCAATTGCTGAGCGTAAAGTTCCGCCCGTTCCCGGGTCCCCGTCCACACCAACGCCTTCCCGTCCAAGTGAACCGTCATCATCAGATGCTCCGCCCGCTCCCGGGGATACCCAAAAACCTTTTCAAAAACTTTGGTAACGTAACCCATCAAGTTCACTGGATCATCAAAAACGACCACGTCCCACGTTCCCTCCAACTCGGTGGACGTCTTCTCCTTGGTTTCTGTGATCGTTACGCCACTCTGCATCACGCCGGGTGGCGGCACTCTAACAAGCCTCCCGGTGTTACGCAACCCAGACACCGCTAGACCCCGATCGGCGCGCTGGCTGGTGCGTCGATCCACTTTCCGTGTTCATTGATGAGCTCGATGAGGCGATCCACCGCCTCCTCCTCCGGGAGATTGAAACTCACGGCTTCCTTGCCCACATAGAGATTGATCTTACCTGGAGCCCCGCCCACATAGCCAAAATCCGCATCCGCCATCTCCCCCGGCCCATTCACGATGCAACCCATCACCGCGATGCGCACTCCCTTGAGGTGGCCGGTTGCTTCCCGAATTTTCTGAGTGGTGGTCTGCAGGTTGAACAGCGTCCGTCCGCAGCTGGGACACGCCACGTAGTCGGTCTTGAAGATCCGTGCTCCCGAGGCCTGCAGGATGTTATAGCTCAAGCGCAGACTTTGTCCCGGAGCCTCTTCGCCCTGCAGGATCATGGCGTCGCCGATCCCATCGCAAATCAGGGAACCGATGTTGCGCGCCGCCACCAAAAGGGTCTCCAGAAACTCCTTCCCGCAATCATCTGATGGCTTCAGCACATCCTTCAACAGGATGGCATGATGAGCATCGAGGCGAGCGGCCAGCAAACGAAAGGCCGCGACCACCTCAAGATCAATCCCATCCTGCACGGTCACCAGCGCCGGTGTCGCGCGGGCATTGAGGGCCGCCATGGCCCCCTCCTCCCGAGGGTCAATCGCAACCACTCCGCTCTCCTCCAGGACAATCTCCGGCTGAAAGTCCCCGAGCTTGTCGAGCTTGTGCGCCAGCGCGTCCCACTTCCTTTGCGTGGTCACCACTCGAAACACGCGATCACCGCCGAGCTCGTGACCATTGAGCGTCATCACTGCGGATGGTCGCCGCTGGTAGGAAAACGGATCCCAGGACGAAACGGGCGAATTCTGACGCTCCTCCTCTTCGGCCACCCGGGAATGAAAGGGAGCTGCCAGCGCCCGCGCGACGGGAATCTCACAGACCGCATCCTCCGTCAGGGAGACCCGGATGGTATCGCCAATCCCATCTTCCAGAAGCGATCCGATTCCAATCGCGGACTTGATCCGGCCATCTTCACCATCGCCCGCTTCCGTCACTCCGAGATGAATGGGATAGTTCCAATCCGGACCCTCTTGCTCCAATCGAGCAGTCAATAGCCGGTAGGCCTCGACCATCACTTTCGGATTCGAGGCCTTCATCGAAAAGACCATCTCGTGGTAGCCGTGCTCCCGGGCAATGCGCGCAAACTCCAAGGCACTCTCCACCATTCCGAGCGGCGTATCGCCAAAGCGATTCATGATGCGATCGGAAAGCGAGCCATGGTTGGTCCCGATCCGCATCGAGCGTCCAAGCTCTTTGCACACCTCCACCAGCGGAGCAAACTTCTCGCGAATGCGCGCGAGTTCTGCCTCGTACTCCGCGTCGGAATACTCGCGCACTTCGAACTTCTTCTTGTCCGCATAGTTCCCCGGATTCACGCGCACCTTTTCCACCCATTTGGCCGCTTCGAGGGCGGCATCCGGTTTGAAGTGAATATCCGCCACCAAGGGCACTTCACAACCCGCACCTCGCACCCCATCCCGAATATTCTCCAGGTTCGCCGCGTACTTCCTGGTCTGCGCGGTGATGCGCACGATCTCGCAGCCCGCCTCCGCGAGCTCGAGGACCTCCTTCACGCAGGCGTCGGTGTCCCGCGTGTCGGCCGTGATCATCGATTGAATCCGGATCGGATGATCTGCACCGACCGGAACATTCCCGACCATCACCTCCCGTGACACTCTCCGTTGATAGCGGAAGAGGTCCGGGCAGTAACGAAGGTGTGACTCGGCACTCATCTCGGGATCCTATAAACTGGATTCGGCAGTCCCGCAATCGTCACCCATAAAAGCCTGACCCGCAGGCCCGGCTTTGGAACGTAAATCTGATTCTAGGTCTTAGCGCCGACGCCGCAGGAGTATGAGCCCCACCCTTGGAGCTAACGTTCAGGAATTCTCCACCTCCGAACAACTTCAGGCGGAGCTCTCCGCAGGGGCCGATTGCGGCCCATCGCAAGGTGTTCACGATTCCCAATTTGCCGCGATCTCGTGGTTCGGCAAGATCCCGACCGCACCCGCCATCCCCAAGAGCGCCTCCCTCTCAACCCCTTGACTTGAGACCATGTGGGGGAAACTCTTTCCCGACAAAATACCCTCCTTGTGGCGCTGGGAAAGAAAGCCCATCTTGCAGACATGAAACGATTTCTCTCTCTCCTCGCCTTGGCATCCATCGCAACCCCCCTGACGCTCGCCCAGGAACCGGTGGCGGAAAAGCCCGCTCCAGTCGCAGACCCGCCCCAGCAGCCGGCCACCGACTTCATTCGCATTGAGGAAGATGAGAAGGCCGCCCGCCTGCAGACTTCGGTCACTCGTTACCAGAAGGAGGGCGTGACCCTTGATCTGATCGGCGCGGTGCACATCGCGGACAAGAAGTACTACACCGCCCTCAACAAGTCCTTTGAAAAATACGACGCCCTTCTCTTTGAGATGGTCGGGGGCGAAAACCTGGTCGAGGGCAAGGTGCCCGAAGGCGGCAGGGAGGGCGGCGACCTGCAGACCAAATTCTTGCGCGGGATGGTCGATGGCATGTCCCGCTTCTTGAAACTCTCCAGCCAGATGATCGACGTGGATTACTCGCCCAAGAATTTTGTGCACGCCGATCTCACCCTCAAGCAGTTTGAAAAGAAACAGAATAACAATGGCGAATCGATCTTCAGCTTCGCGCTGGCCGCCGCCCAACAGGCTGAGAACAACGGCGTCAAACAACCCAATCCCGCCAAACTGCTCGCCGCCCTGCTCTCTGGAAATTCCGACGGGCTCAAACTCGAAATGATGAAAAGCCTGGGCCAGGGTGACGATCAAATCGCCGCTCTTGCCGGCGACAACGTAATCATCTCTGACCGCAATGCCAAGTGCCTCAGGGTTCTCAAAAAGCAGGTCAAGCGGGGCCACAATAAGCTCGGCATCTTCTATGGAGCCGCCCACTTCCCGGACATGGAGAAGCGTCTCGTCGAAAAGGGCTACCAGAAGACCAGCCAGGAGTGGATGACGGCATGGGACGTCCCCAAACCGCAGAAAAAGCCGCAGAAGGAGAAGGAGCCCAGCGTTGAGAAGAAGGCGGGCTAGCGGCCCTCCGGAACTTCGGTCCAAGCCGGGACTCAGAGAGGCTGACTCCTGAGCACGGATTCAGCTACTCAAGCTCGATCCGCAGCCACCCTGCTCCTTGTTCGCAAAACGCAAGGGCTTGCCCCCCTTCATGGGATTGCGCACCTGCAGGCGGTAGGCTGCTGACTGGTCGATTTTCACTTTCCACCCCACAGGTTTTCCCGGCAACACTTGGCTTAATTTCCAGCCAACGATCACCGTGCTCAATGCTACCCCGGCCTGCTGAATCTCGACTGCCCAGTCGTCGTAGAAGGGGGCCACCCCGCGGTTCTCTACCATCAAGTTGAACTTGCCGCCTCCTGAGCCCATCCCAGACCAACGAACAGGGGAAGGCAGAGGATTCCATGGAATTGCCCGCCTCACGACCCAGAGGACATCACAAGGTGCCCCCTGCCGGCAACCCCTCGCCCGTGCAAGGGATGGGAAGCTCGTTGACGAGGCGACTGTTCCCGTCCCGGGCCCGGAGCGGAGCCCAACCAAAGCGCTCCCAAGCCGTCCCGAGGGACAAGACGGGATCGGTTACTCCACGGACCCTGATTTTCTCGTCGAATCGGGGCCACCACCCTGGGCCACCGCTCTTGATCTCCGGACCGTCGCCCACGAGGCCTCGATTTGTAACTTGCCGAATCCCCCTTCCGTCGTTCCTCTTGTGACCGGACCCGCGCTCGCGACTGGATGGAAGAAACGCCCTATAGGATTACCCCCGATCTCCTTGAGCGCGTCAGAGCGGGCGATGAAACGGCCAATCGCTCTCTCGTCGAGATCCTCTATCCCATCGTTCGCGGCAACTTGCGCAATCACCTGCGACGCTTCGCCGATCACGACGACGTCTCCCAAGAGGTCTTCATGAAAATCTTCCTCAAGATCGAGCAATACACCGGTCCCCAACCGTTTGAACACTGGGTCTCCCGCATCGCAGTGACCACCTGCTACGACTGGCTTCGGAAACAGAGATCGCGCCCTCTCGTCACCTACTCCGAACTCAGCGAGGCGGAAGTTGAGATCATCGAAAAAAACACCCCGAGCACTCGGGCAGGGACTTCCGACACACATCGCGAACTCTTTTCCGGTCTCCTCGACAAACTCATCGCCACCCTCAAACCACGCGAACAGATCGTCATTCGTCTTCTCGACCTCGAAGAAAACTCCGTCAAGGAGGTCACCGAATTGACCGGCTGGAGTGCCAGCAAGGTCAAGGTCACCGCCATGCGCGCACGGCGCAAGCTGGCCCAACAACTCGAACGCCTCGAACAAAGCGGCGCATCCTGAACTCCAACAGAAGCCATCCCATGCCAGACAACAAACCTGAAACCCCGTGGAACCGCCTCCTTGGCGCCGCCAAGGAGGCCGGAGCCACCGAGGACGACTCTCCGGTCGAGGAAGCGCCGTCCGGTTTTGTGAAACGCATGATCTCCATGCGAGAAGGACTCTGGAAATTCACCAAGACCGTCCTGTGGCGACGCTGGTCCCTCGTGGCGGCCCTTCTTGCGATTGCTCTCTACCTCACCCTCTATTTTGTCATGAAATCGAATCCGCCCACCCCGGCTCCCGCCCCGCAGCTAGCTCCCACTTTTCCCCTGCCCCCAGCCCCATGAAACCAAGCTTGAATGACTACCTGAGCATCGCGCTCGCCATCCTCGCCATTTTCTTGTGTGGCTACGGGATTGGATTCCTTCTGGGGGAACGCAAGGGCATGAAGCACCACTCCCATGCTCTCCCACCAGCACCGTCTGTCCAGAGCGCCTCGGTCGCCAGTTGGGAAGAATCAACGCTCTCGGTCATCCAGGATTTGATCGAGCTCAACCCCGAGCAACTCGAGATCGTGAAGGCCGAGATCGCCAAAAGCTCCGCCCGAGTCCGGGCCGCTCGAACCGACGCCTTCAAGGCCTACGCCATCGAATATCGCGATCTCAACAAACGTCTCCAGCCCCATCTCACCTTCGAACAGCAGGAAAAATTACGCGCGGCCTCCCCCGATTGAGGGGGGGGGCGCCATGAAATTCAGATCTCCTTGTAACCAACGCTCCTCCCAGCGCGTCCTCTCAGACAGGAGGCTTTCTGCCACTTTCGGTTACACCCCCCCCAGGGCCGGGGTCGCAGAAAGCCTCCCGTTTCCATCTCAGCCTTAACAATCTCTTAACGCTTATACAGGCAACGAGAGATCGACAATGAGGTTAAATCCGGGAGAATCCCCTTCCCGTACCACTCCTCCCCCAAACCCCATGAGATTCGGAAACTTGATCTTCGGCGTCGCCCTTCTGTTGGTGGCCTCCACTCTGGCGCTCACGATCACCTTCCGAAATGCTGCGCCCGAGCAAATGGTCGCCAATGCCGAGCGCCCTTCTCCAGACCTCCAGTCACCCCGCTCTCCGGAAAGCGCCACCGTTGGCCGCTCTGACAAGCCCCACCACAGCGCTGGTCGGCAGCCTCATCAGAGGCTCCCCGATGTCGAAGAACTTGACCTCGTCCTCGCCCTCGGACCCAAGGCCCCCAAGCTCACCCCAATCCAGCGGCAGGAAATCACCCAGCGCACCGTAGGCGTCAAGCGCGCCGCCCTCGTCAAGCTCGACAAGATGACCGAGCAACTCGACCTCACCACCACTCAACGCCACAAAATCTATCCCAATCTCCTCAAATCCACCAACGGATACCACGAGGCCATGGTGATCAATTATCCAGTCGGTTTTCTCCTCCCAGAGGTCGCCAGCAACGAAACCCAATCCCCCGATGAGGCCATCCATGACGCTCTTGACCCTGATCAACAGGACGAGTTCGTGGAAGATCAACTCGATAGGCTGGCTTGGTGGAACGAAATCGTCGCCCAACTCGAAGAGGACTTCGACAGCACTGTCGCAGCCGGCACCGCCGCTCCCGCTCCCGAAGAGGATGCGCCAGCGCCTGACGCACCAGCACAAGATTCCCCCCAGCAAGGCGGCAATATTTTCGACCTGCTCAATAAGTAAACGATTTAATATAAGCGGCTCCGCGCGGCACTCGTCGATCCCCTCAACCACAAAAGAATCGACCCTTCCCACACCCCAGCGAATCATGAAATTCAAACTCCTTCCGCTCCTCGGCTTTGTGTTGGGTCTTGGATTTACCAGTGCCCCCGCCCGCGAGCGCTCCTTTGGAGACGGACTTCCCGCGTTCCTCCAGCAGTTCGACACCAACGAAGATGGGCGGATCGGCGAAGAAGAGCGCCAGGCCATCAGAGAGATCCGCCAAGCCCGCCATGCCGACTGGATTGCCCAGTGGGACACCAGTGGTGACGGTATGCTTTCCCGCGAAGAACGGGAAGCCGCTCGCGAGGCGATCCGTGCTACAATCGAATCCAAGCGCGCTGCGCGCTTCGCCGAGATCGCGGGCGATGACGATTCCCTCGATGCTGACGAGTTCGCCGCCCTACCAGCTCTGGACGATGTTAATCCCAGGCGCGTCGCCGCTATTTTCGCCCGCCTTGATTCCGACAACGACGGCGGTGTCACGCTGCAAGAGTTCACTGCTCGCCTGAGACATCACCGCAAGCCCAATGACGGGGGGAGGCCCCTTCCGCCCCTTGATGGTGGTAACGGCGGTCGGTAGTCAATCTCCCCAATTCCATTGTCATTGGAGGCAAGCTCCTGGGAGGGTTGCCTCTTTTCCCTTTTTACCCAATTTTCCTGCTGAACCAACTCACCCCACTTCTTTTCGGAGCACTCGTCCTGGGGTTCGCCCAAGGCGAGACCCTCTATCAGACGGACTTCGATGACTTCCCGACGGGTGACAATGCTTGGGCTGGCTTTGACGGCTGGCTCTCCAATGACTCCACTTCAGGAGTCCAGGCGATTGACGAGAACCTCTTCGGCGGCGCCTTGGGTAAGACCGCCGCAATCGGATTCAACCGTCCCAATGGAGCCCTTACGGCCGTGTTGCGCCCGATCGACTACGATCCCGCAGTGGGCGGAAATCCGCTCCTCGAGTTCCATATGCTCTTCGGCATTGAAGACTCCACTGAGCTCACCCAATTCCGCCGCGATGATTTTTTTCTCAGCTTTTACAATATGAATGGCGCCCTTCTGGCCGCGATCCGAATCTCCAATCAGGATTCCGATTTTGGCTTTTGGCGAAGCACCGGCAACTTGGCGGCCGGGGGAACTGAAATCGACACCGGGCAGGAGTTCATCCACGGAGAACTTCACAATCTCAGCGGCCAGATCGACCTCCAGACCAATCGCTGGACCGTGGCCCTCGACGGGATCCCCCTCTTCGGAGAGGTCCTTTTCAACGGCACCGGGATTACGCGAACTCTCGGTCCGATCGCGGTGGAGTGGCAAGTGGCCGCGGGCACTCCGAATGAATATGGAGACAACTGGATGCTCGTGAGCGATATTCGCATCGAAACCGTGGAATATGCCCTTCCCCCCATCGTGTTCGACTCCATCGCTCGCAGCGCTGACAATACCGTCACTCTCAGCTGGCAAGCTTATCCCAGTTGCGATTACCTCGTCGAATATACCAGCGATCTCAGCACCTGGTTCTCGGATTTGCCCAACACCAGCAAGCCTGCTCCCGCTTCCCAGCAAACGTTCCAGTTCACCGATTCAATCATCTCCCCAAGACGGTTTTACCGCGTGCGCCAAACCAAGGCAAACTGATCGTCGAACGCTTAAGAATCTTTTTTTCGAAAAATGTAACCACCCCGAACTGCCCTCCGTCAGACCCCTCCAAGGCTAATAACCCTCCAAGGGCCAATAAAAGACCGGATCCTTTCGACAACCAGAACCAGACAACCAGAACCATGAAATTCAAATACCTCCCGATCCTCGGTCTCGCCCTTGGTCTCGGAATTACCAGCGTCAGTGCCGGTGGCCGCAGCTTTGGTGACCACCTGCCCAAGTTTCTTGAGCAGTTCGACACCAATGAAGATGGTCGCATTGACGAGGAAGAGCGCCAAGCCATCAAGGAAGCCCGGGCCGCCAAGCACGCCGATTGGGTCGCCCAATGGGACACCGATGGCGACGGCGAGCTCTCTGACGAAGAGAGAACCGCAAGTCGCGCCGCAATCCGGGCCGAAATCGAAGCAAAGCGCGCTGAGCGCTTTGCCGAAATCGCAGGCGACGACGGAGAACTCTCCCTCGAGGAATTCGCAGCCGTGCCCGCCCTTGCGGATGTCAACCCTGAGCGCGTTGAAGCTCTCTTCAACCGCATGGACGCCGATGAAGACGGAGTAGTGAGCTTGGAAGAATTCTACTCGCGGTTGCGCCACCACCGCCCGCCATCACGCCCGCACCACCGTCATAACCGCCCAGATGCCGGCGGAGACCGTCCTGACCGCCCCGATGCCGGCGGAGATCGCCCCGATCGCCCAGATGCCGGCAGAGATCGCCCTGCCCGCCCAGATGCCGGCAGAGATCGCCCTGCCCGCCCAGATGCCGGCGGAGATCGCCCTGCCCGCCCCGATGCCGGCGGAGAGTAATTCCCTCTGGACCCCCAATAATTCCTGACGACCCTAAGAGGCAGCCCGCGCGCGGGTTGCCTCTTTTTCTTTAGCCAATTTTCCTGCTGAAGGGACTCCCCCCACTTCTTCTCGGAGCACTGGTCTTGGGGTTCGCCCAAGGCGAGACCCTCTATCAGGCGGACTTGGATGAATTCCCGCCGGG
>JAPKFB010000199.1 GCA_028821775.1 Roseibacillus sp.
GTTTGAAGATCGTTTAAAGGCGTTCTTGAAGGAAGTGACGGATTCGGAGGGAGAGATTATTCTCTTCATTGACGAACTGCATACAATCGTTGGAGCCGGTGCGAGCGAGGGGGCGGTGGATGCCTCGAATTTGTTGAAGCCGCAACTGGCACGGGGTGAACTGCGCACGATTGGAGCGACGACCTTGGACGAGTATCGCAAATACGTGGAAAAAGATGCGGCTCTGGAGAGGCGGTTTCAGCCGGTGAAGGTTGATGAGCCGTCAGTGGAGGACAGCATCGCGATTCTGCGTGGCCTGAAGGAGCGCTACGAAGTGTACCACGGGGTGCGCATCCAGGATAGTGCTTTGGTGGCAGCGGCGACTTTGAGTGATCGCTACATCTCGGATCGATTTCTTCCCGACAAGGCTGTGGACTTGATGGATGAGGCTGCCTCGCGCTTGAAGATCGAATTGGATTCAATGCCGACCGAGATCGATCAGATCGAGCGCCAGGTAATGCAACTGGAGATGGAGCGGCAGGCTTTGGAGAAAGAGACCGATCCGGCCAGCGCCAAGCGGTTGGAGAAAGTGCAGGAGGAGATGGCGAACCTTAAGGAAAAGTCGAGCGGTCTCATGGCCCAATGGCGGAACGAAAAGGAGATCATCGATGAGGTGCGCGGGTATCAAGGGAAGATCGATTCGCTTCGGACCGAGGCCGAACAGGCGCAGCGGATTGGAGACCTGACGCGGGCCTCCGAATTGACTTATGGAGGCATTCCGGAGGCGGAGGAGAATTTGGAAAAGTCCAAGGCGCGTCTTGGAGAGCTGCATGGCGGGGCTCAGTTGTTGAAGGAAGAAGTGACCGAGGAGGATATCGCCCGCGTGGTTTCGGCTTGGACCGGGATTCCGGTGAGTCGCTTGCAGGAGGGTGAACGTTCGAAGTTGGTGCAGATGGAGTCGCGCCTCGGCGAGCGTGTCATGGGGCAACGTCCGGCGATCGAAGCGGTCTCAAATGCCGTGCGCCGGGCACGGGCTGGACTGCAGGATGAGAATCGGCCGATTGGTTCGTTCTTGTTCCTTGGGCCGACCGGAGTTGGGAAGACAGAGCTGTCGAAGGCGCTGGCCGAGTTTTTGTTCGATGACGAGGGCGCGATGGTGCGGATCGATATGTCCGAGTATATGGAGAAGCACAGCGTGGCTCGATTGATCGGAGCGCCTCCGGGCTATGTCGGATACGAAGAAGGTGGGCAACTCAGTGAGTATGTGCGCCGCAAGCCTTACTCAGTGGTCTTGTTTGATGAAATCGAGAAGGCGCACAGCGATGTGTTTAATGTCCTCTTGCAGGTGCTGGACGATGGTCGGATCACTGATGGTCATGGACGCACGGTGGATTTCCGGAACACGGTCCTGATCATGACGTCGAATATTGGCAGCCAGTTCATCATGGATGAGTCGAGCCCCGAGCAACGGGAGGCGAAGGTGATTGAGGCTTTGCGTGGTCACTTCCGCCCGGAGTTTCTCAACCGTGTT
>JAPKFB010000125.1 GCA_028821775.1 Roseibacillus sp.
CATTTCGACGAAGGTCTCCTGTGATTCCTCAGTCAAACAATTCATGAGGTCTTCCATGTCTCTTTTCGAGGATGCGGCCTGGGCAGCTTCAAAGACTGCAGTTGGAGATTCATAAGTTTTCTGCCCGCAGCCAGAGAGAGTGATACTTGCGATTGTAAGGGAGCAGCACAGAAGGAAGGAAAATAGCACGCGTTTCACGAACACAGAGCCTCTCGCAGATGGTCGGGGATAGGTCCCGCACGAATGGATGCTCGCCGAATCCGTCGATTGTGAGTCTCTCATCAGGTCAGTGTAAGGCGACTTCCCCTGCCGTCCAATTCCAAAAAGATGCTAGCTTTGTAGGAGGACGTATCATCCCGCGCCCCCCGCATCAGGGTGCAGGAAACAGGGTGCGGTGCACGCGGTAGGCTGTGAAGGTGCAGGGCGCAGGCAGCAGGGTGGGGTGCGCGGGTTAAGGGTGCAAAGGTGCAGGAAGCAGGGTGGGGTGCACGGCACAGCCTGTAAGGTGCAGGAAACAGGGTGCGGTGCACGGGGTTGGGGGGTGCAGGAACCAGGGTGCTTTCGCCCCGTTGAGTAAGTCGGGTTTGACCATCCTTGACGATTCATAAAGGCTGCCCGTGATTACCGAGCTCTGCCATGCCATCCACTCGAAAGAAAGGAGGCCAAACGAAGGCCAAACGAACTCCTGACGGCAGGGCACGCACTCGCTTGCCTCTTTGGAAGAAGGCGCTGTTTGCCACGCTGACTCTCGTCTTCTTCTTCGGCCTGCTCGAATTGGTGCTGCACCTGGCCGGCGTGAAAATACTCCTCTACGAAGAAGATCCCTATGTGGGATTCACATCGCAGATCCCCTTATTTGTCGAGCAAGGCGGGGGGGGGCGTGGTGCGCGGATGGAGACAGCGCGAAACAAGGTGCGCTTCTTTAACAAGCAGCAGTTTTCCAAGCGAAAATACGCTGAGGTAACACGCGTCTTTTGCCTGGGCGGCTCGACCACCTACGGGCGACCCTACGACGACGCGACCTCTTTTTGCGGATGGCTGCGCGAACTGCTGCCAGTCGCCGATCCGTCCCGCGACTGGGAGCTGATCAACGCGGGTGGTATCAGCTACGCAAGTTACCGCGTGGCGGTACTGATGGAAGAGCTCTCCGCCTATCAGCCCGACGTCTTTATCGTCTACTGCGGGCAGAACGAGTTTCTCGAGCGGCGTACCTACGCCGGAATCATCGACATGCCGGCGCCGGTCCGCGGACTCGCGGCGGTGCTGAGCCGGACGCGAACCTATAGTGCCACGACCCGGCTGGTTCGAGGGTTCCGCAAGAAACCGAATGCCGCGCCCGGAGATTCCGAGCAACTTGCCGGTGAGGTCAGCACAATCCTCGACCAGACTGTTGGCCCGGAAGACTATCAGCGAGACGAGGAACTGGAAGAACAGGTGCTCGCGCATTACCGCTTCAACATGGCGCGGATTGTCGACATCGCGCGGGCGAGCGGCGCGAAAATCGTATTTGTCACACCGGCATCCAACCTGCGGAGCTGTTCGCCGTTCAAAAGCCAACACCGGGAGGGGCTGGATGCAGAACAAAAGCAGCAGTGGGATGCGCTGTTCCAGAGCGCTCGCGCACACTTCGACGCGAAACGATTCTCCGATGCGTTGAGCGATTTGGATCAAGCCGGGAAGATTGACGATCAGTACGCGCACTCGCACTACCTGCATGGCCGGGTGCTGGATGCCCTGGAGAAATTCGAGGAAGCTAAAGTCGCCTACCAGCGTGCCCTGGATGAGGACGTATGCCCGCTGCGGGCGCTTTCGCCGATGCGCGACATCGTGATTGAGGTCGCCCGAGAGCGCGATGTGCCGGTGGTTGATTTCGGCGCATTGGTGGAGAGCAAGGCTCCGCAAGGGATCCCGGGTGAAGAGTTTTTTCTGGACCACGTGCATCCGACGATCGATGGACACCGCATGTTGGCGCTCGCCATCGTTGACGAACTGGCTCGCCGGAAATTGCTGACGCCGGGCAGCGATTGGAACGACGCGGCCGTCGAGCGCGTTGCCTCGGGCATCATGGAAAAAGTCGATCCCAAAGCGCAGGGCGTCGCGATGCGGAATCTTTCGAAGGTGTTCTCGTGGGCCGGCAAGATGGAGGATGCCTATCGCGCGGCCCAAAAGGCGCTCGAATTGTATCCCGGCGATGCAGAAACACACTATCAGGTTGGCAATCTCGCCCGGCATTTGGGGGAAACGGAGGAGGCGTTCGAGCGCCTCAGTTACCTGGTCAGTGTCGATTTGAAAGCCGGGGTGAGTTTCTATCTGAAAGCCCACTGGCAACTCGCAGCCATCCTGACCGAGCGTGGCGACTACGCAGAGAGCGAGCGGGTTCTGCGGAAACTCTTTCATCTCGATTCCGGCAACAGCATGGGCAGGCAGCAATGGCTCGAACTGTTATCGCTGCAAGGGAGACAACTGATTGAAAATGGCAAGCACGCCGAGGCCGCCGAGAAACTGCGAGAAGTCGTGCGCCTCCAACCGGACAGTTTCGATGGAAAGGTCCAGTTGGCCGTGGCGCTTGTTCGAGCGAGTGATCATCAAGCCGCCGTGCCTGTGCTAAGATCGATGATCGAGACCCGTCCGAACTACCTGCCTGCCTACAACAACTTGAGCTTCGTGCTGGCCCAATTGAACCGTCTCGACGAAGCCGAGAAGGTCTGCCGCCAAGCGTTGGAAATTGACCCGAACTACGAGTCCGCTCGTCGCAACCTGCAATTGATCCTGAAGAAGAAGTCCGGTGGCGACTAGACCTGTGACTGAATCGCAACAATGCCTGCAGGAAATGGGGCCGCCACCACGTTCGACCTCTTGAGACGCTGCGCCACCCGATTTTTCCAAAAGCGCCTAGTTTCTAAAGCACTTCGAGATTGCCTCAGTCACCTCGAGGGCCTCGTCGACGACCACGACGAGGCCAAATCTGCAATCCCCGCGCTGCAAATGGACGATTTCGTCCGGGACACAAGGAGGGCCCGAAACTTCGTGGCGAAAATATATCGAAATGTTTCTTGGAATCACCCGCCCCGACGGTCAGAAACTCGTTTGTCGTTTGACATTAACGATCACCCTGAAATCCACACACCCATGCAAAAGTATTTACTCACCCTTCCCGCCGTAGTCTGCCTGACCGCAGTCGGCGCCAACGCCGCCAGCCTGACCTTCGAGGCGCGAGAGCTCGTTTCGGAGAACAATTCAAACTTCAATATCAGCGTTTTTGACGGTGCGGCCAGTTATGACGACAGCGGCCGGGATGCCAACGCTGTTGGCCTCGCAAACACCTTCGGTGACGGCACGGTGACCGATTACAACTTCATCGGTAATAGTGGCACGGGCAGCGCGCTCACCACTTATGCCGACGGCGGAGCCGGTCTCATCGCGACTCCCACCGCGCCGGCGGCGAATGTCCACGGCAATGGTGAAGACTGGGCCAACGTGTGGACGGTCAGCGACCCAGTCGGCTTCACGAGTGCGAGGAACCATAACCCTGGGGTCGCTGGGGCGGCAAACACCTTCGCGAGGGCTGCCGAGGTCAACGGAACGATCGATATCTCCGGCTTGGCCTTGGGCCAGATCTACATTCCGCATGGCACCTACGTCAACAACTGGACCCTCACCCTGACCATGAGCGGAGCCGGACAAGCGGACATCGTGTCCTCGGAGACCCAAGGAGCCAATGGCCCCGGCCGGAACTTTGGCTGGATCACGGAGTTCAACTTCACCAACGAGGGCCAGTACGACACGGTCGCCTACAACTGGACCCATGCTGACCGGGACGGATCCCGCGCCCGTTTCATGGGTGTGATCCTCGATGGCACGGCGATTCCCGAGCCTTCGGCCATCGCTCTCCTGGGTCTTGGTGGCTTGGGATTCTTGCTGCGCCGCCGGCGCTAGTTGATCAGATTCTCCAAATTTTTAGGAGCTGTGCAGGAAACTGCGCAGCTCTTTTTTTAGGGGTAACCCCGGATTTGACGACCTCGATTGCGATGCGATGCTTTTTGCATGCTTCGCGGTTGCATCAGAAAATACCGAGGCTCTCCGGCCTCACAGACTCAAGCGCCTGGCAACCTCGGCTCGCTAGATTTGAACGCTGCGGGTGTGCGACCTTGCTCACTTTACCCTGCAGGCGGTTATCGGTGACGCCAGCACCGACTGGGGGCCCATCACCAGGAAGCTCCCGGCTGAGGTTCTCCTCTGGGAGGGTCGGCGACCGAGCGCCGCAAATGAGGATCAAAATTCTGCAAGTTGGAGATAGGAGAGACTCGACCTTCGCTCGTCCGGGGGCTAATGGTGGAGGTCCGGCAGGGAGCCAAACGGCTGCCATACTGCGGAAACCCACTAACTTGACCCCTCAGATGAACCATAGAATTAACCTGTGCAGTGCCGCCTTGAGCGCGGGACGCGTCACCTTCCTCGCCACCATGCTGGCGATTCCGGCGCACGCCGCCGACTTGACCCTGGGATCGCGGGTTCTCGTCTCGGAGAACAATTCAAACTTCAATATTTCGGTATTCCCCGGCTCGGCGAGTTATGACGACAGCGGCCGGGATGCCAACGCTGTTGGCCTCGCAAACACCTTTGGTGACGGCACGGTGACCGATTACAACTTCATCGGTAATGCTGGCACGGGCAGCGCGCTCACCACATATGCCGACGGCGGAGCCGGTCTCATCGCGACTCCCACCGCGCCGCCGGCGAATGTCCATGGCAATGGTGAAGACTGGGCCAACGTGTGGACGGTCAGCGACCCGGTCGGCTTCACGACAGCGAAAAACCATAACCCTACCGGGGTCGCTGGGGCGGCAAACACCTTCGCCAGGTGCGCTGAGTTGGACGGAACGATTGATCTCACCACCCTGACGGATGGGAGCCTTTATTTCATGCACGGCACCTACGTCAACCGGTGGACCCTCACCGTGACCATGAGTGGGCCCGGACAACCGGACATTGTGGCCACCGACACGCAAGCGAGCAATGGCCCGGGCACCAACTACGGCTGGGTCACGGACTTCACCTTTTCCGATGCCTCCGCCTACACCACCATCAGCTACAACTACACTCACGGGGACCGGGACGGATCCCGCGCCCGCTTCATGGGCGTAGTCCTTGATGGCACGGTAACCTTCGGAGCCGATGATTCCGATGCCGACTTCCTCCTCGACCTCTGGGAAGACGAGCACTTCGGTGACAACAGCGGGACCGTTGAGCCCGGCGATCTGACCGTCACGGACGGCACCGGCGACGCGGACGGAGACGGAGCGACCGATGGCCAGGAGTACAACGCCGGCACCGATCCGAATGTGGCCGACACCGATGGTGACGGCCTCGACGACGGCGCCGAGATCAACACCCACAATACGGACCCGAACGTCGCGGACAGCGATGGCGACAGTCTCAGCGACGGGGACGAGGTCAACACCCACGGGACCGACCCCAACCTCGCCGATACCGATGGGGACACCTTGAACGACGATGAAGAACTTGTGGCCGGTGCGGACGGATTCATCACCGATCCGTTGAGTCAGGACAGCGACGGCGACGGGGTGACCGACGACCAGGACCCCGCTCCGAACGACGCGAGCAACGACAGCGATGGCGATGGGCTCAGCAATGAGGACGAGATCAACATCCACGGTACCGATCCCCTGGTGGCCGACACCGACGGCGACGGGGTGGACGATGGAGAAGAGGTTACCGAGGGAGCGGACGGCTTCATCACGGATCCGCTCAATACCGATACCGATGGGGACGCCATCCCCGACGGGCTGGAGTCTGGATTGGGCTCTGATCCCACCGATCGCGCTTCGGTTCCGACGAGTGGCCCGGCCGGCTTGACCGTGGGCTCCAGCGTTCTGGTCTCGGAGAACAATTCAAACTTCAATATTTCGGTATTCCCCGGCTCGGCGAATTATGACGACAGCGGCCGGGATGCCAACGCTGTTGGCCTCGCAAACACCTTCGGTGACGGCACGGTGACCGATTACAACTTCATCGGTAATAGTGGCACGGGCAGCGCGCTCACCACTTATGCCGACGGCGGAGCCGGTCTCATCGCGACTCCCACCGCGCCGGCGGCGAATGTCCACGGCAATGGTGAAGACTGGGCCAACGTGTGGACGGTCAGCGACCCAGTCGGCTTCACGACAGCGAAAAACCATAACCCTACCGGGGTCGCCGGGGCGGCAAACACCTTCGCGCGCTGTGCCAACGTCACCGGGACGATCGATATTTCCGGCCTGCAGTCGGGGACGCTTTACATGCCTCACGGGACCTACGTCAATTCCTGGAATATCGTTGTGACCATGAGCGGATCCGGACAACCGGACGTCATGGTGAACGTCGGGCAAGGCAATGGCATCGGCCGGAACTTTGGCTGGATCACGAACTTCGCCTTCTTCAATGCGGGCCGTTACGACACGATCACCTACAATTACACCAACGGCGACACGGATGGATCCCGGGCGCGCTTCATGGGTGTGATTCTCGATGGGCTCGCAATCTCCGCTGACCCCATCAGGTTCTCCATCGTGGCAAACGGTGCAAACCTCGATTTCGAGTGGGACAGCAAGCCGGGGATGTTCTACGTCCTGCGGACCAGCAGCGACCTCGCGGCCGACTTCGCCACTTGGGACTCGGTGAACGTGCCGGGCTCGGTGGAAACCAACGGAGTGTTCGAGATTGCAACCACTGCGCCGCTCAACGTGCACAGCATTGTGCGGCCAGGCGACTCGGTGCGATTCTATCGGGTGGAAGAGTATCCGCTGCCGCCAGTGACCGTCTTCGAAGACAACTTCGATGGGGTCGATCAGGGGTGGACTATTGGGTTCGATGCCTCGGACACTACCATGAACACGGTCTGGCAATTGGGCGATCCCTTTGGAGGTCCCGCGACCGGCCCGGCTGCCGCCAACAGCGCGCCAAACTGCTTCGGGACTAACCTCGCCTCCAACTACGGGATCAGCTCCAACACCTGGCTGCGCAGCCCGGCGATTGATCTCACCACCGCGACTGGTGCCACCGTGACCTTCCAACAGTGGGTGGACATGGATGAGTTTGACAACCTGGACCGTGGCGCGCTGCGCGTTCTCGATGCTTCCGGCCTTCCCGGAGCGGTGATCGAATTGGGAGTGGTGCAAGCAGACATCACTGGATTCCTCAACGGTTGGGCGGAGTTCTCCGCCGAGCTGCCGGCCGCTGCGCTGGGTCAGTCCATCGTGCTGGAATTCGGGTTCGTGAGTGATGGCGATGATATTTTCGACGCCTCGGGCTGGTACCTCGACGACGTGACCATCATCACCCCGGCTCCCTAACAAGATCCTTTAGCTGGCAATCCAACAGAGACGGCGGCACCCGATGGGGAGCCGCCGTTTCTTTTTCACGGCCGCTCGAGCTCACCACGGCGACCTGATCTTCGCTCGCGTGCAACGCAG
>JAPKFB010000200.1 GCA_028821775.1 Roseibacillus sp.
GCCGGGCGCTCTCGATTCGGAGATCGAAGAACGAGCGGCGCGAGAAAGATGCGAGGTTGCGAGACCTCATTGAGATCGCTCCGCGATCTGCGCAGCAGATCTGGCTGAGGAGGCACGGGATGGCGTTCCACCCTTGCCAGTTCTCCAATTCTCGAAAAGGATTGGGGCATGCAGCAGCGTCGGTTGGGAACGAGCGGGATCGTGGTAAGTGAGATTTGCATGGGGACGATGACCTTCGGCACTCAAGCCGAGAAGAAGATGTCGTTCCGAATCATGGACAAGGCCTTCGATGCGGGGATCGATTTCTTCGACAACGCAGAACTCTATCCGGTGCCGCCGAGTCCCGACTTGGTCGGCTTGACCGAAGAGTGGCTGGGAGAATGGTTGGAGAGCAAGCCGCGAGAAGGAGTGATTGTGGCCACCAAGGTTGCAGGCGCAGCGCACGGCTGGTTCAACCCCCCAGTGCGCCATGACAAGGCGGCGCTTGATCGCAATCACATTCGCAAAGCGATCGAAGGAAGCCTGAGGCGATTGAAGACCGATTACATTGATCTCTACCAGGTGCATTGGCCGGATCACGGGATGCGGCCCGAGGACAGTCTGGAAGCTCTCGATGAATTGGTGAAGGAGGGCAAGGTGCGGGCATTGGGGGTGAGCAATGAGGATTGCTACGGATTGATGAAGGCTATCTGGACCAGTGAGACACACGGATTCACCCGCTATGATACGATTCAGAATAATTTTTCGCTGAACAATCGACGCTTTGAAGACGAGCTGGCGGAGGTGTGCCGACGCGAGAAGGTGAGCCTGATTCCATACAGCCCGCTCGCTGGTGGAGTGCTGAGCGGAAAGTACAACGACGGTGAGCGACCTGAGGGAGCCCGCTTCACGCAATACATGGACGCGACGGGAGAGCGCCAGCGTGCGATGGCGGATCGCTTTGCAAATGAGCGTTGTCTGGCATCGACGGCACGCTTTTTGGAGATCGCGCGGAGTGCGGAGCTGCATCCGGTCACCCTCGCGGTGGCTTGGAGCAAGCAGCATGAATTCGTGGCCTCCACGATCGTTGGAGCGACGCACGAGGATCAGCTGGATCCGATTCTTGCCGCGGCTGGGCTCGAACTTTCGAAGGAGGTTTTGGAGCAGATTGACGAGGTGAGTCGCGCGATTCGCTATCCCATGGGGTAGATTTGCGCAAAGAACAAATATTTTTGTTTCTTGCGCGATTTGAAGTGGAGGGCTTTTCTGTAGGCATCAATCCATGAGTGACGAAGCCAAACCGGCAAAGTCCTCTGAAGACGCTCTTCTTGGTCTCACTTCCCTCGACTTTGGTCCCGCATGGGCCCGGGGCGGAGATGATAAAAAGAAAGGTGGTTCGGGAGAGGGCAAAGGAAAACTCCAACGTGATGACCGTGGCGATCGCGGAGAGGCGCGTCGTGATCATCGTCAGGGTGGGCGTCGCGATGATCGGGGCGGTGGGCGCCGTGATGATCGGGGCGGTGG
>JAPKFB010000126.1 GCA_028821775.1 Roseibacillus sp.
CATCAACCGCTGATTGCTGTTGCCTCGTAGGACAGGTTTGTAACCTGTCTGACAAACTGCTAGGAAATTGCTTTTACAGCTCTGATTTCCTGGAGCTTCACGGGCCGGAGTAGGTGGGGGTGCAGTTGGCGCAACCCCAGGTTCTCCAACGCCAGATCCCGTCTGCCTCGGAACCCGCAAACCGCGAATCTCGCCATCAATTTCACCCACTTTCCCATGTCCGCCAAGCATCTCAACTAGCACCGTAACTGCAACGCTATCAGCGTGCGGGAGTTTTCAGGACCCACAAGCTGTCGCAAGGACACAAGATCGAACTCTGGGCCGTCTCTAAACGGCATGCTGGATACGTATCTCCTACGGCACGGTCAGCTCCACATCGTCAATGTACCAACCGGGATAATTGGACCCCAGGAAATCATCGGTGACCAGACGGAACTCGATCTTGATCGACCTTCCAAGAGCTTCCGGGGGGAGAGCTTTGGTCACCATGTTCCAGTCGGTCGTGCGCCGGTCGACCGGATCCCGAATGACCATGAGGACCGAGTCGTCACTGGCATCGAGGACCGACACCGATCCAAAGTCGAACAACAGTCCCTCGACATCCACGAACTCGAAGTAGCTCAGAGTAGCTCCACCAGCCGTGGAGAGATCGATGGGCGGAGAGCGCAGCCAGACTTCCGCATTTTCGGTGTATTCTCCGGAGAGGTTCGTGCCGAAGCAGTTTGTCGGACTCTTGGCCGCGAGCGGACCTACATTGCTGGGTGCACCGAGTTCCCATGCCGTCCCGGCCACTCCATCGTTGCCGAGGGTCCACTCTCCCAATCCGCTCTCAAGGTCATCGGTGAACACCACCAGGGGCGGCGGAGTGAACTCTTCGATCACGAAGAACCGCATCGCGTCGGCGGGCCGGGAAATAGTCAGCATATTCAGCGGTTCCGTGGGTTCAATGTCGGCGTTTCCGTCAAGGATCGGCCACGTCGCCGGATCGTTCGAGAGGCCGGAATCACTGCGGAGGTTGTAACGCTTCCCCTCGCTGCTCTTCCAGGTGAGGAGGATGTCAGGGCCGCTGGCTACGACGTTCAGCGCCAAACCTCCTGCGCCTGTGAGCAGGTTGAGATGCTCCTGGAAATCATCCATGGCCAAGGCCGCGTCGTAGAAGTTTACCTCGTCGATCAATCCCGGGAATGATTCCTGGGCATCCCAGCGGCCGCCAATTCCGAGCGGCGTGCTCACAATGGGGTAGGTCCCGCCGGAGTTGGTGAAGGGGCCCACCTGCGTGAGGGCGGTCTGGCCAGCGGTGAGATCGGCGACATAGTTCGTCCAAGTGACGTTGCCCGCGCCGATCGTGTAGGAACCGGAGACATAGTACCAATTCCCGACGGTGAAACTTGGAAGAATGGTATTGGTATTACTTTCGTTGTGACCGTTGCCGATGGAGCTTGCAAATTGCATGCCGGTGCTCGGGATGGGGCCCCCTTGCGTCAGGAAATATCCACGATCGTTGCCAACCCGCGCGGACAAGACGTAGGCGAGGTTGAACTGTCCCCCGCTGATTTCTGGTTCGGTCGGCTGAACGAGAGCCTCGAATGAGACCGTTTGTCCCCAGGTCACTGCCGGGGCGCGCAAATAGGCGCCATTGGCGTTATCCGTTCCCGGACCGCGCGTTGTCATGACGGATTCAGAGGAAAGATCGAACCCGGGCATGGCGAACTTCAGGTCGCCTACCAATCCGGTGCCAACCAATTGGACGGAAAGATCCGCGGTCCCCTTCTGATCGGCCCGCCGCGCCTCCTCACTGCTGCCATCGAAAGTATACTGGTGGATCAGGTCCGGGTTGGATGCCGCCGCCGCCTGAAACTCGGCAACCGATGCGTATCCCCCAGCCGTCATCACCAAGAGCAGACCAACAATCGGACCTGAAATGCAAACCGTCCTTACCAGACAATGTATCGGGTTCATCACGATCCATTTAGGAAGAGAGGGGCGAGTCCTGCAAGTGAAAACGCCTTAACATGTGCCCAGGAAACTCTGCCCGTCCATGATCTCATCTGAATTCTCGCTGCCGCTGCCTGGCTACCCGCTGCTCTGCATTACCGGCCGCCGCCACTCCTGCGCTTTCTTGCCAACATGAGTAGCAGAGCGGCTGCCTCCCCACCTCCCCTGACCCTGCGGCGCTGCGAAAACGGGGCTGAAAATGGAACAATCGTGTTCGTCACTCTGCGGGTCGTCCAGTTGACAAGATCAGGAGAGGTGGGAACCCTATCAAGCAAGCGTTTGCCTAACGGCCGTCGCCCCCAAGGCCTCCTATTGCGACCGCAGGGTCATGTGCAGGCGATACCAGAATGAGCTGGTGGGGAGTTGGTCACGCGGAAGCGCGCTGCGGTAGAGCAAGATCGCGGATCCGTTGCCGTGGTTCGTCTCCTCAATGAGAACGAGGTCTCCGCTGGCATCATCCCAATTCACGAGGTTGGTCGAGGTCTGCGAAATCATCTCGACATCGTCAGCCGCCAGGTTTTTGCGGACTGAAAACGCCAAGTATTCATCCACGACGCCTGCCACGTCGAACAACATCGTCGAGATCGCCAATTGGGGCGGCCCTCCGTCCGGAACATTCGGGTCGCCAGCCACGATGTACTCGGTCAACCCATCCCGGCCATCGTGGTCATCGTCCGAGCCGGCGCTGACTCCGCCGTGACCTGCTGACCAATCCGCAAAGGTGGTCGCATCGGAAAAGCCAGGACTGCCGTGAAGCGCAACACTGCTGCGCCAGTTCGAGGCGACCGTATGGTCTGGATTGGTCTCCGGCGCGATCAACACCAGGCTGTATCCGTCGCCGTCTGAGGCCTGCGGCCATGGCGGTCGATCGCCGTAGGTGAAGTCGCGCAACGGACTGCCTCCGAAGGATTGCAACACGAGCTGTTCTCCGCTGTTGCGAAGGTTGGTGTCGTTCCCAAATTCGCCGATGACTCTATGGGCAAAGGCATCCCCGTAGCGGTGCTCGAAGGCGGCCTGGTTCTTCACCAGGAGGACGCGCTCCCCGGGGGACAGCAGCATCACCGGGCTCTCATTGAAATCGAATTCGACGCCCTCGACGAAGACCATGCCGATCAAGGCAACCGGATCGTTGCTGATGTTGAGCAATTCCGCATACTCGAACAGATCGTTGTTGTCGAATCCCGCTGCGATCTCCCCAGCCGTCGCCGGCCCCGGGTTATACATCATTTCGGAGACGACCAGGTTCGTGTCATCCGCGAGGCTATCCGAGACGACCAGCACGGCTTCGGCGGGCGCACTCCAGTCTCTACCGACCGCGGCCCGCGCGGTGACAATTTGGGTCGAGTTGACGAGCAACGGAGCGCCGGTGAACTTGCTCGCTCCCGCCGCGATCCCACCGCGGGGAGCGCGCGGGTCAGATCCGTCGTTCGTATAATACACATCCACGCCGGGGGAGCTCATCGTCAGGTTGAAGCCGTCGGCCACCAGCCCGCCCGGTGTATTGAAGGCAGGCGGAGTGATATACTGCGAATCGATCCACGCGACCCGCGCCGCCAACCAACCCTTCAGGTGGGAGACCTCGGACTCCCAGCCGCTCGTTAGAGGATCCGCGAAGGGTCCGCCATTCGGCGGATGGGCCGTCCATCGGGTGAAGTTCCGCGCGGACGCCTCGCGAATCTGATCGGCCAGGCCGTCGATCGTGGCATGGAGGTTTGCGAGCGAGAAAGCCCCCTGGCGAAGCTCGAACCAGCGATCGGTGTGCCGTTGGCGGATATCGATGTACGAGGCGGTGGGCCGGTCCGCCGTCGGGCCAAGCAAATAGCCGAACCACGGAAATCGCGGATCGAACCAGGTCATACTGGAGCGAGGGAGGAAGCCATCCCATCGGAGAGGATCGGAATCCCGGCCGTCCTCCGAGCCCAGGGCACGGTCGTAGTCCCAGACTGGACCGGCGAAGACGACCCCATTGCGGTCCTTGAAGAAATAGGAGCTGTGCCGGCCCCAATCGATATTCAAGGTCAGGATATTCAGGCAATGATGGTCGATCCAGGAATCGACATCGAGGTAGTCGGAAAAGTGCAGGCCGGTGGTAGGGTTGATCCCCGATGGAGCGTTTCTGAGCGCCCCCGTCATCTCGCTGAGGTAATTCTCGATGTAGGACTCCTGCCTTGAGGTAACCGTGTCTCCATCCGGGTCGCTCGGGACCAAGAGATCCCCGGAGTTCGGGACATTGTAGATGGTGGTGTTTGCGGGGTCGTTCCAGTCCTGTTTGAAGATGTAGCCCCCAGTCACCTCCGGCCTGGAATTCTCCCACGGTTTTATTCGGGCGACATCGACACGGTTCGGGTCGGCTTCGATTCGATCCATGAGGGCATAGACCCCGAAATAATCGGTTTCGGTCACCTCGCCGCCATTCACGTCATTGTAGAGCTCGACGTACCTGGTGCGCGGCGCATAGCGACCGATCTGGTTGCTGAGATCGTACATGAGCGGGTTGCGCATCAAGGCCAGGTCGAACCGGTAGCGTGCGTTAATGACCCAGTCGGCTTCCCGGCTCAAGCCGAGCGGCTTGATGCCTCTATCCTGTTCTTCGCTGAGACTGATTGACCCATTGCCATCGAGGTCGAGACCAACGTCCTCCCAAGTCTCGACCAACATCGAGTATTTCGGCCAGCCGGAGGAGCTGTTCCCGCGCTTGCGCACGCCGGCCCGAGTGGTCAATTGCGGAACCTGAGTCAAGGTCGTCAGTCCGGTCAGCGGGTCGGGTTCAAAAAAGAAGAGGAAGCTGGTCTTGCGCGTCGTCGATCCCGAACTCGGCGGCCTACCCCCGCCCAGGGTCGATTGCACGATCAGCGGCAGATTCGACGAGAAAGCCGCCACTTGGGCCGACATCTTGAGGTAGGTCTCCACGGTGACGGGACCGTCGAGCGCCCCCGGCAGAAAGGCGCGCGCGCGAATCTGCGTGCTGCCGGTGATCGAGATCCGCCGCCCTGGGCTGAAGACCGGTGACCTGTTCGACGGTGTGCTCAGGTCGGTCGTATATCGGATGGTTGCGCCGGGCGTCGGGCAACTGAGCTCCACGCGGAAGGCGGAGGTGAACATTTTACTGCTCTGCGACGCTGCGACCTTGGCGGGTGGTGGCCCATGTAACGATCCGTTCGGCGCCCCCGGAGTCGGGGATTCAAAGTAGCCCGCATTTGCGCCGGAGGAATCGATGCCGTACGAAATGGTCGCGAATTGATTCGGATAGGCTGGTGCGAAGGCGCTGGCGACGGTTGTCCCGTCGGGTTCGACGAGGGCGAGGTAGTTGCCGCCCTGGTCGAGGGTGAAGTTGCAGTGCAATTCGCGTCTGTGGTCGGTGCGATTCTTTCCGGAGGCGAAGACCACGAGTGACGCTCCGGCGTCCAGTTCGACATTCGGAAAGATCCAGCGCCGCAGGTCGGTCGGATTGCTCGTCAGCGAGTATCCCGCCAGCGAGAGATCATCGGCGCCCGCATTGGTGATCTCGATCCAGTCGGAAGGCTCGCCGTCTTCATCCGGAAGGCTGAATTTCGCAGTCGCCATGAATTCGGTGATCGCAACACTCGCCCGCGTCGGGACGATCGTCAGGACCGCGAGCAGAATCAGACCCGTGAAGGCAACAACTCGGGAAAGGCATCGGCGTGCGAAGATCATTCTCACTGACTGACTAATGCGAAACTGCTCTGGTTCAACGACGGGGGCAAATCCCGTCCATCACTGCCAATGTTGAGCCCATGGACGCCCCACGACAAGCCGAGACCTGATGGCGTCCTTTGCCACATGCACTTGCACTCGCCTGATCCTCAGCCCAGCGCGCTTTCGGATTCGCGACCGTCATCTCATCGTGTCGCCATGACCATGCCAACCCTGCTTGACGCCAATGCGAGCGCTTCTAAGATCCCCAGAATGAGAGCCCGCTTTTTTCTCGGAGTCCTTCCAGTGACGATCGGTTTGATTGGAACCAGTGCGCAGGCGACGACGACCTTGTACCAGACGCTCACGCAGGGAAATGGCAATCTGACCCACCAATGGTCATTCGATGGAAGTGATATTGGAACGGCTGGCGCGGATCAACAGGGAAGCGCGAATCTCACTGAACAACTTTACGGAACCGGAGCGAGCAGTGACCTCGTCTTCGGGGTGACCGGCTGGGACGGAACTTCCAGTGCGGTCTCGACTCACCGCGTCAATCCGGGTGGCGATGGGCAGGGTGGAGCCTATCTCAGGGCGACTGGCGCCAACCAAATAACCTGGGGCAACAGTTTCTCTTTTGAAGCGATCGTTCAGGCCGACCAGGCCACTCTCGGCGGTGGTAGCTTCAATCTCTCGTACATCCTCAGCTCGCGCGTGGGGAACGACCGAGGCTATTTTCTCACGCAAGGGGGACCCATTCCAAGCACTGGCGTGCAATGGGCTAGCACCATGGGTAACGGGCACAATGCGGGGAACACAAACACCGTTCATTCCACAATTACCGCTGGAAATTGGTACTACATCGCGGGCTCCTATGTCGTAGGAGCAGGGAATGTCACGTGGACGAATTATGTGGCAGATCTCACTGCGGGCGACATTTCGCTCGCCTCGACCGGCAGCTTTACCAATTCGGGCGGAACCTATCCGGTGGGAACGGCCCTCGACGTTGGAATCGGCGGTCGCTGGGACGGAACGGAGGCCTTCGATGGACAGATCGACGAGATCAGCGTCTACAACGCGGCCCTCACGCAAGGTGATTTCCAGGGGCACCTCGACGCATTGCTCGCGCCCGTGCCAGAGCCCACGCAGGCCATTCTCATTCTCTTTGGAGCCCTCGCCGTGCTACGCCGCCGCCGTTGAAGAACTGACGGACGACCCTCCTTCCCCTGCGCGTCTCACCCTGAGACAGGTGAGGAGACCGGGCTTCTTTTTACCTGCGCGGCGATCAGCCCAAGTTGCTGAAACTTTTCAAGGAAAAGGCCCCGGAGGATCCTTCCCCGGTATTGGACTGATCAACGCCGTGGATACCATGGGCACACTGAGCGCTTGGAAATAGTTTCAAGCTCACGGGATAAGGCAGTGACAATATTTTGGAGATCACCCATAAATGCGCCGCTCAAAACCGGCGTTGGCAATAGAAAACGATCAGTGCGGTAACAGAGAACGAATGAGAAAGTGGAAAAGGAAATGAATATGCGACTGATAATTAGGAGTGTTCTTGTAGGTGCCATTGTAGTCTGCGCCACGGCGTAGGCCTCGCCGCTGGATGCCGGATTTGCTCGCTACGCGCTGGGGGCGGCTGACGGCGTTTTTCTTTCTTTACCTGACCGAAGGCATTCCGCTGGGATTTACGGC
>JAPKFB010000127.1 GCA_028821775.1 Roseibacillus sp.
AACAGCATGTCAAAGGAGCAATTACAAATTCCAAGCAATGAGCAGTTGGCTGCCTTGAATGATAAAATTCGAGAAGGTAGTTATCGAGAAGTTTACCGGAACAAGAACTTGGCAATCAAGAAGCTCAAAAAGCATGTGATCAAGAGCGTTGGCTCGGTGAAAATCCGAATTCCTACTCGTGTATACCTTCTATTCAGGTTCGGGATTAGCGACATTAATAAGTATGAACGTAAATGGTATGATCACATCATCTCCAAGGCGCCCCCAGAAATGCATCGGTGTTTTGCAGAAGTTTTGGCGGTTAAAAAAGTCAATGGATTTAGCTACTCCATCAATCAGCTTGTTCTTGATGCGGACAACCAGCCCTCGAAGACTCTTGTGCAACATGGCAAGATCGAGAGTTCTAGTTTTTGGAAGAAAATTGAGGAATTGGAGCAATTTTTCAAGAAACACAGTATCCCTTATTTTACTATCGGGGGTTATAATATTTGTGTTCAGCGACAACAAGACGGGTCGTGTTTTCCTGTCTTGATTGATTACAAGAGAATAGGCATTCGGACCTTTTGGCATCAGTTGCCACTCTACCTGAAGCATTTTCGCGATCTTAAGATGGAGCGGAGGTTCCAAAAAATGCGAGATCAACTCAAGGGATCTGGAAAGGAGTGAGGGAATGATTCAGTTAGACGCTACGCATTTTATCGGGAAAGGGAGTACAAGGGATTGTTATCATCACCCTGTTGACCGGAGGAAGTGCATCAAGATTGTCCAGGATACCGCGAAGGCTCGGAAGGATCAGTGGCGTGAGAAGCGCTATTTTCGCCGCCTGAGATCCCGGATGATCGATTTTGGGAGTGGGGTATGTCTATGAATTGGTGAGAGACGAAGGTGGGGAGATCGCCAGGAATTTTGCTCACTATCTCGTCGAGACGCCGGAGCACAGGGACGATTTGATGCTGCCCCTAGCTGAATTGGGACGCTATTTGTTGGAACAGCGCATTGTGACGAGCGACTTTCGGGATCACAACATCCTGTGTCCGGTCGACGCGGGAGGGGAGCCTCAGAAGTTGGTGATCATCGACGGAGTGTGTGATCCATCTGGATTTTCAATTTCGAATTGGATCAAGCCGCTCGCTCAAAGGCGGGTGCGGCGGCGATGGGCGCGAGGGATGGCGCGGCTTCAGCAAGGTTATCCTCAGATTTCGGATTGGCCTGAACTGTAGAATTGACCGAATCCGGATTGAATTTTTCGCTCGGCCCCGTAATCTTGGGGCAGGATGAAGGGAGAAGGAGTGGTGCAGATTTTTCTCGGGGCATTTCAAGGGGAGGTGTTGGAGGGCCACGAAGGATTGTTCGATGAGGAGGTGCTTTCGAACCTATTGGAGAGATTGGCGATTGCTTCCGAGGGAGTCTTGTCCGCAGGGCGGCATCGAGTCATTGCGTTGCCCTTTGGGAAAGAGGGACAGACGGTTGATTTGGCAGTAAAGGCTTTCGGGAACCAATGGCGCTGGAAGGACCGGTATGATTTCAAGCGGGGGACGAAGGCAGCACGTTCGTATTTGGCTGCAGCCTTTCTTCTTCGACATGGCGTGGGAACTCCAACACCCGTCGCCTATTTCGATCGCTGGGAGGAGGGACGCTTGGTCGAAAGCTATTATTTTTCGGTTTATGTGGAAATCTTGAAGAGCTTCAAGGAGCAGCTCACGCAGATCTATCGAGAAGATCCGGATTGTGCCAAGTTGGTGAGCCTCCTTGGGCATATCGGAGGGTCAATTCGGAAGATGCATGATGCCGGATTTTGTCATCGGGATTTGGGAAACCAGAATATAGAACTCGGCATACCGGAGGAAGAGGAATGGGGGCAGGTGCTGTTCATTGACTTGAATAGGGGACGCATCAGGGAGTCTTTGACGATGGCAGATCGAGCCCGCGACTTCTCCAGAATTATGTTGCCCTCTGCTTTTCTTGAAGTGCTGGTGAAGATATATTGGCAAGGGCCTCCTCCCGAGGAGTTCGTGCGCCTGTTGAAAAAATTCCGGAAAGCCTTCGCATGGCGAGGCCGAACGCGTGAGTTGCGGCATCCTTTCCGGAAGAAGGTCGGTGGGGGAAAGAAGCCTTATCCTTCGCCGCCGGACCTCTGGATCTGGGACAGTCAATCAGCTCAGGCGGCGATTACGATGAATCGTCGAGAACGAAAACGTTACTATCCCAAGGGGCGGCACATGAAAGTGGCGCTCTCTACGCTGAAGGCTGTCCCGGGAGTTTGGAGGGAGTATCGGCGCTTGATGCCGCAGGCCTTCAGTGAGCGAGTCGAGATGTCTGGTCGCTTTGGGATGGCTCTGGAGGGGGCGAGCCTAGATTTTGGAAAGCAGCGGGAGTTTCTCACGGAGCTGGGAAAGATTCCCGTCCTGCTGCGATTTTGTCATCACGAAGGTCGGGACCAGTGGACTGCTACCGCGAGGGATGTCGAGGTCTTACGGGGCGATGGTCATGAGGTGATGATTGCGATGGTGCAGGACCGCAATGCGGTCCTTGCTCCGGATTCTTGGCGAGAGTTTCTCAACTTCGTTTTGGAGCGAGTGGGGCATTTGGTCAGGGAAGTGGAGCTTTGCCATGCCGTTAATCGCATGAAATGGGGTGTGCATTCGGCACAGGAGCAGCGACTTTTGTTGGAGCCGGTGAGAGAATTGCTGGAGCGGTATCCTAGCGTGAAGTTTACGGGACCTTCGTGCATTGATTTCGAGTATCACTATGTCCTGGCCGCTTTGGAGGAGACTCCGACGGGGCTCACCTACAGCGCGCTGTCTCATCATCTCTACGTGGACCGGCGGGAGGCTCCGGAAAATTTCCAGGGAAGGTTCAGCACCGTCGAAAAATGTGCCTTACTGAGGGCAATTGCGAAGTGGTCTCCTCGATGTCGAGATCGCGTGGTGGTGTCGGAGGTGAATTGGCCCGTTTCCGGGAGCGGGATTTGGTCTCCGGTGGGGGCGACCTACCAAATGCCGGGACAGAAGGAGAGTCCCTTGAATGTTTCAGACGAGAACTATGGGCACTTTATGCTGAGGTATGTTGCCTTGGCCCTTTGCTCGGGCTTTGTGGATCAGATTTACTGGTGGCGCCTGGTGGCCCACGGCTTTGGTTTGGTCGACGAGAGGGCCGAGGGCGGATGGAAAGCGCGGGCCGGATATGACATGCTCCGGTATTTTTTAGAGACTGTGGGATCTGCCACCTTTGTGGAAAAGTTGGCAATGGAAGAGGGTGTCTACGCGTTGCGTTTCGAGCGCGAGCAAGATCAGGTTGTGATGCTATGGTGCCACGAGCGGGAGTATTCCGGATCATGGCCGTTTGAGCCTAAAGAGGTCTTTGATGTCTTCGGAGCGAAGACGAGGCTAGGAGTGGTGGGAGGCGCGCCCGTTTATTGCATCCTCTGACGAGGACCCAAGGGAGGGCGATGACATAACTCCAAGAGTGTTCGGCACCGTTTGTGCTTGCCATGTTTTTCACAGGCTGAAGTTCGAGAGATCAACCCCCGTTCTTCCCTCTCCGACCCCCTCTCCTCCCGCGCTACCGTAACGAAGCATACGATCCTCTAGCCGAACTCGCCGATGCTTGGAAGTGCTAAACATCCAAATTTTGGATACCCATGAGTTAATATCTCTTCTGTAGCGGCGCTCTATGAGCGTCGAAGTCGTTGGCCTCGGAAGCCGAACTTGAATCTGGCCCCTTTGACAAGAAAGACCAAGGCGGACAGAATGCTCCCTAGTAAATGTGCGCCCGGGCCAGATCCTGCACATCGATCAATCCGATCACCCGGCCTTCCGCACTCACCACCACGAGATCGTCGATCCGATTCTCCTGCAATACCTCCAAGGCTTCCGTCGCCAAACTGTCCGCGACAATCCTGACCGGGTTCTCAGTCAAGTGATCACCGACCGGGTTCTCGGCAATATGTCGGTCAGCCTGATAGCCCCGCACAAAGTCACCGTGCGTAAAAATGCCTTCCAGCCCACCATCCCCATCAACCACCACCACCGCACCAGCCTTGCACTTCGTCATCGCCTCAAGCGCCCCCTCCACCGTGCAATCCCCACGCACCAACGCCAATTGCGCACCGGAACGCATGATATCGGTAACCTTCGTCAACAAACGCCTCCCCAGATTCCCATTCGGATGCTGCTCCGCAAAGTCAGCCGCCGAAAAATTTCGCGCCTCCAAAAGAACCATCGCCAGAGCATCACCCATCGCCAACATGCTCGTCGTGCTCGAGGTCGGTGCCAGGGAAAGCGGACAAGCCTCGCTCTGCACACTCACATCTAACACCAAGTCACTCGTCTTCGCCAAGGTGGAATCCACCCGACCGGTCACCGCGATGATCGTTGCCGCACGTTGTTTAAGGTAGGGCAAAATGTTCAACAACTCGTTCGTCTCCCCACTGTAACTCAGCGCGATCACCGTGTCCTGACCCGTCACCACCCCGATGTCTCCGTGCAAGGCGTTCTGCGAACTCAGCAAAACGGACGGAGCCGCAGTACTATTGAAAGTCGCCACGATCTTCGACGCCACGTTCTCCGACTTCCCAACCCCCACCGCCACAATCTTTCCACCCCGCGACACCGTCTCCCGCAATGCCTCCACTGTACCCACAAAACTTTCCCCCAAGCGATCCGCAACCTGTTGCAAACTCGTAATCTCCGCAACAAAGACGGCCTTCGCCTGATCCAGATACTCCGCGGTCAAATCAGATTGCTCACTCATCACTCTTCGGAAGCTCTCCACAGCTGGACTGTTAGACCTCCCTTGTTGCCCAAAAACTAGTCCCGATATCATTCGCTAGGCAAGGAAATACGAGGCCCGCCGCACGGCGCACAAAGCCCTGTCACACCCGACCCCGCCGAAATCCGGTCATAGCGCTCGCCCACAGCCCGGATCGATCGAAGTAGCTCCGCAGTTTCTTGAGACATGAAAATTACCCGCAGGCTGCTTTAGATGACCTGCCGCCCGTAAAGGTTCCGATACACATCGCAGTCAGCCAACAGGCTCTCGTGCGTCCCCATCCCCACCAAATTCCCTCGATCCAATACCAAAATACGATCCACCAAACTCAGCGTACTGAAGCGATGCGCGATGATGAAGGTCGTCCGATCCTTCACCAAGGTCTCCAACGCCACTTGAATCCGATTCTCACTCTCCGAATCCAAGGCCGACGCCGCCTCATCCAAAATAAGGATCGGAGCCTGCTTCAGGAAAGCCCGTGCTAGGGCAATCCGCTGCCTCTGACCACCGGACACCCTGCTCCCCCGCTCACCCACCAGGGTCTCGTAGCCCTGCGGAAACTCTTCAATAAACTCGTGAGCGTAGGCCAACTCCGCAGCCTTCTTCACCTCCTCGTCACTCGCCCCCGGACGCCCCACCCGGATGTTCTCAGCGACGCTCACTGCGAACAGCGCCGGCTGCTGCGGAACGTAGGCAATCTGCTCCCGCAACTCATGCTTACTCCACTCCCGCACATCCTGCCCGCCAACTTCCACCACCCCGCCACTCACTTCGTAAAGGCGCGGAATCAAATTTACAAAGGTGCTCTTCCCCGCACCACTCGATCCAACCAATCCAATCGTCTCCCCCTCCGCCACATCGATCGACACATCCTTCAGGACCGGCTCATCGCCATACGAAAAGCCCACCCCACGAAAACTCACCGTGGCTCTCAACGGGTCCGGTCGCTTCGGACTTTCAGGATCAGGAAGAGCGTCCACCTCCTCAAGAATCTCCTCCAACCGCTCCACCGCCGCAACTCCCTGATGGAATAGCCCCATCAGCTTACCGATCCGCTTCACCGGTTCGTAGGAAATGTACAAGGCGATTCCCACCGCCATGAACTCCGCCAAGGTCAACCCATGGCGCGCTCCAAAAAACAAGGCAACCGCAAATCCTGTCGCAGCCATCACCTCGATCGTCGGCGAGATGAGACCTTGATACTTCACCAGCTTGAGCATCTCCCGGAACAACTTCTTGATCCGCTCACGAAAATCCACCCGCCTTACCTCCTGCATGTTGTAGGTGCGGATCTCCAGCGGCGCCTGCAGCGACTCGGTGAGATTTTCGGTCAAGCCACCCAACATCCCCTGCACCTTCCGCGACCCCTTCCCCAACCTCCTTCCAACATACTTGATCGGAAGCACACAGAGCGGCACGGAAACCAACGCGATCAGCACAACGAAAAAGCTCTCGTTCTTAACCGCATTCGAGATCAACCACCACATCGCACCGATCAACGTCACCGGTTGGGTAATGAAGTCAGCAGACCCGGTCACCACGCAACGCCTCAACAATTGGGTATCGTTGGTGACTCGCGACAAGAGATCGCCCGACTTGTAGCGCTGATAGAAGGAGAGGGGCAGCGACTGTAGCTTACCAAACACTTCATCCCGGATCCCCTCCAGCGCAATCAGACCCGCCTTGTTGATGAAATAGGAATTAAAATAGCCGCCAAGCGACCGGAAGAAAAAGACCACCGGAATCAGCAGACAGGCTGCCAGCATCAGCGAGTTGATGTCGTTTCCAAACACCAAATCCACAAAGCTCAGAAACCATTCCGGGATCTCTCTGATCTTCTCCTCATCCTGAAAAATGATCGGGAACACATTGTTCACCATCGCCGGCATCCCAAAGCCGCTGAACACCCCGTAAAGGATGCCCGCCCCGATCCCCAAAAGCAGGGGCTTCATCGCCGGTCGCACAAAGCGGAAGTAAGGCCAGAATCGTTTCAGCACGTGGCCGCAAGCATCTCTTCCCACCCCTCTAACCGCAAGCCGAATACAAGGAACTCACTCCTCCCACCAAAACCGCAGGGCACTCAGGCAATAAAGTGCCGCCGTCTCCACCCGTAAGACAATCTGGCCCAATGTCACCGGCTGAAATCCCGCCTCCAGAGCCGCCTGCGTCTCAGCCGAGGAAAAATCCCCCTCCGGCCCCACCAAAACCTCCACCCGCTCCGGACGCCCATCCAGCCCCCCCACCACCTCCCGAAAGGACCGCGCCCCCTCCGCCAACGAAGCCATAATCTTCACCGCCCCCTCCTCACTCGCCGAAAGACACCCTTCCAACCCCACCGGCTCGCGCACTTCCGGCAACACGTTCTGCCCACATTGCTTGCAGGCCTCCAAAGCCACCCGCTGCCATTTCTCGCGTTTCTTTTCCGCCCCCTTGT
>JAPKFB010000128.1 GCA_028821775.1 Roseibacillus sp.
CGCCGGGTTGCTGTCCTTCGCCGGGTTGCTGTCCTTCGCCGGGTTGCTCTCCTTCTCTGCTCTCCTCCAGATCCCTCATCAGATTCTCGATTTCTGACCGCGCCATCCGGAGGGCTGCTTCTTCGTCCCCCAGGATGCTCTCGGCTGCGCGCTCGACGTTCTCCTTCAGTTGATCGATTCCCTGTCGAGCGGCCCGCTCGTACTCAGCCGCTTCCGGAATGCGATCAAACCGAGTCAGGCGTTTTGCAGTCTCGAGCGCTTCGTCCACGCCCTCCGTTTCGGTGTCCCGGACTGCATCGTAGAGCTTGCGTGAGAGGACGGGTTCTCCCTCTTCGGCCTGCTCACTGAGTTCGCGGAGATTCTCGATCAGCTCATCCAATTGGCTCTGTTGCGCGGCGAGGTTCTTCTCGAGAGGATCTGGCGTGAAGGGATCCTTGTCCTCCTTGGTCTCCTTGCGCTGCCGCTCGAGTTCGCTCGCAATTGCGGCCTGGTTTTCGGCAAGTTCCCGCGCCTCCTGGCGAGCCTGCCGCATCTCGTCCGCAAACTGATTGGAGGTTCGCTCCCGGAATTCCTGGGCAAGGTCGTCGAACTTTTGTTCGGCCCGCGTCCCGGCATTGGTGGCTTGATCGAGATTCTCATTCTTCATGGCCTCCGCGGCCTTCTGCGCTTCGTCACGGGCCTCGTCCAATTGTTCGCGCGCTTCGGTCGTGCGCTCCCGATTCTCCTCGCTCTCCATGCGTTCGTTGAGCTCGTCGAGGTCTTCCACAAGTTCACGCTGTTCCTCCTCCAGGCGCTCCAACTCGCGTCGGATTTCCTCCTTTTCTTCCTCCGTTTTGGCTTCCTCGAGCATCGCCTGAAGCTCCTTGAGTTTCTCGGTGATGCTTCCCTGGCGTTGGGCGAGCTCCTTCAGTCGATTGAGCATTTGCAATTCCTCCCGCGTGGCTTGTTTCTTGGCCTCCTGCTTTTGCTCTTCCGCGAAGCGTTGGGTTTCGTAGCGCTTCTCCTCCTGCTTGAGATCCATGTTTTCCATCTGGCGTTTCTGCCGTTGGGAGGCGCTGCTGCTCGAACTCGAACTCTGCTGTTGTTGGGCACGCTGCACTTCGAACTCCCGCGCCCGCATCTTGAGCAAGGCTGCGTAGGCGGCCTGCTCATGTCCGAGGGCAGCGTCCAGTCGTCCGGCATCCTCTTCAGGTGCGATGGCTGCCAGTTCGCCGGCCGATGCCTCCATGGCCCGGATGGCATCCTCGAGATTCTTGCCAGCCTCGGCATCGGCAACCAGCGCCCCCGCGGCCTGGGCCGCTTCAAGGACCGCCTCCTGCCCCGCCAGCACGATTGGCCCGTCCTCCAACAAGAGGGCGGGCTTCCCCTCGACAAGTCGCTTCAGTTTCCAGGTCGCATTGAGAACTTCCTTCTGCTGCTTGATCAGCTCTTCACTCTGGTTACCCTGCGGGCCCTGCTCGGATTGGGACTGCTCCTGTTGCTGCTGTTCACCGTTCTCTGCGGCCATGCCCTCCCGGAAGATCTCTTCCAGATGGCGGACTTCGGCAAAGCGCAAGTCACTGGTCACCCGGCGGGTTTCGCCATTGGGGGCGAGATCCTCTGCCCAGAAAAAGTAAGTGAGGAGATCGTTTGGCTTGGCTCCGAGGTCCTCAAAATCGAGGACCGTCGAGACCAGGTTTTTCTTCGCTGGTTGGAAATCCCCGGCATCGAATTCGATCTCCCGGTTCACCCCGCCAAAGCTGAAGGTCATGCCTGCACCGACCACCCTCACGTCGTCGAACACCGTGGCTTCCACCGGAATCTCCTGAAGGGGGGAGACTTCGGTGTCTCCGCCCGGAAAGGCGAGTTCGATCTTGGGCGGGTTGTTGCGTTTCACCTGAATGCTGAAGAGCGGCGGGCGGCGATTCTTGCGACCCGAAACGTCCTCGAGGTGAATGCGGAGCTTGATCGATTCGCTGGGCGCGAGTTCCACGGTGGCGAGGGTCTCGACGTTGGGATCAGGAATGAGGATCCCGCTGAGGTCGGAGCTCTCCGCGACCAACTTGCCGGCTGCAATCGGAATGTTCGTTCGGATGTTCAGGCGCAGGGTGGAACCCTCCAAGATCGTGATTCGCTTGGTGTCCTTGACCATCCTGGTGGGTAGGTCGGAGCCGGGTGGTTGGGTCACTTCGACGTCCACGCTCTCCACGATCGGAAGAACAAAAGTGACGATCTTGAATTCGTCGCTCGCGCGATCACCGAAGGCGATCTGGTAGCTGCCATCTGCGCTGAGATCGGCGAGAACGGCCACAAAAACAGGATCGGAGAGACTCTGTTTCATCGGGATCCGGCGCACGGACTGGCCGAGGCGGGAAGAGAGGACGGCTTCGGTCGGAACCCGGTCGCCGAAACGGGCGGTCACCACCAACTTGGAACCGCGTTCCAACTCCACGTCTCCGGGGGTGACTTCGATCTTCCAGTCAGCGGAGCGTTCGGGTGAAAGCGTGCGGGCAGAGTGTTCGCTCGTTCCGCCCCTTGAGGAACGGCTGGGCCAGTTTTCGGAAATGAGCATTCCGCAGGTAAACATCATGGCCAGCATGGCGAGGACCTTTCCGAACCGCCATCCGCGTGCTTCGTTCCCTGCGACGGTTTCGCTCCATCGCGCCCCGATCACTTTGCTGGCCGCTTCCAGGATCAGACGTTCCTGGAGAAAGCCCAGCTTGGCTCCCCCGGCTTTCTCTTCCTCTTCTACCGCGGTGACAAGGAGGGCCTTGAGTTCCGGGTGTTGGGCCTCGATCTCGCTCGCAATCTTGCGCAGATTGATTACGGGGCGCTGCGAGGCAAACTTCAGAATGATGATGGTAAGGAGACCGCCAAGGACCGGGAGCCAGAGCCAGGTGAGGGTTGGGGTTTCTGCATCCCGCGCCGAAAGAATGCCGAGCCAGGCCAGCGCTGCCACCGCGGAAAACACAATGGTGGCCGACCGTCGGTTTCGGATGGTTTCGAGGCGCGCAACGATGGGCGCGAGTTGTCGTTCGAGTAGGGATTCGGTCATATGACTGCTCCTTCGGGTTGAGTTGCGGTGCCACCCGTGCGAGTGGCGAGCCATGCTTCTGCGACGAGCATGGCGAGAAGAACAACGACGGACCAGCGCCAGAGATTTTGTCTGGACTCCGCTTCCGAGCTGCGGAGTTTCCGCTTCGAGTCGGCACTGACGGCTGTATCGGGAGCGGTCTTGCGATCAATCGGGACGCCCAGCGCAGCAAGGGGTTCGGAACCCAGAGGAGTGAGCTCTGATTCGGAGGGGCGCAGGTTCACTGCGAAGGAGCGATGACGCTCTCCATTGCTCACGCGATAGATTCCGGGGTGCTCCGGGCGGTAGGGTTCAGCGGGGTCGAGCGACTCGGTTTTTCCGTCGGGGAGGGTGAGTTTTTCTTCGTCGTTCTCGATGGGCAGGGGGTCGCCGACAAAGAACTGACGGGCACCGCTGACTTGCGGGCCATGGTCCGAGTAGATGGAGAAGAGGAGAGGAAGAAATTTCGAGGAGAGACTCAACTGACTGTCCCGGGGGTGCCAACCTGACATCATGACGAGAAGCGATCCTTGCCCCACTGGAATAGCGATCCAGGCCGGGTCTCCGGTGTCAAAGCGGGCGACGATGGTAGCGCTCTCCGGGAGAACGGCCTCCTCCAGGATGTGATACTTCCAAAAATGAACCTCTGTGAAATCGCGCCAGCGAGGGTCGCGGAACTCGCGCAGAGTCGGGTGTTCAAAGTCGATTTCCTCGAGCAGCGCGTAACGCCGATCGTGATCGTGATCGCGGAGGGTGGGGGCGGCGGACATGCCGGCGAGGCCCGCGAGCGTTCGATCCATCGTGGTGGAGGTGATCAAGAGGATGGCATCGCGACCCTCCTGCAGGGTGCGGCGCACCGCATTGATCTCGGCCCCCGTGAGGGGGCGGGCAATTGCGAGCAAGGCCGGATCGTCATCCAAGCTCTTCACAAAGCGCGGATGCATCACCTTCGAGAGTGCCAGGGCGCGGCGGTAGTAGTACTCCGGCCCGTTGCTGTCATCCGGTTTGTCGTCACCGAGAAAGAGCAGCTTGACCAAGGCCGGTTCGCGGGGAGCGAGGAAGAGGCGATTGTCAAAATGGTGTTGGTCACCAGTAACACTCACCTCAGAGATGGGTTCCTCCAATTGAAAGACGCGGCTTTCTCCAGCTGGAACCACTGCCGCAATTGTTTGGTCGCCCACCTTCAAACGAAAGCGGCTTTCTTCTGAGGCTGGATCGTTTCGCAAGCGGACGGCTGGCTTGTCGGGGTCGGTCGAAGCGGCCACTGCGATGGTGACGTTCGTGACTTCCCGTGCTTCGATGGGTGCGAGTTCCACTTTGAGATTCGAGGGCCACGAGGCATCGGCGACCGCGTCGAGGGCAGCTCCACTTTGAAGATCGCTGATAACCACGATTCGGGCTGGCCTGGGAGTCTCGTCATCGGTTGAAGCGTCTGCAACCATCTCAGCTGCTGCGATCAGTCCGGCGCCGAGGTTGGATCCTTGCCAGCTGGGTTTGAGGGTCTCGACCGCGGCCTTTGCGATCTCCTTGCGCTGAGCAACGTCCGCGCTCTCCCAGTCGCCAAAACTCGTCACGATGCGAGGCGCGCGATCGACCGTGATAATCGCCACCGCACCCTCTCCATCGATGGTTGAGATGACTTCTTTGGTGCGTTCGGAGGCATCCTTCCAGAGGCCTTCGCGTTGCATTGAAGCGCTGGTATCGAGAAGAATGACCGTGCGCATCCTGCCCTCATCGCCCTCGGAATCTCCCCCGGGCATGAAGGGGCGCGCGAACATGGCGGCAAGCAGGAGTAAGGCAAGGCACCGTAGGATCAACAAGGGGATGTTCTCCAGTTGACTCTGGCGTTTGATGGGCTGATGCTTGGTTGGTTCCAGGAACATCAGGGAACTGAAATCGACCGAGTCCCGAGGAGGACGTCGCCGCAGGTGCAGATAGATTGGAATGGCAACCGCCAACGCACCGGCAAGATAGAGGGGAACGAGGAAGTTCATCTCAGGACGATCGTTGGAAATTGGTTTTGCGTCGCACCGGACTGGCTGTGCGTTGGGAGCGCGCGGTCAGGAATTCGAAGAGAGCGAGATGGAAGGGGCGCTCGGTCGATGAAAAAAAGTAATCGATCCCGGCTCGCTGGCAAAGGGCACTCGCCGCCTCGAGGTGGGCCTTGATCTTCTCGCAGTAGCCTTTGCGCGCGGCGTTGGGGTCGATGAAGTGTTGCTTGCCGCTCTCCAGCGAGGTGAACTGGGCCGCATTCTCAAATTCGAAGTCGAGTTCGCGCGGATCAAGAATGTGAAAGACAATCACTTCGTGACCGCGGGCCCGCAGAAAACCGAGCCGAGCCTCGAGGGTGTCGAGCGGAGCGAGGAGGTCGGAGATCAGGACAAACATCCCTCGACGATCGTGGATCTGAGCCACTCGTTCAAGTGGAGTTCCAAAATCAGTGGCCCGGCCCTCGGCCGGGGCTTCGAGTGAAATCATGAGGCGCCGCAGGTGTCCCGGTCTGTTTCGGGGCGGAAGATAGTCGCGAATGGCATCGTCGAAGCGGGTCACTCCGACCGCATCGCCTTGTTGCATCAGGAAATAGCCGAAGGTCGCCGCAAGAGTGGCTGCATAGTCATGTTTGGTCAGTTTGGGATCGGAACCATACATCATCGAGCGAGTGCCATCGACGAGGAGTTGACAACGCAGATTGGTTTCATCCTCGAACTTCTTGATGTAGTAGCGATCGCTGCGCCCGTAGACGCGCCAGTCGATGTGACGAATGTCATCACCGGGGGTATACTGGCGATACTCACTGAACTCCGCGGAGAATCCGTGATACGGGCTGCGATGAATGCCACTCCAGAAACCTTCCACCACCACCCGGGCGCGCATCTCGAGAGAACGAATGCGCATCAGCGCTTTCGGGTCGAGGAGCTGGGGGGTGGGCGGCATGGCAGGGGAGGGAAGGCTGAAGCCGGAGCTTACTTGCTTGCGTGGGTTGGGACGTGTTCGAGGAGATGATCGATGATTTCCGGGAGGCCGATTCCCTCCGCTTCAGCGCGGTAGTTGGGGAGGATACGGTGGCGGAGGACGGGGCCGGAGAGGGAGCGGACGTCATCGATGGTGACGTGGGTGCGGCCTTCGAGGAGTGCGCGGGTCTTGCCGCCGAGGATGAGAAACTGTGCCGCGCGGAGCCCGGCACCCCAGTTCACATAGTCGTTCACGAAGGCGCTGGTGCCCTCTCGTCCGGGGCGGGAGGCGGCCGCCAGGCGCACGGCATACCGGACCACTTCATCCGCGACCGGGACTCGGCGGACCACGGCGTGGTAATCGCGGAGCTCGGAGCCATCGAAGAGGGCCTGAATTTTTTCGGGCCCACCACCGGTGGTCTGGGTCACTACTTTCACCTCGTCGTCTTCGTTGAGATAGTCGATCACGATGTTGAACATAAAACGATCGAGTTGTGCTTCGGGGAGGGGATAGGTTCCCTCCATTTCGATCGGGTTCTGCGTGGCGAGCACGAAGAAAGGCTCTTCCAATTTCAGGGTTTCACCTGCCGCGGTGACTTGGTGCTCCTGCATCGCTTCGAGAAGCGCGGCCTGCGTTTTGGGCGGGGTCCGGTTGATCTCATCGGCCAGAATCATATTGGCAAAGATTGGTCCCTTCTGGAACACCAACTCGCGGCCCTCATCGGTATCGCGAATCATCTCTGTGCCCGTGATGTCGGCGGGCATCAAATCCGGCGTGAATTGGATGCGATTGAAGCTGAGGTGGAACAGTTCCGAGATGGATTTCACCAGCAAGGTTTTCGCCAGTCCCGGCGCTCCCGTGATGAGACAATGTCCACCGCTGAGGAGGGCGATCAACATCTCATCGATCACCTCGAGCTGCCCGATGATGACCTTGGAGAGCTCGGACCGAATCTTGTCCCGCGCTTCAGAGATTTGAAAGACAGCTTCCTGTTCGCGATCGTAGTCGCTCGGTTCGGTGGCTGCATCGGGCGGCAGGTTGATTTCGGGTTCTTCTTCGGTTGGATGGGCGGAGTCCATGTGGAGTGGCTTGAGTGTTGGAGAACTGGAGGGTTGGGTGGCTTGGAGTGTTGGAGAGGCTTGGAGTGTTGGAGTGGCTTG
>JAPKFB010000061.1 GCA_028821775.1 Roseibacillus sp.
CTCCGGGGGATCAGCGGGCGGGCATCTGGCAGCCTGCTGCGGAGTGATTCCGGGACTCGATGAGATCAAGGAGGGCGAGCCCACCTTGATCATGGTGGGGGATGCCGATACGACCACTCCTCCCGGCGGCGTCAAGGACTTCGCCAAAAAGATGAAAAAACAGAACCTCGCTTGCCCGCTGGAGATTTATCCCGGTCAGAAACACGGCTTCTTCAATGCCCGCGGGGACAACGCGAATTATTGGAAGACCGTCAAGGTGATGGACGGGTTCCTTGCAAAATTGGGGTACTTCAAGGAAGACTCTCAAGCTCCTTGAGCCGAATCTCGCGGTACCAGACTTCGCTGCCGTGGTCCTGCAGCATGAGCGGCCCCTTGGCATTTTCTGCGAAGCCCTTGGCATTCCGGAACTTGCTCTGAGCCAGGGCGGTTTTCCACTCCGGTGTGCCCACCGTGATCTCGACAACTTTTTTCCCGTTGAGGAAGTGCTGGAAGTGCGCCCCGCGCACCACGATGCGGGTTCGGTTCCACTCTCCTACCTTGTTGGTTTTCTTCGTCTTCGGGTCAGGCGGGATGATGTCGTAGAGGCTGGCGCTCGAGCTCTTGCTGAAGGGCTTATCGCCGTCGTCGTAGACTTGGTACTCGAGTCCCAGCATCCCTTTGCCCTCATACTTCGCCATGCGGTACTTCAGGCCGCTGTTCCCTTTGGGAGAGATCTTCCAGTCGAAAATGAGCTCGAAGTCGCCATACTCCTTTGCTGAATAGAGGCTTCCGCCGCCCTTGCCCGAGAGGTGCAGGATCTTGTCCCGCACCGCCCACTTGCCTGCAGGAACCGGGTTACCGGCCCCGTCCACCCAACTCTCCAAGTTGCTAAGATCCTGCCATCCCGCCTGGGGGTCGGCGTGGGTGTTGGAGAGCAGGAGCGGGAAAATGAAGAGGGCACGAGCGATGGTTCTCATGGCGTCTTGATCTTACCGTCTTGAGCGCACGCACTTTCAACGAATGCGACCGGGTTGTTGAGAATCCTCGCATTCTCTCGCCCCGGCCCAACCCTTAGGGTGCAGGGGAGAGGCGATGGGATCGAGAAGACGATTCATGCTCGGCTTGCGAATCGTGGGAGGGATCTTGCGCGGCGGGCTCTTCCCGGTGCGTCCTCCTTCCTCCCGGCAGAAGATGTCGTGCCCAAGGATTCTTCTTTGGGGTGAGGAACGGGTTTGCCCATGGGCGGAGATCTGGTCATGCTCCTTGCGCAGCATGTCGGTTCTCTTAGTCGTTCGTCATCCCGAAGAAGGGCCGGGGCTATTGGATTGGGCGTGTCGAGCAGCCGGGGCACTCGAACTGCCGCTTGAAGTGATCTATTGCGATGCGAGCGTGGGATCCGATCTGGCTTGGCGAACGGAAAACGACGAACCGCCGTCGTTCCTGAAAGGCACCAAGATTCGCTGGGGGCGCGTTCACGTTGAGAATGCCCTGGGAGCAGTGGTCGAGCACGTCGCCAGCGCGGGCGTAAACTATGTCCTCACGGGAAAGCGTAACAGTGGGCGCGGGGCGAAGGACTCGCCCGAACGACGCCTGGCCCGCACACTCTTCGAGCAGGTGTCCTGCGCCATCGTTGTTTTGCGCTTGCCGGATCAGAAGCGGGCAAACCCCGGACGCATCCTCGTTCCGGCCTCCGGCGGACCTCACTCGCGGACCTCCCTCCATCTCGCCCGGAGCTTGGCAGGCGAAGACACGACGGCGTTCTTTGTCGAACCCAATGTGGACGAAGTTTCACAGGAAGTCGGTGAGCGTCACTTGGACAAGGCCGTGCGCCGTGCGGGCCTCGAGCCCACAGAGATCCAGTGCAAGGTGGCCTTGGGAGAGGTGGTTGCGGACGAGATCCGACGGGAAGCCGAGAGCGGGAACTATGAGCTCATCCTCATCGGCGCCAGTCATTCGCGCACTCTCCGCTCCAAGTTGTTTGGCACGGTTTCCGATCCTCACGGGAGTGGTCCAACCGGAATGGCGGTCGGGGTCGTTCGGAGTGCTCTGCCGGCACCTCGGCGTTGGAAGGATTCGCTCGGTCGTCTCCTGCGGTTGAGCATCCCCCAGCTGGAGCGCGAAGACCGAATTGCTCTTGTTGATGAGGTCGAGGGCAAGTCGCGCTGGACCTTTGACTTTGCGCTTCTGATGGCCCTCGCAACTCTGATTGCTTCCCTTGGGTTGCTGACAAACAGCGTTGCCGTCGTGATCGGAGCGATGCTGGTTGCGCCTCTCATGACTCCCCTGATCGGCGGGGGACTAGCGATCGTGCAGGGCAACTGGCCACTCTGGTTGCGTAGTTCCCGGGCCGTGATGTTGGGGTTTTTCTCGGCGCTCGCGATCGGACTTGCGGTCGGAGGGATCGCTCGGGTCCTGGGCTTTGGCCTGACCTCCGAGCTGGCCGCCCGCGGAGAACCGACCTTGCTCGATCTCGGGGTGGCCTTTGCCTCGGGCATCGCGGCATCCTACTGTCTTGCGCGTCCTCACTTGAGTGGTGCACTGGCCGGAGTGGCGATCGCAGCGGCGTTAGTTCCGCCCATTGCAACGGTGGGCATTTGTCTCGCGCTGGGCGAGGCTGGGACCGCGAGGGGCGCCGCCCTCCTCTTCGGCACCAACGTGGTGGCCATCGTTCTCGGTGCGGCCGCAACCTTTTTTGCGGCCGGTATTCGCGGGCGCAAGGAAGGGAAGGGACTCTGGTCCCGGCGACTGGTCATCGTGATGGCGCTGACCTGTGCCGGCTTTGCCATTCCGCTGACCTCGATCCTGGTGGGCAAGGTCACGGCCCCGCGCGCGCTGGAGCACTCTCTCTCAGCGGTGGCGGAAAAGGGCAATTATAGGCTCCTGAAGCTCCGGCGTTCCCGCCGGGCCGGGGTCCCTCTGATCGAGGTTGAGCTCGCCGGACCGGAACCGCCCTCAGCCAAACTGGTCGACGCCCTCAAGAAGGAAGCCGAGGAGCGGATCCACCAGAAGGTTCACCTGAGGGTCCGCACGATTCTTGAGACCGAGCGAGAGCGGTAGCGGTCCCGGAGCAGTTGTTAGATTCCGAGGACTTCGGTCGCCGCAAAGGCCCGGCAGGGAGATCCATCGCCGCCTTGAATTCTCAGTGGGAGAGCGGCAAAGAAACAGCGGTCCCCGGGGATTTGATCAAGATTGATGAGGCCTTCCACGATTGTGACGCCACCATTCAAAAGGATCCGGTGAATGCGGGTAAGCTCCCTGGAGTCAAAGACATCTGCCACGGAGAGTGGTTCCACTCCGAGAATTTTGACCCCACGGTCGACACACCAGTGCGCCAAGTCATCGCCGATGCGGGGCAGCTCCGGGCCGTAGGATTCCTCTCCGAAGCGATGACTCCAATTGGTGTTGAGCAGCAAGTGATCTCCCCTCGGAAAACCTTCTCCGAGGGCGCCAAGGTGCTCGACGGTGAGGAGTTCCCGGGGCTTGGTCTCGGGTAGGCGCACGATCGAGGCGGGTCCCATGCAGGTCTCGAGCGGCGTCTCGTCGATGAATTTTTCACCGCAGTCAAAGTGCCAGGGAGCATCCATGTGAGTGCCGCAGTGGGAGTGAAGATGCAGCATGCTGGTATTCCAACCGTCCTCCGCAGTGGTCTTGAGTTGCTCGAGGGAGACCCGGGGAAGTTCCTCGGAGATGCGGCGCGTCAATTCGATGAGCATGTGGTTGGAAGGTAAACAGAGATTGGAGGGGCGTAAACAGTGGGAAGCGGTGGGCGCGTGGCCATGGCAGGTTGCTCACGACTCACGCTGTCAGGGCGGCGGCCAACCTCATCTCTTTACTTCGCGCCCGCGCCGATCTTCTCCTCCATCCAGTCCGCGACGCGCTCTGCCTGGAGCGGCAGGCCAAGAAAGAGAAGAATGTGGCCAACCGGGTAACGCCAACGCTCTGGACGGCCGAGAGCGTGGTAGAGCAGGTCTCCGGTGTGCGCGGGCACGATGCGGTCAATTTCTCCGCTTAACATGAGCGTTGGAATGTCCGAAAGTGTGGGTGCCAGGTGGATGGGATCGATTCGGGAGCGTTGCAGGGCGAGCGTCTTGAGTTTGTCTTGCGCATCCCTCCTTCTACGTTTTGCCGCGCTGGCTGACAATTGGTCGTCGACCGTGATCCTCGGGCGATAAATATCAAGGGATGACTCGAGCACAATCTCGGGGACATTCGCTCCGCCTCCGATGTAGATAGCGGCGTCTGCTCCTCCGATTCGCTTGAGCAGGCCGGGAGTTGCGAGGGCCCCGGCGCTGGCCCCGATCACGACTCGTGCCCCCTTCACCCACATCTGATTGTCCTTTGCGAGGTAGGCCAGGACCGACTCCGTTGCGAAGGCAGTTTCAGCGAGGTAGTTGTCAATTTCCCGCGCCATCATCGTCGCCTGCTCCTCCAGTTTGTCCTCGCTCCACTCGAGGTCCCAGCGGTCCTTCGCGAACAGATCGATCGAGGGCGTGATCGCCGCCACATTCCATCCACGCTTCTGCAGCTTGCGGATGAAGGATTTCTCTTCATCGGAGATCAGCATGATGCTTGCGAGGTAGATCACGAGACCGCGGGGCTTCTTCGTCTTGGCCGCGCGCACGACCGCGAGGGTAATCCGGTGATCCTTGGTCTTGAGTTCGATCTCCTGATCCTCGCCTCTCCCTATCACGGTGAGGGTGAAGGGTTCATCGCGTTCCTTGATTGGAGGACGACGGCGACTGGCAACAATGAGCGCAACCCCATCTTTGACATCGCCCGCCTTCAACACCCGGCAATTCATGAAATTGCTCTCGTCAACGGGCAGCTTGCCCTGCTTCACCACGAAGGACGGCTTGGTGGGACGGGGACGCCGCGGCCATAGGCCGGACGATGGACTGTGAACACTCCCGAGCGTCACCCCGCGGACTGGATTCGCGGGATCGATCTTCCGCACCGTGCAGGATCCGGTCGCAAAGACGCACCCTGTGAGGGCAATGGAAAGGAGCCAGGGGCGGGGCACGGCGGTGGAAACCAGTTGGGCGAGTGAGACTTCAACATGCCCCCTCCTGGGGGGAGCGCAACTTATCCAGAGTCGGAGAGGGGCTCGGGAACAAGGGGGATAATGCGTTCGCCTCCTACTTCTCCTTGGGAAACACGCCCACTCGCTTCGCCCACGCCTCCCACTGCCGCGACATCTTCTTCGCCCGGTCCGCCTCGGTCGTGGCGAAATTGTTGAGCTCCGTGCGATCTTCCTTCAGATTGTAGAGTTCCCATTTGCTCTTATCGAGACCTCCCTTCGGGGACACCTTGCGTCCGACCAGTTTCCAATTCCCATCGCGCACGAAGGCATTGTTTTCATGTTCGACGAAGAGGGGATTCCTGCGGTTGAGACCCTCGGAGTTGAAGGCCGGGCGAAGCGAGACTCCATCGTGGGCGGGAATCTTGTGGCCGTTAAACTCCCCGGGATACGCGGCGCCAGCCACATCAAGAATGGTAGGCATGAGATCGATGAGCTGCGCGGGATCCTCGTACCACTCGTTGCTTGGCTTGATGCCGGCGGGCCAGTGCGCGAAGAACGGGGTGGCCGCGCCCCCCTCGTGCGCGTAGTGCTTGTAGAGACGGAACGGTGTGCTAGAGGCGTTGGCCCAGGCCGTGCCCACCGCCAAGCTTCCACTTTCGTTGCGCTTATTGATGTCGAGGACATTGCCACGCCCCAAGATGCCTCCTTCCGCACAGGCTCCATTGTCGGAGAGGAACATGATGAGGGTGTTGCCGAAGGCGTCCTGCCCCTTCAGGGATGCCACCAGCCTGCCGATGTTCTGGTCGACCCGATCAACCATGGCGGCGTAGATCGCCATGCGCAGGGCAAGGGCCTTCTTCTTCGCAGCGGGCACATCAATCCATGCCGGGACCCGTTCGTCGCGAGGGGAAAGCTTCCACTTGGAGTCGATCAGGCCAAGGCGGATCTGGCGCTGGTATCGTTCCTCGCGCAGCTTGTCCCAACCGCCGTGATAGCGCTCGCGATACTTGTCGATGTCAACTTCGTGCGCCTGGATGGGCCAGTGGGGTGCGGTGTAGGCGAGGTAGAGGAAGAATGGGGATCGGGGACCGGTCGACTTGCGATTGGCGTTGAGGTGTTCGCTGATGAACTTGATCCCATAGTCGGTGAAGGCATCGGTGGTGTAGAAACTGCGGGCGGTTGTGCTCTTGAGAGTCTGGACAGGTTCATTCTGAAGCGTGATCCCGCGTGGCGGCTGGGGGTTGAAGAAGTTGGTTGCGCCCGAGAGGCAACCGAAGAACTTCTCAAAGCCCCGCTGCATCGGCCAGCGATCGCGGGCGTTTTGGCCCAAGTGCCATTTGCCCGCCATCAGGGTGGCGTAGCCGGCTGGCTTGAGAGCCTCGGCAATCGTGACGCAGTTGCGATTGAGATAGCCCTGGTAGGCTGGCGGACGATTCTTCCCGCGCTCGTTGTTCGGAGGCTGGGTCATGTGTCCGATCCCGACCTGATGCGGGTGGAGCCCGGTCATGAGGGTCGCGCGCGTCGGACAACAGCGCCCGGAATTGTAAAAGTGGGAAAACCGCACGCCGTTCCTGGCCAGCTTGTCGAGGTTCGGAGTTTCAATCTCACCGCCGTAACATCCGATGTCGGAGAAGCCCATGTCGTCAACCATGATGAGGATGATGTTGGGGCGCTCGGCCGCATGGAGCGGGAGCCAGGAGAGGATGAGGAGAAGGGTCAGGAGAGTTTTCATACGGGTGCGATGGTGAGGAATGCGGTCTCCTGGGTCAGTCCCCTTTCTTTGGAGTCCGCCGCGTGGCGCGCGGTACGGCTTCCGGATACTTGGAGAGCGTGGCCTTCAGTGTCGCCAATACCTCCGGGTGAGCATTCGCGAGGTTCTTCCTTTCGAGCGGATCTTCCTGGTAATCGTAGAGCTCGTACTTGGCAGACTCCGGCTTTGCGCCGGGCTTCTTCCACTCCACCATGCGGTAGCGCTCGGTTCGAATGGCGCGCCCCATCGTCTTGCCTCTCGGATAGCAATGGAAGGCGTGGCCGCGCACGCGGTGATTCGGATCCTTGAGCACGGGGACGAGGCTCTTCCCGCTGATTGGTTGCGGGCCACTCGGCGCAGGGAGGCCGGCCAACTCGGCGATGGTCGGGAACATGTCCACACTCTCCGCGAGCTGTTTCGTGGAGCTCCTTAGCTTGGTCACCCCCGGCGCAACCATGAAGATCGGGATGCGATTGGCTTGCTCGTAATTGGTGTGTTTGGTCCAGATCCCAAGGTCTCCCAGATGGAACCCGTGGTCGCCCCACAAGACGATGATGGTGTTTTTGGCGAGGTCCAGCCGATCAAGTTCTGCCACCACCTTGCCGACCTGCGCGTCTACGAAACTGGTAGTGGCATAGTAGCCGTGGATGAGATTGCGCTTCAGTTCTTCGGTGTAGTCCTCGTTTTTGCGCGGCACCGGTTTGTACATGGCGATTTCTCCCGCACGTTTGTGCGCAATCGTGGGCGAGCCTGTGGGATGGTCCTCGAACTTCGGGAGCGGCAGGGTCAAGGGGTCGTGGAGGTCCCAGTATTTCTTGGGCGCGCTGAAGGGGAGATGGGGACGCACGAAGCCGACTGCCATGAAGAACGGGGTGCCCTTCCGTTCCTTGGCCGCTTGCAAGCGCTTGATCGCTTCCTTGGCAACCCGGCCGTCCGCATAGTCCTCGTCCTTCGCGACCGGCGACTCGAAAGCAGCTCCGCGGGGCAAGGAGTGAATCTTCCCGAGTTGTTGATTGGTGAAGTAAGCTTCCTCCCGGGTCAGTTTCCCTCCCTCGGTGCTCTCGGGGTCGAGATACTCGATCACTTTGTCGTGAAAATGCGGGACGCTGAAGGACTTCGGGTCGCCCTCATTGCCGTGACCGATGTGGAAGATTTTCCCCATTGATTCGGTGCGATAGCCATGCTTGGCGAAGTGCTGCGGCATGGTGATCGCATGGGGAAATGATTTGCGCAGCTTGTTGCCGAGACCATAGAGGCCGGTCGCGCTGGAGTGCGAACCGAGCATGAGGGTAAATCGGGAAGGTGCGCACACCGCCTGATTGCAGTAGGCGAGATCAAAGCGCATGCCTCGAGCAGCGAGTCGGTCGAGGTTCGGAGTCTTGGCCTGCTTGTCGCCGTAGCAGCCGAGAGCAGGCTTCAGGTCGTCGACGAGGATCAGAAGAACGTTGAGTTGCGATGCGCAGGGTGCAGGCTGCGAGAGACAGATGGCAAGGAGGAGCGGAAGGGGCAGGCGAGACACGGCGAGAAAATTTAGGCCCGCGGGCCACTCGAGGACCAGCAAGATTGTCCTGCAATAAAAAGGGCCCTCCCGAAGGCGGGCTCTGAAAGTGGAAGGGTAGCAGGATCCTACCTGTTGCTCAAGTAATCCGAAACGCTCTGGTGTTCGGCGGTCATGGCCTTCTCGCCTTTCTGCCAGCCCATGGAGCACACTTCACCCTGCTCCTCAAAGTGCTGGAGAGCATCGATCACGCGCAGGCATTCCCTGATGGAACGGCCGTGGAGCATGGCATTGACCACCTGATGAAAACGATGCCAACGCGGTCGATGAGAAAGGGTCCACGGTAGGCCACCCTGTTCGCACGGGGTGTTGAGCCAGGCCCAGTGGGAAAACTCGGAATCAGTCGGGCACCCCACGACCGCGACGTTGCGCTCTTCGAACTGAACGAACTCTTCCTGAAACCGGAGGGGATCGGTTGGACAAACGAAGGTGCAATCCTTGGGACCGTTTTCGGGAGGAGTTCAATCCGGGGCCTGCTCGAGGACAAAGACGTCCACTTTCATTGGGATCGAGCTTTTTCCGAGAGCGTGGTGAACCGCTGGATGTCGCACCCGAGAAGGATGGCTTCGTGTGATCGCACTTCCACCATGGTGGTCGTCTGCAGCGGTAGAACTCTCATCACTTCCACTCCACCGGATCCCTCGAAGCGATAGAAATGCGTGCCGATCTTCACTTCATCAACGGTCTTGAGCAGGAGCGAAGTGGTGATGTGACGACCGTTGAGATAACTCCCATTCACGCTCCCGAGATCGAAGAGCCAGCACCCGTCTTGTTGGGCACGGATCAAGGCTTGGCGCCGTGAAACTCGCGGGTCCTGAGTCACCACGACGGATTCGCGACTCCATCCAATCGAACTGACTTCTTCCAGCTCGATGGACTCCCCCGGGGCTTGGTTGATGAGGTTTCCAGTCAGGGTGGCCGCGCCTCAGGTGTGAGGAATTCCGATGACAAACCAAGACTAGTCGTAGATCGGGATGAAGGTATTGAAGGCCTTCTCCCCGAACTCCCCGGGATCATTGAAGCGGCGATGCTGGTCGAGGGCGTCGATTTGAGAGAGGTCCTCTCCGCTGAGAGCAAAGTCGTAGATCGCGAGATTCTCTTCGAGATGGGGTATGCTCTGGGTCTTGGGGATGGGGGCCGTTCCCCGTTGCAAGGCCCAGCGCAGCGCAATTTGGGCGGCGGATTTTTCGTGGTGGGCGGCGATGCTGGTCATGACCGAGTTGGTCAGCAGACGTTCCTCTTCGCCCGCCATCCCGAGGGAGAGATAGGAGTCCGCCCCCAGAGGAGAGAAGGCAGTGATCGCAACATCCTCCTCCTGGCAGTAGCGCAACATCTTTTGCTGGGTGAGATAAGGGTGCAGCTCGATCTGATGAACGGCGGGGCGAATGGCACAAGAGGAAAGAACTTCGCGCAGCAGCGAAATGGTGAGGTTGGAAACACCGATGCGTTTGACCAGTCCTGCTTGTTGTAACTCTTCCATGGCACCCCAGGTATCTGAGTAGGGAACCTTGATCGGTTTCATGGCCGGAGATTCGGCCTTTGGATCAAAGAGCCACCCCGGCGGGTAGCGTTCCTCGAATGGCACGTAGGCGAGAGCGATGGGAAAGTGCACGAGGTAGAGATCGAGTTCATCCAGCCCCAGGTCGCGCAAGGAGCGCTCGCAGGCCGCGCGCACGTGTTGTGGTTCGTGGTAGGTGTTCCAGAGCTTGGAGGTGATCCAAAGATCGTCGCGGGTGCATCGGCCGCCTTCCATTGCCCCGCGAAGGCCCGCGCCCACCTCCAGTTCGTTGCCGTAGTCGCAAGCGCAGTCAAAGTGGCGATAGCCGATGCGGATGGCGTCTTGGATGATTTGGGGCGCTCTTTCCTGGGGGATCTTCCAGGTGCCGAGACCGAGCGAGGGAAAGGTGCCACCGTCCGCAAGATTCAGAGCGCTTTGGTCTTCGTTGAAAGTGAGCATGGCGCGGAGGCTATGCGGAAGGGAGGGAACTTGGCAGCATTGAATTGCCCGGGAGCGCCGTTAGGGCCATCCCTTTCGCCGGTCACGGCACGGCTCGATCTGGGTCCAGGTATCGAGTCACCGAAAACGAAGATCATCCGCTAGGGGGAACTAGGAGCGGCTAGTTCTGGTTCCCGGGAATCGTCTCCGAGTAGGGGATTTCTCTCCTCAGCATCCGGGCCCCTGATCCGCTCAGTCGCAGATAGTAATCTGATGGCAGACTTTCATAGCTTGTAAACTGGGCTCCCTTCCCCACCGGCGGAGCGTTCGTGCACTTGAAGATCGCGGTGCCCTCGTCCACCTCGTCGAACATCGCGACATAGACCATCTTGGCCTCGACCCGCCGAACCGCTGCGAACTGTGACCAGAGAAACTCGCCTTTGCGGCGCGGAATTTGGTTGAGCTTCCCGCCCTTCAGGTTGTGCCAGCTGAAGCCGGGAAAGACCGTGGGCAGATAGTCGACCTTGTGCCGCCGACACCAGGCCAGGTCCGGCCGCCAGATCGTTTCGGCAAAGCTGGCCACTTCTTTCCCACTCCGATAGCGACCCACGTTCCACGGACTGAGAACATCGACTTGCTTCAAAAGATCGTGCAGGGCGGGGTCCGGTGCAGCATCGCGATCCAGGTTGCGCCACCCGCTCGGGACTCCGAGCATCACGCTGCAGCCCTCGGCCCTCAGAAACGCGACCAGTTGTGCGCACTCCGCGAGCTTGTAGCGGCGGTTGTCGCCAAAGCCCACACCCCAGACCGCCACCAGCGGTTTCCCCCGGTGCTTCAGATAAGCATGATCCCCGCCCAGCTTCATCTTCTCTTGGAGCATGCGCCAGTCATCCTGCACCCGGCTCACTTGCCCGGCTCGCAGCCCGCTCAAGTCGTACATCACGGCGTAGGCGCGACCGTTGAGACGGGCTCCTTCGCGACAATGTGCCAGCACGACATCCTTGGGATGGCGCGTTCTCTCAGATCGGAGCTCGTTGGCAAAGCGCTGCACGAAGACCCCGTCGATCCCGTACTCCCTCATCCACCGAAAGTGGCGCAGCACGGTCTTACGGTTGTGAGAGCTGAAGACCTCCGCGGCGCGCCCATTGGCATGGCGAAAACTGGTGGGGTAGCGTTCGTCGGGATCAAAGCCCGTCAGGTCCGGCCAGAGATCGACAGTCACGTTTCCCGGCCCGGGAATCCTCCCGCCCCCTCGTCCCCAGTGGACCCATCCCTGTTTTGCGCCGTCGCCCTCGCAACGGAACCACCCCTGGTAGCCACACATGAGTTTTCCCTCAAGAGAGCTGGTGTCAACGGCGGCGGGCTTGCCATGCGTCTCGAGGAAGATCTTGTCTCCGTCTGAGAGCTTGGCCACGTCGAGGGTAAAGGGGCGGCCACTTTGCATGGTGACCGTGACCTTCCCGGTCTTCTTGTCGTAGGCCCTCAGAACGCCCTCGAACTTCTTGGTTCCGTCGGCACTGGTCCAGGTCCGGGCTGAGAGCAATCCGATTCCGAGAGTCACAGCCAGGCCGACCGCAAGGAGATAGCTTCGCTTCATGAGATCATGGGGATGACTCTCCGCAACGCTTGCAAAAAATTGTCATTGTCAGGCGGGGTCACGGGGCCCCTGGAAACGCTTGGAGCACCATCTCCGCTCCGGCGGGTATCAGCAAGAGCAGAGTGCCGCACGAGGAGGAGGCGGATGTGCTCGATGAGGGGCTCGATTTTATCAATCCTGCTTTTTCTTCTGGTTGGCGCGGTGATGCGGTGAGTCCTTGGGGACGGCGCGAATGGGAGCGGCATCCGTTGGGATGGCCTGCACGAGGCGCGCCTTCACCTTTGAGAGGGAAGAGTCCTGCGCGCGATTGGTAAACTCGTGAGGATCCGCTTCCAGGTCGTAGAGTTCTTCAAATCCGTTGCCGTATTTGATGTAGCGATAGCGTGCATCGCTGACTCCGTGGGAGGGCGTCTTCTCGCCCCAGAACTGAAAGGAGGTCAGGGAGGTCCGGTCGCGCTTCGTTGTTGGATCCTTGAGCTGCGGGACGAGCGACACTCCATCGCATTGCTTCGGAATCGGGAGGCCGACGAGTTCACAGAGAGTGGGATAAACATCGGTCAGGGTCGCAGGCTGACGGGTCTTCGCGCCGTCCTTGCTGACCCCGGGGGCGTGAATGAAAAGGGGTACCCGGGTGGTCTGGTCCCAGAGTGCGAACTTCTCCCAGTTTCCCTTCTCCCCGATGTGAAATCCGTGGTCACTCCACACCACGATGATGGTGTTGTCTTTCATGTTGGGCGTGGCGTCGAGGGCATCCAGCAGGCGCCCCAATTGGTGGTCCACGTAGCTGATGCTCGCGAGGTAGCCCTGCATGAATTTCTTCCACTGTTTGTTGGCGAGAACCCACTTGTGCCAACCCGTGCGCCCGTGGTTGTGTGCGTCCTTCAGGTCATCCTCCTGGTGTTGGGGGAGCTTCACCTTCTCGAGCGGATGCGCCTCGAACCACTTTTGCGGCACTTCCCAGGGGATATGGGGGCGAAAGAGCCCCACCGCGAGGAAGAGGGGCTTGGGGTGCTCCTTCTTCATCTCCCCGATGGCCCAGTCAACCACCATGTGATCGCCGGTCTTTTCATCGGGCAGGTCGAGGGGAGCCGCGCCGAAGAGCTGGGAGCCACCTCCGAGTGGCCGCCCCTTTCCGAGACCGGCCTTCTCGTCGGGCATGAGCTTCGGGCGCTTCCAGTCCTTGGAAATGGGATCATTGGGATCGCCACGATAGTCGTCCCAGGCATCTGGATCATTCTGCGAATCACCCGGAGTCCACTGCAGGGTATGAAAGATCTTACCACCGCCTACCGAGCGATAGCCGTGATCCCGAAAGTGTTGTGAGAGGACCACCGCCTTCTCGAGCATCGGTGACTCATGGCGCCAACGCGGTCCGTGCGCGCCGAACATGTTGCGGTAGATTCCCGAGGAAGAAGGATGCACCCCGGTCATGATGGCCACGCGGGATGGGTGGCAGGCCGGGGCCGCACAGTGCGCATTCGCAAAGTTGAGCGAACGCTTGGCGAGGCGCTCGAAATTCGGGGTCTTCACGCCGGGATGATTATCGAGCGGCGAAATGTAGTCGTTCAGGTCATCGATCGCGACGAAGAGAACGTGGGGCTTGCGCTCCGAGGCAAGGGAGAAACCGGAGAACGCGTAGAGGATTATGGAGAGGATGGCGAGGGAACGCATCAGGGATGGGGGGGAAGGGAATGTTGGAGAGGTGGAGGATTGGGACGGATGCATCCACCCCCCAATACTCCGATTCTTCAGTTTCGCTTGCGTTGAATCGGCCACGGTTGCACTCCGACGCGGTCTGCCCACTTCTGCCACTGGGCGACCATGGCGTTGAGCTTTTCGGGCATCTTCCCGCCGAGATTGTTCTGCTCAGTGCGGTCGGCATCCATGTCGTAGAGCTCCCACTTGCGGGATTCCTTCCCGCGATACATCGAAACGATCTTCCACTTACCCTCACGCAGAGCGAGGTTGCCGTGGTGCTCGAAGCCCAGGGGCGCCTTGCGTTCGAGTTTCTTGCCGGCCAGGGTGGGCAAGAGGCTGATCCCTTCCATGGGCTGGATCTTTTCGCCGGCGTGTTCCACCGGGTAAGTCGCGCTCGCCGCTTCCACGAAGGTGGGCATGAGGTCGATGAGGTGGGTGGGATCATGGACGATCTTGCCGTTGCGCTCACTCGCGATGCCCTTGGGCCAATGCACGATGAACGGCGTCCCGATCCCGCCTTCATAGGGGTCGTGCTTGTAGCCGCGGAAAGGTGTGTTGGAGGCATTTGCCCAGCCCGGACCGTAGGCAACGAAGGTGTCCTCCCCGCCCGGCATGGTTTCCGGTCCGGTGCGCACCCAGCGGCCATCGCGGGTCTGCATCGGGGGCCAGATTTTTGATTGCAGGTCGTTCGGGCCGAAGGCCTTGAACTTGAACCGGTCTTTTTTGTCTGAGTTGTTCTGCCGGCCGTAGCCCTCCGCGCAGCCGCCATTGTCCTGAAGATAGATCACAATCGTGTTCTCGAGGCGGCTTTGTTTCTTCAGCTCGCCCACGATTTTTCCGATCCCGCGGTCCATGCGTTCGACCATCGCGGCGTAGACCTCCATGCAACGAATGTCCCAGGCCTTGTGCTCGAAGTTCTCCCAGCTCAGCCCTTTCGAGAGCGGCCACCGTTTCTCCGTGACTCCGAGCTCGATCGCCTTCTTGTAGCGGGCTTCCCGGATCGGCGGATAGCCCTGGTCATAGACTCCCTTGTACTTTGCGACGTCTTCCTCGGGCGCGTGCATGGGCCAGTGGGCGCAGGTGTAGGAGACGTAGAGGAAGAACGGCTTTGCGGCACTGCCATTGTCCTCGGCGTGGTTCGCGATGAAGGTAGCGGCGTTGTCGCTGACCGCGTCGGTGTAGTAGTAGGATTTCGGCTTGTACTCGGGATCGTTTTCGGGCGTGATGTAGGTGTTGCCGCGGCAGAGGGTGGCGGGGTCGTAGAAGCTGCCCGCCCCGGTGATGGTTCCATAGAAGCGATCGAAGCCGCGCTGAATCGGCCAGGCGGAAATGTCGCCTTTGGGATTCTTGTTGCTGGCGACGTGCCACTTGCCGGACATGTAGGTGCGATAACCCGTTGCACGGAGAGTCTCGGCGATGGTGACGGAGCGCTTGTTCAAGGTCCCGCGATAGCCGGGCCAGCCGTGATCCCCCTCCATGAGACCGATCCCGGCCTGGTGAGAGTAGAGACCAGTCAGGAGTGCTGCACGGGTCGGACAACAGCGCGAGGTGTTATAAAATTGAGTGAAGCGAAGGCCGTTCCTGGCCAGCTGGTCGAGCGCCGGGGTGGCAATCTCGCTTCCATAGCAACCGATGTCCGAGTAGCCCATATCGTCCCCCATGATGAGGACGATGTTGGGTTTCTGCCCATCCGCGGCCGCAGAATCCAGAACCAGGAGACCGCAGATCAGCAGGGTGGTGAGTTCTCTCATGAGGCTGCCATGTTGGCTGGAACGAAGGTAGGATCAATGGGAAACACCAAAACGGGCAGGAGCTGCGCCTCTGCCCGTGGTAGTCCGTTGAGAGGACACCTGAGCGCGCATGACACTTGCTGGCGTCGCGTCGTTCCTGCTAGTCGAGAACAACCACGCACACTGGGGCGGGAACTTCGATCCGGCCCTCCCGCGGTTCCAGTGCGCCGGTCTCCTGATCGATCGCGAAGACATGCAGGTCGCCGCTCGATTGATTCGCAGCGATGAGAAACTTGCCGTCCGGATCGAGGCCGAAGCTGCGCGGTGTGGTTCCTCCGGTTTTCTCAATCTCGATCAGGGTCAGTTTGCCACTGGTCGCGTCGAGGCGGTAGCAGGCGATGCTGTCGTGGCCGCGGTTTGATCCGTAGAGAAACTTGCCGGAAGGGTGGGCAAAGAGCTCGGCGGTGGATCCCTTCTTCCATCCGTCGGGGACGGTCGAGATCGTTTGAATCTCGGTGAGCATTCCGGTGTCAGGGGCGTAGGCGAAGGCCGTCACCGTGCGCGACAATTCGGTGATGACGTAGACGAACTTGCCCCCGGGATGAAAAGCGATGTGGCGCGGTCCGGCACCGGGCGCAACTTTGGTCGAGGTCTTCTCGAGCGAGAGCTCCCCGCTCGCCTCAAGCCGATACCGTTCGATGGTGTCCTTGCCGAGGTCCGCCACGAGGACGAACTTGCCAGCGGGATCGATGACGGCGGCATGGGGATGGGGCGCTTCCTGGCGTCTCTTGTTCACGCTCGATCCTTCGTGCACAATGGTGTTCAGAGTCTTGCCGAGTGATCCGTCCGCCTTGAGCTCCAAGACACAGACCGTGCCACCGTGGTAGTTGGCGGTGATGAGCGAGTTGCCCTTTGGGCTGATGGCGAGGTGACAAGGGGAAGCCCCGTGGGCGGAGACGGTGTTCAGTTTCCTGAGCACTCCTCCCGGCGCATCCGTAATCGCAAAGGAGGTTACCGATCCCGATTTCGCGCCGTCGTACTCCTGCGTCTCATTGACGGCGTAGAGGAATTTTTTGTTCGGATGGAGGGCGAGAAAGGAGGGGCTGGGCGTCTTGGCTGCCAGGCGATACTGATCAAGCACGCCGGTCTCGAGATCGAAACGGCACGAGTAAATACCCTCGCTCTTACCGTTGGTATAGGTGCCGATGAAGATCGTCCGTTTCATGAAGGGAAGTAAGGAGAGTCCGTGGTGATCTGCAAGCGAGAAGCTGGGAGCGCGAACGTCTCGGGAGGAATGCCGAAAAACTTCAACGACCCCAGCATCCGCGACGACATTGAGCACTTGGAATTTTCGCAGTATCATCAGGCCTTTAGTAAATGCTGGGAAGAACTTCCGCTGGGCAAATTTGATAGAAAGAACACGCTGCTCTTGATCGACCAAGCACGGGATTACCGCAACTCCGTGATGCATTTCCGTTCTATGGAAAGCGACAGCGAGGGCCTGCAGCGAGCCAGAGAGTTACTCAGGCTTCTGAGTTAAGTAGTTCCTAAGTGGATTTTTCAAGGTCCTCGAACGAGCCCTCTATCGTCTGGAGGAGCACGTCGGGATACTCGGTGGCCCACCCTTTAATTTGCTCCACTATCGCCTCCCGGAGGGTGCGAAAAAGCGGCCCACACAGTTGAGTCCTGAGAAAAAGGCTGGTCTTGGCGGAGTCTGACCACGCGACACCGTGGAGCAGGATCCTCATCAGACTGGAAATCAGCGCACTCCGTTGTAATCGAGTTTCTGGACACTACGGGGTGCAAGACCTCGCCCTGTTTGTGGTTTGCGGAGGACGCCTCGACGCAGGCGACGACCTTGTTGGTGAGCGTGGAAACCACGGCCAAATCCAGTCATGCTGTGCATCGCACACCAGTTAGCAGGGACTTGGGAGGAGTGGCGAGTGTGAAAAGCGCGGGCGCGGGAGGAACGAGATCACGCGACCCGGTCCTGAGTCGCGATCGGGCCATACTGCAACGAGCGGTAAGCGGTCAGGCCCGCGAGCCAGACAATCGGGATGGCGAAGATCACGCCGATGCACAGGGCGATGGCGCCGGCGAGGACGATCAGCATGCTGAGAACAGCCAAGCCGAAGAGGCTCATCCGGTTGTTGTTGGTGATGTCGGAGCTGTAGCCCAACGAATCGAGGACGCCCAAGTCACGATCGACGATGGCGGCCTGGAATTGTCCGAATCGGATCGCGAGGTAGATGCCCGGTACGATGAGGAGAAGGAAGCCGACGAAGACCATCAGCCCGAAGAGAATGGAGGCCCCGATGGTCCGAAGCAGCTTGGAGCCTTCGCCAAAGAGCATTCCGACCTCGGCGGGTTCTCCCGAAACCAGCTTGAGGCCGATCCGGGTGGCACCCAGGCTGAGGAAGATTGAAACAACCTTGCTGATGAGGTTGAGGATGAACGAGACTCCGACCGCGACGGGGGAGGCGGACGAGGTGGGGCCCGGGGAGGTCATCTGGCCGCTACTTGGGTGTTGCGGTGTGTTGTCGATCCCCATGACCGCATCGGCAACACCAATGACGATGCCGATGCCCATCATGATCCCAAAGTAGATCAGGCCCGTGAGGAAGATGATGCCGAAGTGGCGCTTGGTGAGTTCAAAACCCCGGGAAATGCAGGCCCCGATATCGAGTGGCTGACTGCCGGGCTCGATTTCGGGAACACCGGAGAATGCGGATTGGCCGTAACCGGGCAGGCCGGGGGAGGGTTGGGGCATGCCCAGGGAGCCTGGCGCGGGAGCCGCGAAGGTGGGATCGGCGCCGAGCTGCGGGGTGCCGGCCATGGTCGGTACGGCGTCCGGGGGAGGCGGCATCACTTCGGGAATCGTGGCTGCGGCTTGCCAATCGGCCATGCCCTCCTTCCAAACAAGGCAGGTTTTGGCGTCGAGAGCACCACTGGAGATCAGGTGCTGAAGCTCGCTGACCGGCACGGGACCCAATTGTTGGCCCCCGTGGACATAATACCATTCACTCATGACGGAGGGAGACTGCCATCCTGAAATAGCGGTGACAAGAAGACACGCGCAAGTTAGCCCTGTGGGGCACCATCCTCGCCGGGGGTGGGGGCGTGGAGTAGTAATTCGGCTACAAGCTGCCGCAAAACGATCTCCTCTGCGAGGACTGGCGTTCGCGGGACCAGAGCTGGGACTACTGCCGAATCGCGCTCGACCCTGCCGGAGTGCAGGGGAAGATCCATGGCCACTGGTTCAATCCCCGCGGGGGTGGCGCTCTGCAGAATGAAGCCACCCGCAAAGGCGGTGGGAAGGTCACCCTCAAGGCACCGGATGCCATCAATGACTGGTTGGTGATCGTGCGGGGGTAAGCCAACCGACTCACCTCAGTCAGGGCTCAAGTTGCCGAGCTTCGGCCCCCGTTGAGCCGGACTTGAGGTGCAGCTCGGAGAAGACCGCGTGGGTGTTCACCACCCGCAAGCCGACCGTGCCGGTGGCGAAGGTCGAATCGGTATGGACAATCGCAGGTGCTCCATTGTGAGTGATCACGATCTTGCTGCCCACCATCGTGACACCAAGCTTCTGTCGGTGGTCAGGATTGATGGGCGATTCCTTGCGAGCGAGCTCATTCCATTTCGTCCCGTCCGTTTTGCCGAGGATGACGAGGTTTGTGCGCGGGATCAGCCCGGCAAAATATCCCCGCTGCGCGTCGAAGCCCACCGAGGCGCCGCTGGTGCGGAACAAGAGGCCTCCGTCCCGCGCGTCACGGTTGCCTAGGAAATCGATGGTGACCTCGACGTTGAGGTCGCTCGGAGCCTCGTGGTTGAGCACTACTTTCTCTCCACTGCGATAATCATTGATCGGATTGGCGGGCGTTCTTCCGAGATGGAGTCCTTCCTTGGTATGGTCGTAGAATTGATGATGACCAAAGTAGCACCAGATTCTGTTGTGGTCGTTGCTCTGGAGGGAACTTGTGTGGTGCCGACGGGCGAGGATGGTGGTCTTCTCCCCACTAGGTCGCCTGAGGACCTCACCCGCGGCCACCGGGCGACCGAACGCGGGATAGCCGTCCTTCCCGATCTTCATGGGCTGCGCAAAGATCGTGCGGCGCCAGCCGGGTTGGCGATCGCGCTTGGCGTGAAAAATGTGCCACCACTCAGAGTCGTCGGGAGATTTGACAAAGCAGGAATGCCCGATTCCGTAGGTTTGTCCCGTGCCTGTGAAGACCGGCTTCTCGTGTTTTTTCCAGGCCTTGGGATCGAGTGGGTTGTCGCCGACCAGCTCGAGCATGCCCAGCTTGTAGGTGGGCAGCCAGGACGCGCCGCAGGAGTAGAGCACGAGGGTGCGGTTCCCGGTTTGCAGGACCTGGGGGCCCTCGTTGAGGCCGCGTCCCTTGCCCTCCGTCTCGGTGAACTCCCATCGAAAGTCGTCGTTCGAACAGATCTGCACGCGCGGTCCCGCCAACGCGGTGGGCGACTTCATGGACGCGAGGTAGAGAAGTTGCCGGTCGGTGCCGGCCCCATCCCAGCCCGACCACAGGGCGTAGAGTTTGCCTTTGTGCCTGAGCGGCGTCATGTCGATGGCCCAAAGGTTGGGTGATCTGCCGTCGGCGCCGTCGCCGGTCGCGAGTGGTCCGTGCAGCTCGTACTCGCCCAGCGGATCGTCCGTCCTTGAGCGCAGGACGTAGGCGAGATGGTTGGCATTCTTCCCGTCCGAGCCGGCAAAGTAGATGTGCCAGTGCCCGTCGAGGAAGTGGAGCTCCGGTGCCCAGATCTCCTTCGAGTAGGGACCCTTCTCCGGGGCGCGCCACACCACGTGCTTCTCGCCGAGCGAGCTCAGGTTGTCACTCGTGTGGATGGCAATTGCGCGGTTGCCTTCCGAGAGGCACCACAGGTAGCGCTTGTTCTTGCCGTCGCGCACGATCCACGGATCTGCTCCCTCGCCGATGGGATTGACGAAGTGGGTGGTGGGGAGGGCCGCGTCGGCTTTCCTCGTCGGGTTGCCCGCGTCCTGCGGAAGGCTCTTGTTCCACTGTTCCACCTCGGCGCGGAGGCGTTTTGTGACCTCGGGAAAGTTGGCCGCGAGATTGTGCCTCTCCCCGGCGTCCTTGTTCAAGTGGTAGAGCTGGGGATCGCTGCCATCATAATTGACCAGGAATTTCCACTTGCCGTCGCGCACCGCGAGATCCGGATTGTCTTCGTCGAGTCCATGACCGAAGCCCGGACGATCGGGAGGACGCCGCCAGAAAATGGGAGTGCTGCGGCCGGTACGGGTAGCACCGAGCAAGGTGGCACGGAGATCCTCTCCGTCCAACCTGACATCCTCGGGCAAGGGCGTGCCAGTGAGGCCGTAGAGCGACCGATTGAGGTCGAGAGCGCAGAGAATCGCATCGTCATTCGTCCTGCCCACCGCATCCTTCGCCAGCATCCCCGGTCCCCAGACGATCAGGGGCGACCGGATGCCACCCTCATAGAGCCACGTCTTGGCCCCACGGAGGGGATCCGACATCCCGGCCCCGGGTTCGTGTCCGTTGTCGGAGGCCACGATGATGAGGGTGTTGTTTTTCAGCTTCTCGTCGTTGCGAATGCGATCGAAGAGGGGCGCGAGTTGCTCGTCCATGGCATCGAGCACGCCGTAGTAGAGGGCGCGCTTGCCATCGCCCCACTTGTCGAGGGGCGGAAAGAAAGGCGAGTGCACGTCATCCGGCCAGACGTTCACGAAGAACGGTTTGTTCTTCTTCTGCGACTCGTCGATGAAAGTGAGGGCGGCACCGACGAATCCCTTCGTGATGTGCGATCGCTGCATCCACGTGACAGGTTCGCCAAGGCGCGTCGCGTTGGCCCAGATCTTACCCGGCTTCTTCCAGCCCGGCTGCATGGTGAGCGGCAGCAGCTTGGCTCCCATCCCCTCAAAGTTGGTGAGGCTGCGATCGAAGCCGTACTCCGAGATTGCGGGAGCGTCGTCGACATCGCGCTGGCCACCCATGTGCCACTTTCCGAAGTGACCCGTCGCGTAGCCGTTCTTCTTCAATTCCCGCGCGAGGGAAGGAGCCTTCAGATCGAGCCATTGCGCCATCCCTCGCTTGTTGTTCGAGTTGCGGTTGTTGAGATAGGAGGTGATCCGCCACCGCTGCGGGTATTGGCCTGTCGTCAACGCCACTCGCGAGGGCGAACAGATCGGCGAGTTGACGTAGAAGTTGGTGAACTTGATCCCCTCCGCCGCGAGCCGGTCGATGTGCTCGGTCCTGGTGATCTTTCCGCCAAAGCACGAGAGGTCCGTCCAGCCCATGTCATCGATGAAGACGGTGATGATGTTGGGTCTTTCCGCAGCGAGCAAGTGACCGCTGAGAGTGCAGAGGAGTGCAGCAAGAAGAGGCAGGAGTTTCATGATGAGAGGCCGGGGGCTAGAATTTCAGTGTTTCATCCGGCCCCGGGGCTGCATAGTCCGCATCCTTGGCGCGGATGTCGATCGAGCAGTCGGCGTTTACCCGGACGTCGAGAGGAACGATCGTAACGCCTTGTCGGTTTCCTCGGTGAGCGGGCGAGTTTTCTGCGGTCCGGAGTAACATGTCTCATGCCAAATGATACCCCTTCGGCACGGGGAGGGGACGGGTTGGTCTGGACCTCTTTGCTCTCGTTGCGGCTCGTCCGGCTCACTGCATTACGGACAGGCCTCGCGGAACTGATTGAGATCAAATTCCTGGTCGCGGTCCGATCCCCGAAGTGATTTTCTTCAGCAACTTCGGAATGCTTCGCGAGTTTAATGAACATCCCGGTTTTGCGGAGCGGGACCCCGGCTTAGTCGTCTTCTTCGTGACAAGCGCGGGGGCTGATCAAGTTTCGAACGGTTTCTGAATTAGGGCGACAACACAATCAGATGAAAAAAGCGCTAACGCTCTTGACTGCGGCTCTCGTTGCCTCGGGAGCCCACGCAGAACAGCTGAGCGTAACGTTTGGCGCAACAGCGGATCTATCCGTGCGTTATGGCGACATCGATCTGAGCGGCAATGCGACGCAGAACGACGATATTGCAGCGCCTCACATTACCCTCACCGGGTTGGATCTGGATGGTGTTGGCGCGAACGACGATTCGATTGAAGTCCGTTTCTCTGTGAAGGCCACAGGAGGAGAACTGCGTCGGCTTGCGGCCGGATATCGCCTGGACAAAGGGTTCGTCCTGACCTTCGGGATCGCCTCGGCAAAGATGGTTTACGGATCCGGGAAGTCCAAGGCCATCGACGGACGCATTGTCTCCGCCGCCGGCAATAACAAGGGCTCCAAGATTACATCTGAGAACACCGGGAAACATCTTGTGCTGAAAAGTGCCGATACCCGCAACAACCGCGCCAGAAGCATCGTTGCTGAATTTGAAGTTCCGGTGGGTTCCTCCACCCGTGCGGCTCCCGTCGTTGTTCCCGTTCCCAACAAGCCGGGGGCCCCAGGAGGAGCCAGCAGGAAAGGAGGCAGGACGCCAAAGGCGAACCCCGCAACGGCGCCTGCAAAGCCCCCGAAGGCGGTTGCGCCTCCAACGATAAGGACAGACTCACTGTTGTTGCCGCGGCTTTTCTGTGACGACATGATTCTGCAGCAACAGACGAAAAACACCTTCTGGGGCTGGGCGAAGGCCGGCGAAAAAATCAGGGTAAGGGCCAGCTGGGGCGAGCAGACATCGACAACAGCCAACGCGAGCGGAAAGTGGAAGCTGTTCCTCGCAACTCCGAAATTCGGGAAGGGCTACTCGCTCACCATCAGCGGAAAGACCGACACGATCGAAATCAAGAATGTCGCCATCGGCGAAGTCTGGCTCTGCGTTGGTCAGTCCAACATGGGCTGGGCGATGGGCAATTCGTTTGAGTCCGAAAAGGAAGCCGAGGTGAGCCTGCCGGATCTTCGCATTTTCAAATCAGCCCGCGAACATTGGAGCGTGCCGCTCGGGATGCCGCGGGACCGGCTTTCCCAGTGGAAACCCTGCGACCCGGACTCGGCGGCGGAAACTTCGGCCGTCTCCTACTACTTTGCAAAAAAGCTGCACCAGGAGCTCGGCATCCCCGTCGGCATTATTCAGCAGGCCTACGCCGGAACCCCGATCGAAGGCTGGATGCCCTGGGAGATCCAAAAAGACGATCCGCGCACCATTGCCCACAAGGCGGAGTACGACGAAAAAGCGGCGAGAGTGGGTTCCAGGGAACAGGCCCTCTCGGATTTCGAAAAGGAACTCGCGGAATACAACGCCCATATCGACGCCGGCGAAACCATGAAGAACAGCGTCAAACCGTGGTCGCCGCCCATCATCACCAAGCCTGCCAACCTGGGTCACCAGTATCCGGGTCACCAGTTCAATGCCATGATCCATCCGGTTCGTCCCTACGGAATCCGGGGCGTGATTTGGTATCAGGGCGAGCGCAACTCCAAGGATGTGCCCCAAGCCGCCAATTACCGCAGGCAGCTGGCGTTGCTCATCAACTATTACCGCTCCTCGTGGCACGAGCATTCCGGTGGAAACGTTGCGAAGGATTTCCCCTTCCAGTTCACGCAGTTGCCCAGCTGGACGGCGGCACAGACTCAACCCGTCGAAGGTCTCCCGGCTCCGTGGGTGGTCAACCGCGAAATGATGCGGCTCGTTACCCACGACGTACCGAATACCGGAATGGCCGTCGCCATCGATACCGGCGATGTGGTGGCGCTGCATCCCAAGAACAAAAAGCCCATCGGCATCCGGCACGCCTACCTCGCGCTCAAGCAGACCTACGGCAAGGACATCGTCGCTTCAGGCCCAAGCTTCAGAAAACAAACCATCAACGGCAACCAGATCGTCCTCTACTTTGACTCGGTCGGAAGCGGGATGGTTCCCGGCAAGCCCGGCATGCTCGATGCCTTTGCCATTGCAGGTGCAGACCGGAATTGGCAATGGGCCGACGCCGTGATCAAGGGCGACACCGTCATCGTTTCGTCGCCCAAGGTTTCCAAGCCCGTTGCCGTGCGCTACGCTTGGGCGATGAACCCCTCGCAGCGCAACCTGCTCTACAACAAGGAAGGCATTCCCGCCTCCCCCTTCCGCACCGACGATTGGGCTCTGTCTGATCCTGCCGCCAAAATCGTGACGGTCAAAAAACCTGCCAAGGCCGCAAATAAATCCAGCCGCGACTGGGATCGTCCGGTCATGACACAGTAGAGAAGAGATCTTAGCATGAAAACCAGACACCTGTTGAAGCGAATCGTATTTTTGGGATTATTGGTTGCCGGATGCGCGGCAGGCGCGCCGGAGCGCTGGAATGCTTCGTATGAACCCCAGGTGTTTGAGGGAATGCCGTTCCGGGTGATGAAGCCGCTGGGGTTTGATTCGAAGAAAAGCTACCCGGTGATTGTTTCGCTGCATGGCGCGGGCGGAAAGGGAACTAACAATGACAAGCAGCTGAAGGACTGGAACAAGCAGTTGGCGGAGAAGCAGCGGCGGAAGGATTTTCCCTGCTACGTGGTGGCGCCCCAGGCCGCTGGACTGTGGAATGCAGAGCACCTGAAAAAAATCAAGGCCCTCATCAAGGGGCTACCCTCGGTCGACATGGATCGCATCTACGTCATGGGGCATTCCATGGGCGGGCATGGAACCTATATTTTCATTCAGCTCGATCCTGGCTATTTCGCAGCGGCCGCGCCGTCGGCCGGAAGCGGGCGGAGGACGTCGGGAAAATTTATCAATCCGGCAACGATCAAGGATCTGCCGATCTGGGCGTTCCATGGCGACAAGGACGGGATTTGTCCCATTGCGAAAGACCGGGAGGTCTTGGCCGAATTGAAGAAGCTGGGCGGAATGATGAAGCTTACAACCTGGGCGGGCGACAATCATGCCGTTTCGGGCAAGATGATTGTTGGCGCCGAGAATGGAACCACGGAAACTAGCGGCGACCGCTGCGACAAGGAGCCGGATTTCATGACTTGGCTCTTCAAGCAAAAGCGCTAGCAGCACGAAGAGACGAGTCGGTCCGGCAGTCGACGAAAGACTTCGCAGCGTGGGTCGATTCCTGACGCGCAGATGCTGTTTCAGTTGAAAGAAAGGGGCCTGCTAATCTTTGGGGCGAAGATCTCAGGCGGCGAGCTACGAGGGGGCCCCGTTCTTCTTTTTCCGCGCCTTCTTGCGTTCTTCCCGCCTCTTCAAGCGCTCCTCCTTGCTCAGCTTCGGTTCGGCCGGATCGGCTTGGGGAGGAGACGAGGTTCCCTTGGGAGAGGAAGCGACCATCTCCTTGAGCCAGCGTTTGTGCAGCTGGACCAGTTCGCGGGCCTTGTCCGGTTGGGTGGGCGCAAGGTCATTTGCTTCGGAGGGATCTTTCGAGAGATTGTAGAGTTCGAACTTCTCCTTGAAGCCGTGTGCTTTCCAATTGCCTTGGCGAACCGCCCACTCGCCCTTGGGCAGACCGCTGTTGAAGTAGAGCTCGGAGTGGTGGGTTTTGGCGCCATCGACGAGCAGGGGCAGGAGGCTCTTACCGTCGAAGGGAGTCTTGGTTGGCGGCGCGACTCCGAGGGCGTCGAGCGCAGTGGGAAGGATGTCGAGCGAGATCACGGGCGTGTCGATTGTGCGACCGCCCTTGAATTTGGCCGGCCAGCTCACCACCCAGGGAGTGCGGACCCCGCCTTCGTAGAGACTGCCCTTGAATCCGCGCAGGATTCCATTGTTGGCCTCCATCGCCTTTGAGCCACCGTTGTCGGTGAGGAAGATGAGCAAGGTGTTTTCCCAGAGGTCTTCGCCCTTCAGTTTCTTGACCACCGCGCCCACTCCGAGGTCGAGGTGATGAAGCATCGCCATGAGGATGGCGCGCTTGTTGCTGAGGCCGGGAAACTTCTGCTGGTAACGTGCGATGTCCTCTTTCGGCGCCTGCGCTGGGGCATGCACGGCATTGTAGGCGAGGTAGAGGAAGAACGGGTTCGCCTTCTCGCGGTCGATGAAGGCCACCGCTTCCTCGGTCAGGCGGGTTGTCATGTACCCTTCGTACTCCTCATCCTTGAGGCGCGTCTTGTTCCGATAGATTGGATTGTAGTCGTTGTTGTTGACCCCCTTCAGGCTGAAGTAATCGTGACCGCCACGTCCCATGAACTTGTAACACTGGTCGAAGCCGCGGTTCACGGCGTGCCACTTCAGGGCGGGGAAATCATCGTCGAGCCCGAGGTGCCATTTGCCGATCGCGGTGCTGGTATATTCCTCCGGAAGGAAGGCGGGGAAAATCGGAAGTTTGGGATCAAAGCCCCGTCCACCATCTCCCGCGGTGTAGACTCCGACTCGTTGCTGGTAGCGCCCGAGCATGAGGCCGGCCCGCGTCGGCGAACAGACATGTCCGCTGGTGTAGGCATTGGTGAAGAAGACCCCTTCCTTCGCGAGGGCGTCCATGTGCGGAGTGGCGACTTCCGCGGGATGATGCGTGTTGAAACTGATGTCCGCGTAGCCCTGGTCGTCGGTCAGGATCACGACAATGTTGGGACTCGTGGTCGTGGACTTGGATGTGCCGGCATTGTCCTGCGCGGAGGATTCGGTGGTCAGGAGGGCGGCTGAAATGAGGATCGCGATGAGGGATTTCATGATTCTGATTGTGGAACATTGAGACTGGTTCGTGCGCGATAGATGGCCTGCCTGTTGAGTTTGCGCCGATGATCCAGGACCTGGCAGGAGGCGACCTTCATCATCCAAGCTGCGAAATTTGTGGTTGGTGGGAACTGATCCAGCCTTGTGCCCGGGGACGAGATTGGTCTCTTGCATGACATCCTGGGCCTGTTGGCGATTGCCCGGCAACGAAAGCGCATAAGCATACAATCGGCTCTGGTGGCTCGTCAGGAGCTTAATGAACTCAGCGGTTGAATCGTTCGAAGCCATGGGCAAACTCATAGGATAACGGCGAGAATGGGACAGAGGTAACGCGGAATGTTCGCTATCCGTGCCGGTCCCGCGATCATTTTCCCGTTACCTTCTCGAAAATGCGGACGTTTTCTCCTGCGATACCAATCTCTTCCTTTCCGCCGCCAAACCATGAACAGGTGTTCCCTCGCCCCCGACTCCAATTCGGCAAATAGATGAAACGATCCCAATGCCTTCTGATCCTGGCCACCCTGGTCTCGACCCTCACTTGTTCCCTGGCGGCTGAAAAGCGTCCCAACGTGCTCTTCATCGTCTGCGACGATCTGAACACCCACGTGTCCACCTCCGGATATCAACAGATCAAAACCCCGGCATGGGACAAGCTGGCCGCGGCCGGGATGACCTTCAGTCGGGCCTACTGCCAGTATCCTGTGTGTGGTCCCTCTCGTGCTTCGTTTCTTCATGGACTTTATCCGGAGTCGACGGGAGTGGTGAGCAACACGGTCGACATTCGCAAGGCGCGGCCGGGTACCGTTTCCCTGCCCCAGGCCTTCAAGGAACAAGGCTACTGGACCGCCGCTACCGGCAAGGTCTTTCACAATGAGAAGTTCGATCACGGCGAGGTGGCGTGGAACGAGGTAGTGCGCTTCAAAAACGACGAGATGCCGATCGAGGCGAAAGCGCGGAAGGAATTCGAAGCCAAGCACGGCCCGGTCGCGGAGCGCAAGAATCGCAAGAAGTGGAAGGCGTTCCTGCCAACCATCGCGACTCAAACCCGTGGCCAGCAACCGGGCTACGGACCGTCCGGACTCACCGATGCGCAACATGCTGATGGCAAGAATGCAAAGCAGGCCGTTTCCTGGATCGAGAACAAGAGCTCCGGGAAGAAGCCCTTTTTCATGGCGGTCGGGATCCACAAGCCGCACGGCCCGTTTCTTGCCCCCGACGCCTACTTCGAGATGTATCCCAGGGAGAAGCTCAAGTTCGCCGAGCCTCCGAGCGATTTTTGGGATCACGCACCGAGGTCTGCGATGGTGAAACGCTATGAAGGGTTTGGATTTGAGTTCGGCATTGAGAACGACTCGCTTCGCCGCGAGTACATGCAGGCTTACCACGCCTGCATCTCCTTCATCGATGCCCAGATCGGAACAATCCTCGCGAGCCTGAAGAAGAACGGCCTGTGGGAGAACACCATCGTGATCCTCACCTCTGATCACGGTTACCAACTCGGGGAACACTTCATGTGGGGGAAGGTGACCCTCTTTGAAGTTTGCAACCGGGTGCCGTTGATCGTTCGCGTTCCGGGCATGACCACCGCCGGCTCGTCCAGTGAAGGACTGGTTGAGATGGTGGACTACTTTCCCACCCTGACGGAACTGTGTGGCTTGAAAGCGCCGGAAATTCTCCAGGGGCGAAGTCTCGTTCCGATGCTCAAGGATGCGAAGGCGCCAGGGAAGGACGTCGTCTACACCGTGGTCTCGCGGGGGAAACAACTTGGCAAAGCGATCCGCACCCAGCGCTGGCGCTACGCGAAATGGGCAGATGGCGAGGAGCTCTACGATCTTGTCAACGACATCGAGGAGCACCACAACCTCGCGCGCTCGAAGCGGCAGAAAACAATCCTGATGGAGATGCGCGCGCACTTGGCGAACCGCGAAACGAATGCCACGAACGCCGCCAAAAATTAAGATCATGAACGACTATCTCCTCGCCCTTGCGGTCCTGCTTGCTGCATTCCATCCCGCGTCCTCCTCCGCGGCTCCAGGCTCCCGTCCCAATGTCCTCTTCATTGCGGTCGATGACATGAATGACTGGATCGGCTGCCATGGCACCACACCAGTAGCAATCACCCCGAATATCGACCGCCTGGCAAAGCGCGGGGTGAACTTCACCAATGCCCACACCGCCGGGGTCTTCTGCGCTCCTTCCCGGGCAGCCATCTTCTCCGGCCAGTTCGCTTCCACCACCGGATGCTATGACAGTGCCCTCTACTTTGTAGAGCATCCACAGATCCGCCCGCTGCAGGGAAGTTTCAAGGAGGCCGGTTACCGCACCATGGGAACCGGCAAGCTCTTCCATCACCCCGCGGGTGCTGTC
>JAPKFB010000129.1 GCA_028821775.1 Roseibacillus sp.
AAAAGAATCGAACCGACCGCGGAGGGGGCGAAATGTTCGCGTGACGAGTCGTCGTGATGGGCAACCCGCGCTCCGAGTTGCGAAGCGGTTTGTGCACCCAAGAAAAAAGGCGTGGAGTGATCCACGCCTTTCTTGTTGAAAATTGAGAGGGGCAGGAGTCTAGGCTCCTTCCTGGTCACAGATGGCAGACACAAGCCAACTGCGGGTGGCTATTTGGCTGAATCCCGTGCGGCGAAGTCTGATCGCTTGGCGGTAGAGGGCGGGCCAAGTCGCCCGGGCGTAGGTGAGAAGCTCGCGGAGGGTCTTGCCAAGATGGGGACAATTCACCGAAACAACCCCCTTCAGGATGTTCTTGGCGTTCTTTGCGGGTTGCTGAATTCCTGCGCGGGTGGCAGCCTGCAGAGTCTTGCCCGGGAGGTCGGTCTTGTCGGCCTGAGCTGCGAAACAGCTGGCCAAGAGAATAGCGGGGACAATAAGCAGTCGGAGAGTGTTCGACATAAAATCAAGTGCTTTGATAAGGGTTAATTAATTTTGGGCAACACAAATCGAAGCTTTGCTTTTTTTTTGGGGGGCCCGGTGAATGAGCAAGGGGCCGCGAAGGATGGGCATCGGGAAGAATTTTACGAGGTTGTCAGAAATTTATAAGAAAAATACGGCGCGGCGCCCAGAGTTATTCAAGATTAGCGAATTATTAAGGATTGGGGAAGAGGGGGCTGAAAAAGACCTGCCAAGGGCATCGATTTTGCTTGTCCTCCCCGCGGCGCCAATTAACCCTTGGTTTGTGTGGGAGAGATTGAGTTCTCCTGCTTCGATATTTTCCTAATCCTCTGCCTAACCCACAATAGAGATGTCTACCATGCGCGAGAGCCCGAAAAGTGAATTTGCCAATAAGCTATCTCGTTATTCCGTTGTCAGCGTCGGCGGACTAGCGGGAACGATGGCTTGTTTTGAATCGAGTGAGGCCTCCATGGTGGTCACCAACACCCTCATTACGCTCACCAACAACGCTGGGGTGGCCCCCACTACGGAGCTCAATTTGAATGGCGCGAACGGTCCGGCTTCCCTGCTGGACGGAGTGGCCGATGTTCGAGTGACGGTGCTGACCGCGAGTCTTGCCAGTGCGCAAGGACTCAACGGGGGTCTGCTTGGTGGTGCGGTGGGCGGCGGCGGATTTTTCTATCCGACCGCCTTCCAGGTGGCGAGCACGATTGGGCCCGCCATTGGATTCGGTGGCGGCTCCACCATTCCTGCCGCGTCCAATTCCTTCGGAACCTTGGCGAACGGTTCCCTCGATGGAAACTGGGCCGGGAGCACTCCCACTGCAGGCTACGTGGGCATCAAGTTTCAGATTGGCGGCAACGATCACTTCGGTTGGGTGCACGTCAATTGGGACCCGAGCGCGGCCACCGCCACCATCGATCGTTACGCCTATAACAGCGAAGCGGGAGAAGCGGCCCTGGTTCCGGAGCCCTCCTCGCTCGCTCTTCTTGGAATTGGTGCCCTCGGACTCGCCGCACGGAGACGACGGAAGGACGCCCGTTAGAGCCATCTCTTTAATTCTTTCTTACAACAGCCGCCTGAACAGCCGGCTGTTTTTTTCTTTTTCAGGCCCGCTCTGGTCCTAGACTTAGCACCATCGCCTGATTCGGAGCAGGCGATTTGCCCCCTATCCCTTGCTCGCTTTTCGGAGTGGAGCACAAACTGTGTCTACTCACCAAGATGCCCCTGTCAAAAAGTGTTACCCATCGGAAATCCGTCTCTGGAATTCTAAATCGCTATACCAAACTGGCCGTCGGAGGAGTTGCCACGGCCACCTGCGCAAGCTTTGAATCCGCTGAAGCGGCTCTCATCTTCACCGCCCCCAACATCTTCCTCGATCACGAGAGTGACCCCATCGAGGGACGGGTTGACTTTGATGCCAATGGCGTCGCAGAGGTCGGCGTGGTGGTGGGCTTGGCCAGTGCTCCGGACGCTAATGGCAACGTTGGGATTGTGCTGGGAGGCGGACTCTTCGGAGCCGACATCGCCTTCTCGGGGCGCTACCCGGTTGCCTTTCATGCCAGCGACTTCGTCACCGAGGCCCTCGATTTCCGCACCGCGATCGGCACCATGGCGATGAGTTCGGCCGGGTTGCTTGGATCGAGGGGCAATTGGTTCTCGGGGATGGATGCCTATCTCGGAGCCCGCTTTGTCATTGAGGGCGACAATTTTTATGGCTGGGTGCATGCGGTTTGGGACCCCTCCATCAACACCATGATGATCGACCTGGCGGCCTATGAAGACACCGGAGGGGCCGCCCGCATCATTCCCCAGCCCAAGGAACCGGAGAACTACAGCATCACCTTCGGGAGCAAGACCGACCTCTCGGCCGGCCGGATCGAACTGTCCTGGCCCATGCTCGCGGGAAAAACCTATGAACTGCAGCGCACCAAGGACTTGCAGACCTGGAATACCATTCATGTGATCACGCCCTACATCGATCGGGAGGAGGTCTACCTCGACCAATCCGATGGTGATGATCCCGAGGTGCCTAGGTGTTTCTACCGGGTGAAGCAGAACGAGATGTCTCTCATGCTGCTCGCTCTGGGCGTGCCCAGGCGGAAACGCAAGGCCGAACGCTCCGCGGACTAACAAAGATCTGCAGGGCTCTCCGCAGTTTTGTGCCTTGTGAGGTGGGGCAGAGACTGAAACATTCCTCCGCACACGATGCCGGAGCGAGAGAGAAGAAAGGTTCTCCTGATAGGATGGGACGGGGCGGATTGGGAACACCTGCATCCACTCCTCGATGAGGGGTTGATGCCCAACTTGGAGAAACTCCTCGAGCGGGGAGTGATGGGCAACCTGGCCACCTTGCAGCCGGTGCTTTCCCCGATGCTGTGGAACTCAATTGCGACCGGCAAGCTGCCGGACAAGCACGGGGTCTACGGCTTCATGGAACCCGATCCCGACAACGGGGGAGCGCGTCCCTTCTCCAGTCTGAGCCGCAAGTGCAAGGCGATCTGGAACATCCTGAACCAGGAAGGTTATCGCAGCAATGTGGTGGGGTGGTGGGCCTCGCACCCGGCGGAGCCGATCAATGGGGCGGTGGTGACCAATATGTTCAACCAGGTGCAGCGTGAGCCCCTGCGGGTGCCGCCGGGAACGGTTCATCCTGCCGAGCGCTCCGACGAACTGGGCGACTTGCGAGTAGAGCCTCATGAGCTCACCGCGCAGGACATCCTTCCCTTCATTCCGAAGGCCGGCGAGATCGATCAGGAGAAGGACCCGCGCCTGCGCGCCTTTACCAAGGTGCTCTCCGATTGTGCTTCCACCCAGGCGGTGGTGACCCAGATGATGGAAGACGGGGAGTGGGATTTCACCGCGGTCTACTTTGATACCATCGATCACTTTTGTCATGGCTTCGCGGAGTTTCATCCGCCGCGCCAGGAACACGTCGAGGAGGAGACCTTCGAGCTCTACAAGGATGTCATTCGAACGGCCTATCGATTCCACGACATCATGCTCGCGCGGCAACTCGAATTGGCGGGGCCGGATGCGCTCGTGCTGCTCTGTTCCGATCACGGCTTTCATTCCCGGCACTTGCGTCCTCGCGGAACTCCGCGGGAGCCGGCCGGACCCGCGGTCTGGCATCGCGACATGGGCATGTTTGTCATGAGCGGTCCCGGGATCCGCAAGGATGAGCGCGTCTACGGGGCGAACCTCATCGACGTGACCCCGACCCTGCTGGCGGCGATGGGATTGCCGGTGGGGGACGACATGGATGGTCGGGTGCTGGTTGATGTCTTCGAGAAGACGCCCGAGATCAGGACGATCCCGAGTTGGGAAGAGGTGCCGGGGGATGCTGGGATGCACCCACCGGGAACGAAGATCGATTCCGAATGGAGCGAGCGGCTCACCAAGCAATTCGTGGCCCTCGGCTACGTGGAGGATCACTCCGGAAATCGTGACAAGGCCTTTGAATCGGCGGAAACCGAATCCGATTACAACCTGGCGCGGGTTTACTTTTCCTCCCGTCGTTACCAGGAGGCCATTCCGCTCTTTGAGAAACTGGTGGAGCGCTTTCCGTGGGAGGATCGCTTCATTCAGCATCTCATCGTGGCCTTGATGCGCTCGGGACACTCGGCCCAGTGTCTCCGGCTGATCTCCGCGGCCTATCCCGGCAGTTGGGTCCCGCCCAACCTGGCCATGACTCGCGTGTTTGCGATCCAGGGTGCGCAGGGACGGGAGGCCGCGCTCCAGGCCTTCGAGGCGATTCCCGAGCAGGCCTTGGCCCATCCCCGCATGCGACGGCAGGTGGGAACGATCCTCAGCAATCTCGGACGTCTCGAGGAAGCCGCGGTGCAGTTGGAGCAGGCGGTGCAGGATGATACTGACGACTACGCCGCGATGGGGGAGTTGGCCCGCGTCTGCCTCAAGCAGCGCCGGTGGGAGGAAGCCGCCGACCGGGCCATGGAATCGGTGGGACGACTGCATCAGCAACCGACCGTGCACTACACCCTGGGGCAGGCTCTCCTGCGACTCGGCTATCCGGAGCAGGCGGCCCATGCCTTTGAGATTGCGCTCGGGATGCGCCCGGGAATGTATGGCGCCCACCGCCACTTGAGCACGCTTTACGCCAAGCAGTTGAACAACCCCGAGGGGGCCGCCCGGCATCATGTGGCTGCGCGCGAACTTCGCAAGGAGCAACGGGAGCGCCGTGCTTCCGGAACCGACGATCGGAGAGCGAAGACCTGGCCCCTGCCTGAGTTTCCTTCGCCCGAGGAACGATTTGCGACCTTGAAAAAGGAGCGCATGTCGCCGGAAGAGCAGGAGCAACTGAAAGGCTCTTCGGGGCGGAGCTTCACAATTGTGTCCGGCCTTCCGCGTTCGGGAACCTCGCTCATGATGCAGATGCTTGATGCCGCCGGGCTCTCGCCCCAGACCGATGGCATTCGGAAAGCGGATGAAGATAATCCGCGCGGCTACTGGGAGTGGGAATCGATCAAGAGTTCGGAGGATCTGCCGGAGCTCTTCAACGAAACGGAGGGGCTCGAAGAGCGTGCCATCAAGGTGGTCTCGGCGCTGGTGTCCTCCCTCCCGCTGGAGCACAGCTATCGAGTCATCTTCATGCTGCGGCCCCTGCGGGAAGTGGCGCGTTCCCAGTCCCAGATGATCGCCCGCCTCCGAACGACCGGGAGCGCACAGGATGAAGCCGCTCTGGTGGAAGAGCTCAAGGATCACCGCGAGCGGGTCTTGTTTCATCTCAAGCGGCAGAAGAACATTGAACTGCTCTTGGTCCGCTTTCCTCACCTGGTGGCCGATCCGGTGGCCGTTTGTGAGTCGGTGACGGAGTTTCTGGGCGAGGCCTTGCCCCAGCCCGAAGCTCTCAAGTCGGTGATCGATCCCGCGCTCTATCGTCAACGGAGCGAGGGCGGGAGTGAGAATGAGAACGCAAGCGGGAGTGAGAAGGAATGACCATGAATTCGCGTGACCAACGTCGATCCTGGATCTGCTGTGTGATCGCCACGGTTGTGATCGGGTGGGCGGTCTTCGCCTTCGGATCACCCCAAGACATCATCAAGGAAGGGGATGTCATCATCACGGAGGACGACATCCTCTTCGAAGCGGACGAGGTCTTTCCGGTGCGCACGATGGCAGCCTGGGCCACCGGCATTGGCGCGGTGCTTTGTCTCTTCCTGTTGCCGGGTCGCCGCTCCTTGCGAAACTTCCCCGTGATCCTTGGGATCGCGGCGGGAGTTCTTCTGCTCTTTGGCTGGTTCATGGTCGCGAACGCTTCTCATGATCACGACAGTGAGACGTGGCAGTTTGTCCGACTCGAGGGACCGCTTTTTTCCTGGGCGCCGGGCTCCATCGTGCGATCGCGAAGTATCGGGGTGATGATCGAACTCACCCTGGTTCTCCTGGCCCTCTTGGCCGCCGTTCGTGCCAGCGAGGGCTCCGCCTGGCGCGGCCTCTTTGCCCTCTTGGCGCTCCTCGGTGCGGCGGTGGCCCTGCTGGGCTTGTTCCACAAAGCGGCGGCGGCGCCCACCGTTTATTGGATCGAAGATGCCTCCCAATCCGCGCAGACCTTTTTTGCGCCCTATGTCTACAACGCCAATGCGGGAGCGTTCATGAATCTGTGCCTTCCCCTGGCGATGGGCTTGGCGCTCTCCGGGGTGGGAGTGGAACGCAAACGCGCGGTGGGCATCGTCTGGTCCCTGGTGGCCGCGATCATCATCGCGGGCATCGTGGTGGCGGCCTCGAAGGGTGCCATCATCGCGCTCCTCCTGACCCTTCCCATCATCCTGGTCTGGAACCACCGCAGGCTTCGCTTCCTCATCGACGGCTTCTTCGTGCAACGGGGACGAAAGATGGAGCGTCTCCTCATCATGGGCGCCTTGGCGGTGCTCATTTTATCCTTCGTCGCGATCGGAATCTCCTTCGTGATCGTGCGCTGGAACGAATTTTTCGGGCGCCTTGAGAATCCCTCCTCCACCGATCTGACCGGGAGGTATGAGATCATCAAACTGATGATCAGAATGTCAGGATGGGAGGAGGGGGGCTGGCACGGCTTTGGACCCGGGACTTTCCGGCATCTCGTCCCTTACTTCAATACCGAGGTCGGCACGGAAATCGACGGGGTGTGGTTGCACGGGCACTGTGATCCCCTGCAGACCACCGTGGAGTGGGGATGGCTCGGAGCCGCGGCCTGGCTCGTGATCGGAGGCGGTGCGGTGGTGAGCGGGTTGCTCCTCCTGCGGACCAAAGGCCTCCTCGCAAGTGCGGACGTGCCGCTGGTGCGGGGTGCCGTCGTTGCCCTCGCGATGGTGGGCCTGCATTCGGTGCAGGATTTTCCGCTCTCAATCTATTCCATTCACCTGAGCGCGATGTTGCTCTGTGGCGTGTGCTGGGGACTCCATGCCTCGCGACGCCGGGAAGCCCGGAAGCGCAAGGCGAATTCCTGATCCCGGCAGGGATCACAGCCCGTAGCGC
>JAPKFB010000130.1 GCA_028821775.1 Roseibacillus sp.
TGCTCTCGATCTCACCACTTCCATCGACGTCTTCGATATTCCGATTTCCAATGCCGGGAACTCGGAACTGACCATCAGTGGGGTCAATTTCATCGGACCCAACGCGGCGGCCTTCAGCGCGCCTTCGTTTCCTTCCTCCATCACAGCCCTCGGTTCTGACATTATCGAAGTGCAATTCGATCCTGCGGGACTCCTTGGCCCGGTCTCCGGCACTCTCCAGATCATGAGCAATGATCCGGACACTCCAACGGCCGAGATTGAATTCACCGGGGCAGTTCCGCCGACTGAGCAGGATATCATTGTTCCAGGCACCGTCGACCGGGGGTCGCTGACAGGTATCGATGTCTTTGACTTTGCGGTGAGAAATGGGGGAGGCAGTGACCTTGTGATCAACAGCACGAGTTTCACCGGTCCCGATGCGGAGGCCTTCAGCGTGCTTAATTCCCCGGTCACCATTCCCTCCTTGAGCACTGAAAATTTTCAGATTCAGATCGACCCCAGCGGTCAGGACGGACCGCTCTCGGCCACGCTCCAGATCGCAAGTAATGATCCCGATACACCGAATGCCGAAGTTGAAATCACGGCAAGAGCTCTGGGCAACATTGACCAATTTTATCCGATCTCCGCGGTGGAGGTGTCGACTTCAGCGAATGATCTCTGGCCGGTCTCAAACCTGATCCAAGGGCCCGGAGTTGGTTTCGACGACAATCAGCCGCACGGCCGGATCCTGGGCGAGGCTGGTGGCAACTGGGTCACCGGCGCATGCGGATTCCCATGCGACTATATCGAGACGACAGGAAAGCCCGTGCTCATTTTCGACTTGGGAGTGGACGTCTCTCTCTGCGAGATCAGCGTGTGGGGCTACTCCGCGACCAACTCGAATGGAGTGAGCGAATTCAGCCTGCGTTTTGCCACTGAAACGGACGGCCCGGGAGGCTTCGGGACTTCGGTCGGTTTTAACCCGACCTATGCAGGGCTTGGTTCTGGCGAGCTACCCAATGATGATGACATTTCACGCGCCAGTTTCCTCTTCGAGCAGGGAGTGATTGCGCGCTATGTCGAGTTCACCTGCGAAGACAACCACTTCATTGCACCAGGGACTGGAGCCGGTGGGGAGATCCCCGGAGGAGACCGGGTTGGAATCGGGGAAATCGCCTTTGAAATCACCACCTGCGAGACTCCCACCTTGTTCTTTGAGGTCGAAGCGGATGGCGACAATCTAGTCCTGACTTGGGAAAGTCAGAATGGCCAACTCTACAATGTGCGGAGTGAATCGGATCCGTCGAGGGGGGATCCAGTCAGTTGGGCGATCTACAATGGTCACGCAGACATCGGCGCTACTCCACCCCTCAATACTCTCATCATTCCCCGACCTGCAGATCCGCTTCATCTCTTCGTGATCGAGGCCTTCCCGATCCCACCGGTCGTGATCTTCGCCGATGGGTTCGAAGGCGGCGCAGTCGGATGGACCTTTGGCTCCGATGGCGCCGCTGGAACGGCATGGGAATTGGGAACCCCTGCAGTCGGGGTGGGACCGGGAGCCGCCAACAGTCCCACCAATTCCTTCGGGACGAATCTGAACTCACGGTATGAAATCAACGCCAATGTCTGGCTGCGCTCTCCCGTCCTCGACTTGAGCACAGCCAGCGACGCGACTCTGGTCTACTCGCAGTTCGTCGATATTGAGGAAGGCTTCGATAGCGGAACAGTGTCCGTGCTCGATAGCGCCAACAATCTGCTCGCAGAGATCGCCACCCAGGTAGATGGGCTCACAGGCGCTTGGCAGGAAGTTCGCTTGGCACTGCCTCCTGCTGCGCTTGGTCAGATGATCAAGATCGAGTTTCGCCTCCAGTCCGATGATTTTGTCGACCCTACGATCTACGCAGGATTCTATATCGATGATGTCCAAGTCACAGTCCGTTGAGACCAGAAGGTCCTGATCGAACTTGAGTCCTCTGGATCTGAGGAGAAGTTATTAGCCCCATACCCCCCCCACGATCTGAAAACCCCCGGCCGTAATCTGCGTCGGAGGTCAGGGATCGCTTTTAAGATGTTTTGCTCCAACCTGATTCAGGCGGCCCTTGTTTTCGCGGTCTATGTAGGCGTTCACCCCTTAGCAGCCGCGGCCAATTTTCATCCGATCGAAAGTAACTCAACCACGACCTCTGGGGATCTTTGGCCGGTGTCCAATCTCATCCAGGGTCCCGGGACCGGATTTGCGAGCGCCGAACCTCATGATCAACTTGGTGGTGGCGCGTCTTCGCTCTGGGTGACAAGCGCGCCGGGAGGGTTTCCTTCGGATTATCTAGCGGTGGCGGGGGAGGCTATCCTTATGTTCGATCTTGGGGAAGATGTCGCACTCTCGGAGATCAGCGTCTGGGGCTACTCGACCTCCAATGCCAACGGACTCAGCGAGTTCAGTCTTCGCTTTGCGACGGCCGCTGAAGGGACCGGAAGCTTCGGAAGTTCGATTGGATTCAATCCTCGCTTCAATCCCTCAATCGACGATTCAGCACGTCAGAGTTTCACCTTCGGAGAAACGGTGATGGCTCGCCATGTGGAGATGACCACCGAGGACAATTTCTACTCCAACGGCGGGAGCGGACCACCAGCCGGAGGAGACCGTCTGGGCCTCGGCGAAGTTGCCTTTGAGAACGTTCTTCCAACCGCCGATCCACTCATCGATTTGCCGGCAAATGTCAGCCTCGACCTCGACGGTTCGGTCCAGTCCTTCGACATCCCGGTGAGCAACCTTGGCGCTAGTCAGCCGCTTGCGATCAGTGGGGTTTTCTTTTCTGGTGCTAATGCCGCCGCGTTCTCCCAACTTTCTTTCCCCGGACCCGTGGCCCCGGGAGGAAATGGTATCATTCAGATCATTTTCGATCCGACAGGTATCTCTGGAAACGTGGAGGCCAATTTGCTGGTCCAAAGCACCGATCCGGACAGCCCTACGACGAACGTCGCGCTTAGCGGGTTTCTCTACGACCCCAAACTTGTCGTCGCGAGTGCATTTGGATTCGGACCCTTTGAACCTGGCGTTGGCGTGCAGATAGACGCCCTTGCGGTCTCGAACGGTGGAGGAGGGCAGACTCTGACCTTCACCAGCAACACGATCAGTGGCCCGGACGCGGATCACTTCATGGTGATCACAGCCCCGGGGAATCTCCCCCCCTTTGCGGCAGGGACGATCGATCTGAGTTTCAATCCGCTGGGAAAAGAAGGGTCCTTCGTGGCCCAACTCACAATCACTTCCAATGATGCGGCTGACTCGACCAAGGTCATCAACCTCACCGCGCAGGTGGGTGAGCTCGTCCAGAATTCCGGGGTCCGCATCAACGAGTTCATGGCGAGTAATGGACAGACCCTGAATGACGGTGACGGAAATTCGTCCGACTGGATCGAGCTCTACAATGCCGGACCAGGGGAGGCCGATCTTACCGGCTGGCACCTCACCGACAATTCCGGCGACCATGAAAAGTGGCGCTTCCCGCCGACCACCATTCCCGTCAATGGATTCCTGATCGTATTTGCATCGGGACAGAATAGCGATGACTATGTCGATGCTGGAGGCTTCCTGCATACAAACTTCAAACTGTCCACCAGCGGTGAGTATCTGGCCCTGTTCAAGGATGACGGCCTGACCATCGTGACCGAATTTGCGCCCCTTTTTCCGGCTCAACTCAATGACATCTCCTATGGGGCCTTCCAAAGCGGAGGAGCCAGTGCAAACCTGATCGAAACTTCGATCGCGGAGGTGTTGGTGCCGGTCGACGGTTCGTTGGGCAACAGTTGGCACTTTGATTCCTTCAGTCCGGGTGCCGGGTGGATCAGCGGAAGCGGGCAGGGTGTCGGCTATGACGTGGGACAGGATTTCGACTCCCTGATCACTACCGATATCGAGAGTGAGATGCGCGGCAACGGGACCTCCGCCTTCATCCGTTTTCCCTTCAGCTTGGCCGACATTTCGGCGGTGACTGCGCTTTCTTTCTCCTTTCACTACGATGACGGATTCGTCGCCTACCTGAATGGAGCGGAAATTGGCAGCCGCAACGCTCCGAATACTCCGGTCTGGAATGACATCGCAGATGGAAATATCAACGAGAACGCAAACTCGGAACTCATCGATGTCTCAGCCTTTCTCGGAGACCTGCAGAACGGAGAAAACGTTCTCGCGGTCCACGGTCTGAACCGTTCCTCAGGCAGTTCCGATTTTCTCATCAAGGTCTCCCTGAGTGCGACTCTCTCCGGGAGCGGACCGATCTCCATTGGCTACCTTGCTGCCGCCACTCCGGGACTTGCGAACTCCGGATCTAGTACGCCTGGGCCGGAGATCAACAACGTCGTCCATCTTCCTTCGCAGCCGACCTCCTCACAGAACGTCGTGATCACGGCAAATGTCCAACCGCGCCTGGCCGCCATTGCGTCCGTCAGCCTCTCCTATCGGATCAACTTCGGTGGCGAAAGGACCGTTTCGATGACACCGACCGGGGGACTCTATTCGGCGAGTATTCCCTCCACGTCCTTCAGGGCCGGCGACATGATTCGCTGGTTCGTGAGCACTTCTGACACGGATGAAAATCTCGGGAGGGCACCCGTATTTCTCGACCGGACCGGTACCAATCAGTCGCCCCAATACTTTGGAACGGTTGCCCAGAATCCTGTCGTGACTTCTCCAATGCCAATTTTCCAATGGTTCACCCAAAGTGAGTCGGCCTCCAATGCACGCAGTGGTACGCGCGCCTCGGTCTTCTTTGGTGGGAAGTTTTACGACAACATTTTTGTCCGTAAGCGCGGCGGGGCTACCAATGGGAGTTCCCAGAAATTCAACTTCAACAAAGGGGATGGCCTCTACATCAACGAGGAGATGCCCTCGGTCGGCGAGATCAACATGAATGCGCAAGGCTCCGACAGCACCTATCTTCGGCAAACCCTCGCGTTTGACGCATACCAGGCTGCTGGAAACGCGGGATGCAATTCGGAACTTTGGTCCATGCGGATAAACGGCAGCTTCGACCGGGTTGGCGTTTTCATCGAGCAAGTCGATGAGGATTTCCTCAAACGGAATGGATACGATCCTGACAGCGATCTCTACAAGTTCGTGCAGAGGAGCAATCTGAATCCCGTCTTCTTTGACACCATTACCGGGATCGAAAAAAAGACTGGAGACAAGACGGACTTATCGACTGTCCAGGACCTGGTCGCGGGACTCAACCAGAGGACGCGGATAGGACGTCGTCGCTATGTCATCGACAATCTCGATCTGCCTCAGATTGTCAATTACCTCGCCGTGCGCTCGATTACCCAGGACGCCGACGATGTGCGTAAGAATTTTTACGGTTACGTCGATCACCGGGGCGATGGTCGCTGGCGCCTCTTTCCCTGGGACAAGGATTGGACCTTTGGAGTGACTGGCGACGGGGGCACTCATCTTCCTCATCCCTTCTTTGGTGACGAGGAGCACTCGAAACAGAATGCGGATCAATGGAACGTCCTCTACGACGTCTTGTTTGAGGAGTCGGTTACCCAACGATTTTACCTCCGTCGACTAAGGACGGTCATGGATGAGGTGTTGCAACCAGCCTCCACCCGTCGTGCGGATCGTTATTTCGAGAACCGCATCGCCGAAATGATTTCCCAGTCGAACCCGCCCTTGAGTTCCAATGTTTCTTCGCTCAACAGCTATCTCAGCAGCCGTCGCAACGTCCTCTTCAACAACTACCCCAGCCTGATACCTCCCTCCCAGCCGTCGAATCCGGACATTCGGATCAGCGCCGTGGAACACAACCCGGTCTCCGGAAATCAGGATGAGGAATACATCGTGCTGACCAATCATGAAACCACTGAGATCGACATCTCGGATTGGAGCCTCAGTGGGGGGGTCACTTTCACTTTTGCGCCTGGCACCGTCATTGGGCGCGGGAGCGACCTCTACCTTTCACCCGACACCCTTGCCTTTCGGAATCGCACAACCTCCCCGACGGGAAATGAAGAGCGGTTAGCGGTCGGCCCCTATTCCGGGCACCTCTCGAATTTTGGCGAAATCCTCACCTTGGCGAATTCGACGGCCACCACAGTTTCGACCTTCAACACTCCAGTCGATCCAAGCGATCCGCAGCTCTACCTCGTCATTAGTGAGATCATGTATCATCCTGCGGACCCGAATCCGGAGGCAGAGTTCATTGAGTTGATGAACATCAGTGACTTCGTTGCGGTGAATTTGAGTGGAGTTCATTTCACCGCTGGAATCGACTTCAGCTTTCTTCCGGGGACCATGCTCGCGCCAGGTGAGCGAATCGTCGTGAGCCGGGCTCAATTTCAGAATGGATCGCGCCTCAACAATGGGAGTGATCGAATCAAGCTTGAGGATTTCACCAATAGCACCATTCGCGATTTCAGCTATAGGGATGATTCCCCTTGGCCAAGTGGTCCCGATGGAGGCGGATTCAGCCTGATCCTGATCAATCCGGCCTCGAATCCCAATCACGCCGATCCGGCCAACTGGCGTGAGAGTACACAGCCCGGAGGCAACCCCGGAGGGAGTGACGCGGTCATGTTCTCCGGTAATCCTAATGACGATCTCGATTCCGATGGTTTCGGCGCCCTCCTGGAGCACGCCACCGGCACTTCGGATAGTATTCCGAGCGGAAGCCCGGTCGCCCTGTCGAGCACGATAGATGATCGGCTCGTATTGACTCTACAGCGGAATCTCGCCGCCGACGATGTCTCTCACCGGTTGGAGATCTCAACTGATTTGGTGATTTGGACCGACGCCAGCGCTGATTTCTCGCTCCTGTCCGTGACCAACAATGGCGACGGAACAGCGACTCAGGTTTATCAAAGTTCCCCGGGAACGATCAGGGGATCGATTCCGCGTCGATTCGTGCGTGTTCCGTTCAGCCTGGTACCGGCGCCCTAAAGGGGGGTGCTGCCAGGCACGTTCTGGCGGTGTTAATGCGCGCAACCCACAAG
>JAPKFB010000062.1 GCA_028821775.1 Roseibacillus sp.
CGTCTTCTTGGCCGCCTTCTTCTTCGCAGAGCTCGAACCACCCGAAGACTTCTTCAGACTGGCACTCGATTTAAATTGCTCATGCTTGCGTTTCAAATACTGCTTTCGGCGGCGACGCTTCTGGACCTTGTTAAGCTGCTTCCCCATAAGGTGGGGCACGGCCTAAGGGTCTAATCGCCCCCATTCAAGACAATTCTCCCTCAATTCCCGATCCTCAATGCCCGGACTTGTCATCAAACCACGCTCTCGAATCTTCCACGGCCACGACTGGGTCTACTCCTCGGAAGTCAAAAAGGCCTTCGGAGACCCCCAGCCCGGGGACGTCATTTCCCTTAAGGACTTCAAAGATAGACCTTTGGGAAGCGCGATTTACAATCCCAGCTCCCAAATCGTCGCCCGCCGGTTCTCGCGCCGAAAGCAGGAACTCGACCACGAATTCTTCATCCGCCGTCTCAAGCTGGCGTTTTCCCTTCGAGACCGTTTTTCAGTCGATCCCAAACTTTGTCGGCTCGCCTGGAGCGAATCTGACGGCCTCCCCGGCCTCATCGTCGATTGCTACGGCAAGCACTTGGTGGTCCAGACCCTCACCCTCGCGATGGATCAGCGGATTGATCTCATCGCCGAGGCGCTCAAGGAACTGCTTGCTCCCGAGACCATCATTCTGCGCAACGACTCTCCGATGCGTAAAGCGGAAGGACTCGAACCTGAAAACCGCATCCTCCACGGAAGCGATCCGGGGCCCGTCCCGCTGATCACCGGCGGGCTGCAATTTGAAGTCGCCCTGCTCTCCGGTCAAAAGACCGGGCTCTATCTCGATCAACTTGACGCCTATAAGCGGGTCGCCAGACTCGCAGCCGGCAAACGGGTTCTCGATTGCTTTAGCAACCAAGGCGGATTCGGGCTCGCCTGTGCCAAGGCAGGCGCTGCCGCGGTCACTTGTGTGGACATCTCCGCCGATGCAGTCGCAGCCGTGAAGTCCAATGCCCTACGCAACGACGTTGAGATCAACGCGGTCGAAGCCAACGCCTTCGACTTTCTCAAAAGCTGCGAAGAGCACTACGACCTCATCATTCTCGATCCGCCCTCCTTCACTCGCAGCAAGAAGACCCTTGGCGATGCCATGCGCGGCTACAAGGAGATTCATCTCCGTGCGCTCAAATTGCTGGATCCCGACGGCTACCTCTCGACCTTCTCGTGCTCCCACCACGTGACACGGGAACTTTTTCTCTCCAACATCTGTGCCGCGGCCGTCGACGCCAAGCGCACCCTGCGTCTGGTCGAGTCGCACGCCCAACGAGAAGATCATCCTGTGCTACCGACCATTCCCGAGACCGAGTATCTGAAGGGCTTTACCTTCCAGCTCCTTCCCGGCCGATGAAGCTCTGGCTCAAGATCATTCTCATCTTCGTCCCCGCCGTAGCGGCCACTCTCTTCGTCTTCTGGCGCCTCTCCCCCGAACAGGCGATCATCAAGCGAGCGGAGGTCCTCTTCACCAGCCTGGAGAAAGGAATCCTCAGCGCCGGCACTCCGCGCGAGAAAGCACGCCAGTTCCGAGAGCTTCTCTCTCCCCAATTTACCATCCATGCTCCCCGCCCGCTTCCCTCCGGGCTCATCGCTCCGGCCATGGCTGCAACCTTGCTCGAGGAGTTCCAGAATGGGGTGCTCTCCAGCAAAATCGCCCGGGAGGATCAAACTGTTTCCTTTCCCGACGAAAAGGAGGCCATCTACGAGGCCACCATCACCGCGGAAGTCGCTCACACTCCCAGCGCTCGGCAAGTGTTCCGCTATCGCTGCCGCCTCCAGTTTGAGAAATCCGGCCGAGATTGGCTCCTGCTCGAGATTGTGCTCACCCGAATCTAGGGTAATTGGCGCAAGGTTAAGATGGGAACCCGCCCCACGAGGGGGGTGCCGCGTTCCGCTCAACCCCGCGCTACGAGCTGCGACCGGGTCGACCAACTCGTCCCAAGCCCTCGACCCCGGAGGGCCCGCCGCATTCTCCGACAGGCTCTCAACATCACTCCGGGAGTTTCGAGATGCCTCGAATTTGATCTCTCCCGGAATCGGGACTGAAGGACCTCAACCTTGCGCCATTCATTCTGGGGGCCTGTCCGGGAGGTTCGTTGCTAAATGGCGGGAGATATTTTTTAAGTGCCAGGCGCGAGGAAGGAGCGAATCGAGATTCGGGACTGCCGAGCAACGCTTCAGTTGAAAAAAAAACCGCGTTTCGACCGAGATTCCGAGCGAAGCGAGCGGTTCTCCAATCTTCTTCTCTTTCTCCTTTTTGCCGACCTCAGCCTACCAACCCTAGCACCCAGTGGAATTCTCGAGAGCTCCACAGGTCCCGGAAACGACCGGTTTATCCAGATTTCAACGTTCTCTTGGGACTTTCCGGCAAAATTCCTTGGCAAACCCGAGGAATTCCTCCAAGTTCCGCCGCCCCACGCCAAACAGGAAATGGTAGCTCTTAGACTCACACGCAAAGGTACGAAAGATCAGCCTTATTATAAGATCGTCGCCGTCGACAGCCGTAAGCGCCGTGACGGTCGCTACATCGAACAAATCGGGAGCTACGATCCGATGCGGGAAGGCGTAAATTACAGTGTCGATCTGGAAAAGGTCGACACGTGGCTCAGCCAGGGCGCCCAGCCTTCCGAAACGGTCAACAGTCTCATCAAGAAGGCGCGGAAAATCGCCAATGCCGACTCGGAAGAGTAATCGCGCCCAATTCGAGAGTGCGCCGGGTAGGCCGCACTCGGTTCAATCGCAAGAGCCATTTTGCCGTGGCCATCCTTCCCAACAGGGTCCCTCGTCCCTGCTCCCGGCTCTTCCCGCGACACGGAATCGATCGCTTGAGCCCACTCGGCGAGGGCTGATTCTCACCTTGGCAGGCTCAGAACGGCCTTGAGAAAATGCTCTACCTCCTCCAGTGACTCAGCTTGCAGGATTCCCTCGGCCTCGCCACCGCCCCCAAACCCCACCACGGGTTTCCTGAATTGCAGTGCCAGTCTCGCTTCCGAGGCGGTCCCGGACCCACCAGGAAGGACCACCACCGCATCCGCGCTCGCGATGTTGACCGAATTGCGCGAGTGCAGCCTAACCCCCTCTTCTCCCCGACCGGGAAGATGGGTCCGAATGGGAACCTCGATGTGAGGGTTCGGGTAGCCAAGTGGCGCTCCGCATCCCTCCTCCTCGACCTGACCGGGCAAAACACCAATGCACACTCCGGCCCGCTTCTCCACGGAGACGAAGCCTTGCGAGACGGCTTCCATCACTCCCAGGCCGCCCCCTGTTAATAAGTGCACCTCGAGCCTCGCCAGCAAGACTCCCAACGGAATCGCGAAGGCCTCGTGGCGCTCCGTTCCCGAACCCATCACCCCGACAATTTTCAAACGACTCCTCATCTAACATCGACTTTCCACACCCCCCACACGTCCATCGATGCTGACGATTTCCCCTCGTCCTGCAAGCAATTGACAGCTAAGGCTATCCGCAATCATGAATAAATTCGCCGTCGAATTTCTCTCAACTTTTTTCCTGTTTCTGACCATCGGGACCGCGGCAGCCCTCGGCACCGCAGGTCCCCTGGCCCCCTTGGCCATTGGCGTGGTCTTGATCGTCCTCGTCTACGCCGGCGGTCATATCTCAGGCGGCCACTATAATCCGGCCGTGACCCTGGGTGTGTTCATCCGCGGTCGCTGCGACGGCAAGGACGTCGCACCCTACATCCTGGCCCAGCTTCTGGGAGCCAGCCTCGCTGCCTTCGTGGTCGTGAAAATTTTCGGCCCCTCGGTCCTCGAGGCCGGCAAATCGATCGAAGTTTACAAGTTCGACAAATCCAGTGCGGTCGTGGCCGCCGAACTCCTCTACACCTTCGCTCTCGTCTACGTCTTCCTCAACGTGGTCACCTCGCAGAAGACCGAAGGCAATCACTACTTTGGACTCGCCATCGGATCCACCGTCATGGTCGGCGCCTTCACCGTGGGCGACATCTCGCTGGGCGGATTCAATCCCGCGGTGAGCTTCGGACTCTGCCTCGTGGGCAGACTCGCCTGGGCCGACAGCTGGATGCATTTCCTCCCCCAGATTCTCGGCGGAGTCCTGGCGGCCTTCACCTTCAAGGCCTTGAACCCCAACGACAAGTAGGGAACTCCGATCGGAGCGCTCCCCTCTCCCCTGCATTGAGCAGCAGGTCCTCTTCAGCTGGCAACCAAGTCGGCCGACCATCAGGACGCTCCCGATCCGTCAAGATCGACCTCTCGCGGCCAGCCGTCCCGCTCTAACAGAAGGTCGCCGATTCCCACCCACGCGGAACCGCTCAACGTGCAACCGCTTGACTCCGAGCGCTCCATGCAGAGACGCCTTTTGGAGGGGAGCACCCCCCAGAAGCCTCCAAATTTTTCGTGAAGGCACCCTAGCATCTGATCGTTAAATGGTTACCCGTCGGCCTTCGTACAAAATGTGAATCCCCCTCATTTAGCGGAAGGAACCAAGTCAACTTCCAGTATTCTTTCCATCCCTTCCGCCGATCTTGCGGCGTCAGCGCACAAAATCCCATGCCACTTGGTGAGGAAAAACACGTAGGATTATTGGTAGAGCCTCTTCACGGGCTTGACGGGCGCATCATGGATGGGGTCGCACGATGGGTTCGGGGTAATCCAGGATGGACGGTCGCCGTTTTTGAAGGGAACCCTGGCGAACTGGCGCGACTCGCGCGCCGCTGGAAAGGCGATGGCATGCTCTGCACTCTCACCAGCGAGCAAATGCAGGAAGCGGCCAACAGCCGCAACATTCCGGTCGTCAATGTGGATGGCCAAGCGCTCAACCACAACACGGTCTCGGTCGTGAGCGACCACCCAGCCTGCGCGCGCATGGCCCTCGAACACTTTCAAGATCGCGGATTCGCCCACTTCTGTTTCATCGGCAACGAATCCGATTCTGATGACCTGGGCACCGCATTCCTGAGCCTCTGTCAGGAGCAGAGTATCATCCCCACCAGTTTTGAAGCCACCCTGGGTGAAGAGAAACAACTCGCCAACTGGCTCACCGCTCAAGTCCGCCCGCTGGCCATCCTCACCAGCTCAGACCGTCAGGCCTCCAGTGTCCTCGAAGCGTGTCACCTCGCCGGAATTGCCGTTCCGGAGGAAATAGCGGTGCTTGGAGCAGGCAACAATACCCAACTCTGCGAGCTCTGTACTCCCGCCCTCTCCAGCATCGACTGTGATCTCGAAGCTCGGGGCTATGAAGCGGCCTCCCTCCTCTTCCAACTCATGAGGGGGGACGCAAGAATCAACGGTCCCATCCGGATCCCTCCCACCAGCATCTCAACCCGTCGCTCAACCGACATCTACGCCTTTGAAGACGTCGATCTCAGCAATGCCTTGCGCTTCATTCACGATCACGCCCATGAGTCGATCAAAGTGAAGGACGTCCTCGGCGCAACTTCCATTTCGCGACGCTCACTTGAAAACCGCATTCGCCGTCACTTCAGCCGCAGCCTGCACGAAGAGATTTGGCGAGTTCACTTTGAACTCGCCCAAAAACTGCTCACCACAACCGATCTTGGCTTGCAGGAAGTCGCCGAGCGATCCGGCTTCCGCACCGCCAGCGCGCTGGCCAATCTCTTCAAACAGAAGACGGGGCTCACGCCCCGATCCTACCGTGCCGAGCACCGGCGCTAAGTCCTCGCCGAACAGGTTGTGCACGCCCTTGGCGAACCAGAAGCCCTACCAGGACAGGCTCAACTGCGGCGTGCTGAAGCGGACCTTCATGTCTGCGCCTCGCACCCATTCCACGTGCCCATCCAGATAGCCAATGTGGGTCCCCTGGGGCTCTGGAACCCGTTGCTTTCCCATGAAGTTTGCGATGGGTTTCTGATTCCAGACCATCGCCACGTCGATCCAGAGAATCGGGTAGGCGACTTTTTGCCCCGCCATGCGGGAGGGCGTCCAACGAATGCGGTCCGGGGATCCCTCCTCCGCATCCTCATTGGTCACATCGTCCTTGATATCCAACCAATTTTTGGGCTCCACGAAGGTTCCGCTCTCCGTCCAGATCTCATTCTCGATCAGGCACGCATAGGCAAAAAGCGAGGATTCTTCCTTGCCGCCATATTCCCAAAGATCGGTCTTGGGATTCGAACAGATATCGACTCCATTCTTGGTCCAGCATTCGTTCGCCGACGAGTAGGCCATATCTCTGGTGATGAGATTCCGCTCCCGCCACTCCCAGGTAAACCAAAAGGGGAGGTTTCCAAAGTGAATGTCCGGAAAGACCCCGTTGTTTTCACCCGCATCACTGATCGAAATTGCACTCAATTGTTTGATGTTGTTGATCGATTCCACCTTGCGAGCCGCCAGCGTCGCCCTTCCTACTCCCATGAAGACCAAGGCCCCGAGGGTCAACAAGATGGCGATGACCACGAGGACTTCAACAAGCGTGAAGCCGTGCCTTGGAACACGAGTGGTGGGAGTTGTCATACCCAGACGAAGTATGATTCCTCCGATCAACCGTCAATTCCAAGAACGTGACGACACCAACAAACATTCTCCTTTCCTTGCAATTTGTATGACACCCCGGTAAGATTCTTCTCGCTCTCCCTTACCATCAGGCGCTAGACGGAGTTCGTCATGAAAATGCCTACGATCGGACTCTCTCTCTTTGCCATCGCGTTGGCAGGACTTGCTCCCTGCCAGGAAACCAAGAAGGAAGGAACCCCCACCGAAGGTAAGAAGCCAGTCCCCGCTCCAGCCAATGCGGCAGGTCCCCGGGTGGCCTTCGAGACTTCGTTGGGCAATTTCGTTCTCGAACTCAATCCCACCAAGGCCCCGGTCACCTCCAAGAACTTTCTGAGCTACGTCAACGATGGGTTCTACAACGGCACCATCTTCCATCGCGTGATCAGCACCTTCATGATTCAGGGCGGGGGCTTCGAACTCGTGGACGGAGTGGGCACGCAGAAGAAAACCAAGGCGCCGATCGTGAACGAAGCCAAGAACGGGCTCAAAAATCTCCGCGGTGCGATTTCGATGGCAAGGACCAACAACCCAAATAGCGCGACCACCCAGTTCTTCATCAACGTCGTCGACAATGCGGGACTCGACCCCGGTGGCTTCAGCCCGGATGGCTACGCCGTCTTTGGCAAAATCGTCGAAGGCATGGAGGTCATCGATAAGATCAAGGTGGTGAAAACTGGAGTCAAGCAGCTCAAGGCCCGCGGTCTCGGCGGCAACTTGCAGTCCCAACCCATGCGCGACGTTCCCCTGACCTACGTTGTGATCAAATCCGCCAAGGTCATCGCTCCCAAGGCCAAGTAGGGCCTCTCGCACGCCGCCCATCGGCGGCGCCGCTGGCCCGGTTCTCCTCCATGCCCTGGCTCTTTCCCATTCTCGCATACCTCGTCGGGTCGATCCCCTTCGGGGTGCTCATCGCGAAGTCCAGAGGCATCGACATCACTAAGCATGGATCCGGCAATGTCGGCGCCACCAACGTCTTCCGGGTGGTGGGAAAAGGATTTGGCGTCCTCTGTCTCTTTCTCGATTTTCTGAAGGGCTTCGTTCCCGTGGTCCTCGCCACGAACATCCTTCACCTTCATGGAGAGTTTCCGCCGGTTCCCATCTCCTTTCTCTCGGGCCTCACGGATGAGATCCCGATCGCGCAGCAACTCTCGATTCACACCATCCAGGTCATTACCGCGATGGCCGCCATCGTGGGGCACAATTACTCCCTCTTCCTCCGCGGCAAGGGCGGCAAGGGTATCGCCACCTCGGCCGGAGTTTTGGTCGCCCTCATGCCCCTCGTCTTTCTGGGAATGCTCACCCTCTTCCTCATCACGTTCTACCTCAGCGGCTATGTTTCCCTCGCCAGCATCTTCGCCGCCCTGAGCCTGCCCATCCTGCGACATGGCGAAGATCACATCCGTCATGTTGATGGCGACAACACCGAACTTACCCTCTGGGAAGCAGGCGTTTGGAACAAACCCTTCCTTGTCTTCGCCCTCGTGGCCTCCGTTCTCGCGATCTGGCGTCATCGCACCAACGTCAAACGCATTCTCGCCGGAACGGAAGACCGCCTCATCCGCAACAAGAAGTTCAAACATGAATCCTGATTCCTTTCCACGCATCCCCAAGGTCGTCGTTCTCGGTTCCGGATCCTGGGGATCCGCCCTCGCCACCGTTCTCGCTCACGCCGCATCCACGGTCACCCTGATTGGGCGCGACCCCAAGGTGATTGAAAACATCAATAATCACGGCAACGAGCGCTTCCTTCCCGGCATCACTCTCGCCGACAATATCTTCGCCAGCGACGATTTCTCTCTCGCGGAAAACGCCGACTTGATCCTCTTCGTCGTTCCAAGTTCCGCCACCCGCTCCGTTGCCGAGAAAGTCGCAAAGCTTGAACTCAGACCCAACGCCGTCCTCATCGCCTGTTCGAAGGGCATCGAACGAGGAAGCGGCAAACGCATGTCGGAAATCATCTCTGAAGTCCTTCCTGCTCAACCACTGGCCGTCCTCTCGGGACCGAACCATGCGGAAGAAGTCTGCAAGGGACTGGCTACCGCCACCGTGATCGGATCCCCCACCGAGGAAGTTGCCAACTACCTCCAGGTCCTCTTCTCCTCACCCACCTTCCGCTCCTACACCTGCGACGATCTCACCGGAATAGAGTGGGGCGGCGCGATCAAGAACGTCTTCGCCATCGCTTCCGGGATCGCCAAGGGTCTGGGACTCGGTGACAACGCCACCGCCGGCCTGGTTACTCGCGGACTGGCCGAAATGATTCGACTGGGCACCGCCCTCGGCGGACGCCCGGGCACCTTCGTGGGCCTCTCCGGAGTGGGCGATCTCATCGCCACCTGTTACTCGCACCATTCGCGCAATTACCGTGCAGGCATTTCCCTCGGCAAAGGCAACACCGTGCAGGAGATCCTCAATACGGAAGGCATGGTCGTGGAGGGAATCCCGAACTGCCAATCCATTTACGAGGCAGCCCAGCGCGCCGGTGTCCGCACGCCCCTCATCGATGCCCTCTACGCCGTTCTTTATCAGGAAAAGCCGGCCGCCGCCGCCCTTCAGGAGCTTCTCACCCGTGCTCCACGCTCGGAGAAGGACTGACCCCATTTAGAAGGCATGGGGCGGGATTGGAGAGCTCTTCCTCATGACCACCCAAGGACCGGAGCCCAGTGGTTCCTCCACGCCCCTCCTCGGGAGAATCTCCCTAGCCCTGGAGCAAATTGTGGGTTATCAATCATGTGGCCTCATGAGCGATCCCAAATCCAGCGGTAACGAGTGGCGGAAGCTCGCCCGGAAAGTATCCGGAAAGATCAACACCGCCTGGTGGCTTGAAAAACTCGCCGTCCCCCTGGTGATCTCCGCACTCATCGCGTCCTGCCTGATCTTGATGGCTCGCCGGGAACTCCCGCAGTTCCCCTGGGCCGAGACCATGTTCATCGGTCTCATTCTCCTTCTTGGAATGGGCCTCATGGCCTGGTGGCTCGCTCGTCGCAACTTCGAAACTCCCGAGCAGTCCCTGGTCCGCCTGGAGGCCAGCATGAAAATGCGCAACGCCTTGAGTGCCGCCAATCAGGGCGTCTCTCCCTGGCCAACCCTTCCTCCCAAGGTGGACGATGGCACCCGCTGGCGTTGGTCCAGACTGGTCACCCCTCTCTTGGCTGCCGCCCTCTTCATTACCGCCAGCGTCCTCCTCCCGGTGACCGCGAGGACCGACCCCAATGCCGTCGGCCGGGATGAGCCTCAAGCTTGGAAGGATCTCGAAGCAGACATTGAGGCCCTCGCTGAAGATTCCACCGTGCAGGAGCAATATCTGGAGGAGCTCAAGAAACGACTGGAAGAGCTGCGCAAGCAAAACGAAAACGAGTGGTACAGCCACTCCAGCATGGAAGCCACCGATGCCCTGCAGAAAATGCATGGTGCGGAGCTTGAGAGTCTCAAACGCAATCTCCTCCAAGCAGAGCACGCCCTCAGATCCCTCCAGAAGAATGACGGCAAGATGAGCGAAGCGGGACGGCAACGGATGCTCAACAAGTTTGAAGAAGCCATGCAGGGGCTCCAACAGGGCACCATGAAACCCAACCAGAGATTACTCGATCAACTCAAGGAGCTCGATCCCAAAAATCTGGGCCAGTTCAATCCGGAACAACTCAACCAACTGCGCGAGAACATGAAACGCCAGGCCCAGAATTGCGAGCAGGGCCAGGGACAGGGTCAAGGGGAGACGGACGACTGGCTCGACGAGATGCTGAACGAGGGCGACGGCACTCCAGGAGAAGAAGGAGATCCCAATCGCGAGGGAGCGGGCAATGGAGGAACCAATCGCGGACCTGGGACCGCACCCGGGGTGCTCGGACGAATTTCTGAGGACCTCAACCCGGGTGACCTCAAGGGACTCGAGTCCAGGGATCTCAGCAAGAGCCTTCCCGGAGATCTTCTGGAACTGGCCGATGGCAAACACGAGATCGATAAAACCAAGATCGGCCTCCGCGAGGGCGGAGGCATCAAGGGCGAGGGCCGGGGCGGAGATCGAGTTTGGAAAGACTCCCTCCTGCCCGCCGAGAAAAAAGCGCTCAAGGAGTTCTTCAAGTAAGAAGCGAGCTGACCGGTTGACGGTGAGCGGGAGAGCGTAGACAGTGGCCGTCCGGGCAGAACATTGTAACCCTCCTCACCCGCAATCCTCCCTCCTGAACCAAATTCAGACTACTGACACGATTATTCAACCATGGAGCACGCCTCGGAAACCGAAGTCACTGACGCCGGCACGCACGTCCGGTCCCTCCTCAACGCCCTGAACCAGGTTCTCTTTGGTCAGGAAGAGCTCATCGAACTGGTCATCACCGGAGTCCTTTCCCGAGGCCATATCCTCCTCGAAGGACTCCCCGGTCTCGGCAAAACAGAACTGGTCAAAGGTCTTTCCAGGGCCCTTCTCCTCGACACCAAGCGCGTCCAGTTCACGCCCGACCTGCTCCCCGGGGACATCACGGGCAACCCGGTGCTCCAAGAGTTCGATGGCAAGCGTCAGTTCGTCTTCCAACCCGGCCCCGTCTTCACAAACATCGTCCTTGCGGACGAGATCAACCGCGCCTCGCCCAAAACGCAGTCTGCGCTTCTCGAAGCGATGCAGGAACGTCGCGTGACGGTCCTTGGCGAGACCCATTCCCTTCCAGATCCCTTCTTCGTTCTCGCCACCCAGAATCCCATCGAACTGGAAGGCACCTACCCTCTCCCGGAAGCTCAACTCGACCGCTTCCTCTTCAAGCTCGAAGTCACCCGCAATGACGTTCGCACCCTCGAACGCATCGTCAATCACCGCGAACTTGGATCTGAGCCCGAAGTGCAGACCGTCATGGATGCCGATACCCTCGATGGCGTGCTCGCTCTCACTCGCCGCATCTTCCTGCCCGAAGTGGTCGCCAACTATATCGCACGCCTCGTTGACGGCACCCACCCCGGCCAGTCGAATTCCGGCAAGAACATCAAGTATGGAGCCAGCCCTCGCGCCGCGCTCTCCCTTGCAGCCTCCGCCCGGGCCCGCGCCCTCATGAACGAACGCCCTCACGCCAGCTTTGAGGACGTCAAATTCGTGGCGCCTTCAGTCCTGCGCCACCGCATCATTCTGGAATACAACGCGCGGGTGGAAGGCCTCACCAGCAATGACGTCATCGCAGACCTCCTGGAAGAGATTCCCTTTCAAGGCGGAGCCACTCCCAAAACCCTCCAATCCACAGCCTCCGCTTGATCACGTGAACCGCGGCATGAGGGAACGGCTCTTCATTTTGCTGGCATTGGTCGTCTTGAGCTCCGCCCTCGGTGAGGCCCGTTCCATCATCAGCAAGCCCTACGACCCCAAGGGGAAAATCAAGACCGAGCTGCGCATCAGCTCTCTCCTCGATGAACTCCCCACCTCCGGATACTATTCGATCCGCGTCTACATCAATAACGACGCCAAGATCAACCGTACCTGGAGATTCAATTTCGTCTCCACCGATTCCGACCCTCCTTCCGAGGGCAACGAATTGAGATCCAGCTTCTCAGTGCCCTGCGACGCCAAGTCGTCCACCCAGATCGATCTCATGGTCCCCCTCGTCACGATCTATCGGGACTCCTACGGAGCATCGGCGATCCTGGAGATCGAGGTGCAGGCCCCCGCTCCCCTTCCCAATTCCCACGAACGGATTGAAACAGAAGTCGAAGAATCCTGGCCCTCAGTCATGATCGGCGAAGAACTCTATACCCGGAACGGCAACGCACTTGAACATGCAGTCAGCTCCTCGATCAGCGGAGGTAGCACTTCCCCCCCCGGCATTTCCGGCAGGCACCGGGGAGGTTACGCGGGGGCGGGCAGCCTTGAGTTTGGCGCCGCCTTCGACCCCAAGAGCATGTCGAACGACTGGCGCGCCTACAGCGGCTATGACGCCTGCCTCCTCACCGAAAATGAATGGGAAGATCTCCCCGTCGGCGCAAAAACTGCCTTGCTCAAATGGAATCGAATGGGCGGCGCGCTCTTCATCTACACCCGGGATTCATCCACTACCCTCGCCACTCTGAGCATTGACAAGGAGGGCACCGAACAACGAAGCGCTGACCTCGGCTGGGGAACAATCCGTCTCAAGCTCCTCCTTCGCGACGGACTCCTGCCCCCCGATGAAACCGTAAAGATGGTCCTGGATTCCGTCAATCTCACCGGCGGCAATCGCCTCCACAACCTGCGGAATAATTTCCGGAGTTCTTGGCCGCTGCAAACGGCCTTCGGATCAAAGACTGCTCACATCTTCTTCTTTATCTTCATCCTCATCATCTTTGGCATCCTCGTCGGCCCCGTCAATCTGTTCGTCTTCGCCCGCGCCGGTCGTCGCCACAAACTGTTCATCACCACCCCCATCATCTCGCTGGGAGCGAGCGCCCTTCTGGTCGTTTTAATCCTCTTCCAGGATGGACTCGGGGGGCGGGGGCAACGCATAATTCTCCACGAAGTGGGACCGGACAATAGCGCCTACCTTTCGCAGGAACAAATCGCCCGCACTGGAGTCCTCCTCAACACCAGCTTCACAACCTCGGATCACGGCTACCTGAGCCCCGTCATGATTTCCAACTCGCGCTGGGCCCGGGTCACCCTGGACAACGAGGGCGGAAGGGGTCGCTACAATGTCGCCCTGGAGGAGGACGGACTGAAGGTCACCGGTGACTGGTTTCAGAGCCGCAGCGAACACGGTCATATCTTCGAAACCATCCGCCCGTCCCGCGGGCGCATCAACTTGGTCAGCACAGGCAGCGCTCCAGTCGTCAACTCCACATTCGAGTTCCCGCTTGAGACGCTCTTCTATCGCGATGCCAAGGGCGACCTCTGGCGCGCCGATGACGTGCAACAGGGACGCAATACCACCCTCAATTCGGTCACCTCTGCGCTCTTCGACGGTTGGTTCAAGTCCGAGGCGGCGCGCTTTGCAGCCAAGAACAAGGAGCGTCTCAACCTCATGGAGACTCGGTCAACCCGCTTCTTCGCCACTTCTTCCAAGGCTCCCGGAATCGACACCCTGGACTCTCTCAACTGGAGTGAGACCCGCACCTTTCTCACAGGCCAGGTCCGGATCCCGTGACGTTCCTGTCTCCCCCGTTTTTCCCACGCACCAATCCCCAGTTCCTCCCTCCATGTCCGCCGCCATCTCCGTCCGCAACATGTTCCGCTACTTCGGCCCGCTGAAGGCGGTCGATGGCGTGTCGTTCGACATCCCTCACGGATCGGTCTGCGGATTCGTCGGCGCAAACGGTGCAGGCAAGACCACCACGATGCGCATCCTGGCCACCCTCGACTACCCCACCATGGGCTCCGCCGAGGTTTGCGGCTTCAATGTCGTCAACCACCCCGACAAGGTGCGCTCACTGATTGGCTGGATGCCCGATCACTTTGGCAACTATGAACACATGACCGTGCTCGAGTACCTCGATTTCTACGCGCGCGCCCTCGGCTATAAAGGGGAGGAACGTCGCCGTCGTATCGAGGAGGTGATGAACTTCGCCGATCTCGGCCCGCTCGCCGACCGACTCTCAAACAAACTTTCCAAGGGCATGACGCAACGCCTCTGCCTCGGCCGCGTCCTCATTCACGATCCCCAGGTCCTCATCATGGACGAACCGGCCGCCGGACTCGATCCGCGCGCCCGGGTCGAGCTGAAACACCTCATCCGCATCCTCGCAGAAGAGGGCAAGACGATTTTCATCTCCTCTCACATTCTCTCCGAGTTGGGCGAGATGTGTGACTCTCTTCTCTTCGTCAATGCCGGACGGATCGTCCATCATGGCGATGCCGAGTCTCTCAAATTGGGCTCGGATGCCACTGGGGGTGTCTACTACGACATTCAGGTCGACGCCAAACCCGAGTCCGTCTCCGACTGGGCCATCCTCAATCCCGACATTGAAATCGTGGAATCGCGCAAGCGCGGCGCTCGGATTCGGATCCCTACCGCGGACCCGGCCCAAGCGGCAGGGCTCCTCAGCCGCATGGTGCGCGATGGAGTCCGCGTGGTCGAATTTCACCGCGAGGAACGCAACCTGGAAGATGCCTTCATCGATATCCTGAGCCAAATCGAACAGGACGGAATGCCTGCCTCTCCCCCACCCCTCGCCCAGCCGCAGCCCGGAAGGGATTTGTCTGCTCCCGCCTCCGCGGCTCCTCCTCCCCCATTCCCGCCCCCCCCGCAAGCTCCGCCCATCTCCCCAAATCCCGCAGTCCAGCATCCTGATGGCGGAACGTAAACACAGTGCCGCCACGCCCCCCACGCTGCCCCCTCTTCCCCTCCAGAGGATCAACGACTTTTCAGACAAGCTGAGCCCCATGCTGGTCAAGGAACTACGACAGGGTCTGCGCACCAACACCTTCGTCGTCCTTTTCCTGGTCCTGCAAGCTCTCCTCGCACTTGTCCTTCTCATCGCCGGCCCCATCGCGGCCTCCGAGGCCGGCTCCGCGGGAGCCGCCGGGCAGGTCGTTTCCAAGATTATCTTTTGCATCTACGCCCTCGGAGTCCTGGTCGTACAACCTCTCCGGGGCATCTCTGCGATCGCCTCCGAACCCAAGCAAAATACGACCGATCTCATGGTCCTCACCCGCCTCAGCGCCTGGCGAATCATGCGGGGAAAGTGGAGTTCGCTCGTCAGCCAAACCGCTCTCATCGTTCTCGCCATCCTTCCCTACCTCATCCTGCGCTACATCTTCGGGGGGATGCAGCTCTTCGCCGAACTCACGCTCATGTTCTATCTCTTCGTGATCTCGGGAGCGCTCACTGCCTTCACGGTGGGAATATCTGCGCTCGGCTCCTCCCTCATCCGCGGTCTCGTGGTCGTGGGAGGCTCTGCCTACTTGATGATCTATATTCCCTTCTCCTTCACCCCTTCCCTCGGAGTGTTCATCGATCTACTGAGTTTTTCCCGCCAGGACGAAACCCTCGCCGCCCTCGGCATTCTCGCGATGGCGGTTTATGTCAGCTACTTCTTCCTTGAGCTCGGAGCCACCGCCATCGCGCCCACCTCGGAAAACCACTCCACCAGAAAACGCCTGATCGGGCTGGCCGTTCTGGTCGTGAGCTTTCTTCTCCTGCAGTTCCTCAACCCTGCGACCGCACTGACGGTAGCCCTCGTCGTTGCCGCCCTCATCTCTCTCGATCTCTTTACCGAGAACGCCGAATTCCCTGCCATCGTCTGCCGCCCCTTTCTGCGGGCCGGCCCGTTCGTGCGGCTGGGCAGCCGCTTGCTCTATCCCGGCTGGGCCAGCGGATCTCTCTTTTTTCTCCTTCTCATTGGCGTCCTCACCGCCCTGCTCTTCCTCACCCATTCGACGATCCAATCCTTCATCGATCTTGCCGTTGGGTTTGGCATCATGGTCTTTCCAGCCGCCATGATTCAACTCTTCGCGCGCCACAGCAGGAATCGCTTCACCATCTATCTTACCCTCATGGTGGTCTGTGCAGTGCTCACCGCCATCCTGACCACCCTTCACCTCGCGGTCGGCGAAAAACTCCTTCTCTGGATCTTCAGTTTCATTCCGATGGTTCTCTTTCCCCTTTCCGAAGAACTCTCCTCCTCCACCAGCCAAGGCTCCATTCTCTTCCTCTCCCTTGTTATTTCCGGAACTTACCTCCTCATCGTCCTCGCAGGTGCCTTTCCCCGCATTGCCAAATTCTCAGCCCTGGAAGAGGAATCTCTGGCAGAAGGAGAACCCTAGCATCCCTCCCATCGTCGAACCACGTGGATCACCTTCCCGCACCCAACCTTCAATTCTTGCCCCTCTCTCCATGTCTCCCGAACTCCTGAAAAGCGCCCTCACATCGGCTTCGATCTGCGCCAAGAAGCTGCGCTTGCCGCTCCGCTCTCGTGTCTGGAAGGGACAAACCGGGGAATTCCTCGGAGCGGGCGTTGGATCCTCCCTCGATTTCCAGGATCACCGCGCCTATGTCCCGGGCGACGACCCTCGACACATCAACTGGCAAGCCTACGCGCGCACCGGCCAGTACTCCATGAAGCTTTACCGCGAGGAAGTGCGCCCGATTGTCGACCTCGTCTTCGACGTCTCGGAGTCCATGTTTTTCGAACCCCTCAAGGCGCGCCGTAGCTGTGAACTCTTTTACTTCCTCACCGAAAGCGCTGCCCGCTCCGGAGCCTCACTTCGCATGCATTTGCTCGTTGGGAGCAACGTGAGTCCCATCCCGATGGAAGCGGTCAACACCCATCACTGGCACGAAGTGGCCCAGTCCCTTCGGCAAGGGGACCCCAATGCTCCAGCCAATCTCGCAACCATTCCCTTTCGCGCCAATGCCTTTCGGGTCTTCCTCTCCGACCTGCTCTTCCCCGGAGACCCTCTCGCCCTCATTGGGCTCCTGGGTCAGCATCAGGGAAGCCCCGTTATTTTCGCTCCCTTCACCCAGGCCGAGACTGATCCCGAGTGGCACGGCAACTACGAGTTCATCGAAGCGGAACTTCATACCCGGCATCCCCACCGCATCGAACCGTCCACCCTCAATCGCTACAAGAAGGCTTACTCCAACCACTTCGACATCTGGAAGTCCACCAGCAGACGCTACAATGCGGCTCTCGCGCGGGTGGGTGCCGACTCTGATCTCGAGTCCGCCCTCCACGACGACGCGGTGAAAGCAGGCGCGCTCGAAGTGACCAACTAGTCGCGCTCCATCTCCTGTCATTCCACCATCATCCTCGCGATCCTTGCCATGGCTCTCGGCCTCATTATTTCCTTCGAAAAAGAGGTCCACAAGGCAGGCCCGCGCAAATCGAACAAGTGCGAACCCTTCTGCCGCATGGTCGGACTGACCGACGAAAGGAAGGAAAAGTGGGCCGCCGAGAGCAAATCAGGATTTGTCTGCTTGGAGCGCAGTGGGATGAAGATGGTTTGGGAATCCATCGAGCGACCGCTGCTCGAGCAGGATGAGCATCCGCAGGGTGCGCACGCCAAGCCGCTCCTCTATGAAATTCAACGAGGATGAGCGTTGAATTTCCGTTCCTGAAGGGAGAACGTCCCCAGATGAGATTGTTCCTACCAGTCCTCCCCCTAGTTTTTCTCTCGCTCTCCGCAACATCCCAGGAGGCGGACAAGCCAAATCAGGACGACCCCGCATTGCTCAACCGGCGCGGCACCGAACACTTCTTCGCAGGTCGCATCAAGGAATCTCTCCAGGATTGGGACCGCGTTGTCAAGATGGTGCCGCAGCAAGCTCCCTATCACTGGCAGCGCGGCATCTCACTCTACTACGCCGATCGCTACCAAGACGGAGTGGCTCAGTTTGAAAGCCACCAGACCGTCAATGGCCGCGATGTTGAGAACGCCGTCTGGCACTTTCTCTGCGCCGTTCGTGCCAAAGGAGGATCTGTCAAGGAGGCCCGTAAGAATTTTTATCCCTTTGCGGGCGACGGGCGCGTCCCGCTCGAGGAGGTCCACGCCCTCTTCAAGGGCACCGTGAAACCTGAACAGGTCATCGCAGCGGCCAAGGCCAAATCCAATCAGGCCAATCTGCGCAATCACCTCTGCTATGCCCATCTTTACCTCGGCCTCTACTTTGAAGCGCTGGGGAACGAGAAGAAGTCAGCCGCGCATATGAAAAAGGCGGCGATCGATTACAAGATGGACCATTACATGGGCAAGGTCGCCCAGGTTCATCACAAACTGCGGAGCACCCCCAAGGCAGACTCTCCCAAGCCGATCGGTAAAAAATAAGCTGCAGAAGGTTCGATTCACATCAAAGGCAGCACCTTGGAAGCCACCAAGACGACGATAAACCCTGCGATTCCCATCAGGGTCAGCATCACGGAAAACGTCTTGAGGGTCTCCCCTTCCGTCATTCCGGACATCTTGCTGATCACCCAGAATCCGCTGTCATTCATCCACGGTCCCGGCTTCGACCCACAACCGATCGCCAAGGCTAGATAGACCGGGTGAAAGCCGAGTTCGATTTCACTCAAGAGGGGCGCGATGATGCCAATGCTGGTGAGCATCGAAACCGTCGCCGACCCTTGTGCCATGCGCACCAAGGCCGTCAGGCAGAACGCGACCAGCAAGAGAGCACTTCCCGTTTGCGGAAACATCTCGGAGAGTTCCGCGGCAATGTCGGTCGCCTTCATCATCCCGCCAAAGGCCGCCCCCGCAGCGGTGATCAGAATGATGATCCCACCACCCGCCAAGGCGGTCTGAGCAACTTCCCGGATGGCCATCTGGGCAGGTCGATACTTCAACGCCACCAGCACCGCGATGACTGCACCCACCGCAAGCGCGATATTCTTGTCCCCCAGGAGCAGCAATATCTCAGCCACGTTCGCCAGCGGCATCTCCAACTTGAGCACGCTCGACAAGGCGGCCAGTCCTCCCGACTTGACGACCGTGCCCACGGCGATGAGGAGGAAGGGAACCATAATCGGAAGAAGCGCCAGCTTGAGCGAGGGCAGAATCCGGTTGGGATCAGCCTCCTCCTCGATCGCGTCCGCCATCGCGGAGGGACGGAGCGGGATCTTGAATTTCTTGTTCGCCCAGCAGGCGTAAAGATAACCCACCGACATCGTGATCACTCCCAGAATCAAACCCGCGATGATCATGACGCCCAGATCCAGATCGAGTTGCTCCGCCACCATGAGCGGACCGGGGGTCGGAGGCACCAGGGAGTGAGCCATGCTCCCGCCCGCCACCACCGCCAGCAAAGCGACAAGGAACATCTCGGGGCGCGACTTCGCAAAGGTCCGAACCAGCGGCACCATCAGGTAAAAGACGGTGTCAAAAAAGACCGGGATCCCGAGCAGAAATCCACTGCTCAGAAAGCCCAAGGGAGCACGCTTGACCCCGAAGAGTGCTAGGAATGCTTTCACCACTCGTTCTGCGGAACCGCTGACCAGCAGGCACTGCCCAATGATCGCGGCCATTGCGATCACGACCCCGACTTTCCCGCACCCGGCACCGAAGGCGATTGCAACCTCTTTCCCTGCCATAGGAAGGTTTCCCGGCGTGAGGATGGCGACCGTGAGAGCTCCTAACAGGAGAGCAAGGAAGGCGTGCAACCGCAGGACCAGGATCCCGCCCATCACCACTGCCATCCCGATAAGACAAATGATGATCGGACTCATGACACGACGGATCCTTCCATAGGCGAAAAGCCTTCAAAAGAACTGGGGCCAATGTAAAGAGAGTTCGTCACCACCAAGGAATGCCTGACTCACTCCCTCGTAAAAAACCGGAAGAACTCCGTAGCTATCGCTTTTTTGGCCCCGATGACCTGCGTTCCTTCGGGCATCGCTCGCGCATCAAACAGGCCGGAATCAATCGTAGCGAGATGGAGGGCAAACCCGTCATCGCCATCCTGAATACCTGGAACGATTTTGTCGCATGTCACGCTCACTTCCGACAACGGGCCGAGGAAGTGAAACGCGGAGTCTGGCAGGCCGGTGGCTTTCCGGTCGAAATTCCGGTCATGGGCCTCAGCGAAACCTTCATGAAGCCCACCGCGATGAGCTACCGCAATTTCCTCGCGATGGAGACCGAGGAAGTCCTGCGCTGCCATCCCGTCGATGCCGCAGTCCTCATGGGAGGCTGCGACAAAACGGTCCCCGGCCTCCTGATGGGCGCCCTCATGGTCGATCTCCCCATCATTTTCATGCCCGGCGGACCCATGATGCGCGGCACCTGGCAAGGCGAGACCATCGCTTCGGGCTCCGATGTCTGGAAATACTGGGCCGAACGGGGCGCGGGAAATCTCTCCTGCGATGCCTGGCACGACCTGGAAGATCACATTGCTCCCGGCCCGGGTCATTGCATGACGATGGGCACCGCTTCGACCATGACCTCCATCACCGAAACTCTCGGGCTCACTCTTCCTGGAGCCGCTTCCATTCCTGCCATGCATGCCGCTCATTCGCGCATGGCGGCCCGCTGCGGGGAGCGGATTGTGGAAATGGCGTGGGAGGATCTCAAACCCAGTGAGATCCTGAGTCGAGAAGCGTTCGACAATGCGATCACCGCTGACATGGCCATCGGTGGAAGCACCAACGCGATCGTTCACCTCACCGCTCTCGCCAAGCGGGCCGGGATCGACCTGCCCCTCGATCGCTTCGACGAAATCTCAGCCCGCACTCCAGTCCTCGCCAACATCAAACCCGCAGGCGAACACGTGATGGCCGACTTCTTTGATGCGGGCGGTCTCCCCGGGCTTCTCAACCGCATCCGCGACCTCCTCCATCTCGACTGCCCCACCATCTCCGGAACCACTCTCGGCGAGACTCTCGAAGGAGCGCAGGTCTTCAATGACGACATCATTCGAACCCGCGACAATCCCGTCACCGCCCAGGGAGGCACCGTGGTGCTTCGCGGCAACCTCGCTCCGGATGGCGCGGTCATCAAACCAGCCGCCGCCGACCCGGAGCTCCTCACCCACAGTGGCCCTGCGATCGTTTTCACGGATCAGACGGACCTTCAAAACAGGATCCATGACCCCGCTCTCGCGATCACCAAGAACCACGTCCTCGTGATGCAAAGCGGCGGCCCACTCGGCGCGCCAGGGATGCCCGAGTCCGGCATGCTCCCGATCCCCAATTACCTGCTTGAGCAGGGAGTGCGAGACATGGTCCGACTCTCCGACGCCCGCATGAGCGGCACCAGCTACGGGACCTGCGTGCTCCACATTGCCCCGGAATCTCACGTCGGAGGACCGCTCGCCCTCGTTCAGGACGGCGACCTCATCGAACTGGACGTCGCCGCCCGTCGCCTCCACCTCGCCGTGGAGGACACCGAGCTCCATCGTCGCCACGCAGCTTGGACCGCTCCCGAACCCCGCCACTCTCGCGGATACGGAAAGCTCTTCCAGGACGAGGTCACCCAAGCCAACGAGGGCTGTGACTTCAAGTTTCTCGAGAACGATGGCTCGACCACGCCCGAGCCCGGCATTCACTAGTAGGGACCAAGGTCTAGATGGGGTCCCGACCCCGGAGGGGCCGTAGGCTCGCCGCGCTCAAGATCTTCTTCCGAATTTTTGCCCCTCCGCCATTCACCCCGATTTCGAACACAGCCTAAGCCCATCACCGAGAAGGCGGGAAGAACTCCGATCACAGCACCCATAAAATATGTCCATTCGACAATGGACTCCCTTTCCCCATGCTCTCCCCGTGTTCACTGATCCTGTCCCTCCTGACCTCCTTCGCTCCTCGGTCGTCGCGGTCCCCCCTCTCGCGCGGACGGATGATCACGTCATTTCCATGGAAGAGAATCGCAAGATCATCTCTCACCTCGAAGCCGGAGGAATCTCGACCCTGCTCTACGGAGGAAATGCCAACCTTTACCATATCCCACCAAGCGAGTTCGAGCCCCTCCTGCAAATCATCGAGGAAGCCGCCGGCGAGGACACTCTCGTGATCCCGGCGGTCGGCCCCGCCTATGGGACCATGATGAGCCAAGCCCCGCCCCTCGCCGCATCAAACTACCCGACCGCGATGGCGCTGCCCATGCAAGGTCTCACTACCAGTGAAGGGGTCGTGGAGGGACTCACTCAGTTCTCCAGGGCTTTCGGTCGTCCCATCGTTCTCTACATCAAGAACCTCGACTACATCGACCCCGAAGACGCCGCCCGGCTCGTCGATTCCGGTTCCGTAAGCTTCATCAAGTACGCCATCGTGCAGGACGATCCAACGATCGACTCCTTCCTCGATCGCCTCGTCGAAATCGTCGATCCGAACATCATCGTGAGCGGAATTGGGGAACAACCTGCGATTGTGCACCGCGAACAATTCAAGCTCGCAGGATTCACCTCCGGCTGCGTCTGCGTGAACCCCGCGCTCTCGCAGGCGATCCTGAAGGCGCTCAATGACGGCGATCTTCCACGCGCCGAAACGATCCGCGAGGTCTTTCGACCTCTCGAGGACCTTCGCAACGCGATCAATCCCGTGCGCGTTCTGCACGAAGCCCTTCGCCTCGCCGGCATCGCCGACACCGGCCCCCATCTTCCCCTCCTCAGCGCCCTGGCAGAGAGCGAACGAAGCGAGGTCCAAGAGGCCGCCAAGGCGCTTTTGAGTCGGGATCCGGCCACCATGCCCTAGCCAATCAGGATTCCCTGCCCCGCGAGGTTGATCAAGCGGGGTTCTTGGCTTAGTTGTTTGTCCGAGTGCTCCGAGGCCCTGCATGAATGTTGTCCTGACCAATCCCGCCGGTTTTCTTGCGCTTCTGGGACTCCCTACCGTCATCCTCATCCACTTTCTCCAGCGGCAGGCCAAGGTCATCCCCATCAGCACCCTCTTTTTGCTCGACCAGACCCAGCGCGAATCGGTGAGTGGACGGCGCTTCGACCGAATCACCAACTCGATCCCGCTCTGGCTTCAGTTGCTCATGGTGCTCCTGCTCACCTGGCTTCTGGTCGAACCTCGCTACATCAAGCCCGCCTCCACCCAACAGGTCGCCGTCGTGCTCGACAGCTCGGCTTCCATGAGAGTCTTTAAGGAGAAACTGATCCGTTCCCTGCGCCAAAAACTGCCAAGTCTTCAGGGGAGCGCATCTCGTCTGCAGCTCTATCTCTTCGAGAGCGAAGCCGACAAACCGATCATCTATGCTGGTGATGATTGGGAGGAGGCCATCGGAACGGTCGAGAACTGGACTCCGGCAGCCGGCGCCATCGACCCCAACAATGCCCTGCGGCTCGCTCGCAGCCGCGTCAATCGCGAAGGCATCCTGATCTATGTGAGTGACACCTCCACCGGCGATCTCCCCTTCAATGCGCAAGGACTTGCGGTGGGGGAACCGAGGGACAACGTCGGATTCACCGGGGTGGCCTTTACCTCCGAGGACGAGAGCATCATTTGGAAGGCCCTCCTGCGAAACTACTCCGACAGCGAGCAGTCGCGCACCTGGCAAGTGGTCTTCGACGACGGAAGCAAGACCAAACCCAGGAGCGTCACTCTGAAGAAAAACAGCATGATCACCGTATCTGCCGCCTTCCCTGCTGAGAGCAAGAGTCTGCGCGTGGTGCTCACCCCTGATGACTTTTCCCTCGATGACCAACTCCCACTGGTCGTCCCTACTCCCAAGACTCTCAAATTCTTCGTGCAGACGTCGCAGAAATTCAAACAATTTGCCGCGCGCTTTGCGAGATCAACTCCCAACCTCGAGGAGATCAACGACGCTTCCGAAGCCGATCTCTCCTTTGCCTCCTACGATCCCCTTCTTCCAGTCCTCCCCTCCGGGGACAGCATCGTGGTGGTCGACGAAACCACGCAAAGTCGCAAGTACCTGCGCGGCGGAATCGTGGCCGAGAAACATCCCCTCATGGATGGCCTGAACTGGCAAGCACTCCTTGTCCGGGAGTCGATCCAGATCCAACTGGACAAGTCCGATGACATTCTCCTCTGGCAGGGTGACCGACCGCTCATTGCGCTGCGGACCTCGACCATCTTCGACACTCCCGATGGCCAGGCGCCCGCCGAAGATGAAGAGAAGGCCTCCCCCCGTCGCGCGCGCCAGCTCATCTTCAACTTCGACCCCACTCTTTCCAACGCGCTTAAACTCCCGGCCCTGGTAATCCTCCTCCACCGCTTTAGCGAAGGCCTGCGCGACCGCAAGATTGCGCTCGAGGTTCGCAATACCGAATCCGGCCAACAAATCTCACTCTCCACCCGCACCGGCCCCAATGCGAAGGCACTCCAACTGCATCGCTTCGACGCCGAAGGGAAGGTCCTCGAATCCGAAACGACCCCCTTCAGCCAAGCCCGCTATCTTCGGGCCCCGTCGGACCCTGGATTCTTTCGGATCACGCAGGGAGAGGAACTCCTCCTCGATGCGGGCTGTCACTTTGCCGACACTCGCGAGGCCGATCTCCGAAATTGCGAATCTGAAGATCTCATCACGGGCCTCACCGGCGAGGCCGTCGAACGAAATACGCGCGAGGATCACTTCTGGCGTCTCTGGGTCCTCCTCGTTCTCTGCGCGCTGCTCCTGGCCTGGCATTTCACAAAAGAGCGCCCGCGCGACGAAGAAGAACCCACCGCCGAACCACAGCCCTCCTGAACCGCCACCCTCGCCCTCAAACATTTCTCTCTCCCTTCAGGCGCCTTCACATTCCTCACTTCCCTAACAAATTGTCCGTTTGATCTTCGAATCTCCAGAGTGGTTCTTCCTCCTCGCCGTCCTGCTCTTTGCAGGAGGCTTCTGGCCCCGTCTCCAACTTTGGCGCCCGCTCCGGGTCATCGCACTTCTTGCCCTCGTTCTTCTGCTCACCGACCCCCAGCACGAGAAGAACCAGAACAGCGTCGATCTCTGGGTCATCCTTGATCGCTCCGATTCTACCGAAGACCTCGTCGCCAAAGGCCTCCCCGAGTGGCAGGAACTTTTGCGCCGCTCGAAACCATCGCGCAAAGACCAACTCTTCTTCATCGACTACGCCGCCGAAGTCCTCGAGCAGGGACGGGGCGATTCGTCGGTCTTTTCGGGAAACCGCACGCTGACCCGGACCAATCTTGCCATTCAAAACGCGCTCGCGCTCTCTGATTCGGATCGTCCCACCCGCATCCTGGTCTTCACCGATGGCTACGCTACGGAGCCGCTCGTCGAGGCTGCCGCCAAACTGAAAGCCCGTGGCATCCCACTCGACTTTCGTCTCATCAGGGAAGAGACCAACGACGACTTCAGCATCGCACGCATCACCACTCCAGTTCGCGCCCAGGTGGGCGAGCCCTTCGTTCTCGGTATCACCGTGCGGGGATTTGAAGACCTCATCCTTCCCCTCCGCATTTTTCGCGATGGTCATCCCATCTCGGAGAATACCGAGGTTTCCATTGTCGATGGTGTTGGAAAGGTGGAATTCACCGATCGCATTTCAAGAGTCGGTTCCTACAATTACTCGGCCAAGATCCTGCCGGCCAAGGATGCTCACCCGGGCAACAACAAGGCCAACCGCTGGATCGAAATCACCGGTGGTCCGCGCATTCTCCTCATTTCCAAGTACACCGACGATCCGGTGGCGGCCGTCCTGCGAAAGCAGGGATTCACGGTGGAGGTGGTGAGCGACTCGCTCAGCCTGCGCGTGGGACAACTCTCCGGCACTCGCGCCGTCATTCTCAACAACGTGCCCGCCTTTGAGATGCCGGGTGACTTCCTTAACGCCCTCGAGTTTTTCGTCAAGGAACAGGGCGGAGGCTTGATGATGGCCGGGGGAAAGCAGTCCTTCGGTTCCGGTGGCTACTTTGAATCCGCGGTTGACCCTCTGCTTCCGGTCTCCATGGAGCTCAAATCCGAACATCGCAAACTGGCGGTGGCGATGGCCATCGTGATGGACCGATCCGGATCAATGGGAATGACCGTTCCCGCAGGCGGAAAAAACGCGACCAAGATGCAACTCGCCAACACCGGCGCATCCAAGGCGATCGAGTTGCTCGGAGCCCAGGACAAGATCACCCTCTTCGCCGTCGACAGTGAACCTCACGAGATCATCCCCCTCAGGGAGATCGGCAACAGCAAGAAGAAGCTCATGAATCTCGCCCGCAAGGTGAAATCCACCGGAGGTGGCATCTACGTCTACCGCGGACTGAAGGCGGCTTGGGACGAATTGAAGAAGGCCGACAGCGGAACGCGGCACATCATCCTCTTTTCAGATGCGAGAGACTCCGAACAACCCGGCGCCTACAAGGCACTCCTCAAGGAAATCACCGCCAACAGCGGCTCCGTTTCGGTCATCGGACTGGGCACCCGCTCGGACCCTGACGCCGCCCTGCTCGAAGAAATCGCCAAGCTTGGAAACGGCCGCATCTTCTTCACCAACAAACCGGTCGACATTCCCAAGCTCTTCGCGCAGGAAACCGTCACCGTGGCGCGTTCGGCCTTCATCAGGGATCCCGTGCACACCAAGGCTACCGGACACTGGGCCGAGATTTCACCCAAACCCTTCGAATTCCCCCCTCAGGTGGACGGCTACAATCTCTCCTACCCCAAAGACAGGAACACCACCACCTCGTTGGTGGCAAACGATGAATACCTTGGACCCCTCGTCGCCCATGCCAGTCGCGGCATTGGACGGAGCGTTGCGGTCTCCTTTCCGCTCGGCGGAGAACACTCAGAGAAAATCCGCGCCTGGAAGCAATACGGCGACTTCGTTCAGACTCTCGGTCGCTGGCTCATGGGCTTCGAACTTCCTCCCGGCTTGGGACTGAAACATCGCCTCGAAGGAACGCGCCTCACCGTGGACCTCGTTTACGACACCGGGGAGTGGACTCAGAGATTTGCCAAGGATCCACCCCGGATCAAGTTGGTCGAAGGCGAGGGCGGAGGAACTCCTTACGAGATTGCCTGGAAGCGCGTCGCGCCCGGTCACTTTTCCGTAACCCGCGAACTCGAAGAGGGATTGGTCATCCGGGGAGCGGTCCAAGCCGGCCCCCATGCCCTCGCCTTCGGCCCCGTCGTGGTGGGCAGTTCCGCCGAATGGTCCTTCGATCCCGAGCGTCTCGCGGAATTGCGGGAGGTGTCCCGCCTGAGCGGAGGACGTGAACTGATCGATCTTTCCACCGCCTGGATCCGCCCCCCTGCCATTCACTCCACCAATCTGCGCCTTCCCCTCTTGATCGCCACTTTCCTTCTCATCCTGTTTGACGCCTTGATCACGCGCATGGGATGGCGCATTCCCATTCTTGTTCCGGCAGCGGGCTCTGCTCGTGCCGTGAGACGCCAAGCCAGGAAAAAACAACGCCTCTCCAAACGCAAATCGAACGCCCCGGATCTCGGCCCCGAGCCCGCGAAACCAACCAGTGATGATCCCCAGCCCAACACTCCAACTCAACCTCAACTGCCGGCGAACAATTTGCTTACCCCTGAGGAGGAACAAGGAGAGCGCACATCGCGCTTCGACCGGGCGAAGCGGAAAAGGTAACCGGCGAGCATATGCAGGGGCCGGGGTGAGGCAATTCTCCCGCATCGCTTCGACCATCGTGCGTACCCGGGCTGCAGCCACTCTCGGTCGCTACAAGCTCGAGGCTTCCAAACTCGCCTCGCAGTCCAGACTCTGAATCATCGCGCGCGCAGGGTTTTCCTCCTGGCTCTTTCCTACGATCTCCGCTGGCACGCCGGCCACCGTGCTGTGCGGGGGCACATCCTTGAGGACCACGCTTCCGGCCCCGATCTTGGCGCCTTGCCCGATTTCCACCAGCCCGAGAATCTTGGCTCCGGCTCCGATCAGGACCCCCGTGCGCACCACCGGATGACGTGCCCCGCAGTCCTTGCCGGTCCCTCCCAGGGTCACCTCGTGGAGAATGGAGACGTCATCCTCAATGATGGCGGTCTCGCCCACCACGAAACTCGTGGCGTGGTCGAGCAGGATCCCACACCCAATTTGAGCGGCAGGATGAATATCGACTCCAAAGACCTCGCTGGCCAAACTCTGGAAGTAGAGCGCCAGGGGTCGACGCTTGTTGTGCCACAGAAAATGCGAGATCCGATAGGTCGTGATCGCGAGAAAGCCCTTGTAGTAGAGCAGAGGTTCCAGTGCCGTAGAACAAGCTGGATCACGATCCACGATCGCGCTCATGTCAAAAGCAGCACTCCTCACGAGGGCGGGATGCTCCAGCAATACCCCCATGAGCAGTGGAGAGAGCTCTTCACAGGTCATGTCTTCTCTCGCCAGTTTTCTTGCGAGACGCATTCCCAGCGCAGAGCCCAGGCAGGGTTGCTCTAATACCACCTCCGCAAGAAGGGACTGTAATCCGGGCTCTTCCGCGGAAATCTCCGTTGCCTGCTCGCGCAATCCCTCCCAGAGCCCAACCACGTCCACTTCCCGCTCGGCGCAAAGTTGAGCCGATTGCGAGCTAGCGCCTTTCTCTGACCTGTGCTTACTTTCCATTAGTGAGGGTTTCCCAAAAACTTGAATATGCCTGCAGGGCCTCGGTGTGCCTTGCCAAGCACTACGATGGGAGCACGGTAGTGAAACTTGAGGACATCGCCCAGCGGGAAGATATCTCTTCCAGCTTCCTGGTTCAAATTCTGAATGATCTGAAACGATCTGGAATTGTGAGCAGCAAGCGTGGAAAGGCCGGAGGATACGTCCTCGCCCTGCCACCCGCAAACATTACCCTCCGCGAGGTGGTGCAAGCCGTGGAACCTGGCCTTCTGGCCACCCCGGAGGACAGCCCCGGAGTGTCTGGTCCGGCCGTAACCGCGGTCTGGCACGAACTTTCGAAGGTGATCGCAGAACGGCTGGCCTCGGTCAGTCTCGATACCATGGCCTCCGAAGCAGATGCTCCCATGTATTTCATCTGA
>JAPKFB010000012.1 GCA_028821775.1 Roseibacillus sp.
GGCTTGGAGTGTTGGAGTGGCTTGCCACCGCGCCCGCACTCAATCTTTATCAGTGGGTCAGGGCGTAGAACACGATGTTGATCCCCATCGGGTAGGATTTTTTCTCGGAGAATTCCTTGAAATACCATTCGTCTTCACCTTCGCGCTCCCAGCCATCGCCGAGGTCGGTGTTGAAGCAGATGATGCACATCATGCGGCCTTCATCGTCGAAGACCCCTTTGTATTGCACCGTCTTTGAGCCGGGCTTACGCCATTCCCAGGTGATGCCTTCTTCTCGACCCCGGATGGCATTTTGCATTGCGGGGACTTGAGGTTTTTCCTGGAGGTCAAAGACGCAGTGGAAGATGGGATGCTCGATGGGTAGTTCCCTCAGCTCACGGTTGGGAAAGACTTTTCGGAACTCGCTCTCGAAGCCTTCCCATTCGCGGTAACCCCAGAAGTCGTCGACCATGAGAAATCCGCCATTGAGGAGGTACTTGCGCAGGGCAGTGGCCTCTGAATCGCTGAGCCACATGTCGCCGGGCTCGATGATATAGATGAAGGGATAGTCGAAGAGGCGGGGATCGGTGAGTTCCAGGATCTTGCCGTCGGGGTTCACTTCCAGCGAGGTGAGTTCCTGCAGGCGATAGGAAAAGTTGAGGTCGCTATGAGGATAGTCGGTGGCCCAGTTCCATCGGCGCCAGTGGGAGTTGTAGCGAATCCGCACGAAGGTGAACACGTCGTCCGGCATGTGCTTGGGCAGGTCCCAGTCGGGAACATCATAGCGTTTGGGGCGTTGTCCCTCGGTGGGGAAGTTGGGTTCATCCCAGCCGCGGAAGCCACGTTGTGCGACTGCAATTCCGGTCAGGACGAGAAGGGCCAGGAGGGCGGCGGCGTGAAGGGGACGATGCGGAATCATGGTGTTTCAGGTTTCTCGGGCTGTGGAGAACCGGGCTGGCCGGGAGCGGCGGGAGGTGTCGCGGCAGGACCCGGGACGGACTCCGGGGTGGGTGCAGGTGCCGATCGTGGACTTGGTTTCAAGTGGAGAAGGAGCTGGTGGGCCTCCCGGAAGCGGGGGGCCTCCTCGATGGCAGCAAGGACGTGCCGAGTGGCTGTTGCATCGTCGTGGTCCTCGGCATAGAGCTGGCCGAGTCGAAAATGCACGTCTGCGGGATTCACGGGGTCGAGATGGAGCAGGCTTTCGAAGGCGCGGATCGCCTCGGGTCGCCGTCCCTGGGCCTGGGCGCTCACTGCCAGCGCGCGGTGAGGCGAGCGCAGGAGGGGGTTGATTGCGAGCAAGCGACGGGCGTCCTCTTCCACCGCGGGCCAATCTTGTTTTTCGAGGTCGAGTTCGATCAAGCGATCGAGGGCCTGCGAGGCGTCGCCATCGCGCATGGTCCACTCACGCAAGGATGTTCGCTCTTCGTCAAACTCCTCAAGATTACGGCATGCCTGCGCGAGGCAGGCGTAGCCATTTCCTGCCCCGATGAACTCGGGGTAAAGCTTGATGAGCCTCTTGGCGGGTGCTTTGGCCTCCTTCCATTTCTTGTCGGCGAGGAGGTAACGGCAATGCGTGGAGAGGGCCCAGATGTTGCTGGGGTTGTCCTGCAGATAGCTGGCCACTCCTTCGGGATCGCGATGGAGCGATGAGTCAGGAGCGGGCAATTTCCAATCCGCTTTGGGGGCAACCATTCTGGCGCGAGCGCGGGCAAATTTCGCAAATCCCTGGTCGAGGGTGTCGAGATTGGCCATGCGTTTGGCGAGCACCTTTTCAGCCGCGGCATTGGTCTTGAGATCACTGAGGACTCGCTGAAAGTTCTTCACTCCGTACTCCTCCAGGAGATATTCCACCAGGAGGCTCGATTGATAGTAGGCAAAATCGATGGTCTCGGGATTGTTGAAGTTTGTCAGCGCACCACTGAGGACGACGATCGGAATCAATCCGGATTCCTCGTCATCTTCGTTCAGGATGCGTCGCCGGAAGACGGGCGTCATCTTGTGACCACACGACGGATCACGATTTCGTTCCTCGTAAACGGAGATCCCCTCAGTCAGCCAGCGTGGGATGCGGCTCTTGGTGGCCCCCAGGGTGATGGTGTGGCAATATTCGTGCCAGAGGGTGGACTCCCAGTTCGTTCCCATCGCGCCAGGGCCACCAGGGCTGTTCATGACGAGGACGTTGCCAAAGGAGGCGCCCAAAATGCCCAGTCCCCCAGGAATGCCGAGGGTGCGAATTGCGAAGTCCTGCTGATCAGGATAAAAGTCGACCAAGACCCGCTCTTCCGGAAGGAAGCCGTATTTCTTTCCCAGGATGTTGCTCGCGTCCTCTAACAGATCGAGGACCTGCAGTCCGTAGATCTTGGCTTCCTGGGTGGTCATGCGCACGAGAAAGTGTTTCGACTCCAAGGTGACAAACTTCTTCAACTCGTCGTGGAGCAGCATCAGGTTGTAGGTTTCGACGTCGAACTTGTCCTTGGCCTGAACCTCCTTGATGAGAGCCCAGCCTTCCTGCTCCTTGCCCAGGCGGAGGAGATTCTGCCCCAGGGCCTTCTTGGCACCGAGATGATTTGGGTTTGCCTCCAAGGCCTGACGCAGGAATGCGGCCCCCTCGGTGAAGCGGCGATTCTGAGAAATCTTCTCACCGATCACGAAGTCGACTTCCGGGTTTCCGGCCCACGGTTTGAGTGCCATGGTGCGAGCCTCCACTCCCTTCGCTCGTTCATCCTGGAGGTAGGCGATGGCTGCCTCATAGGCCCAGGCGAGAGGGTGGTGGGGGTTGATCTCGTGGACCGAAGCGATGAGCTCCCGCGCCCTCTTGTATTCCTCCACGTCGATCGCGTGTTCCGCACGGAGGAGAAGGGCGGGCAGGTGATGGGGATTTGTTTCGAGAATGTCATCGATGAGAGACTCCGATTTCTTGCGATCCGAGGGGGAGAAGGCCCGGGCGAGGAGATAGAGAAGATCGGGGAAGGATCCCAATTTGCCCCGGGCCTGGTTGAGGATCCTGGAGGCGAGCGCGTAGTCAGACTTTGCCAGCGCGATTTCCGCCGCTGCGAGGTGACCATCGAGAACTGTGACATCCAATTGACGGGCCTTCTGGAAGAAGTTGGTGAGCACCATTTTGGGTTCGGCACCGAGAAGCAGAGCGGCCTTTCCAAGGGCGGTGAGCTCGACCGCGTTGAGAGTCTTGGGATTGCCGTCCTTGGCAAGTTGATTGAGCTCCTTGAGGAGGGCCTGGGCTTCCTCTTCCTTTCCGGCGTGGCGGAGGGTTTCGACCGCGAGCACCTGAATGGGAAAGTATCCCGCAAAGGATTCCGCGGCGGTGGCGGCAACCTCGGCGGCCTCGTTGTATTTGCCTTGAGCAACCATGGCATCAATGAAAACCCTCATGAGGTCCGGATCGTCGCCGCCAAAACTCATGATCCGCTCGCAGTATTCCTCGGCTGCGGCGTACGCACCGGAGAGGTAGTCCTTGAAGGCACGTTGCGCGTAGTAGGACCAATCGTTTTGGCCCGCGGCGCGGACCGTGAGCAACATCGTCGTGGCTGCCGCCAAGAGGACGAGAAAACCCGCTCCGCGGAGAGGATGAGGCAGAGATCGCGGCATCAGTCGAACAAACCAGAAAAGCACAGACCTGTAAAGCTGGTGAGCCCCGCGGGAATCGTGCCTGGGATCGGCTTTTTTTGAAAGGATCACGGAGAGTGCACGGCAGTGCTGATTTTACCCTTCCATGCGAGATTGTTGGCAAAAAACCCCCTGATTTTGTGTATAAGCCCTCACCATCATGAGAGCGCTCTTCTTTGTTTTCCTTCTTGTTCCCCTGAGCATCGCCACTGCGCAGAATGGTAAGAAGCCGAACATCATCCTTGTGATGGCCGATGATCAGGGTTGGGGAGACATGGGCTACAACGGGCATCCGCACCTGGTGACTCCGCATTTTGACAAGGCGGCGGCCGAAGGATTGCGCTTTGATCGATTCTACGCCGCCGCTCCGGTGTGTTCGCCCACTCGTGCGAGTGTCTTGACCGGACGAACGCCCAATCGGATGGGAGTCTTCAAGTGGGGCTATCCCATGCGGCCACAGGAGGTCACCATTGCCGAGGAACTGCGGAAGGCCGGCTACGTCACGGGACACTTTGGAAAGTGGCATCTCGGGTCGGTGCGGCGGGGGAGTCCCGCCAGCCCGGGAGCAAATGGATTTGACCATTGGGTCAGTGCTCCCAACTTCTACGAGAATGATCCCATTTTTTCCTTCGAAGGGCGGGCTGCTCAAGTGCAGGGCGAGAGTTCGATGGCCACGGTAGAGGCTGCGCTCTCCTTCATCAGGACTCATGCCAAGAAGAAGCCGATCTTCGCGGTCGTCTGGTTTGGATCTCCGCACGGACCGCACCAGGCCGTCGACCAGGACCGGGCCCACTACCAGAAGCTTCCCGAGCGCGATCAGAATTTCCTTGGTGAGATCACCGGGATGGATCGGGCTTTTGGACGACTGCGTGAGAAGCTGGAGCACTATGGCATCCGGGAGAACACGGTCCTGTGGTATTGCAGTGACAACGGAGCCTTGCCGAAGGTCGGCTCCACCGGGGGACATCGTGGCTCCAAAGGCAAGGTCTACGAAGGTGGCCTCCTCGTCCCCGCCATCCTCGAATGGCCGGCACAGATCAGGAAGCCCAGGGTCATCAAGATGCGCTGCGCGACGACCGACATTTATCCGACCCTCCTCGACCTGGCGGGGGTGGAGGTCGCCAAGCAACCGATCCTCGATGGTCTCAGCCTCGTCCCCCTCATCGAAGGCAAGGGTGCGACGCGGAGCAAGCCGCTGGGCTTTTGGAATGCCAGCCGGGCAGGCATCAGTACCCCTTCCGCCAAGTGGATGAAGGAACTCCTGGAGGCCCAGGCCAGTGGGGGAGACCTCAAGCCCGACGACTCCAGTCTCAATGCTGCCAAGCTTCCGAATCCGACCCATCCCCTCAACTCGTTTCCTGGTCACGCGGCGTGGATCTCCGGCGACTGGAAACTCCATCGGATTCAGTCCAAGGATGCGAAGAAGGCGAACTACGAACTCTACGACCTCGCGAACGACCGCAAGGAGGAGCAAAACATCCTAGCCAGGGAATCAGGGCGGGCCCGGCAGATGCAGGACGAGCTGGAGGGCTGGCTGCAGTCGGTGGTGCGCAGCCTGAATGGAGAGGACTACTAGTTACACCAGCTGAGCGACAAGGAATCCGAGCCCAATCAGCGCGCCGGTATACTGGTAGTTTCCCCCTAGGACTCCGACGACGAGAAAGACGAATGCGCTGAGCGAGATCCCACTCGCCATGGCGCTCTCCTTCCACGTTTGCATGCCCGTCGCCGCCAGGGTGATGATCAGACCCAGCACAAGGGGTGCGAAGCGCAGATCCTGCTTGGGATCGATGCTCAGGAGCGATTGCGGGTTGTCCCTTTCCCCGTCTAGAGGGGGGAAGGAGCTGGAGGCAATCATTCTTGATCGTCCCATGCGAATGCTCCCGGTGGGAAGAATGATCGGTGGCGACGGGCTAGCGTTGGGGGACGGGAGCATCGAGCACGGTGGCCCCGTTCTCATCGCTCATGACGAGGACGCTGAACTTCTGGGCGTCGCCGATGTCGCTGGTGCTGACACTGGCGTAGTCGAATTTTCCACGCAAATCGGTGTAGCCATCCTTGTAGAATTTGGGCCCGGATTTGGTGAGAGCGTAGATCTTCACATAGGTGGTGGGAAGGGGGCGTCCGTCCTTGGCGTGGCGCACAGTGAGAATGCCGTAGCGCTCGCTGACTGAGATTTGCAGTTCGTTGGAGTAGACTGCCTGCGAGCGCTTCTTGCCGCCACCGATCACTTCCACCAGGACGTTCTTGGATTGGTAGTGGCGTGGGAGCTCAAATCCCAGCGAGCGTTTGTCGTCGGGGAGTTGCAGCAGTTCGGTCTTGTTGGGCTGGACGACCGAGAAGCTTCCCCCGCTGCTGGAGACAAAGGGATTGGTGCTGAAGAGGAATTCGAGATCCATCTCGTAATAGTTGATTTGCACGTTGGAGAGCTTCTCGTAGGAGAGGGTGACGATCGATCCGTCGACCTCGAGCTCAAGAGTCGGCTCGGCTGCGGCGAGCTGGGCTTGTTGTTGATCGCGATTGTCGTCGGAGACAATGGTCGGAGCCTTGCCTTGAATCTCATCAGCTTGCGCGATCACGGTGGTGAAGCGTTCGCGCCAGCGATTGACGGGATAGTTGGCGTACTTCACAGCGATGGCGCGAGCTTCATCGGGCTTGGACTGGTAGAAGGCGCGGTAGGCCATGAAGTAGTCGTACTGAATGCTGGTGGGCAGGGTCTCTGCCTTCACCGAATCGAGCCGGCTGATGGCGCTCTCCGCGCGATCCTGCAGGAAGTGGTAATAGGCCACGCTGAGTTGATCGGAGTGATCGAGGGTTGGTTTCTCGCTGAGGATGCGCAGGAACTTCTGGTACTGGTCCCGAATGCGGGCGTTGAGAATTTTGCGGGCGCCGCCGACGGTGTGAGCTCGGTTGTTGACGAGCGGCTTGTACTCGAGGTGCTCATAGGCACGACGGGCGACGGGGTCGAGGGTGACAAGCTCACTGCTGAGGTAGTTGCCGCAGCCATTGAGGAAACGACCATCCACGAGGAGAAACTGGCGGGCCGCCTCTTGGTGGTTGTGGTGAATCCCATAGCTGTAGAGATCGCGATTGTACTTGCCGCGCTTCTCAAGGATGCGAAGCGCCTTGGAGAAGAAGTCGAAGCTTTCCCGGCACCGCCAGGCGATCTGGGCGAGGTTGATGTTGTGGAGATTCTGCTTGGCGAGATAGGCAAGAACCTGCTTTTCGGTTCCCCACTGGCTGAGGTGGGCCCAGGAGGTTTCGTCGATCATGGAGGGTTTGGCGACCACGTTGAAGGTGAACTGATCTGTATGGGCAAGGACCTCGCCACCTTTGGAAACATGGGCGGGGTAGCAGGGGTAGTTGCCGACGATCGGGAAGTAGAAGAAGCGTTCGAAGCGTTGCGTGGTGTAGGGTTCCATGGCTGCTTTCTGAGTGGCGGTGGCGCGGTGACCGAGGACCGGCATGGCGCCTCGGGGAATTTGAATCAAGACGTCGAGTTTCTGGCGAGAGCTGGTGGGATTGGTCACGACCACCTGGGCGCCGTAGACCACTCCGGCCAGAAATTCCTCGGAGACAAATTTGTCGACCTTCTCCCCATTCTCAATGCGGTGGCGATCGCCGTGGCGGAAGTAGCTTTGGCTCACGAGCAGGGGCGGGCGATTCTCGGCGATCTTGGCCCCCTTGATTTCACGATGAAAGGCGATGGCATTGGCCCCGGCGGTAAAGGTGAGCTTGGCGTTCTCAATCTCGGATTTACTCTCCGGTGTTTTGAATGGGAGGTCCAGGACCGCGAGGGCGAGGATCATCTCATGGACATTGCGCGCGGCTTCCCCAAGGTGCCGGGAGCCGAATCCGAGATCGCCTTCGTGCCTGGCGTAGTCGAGCCAGAATTTGCTTTCGACGATGAGGTTGTAGCTGTGGGATCCGATGGGCAGTCGGTAGTAGTTGCTCTCGGCCCATTCCTTGGTGCTTTCAAGGGCGCGGTAGAGGATGGCGTCATTCAGGGTGGCGCGGCCAAGGTCATCGGCGTAGCTGTCGAAGGCGACGATGCCATCCTTGTCGGTGTCCTTCCGATAGAGCTCGTTGGATTTTTTCAGGCCCTCCTTGGCTTTGGATCTCATGTCTTTCTGGAGCTCCGCGAGTTTTTCCTCCGGCGCAGCGAGCCTATCTCTGCCCGCGGAAGATTTGGCATCCTTGGCCGTGAGAAGTCCATTGCGGGCCAGGCTCGAACGAACTCCTAGTCCTGCGGTTGCACCTTCCGGGGCGGGGGCGGGACTGGCGTCGGGAGCGCCGAAGGGGTCGGCGGCTCCCGAATTCCGACGTGACAAGAGATGTTGCTTGGCTTCGTCCAATTTCGAATTGAGGCGGCCAAAGGTCAGCCCTTGGGCTGCGAGAGCACCCTCAAAGCGGGAGTCTTCGGAGACTAGGTCGGGCGCGCGGAGGGAGAGCCGATCACGGAGATCCATCCGAATTCCGTCCAGGCGATTTGGCGTCCGCTGGGAAACGAGAATACGCTCCAGCGAGTTCAGGCGATTGTATTCGAAGGGGGCGAGGTAGTCACTCAGCTTGGAGTCGAGAAGGTATTGATCGAAGAAGGTGCGGTCGCGCTTGTTGACGAGATAGGGGGCAATCACGGTCTTGAAAAATTCGGGGTCTTTGCGGGAGAGGAAAAAGTTGAGTTCGTGACAGGCATACTTTGAATACTTGGCACGTTTCTCTTCCTCCTTGAGGTCCGGCCAATCAATCATGAATCCAAATTCGCGCAGGATCGGATCATCACGCATGGCGAGAAGGTAGCGGTAGGCGGAGCCGAGGTCTTCGAACACTTCGAAGCGCGCGGTGCGCAGATCGGGAATCTCCAGGGTGTCGCCTTTCTTCAGGAGGGTGACGGAGTCTTGCTCGGTAAAGTGCTGTTCTGGTGCCAGGGCGTTGAGGAGTCGAAGATCAGCGATCGCAGTTTCGCGCTCCGGCAGAGAGAGTTCCTGGTAAGTGGCTCCCTGGTGATCGAGCACGAGCACGTGGACGTGCTGGCGGTCTCCAAGGGCGGCGAGGGGAATTGTGATCTTGCCCTGGTCGTCGGGTTGGAGGTTGAGCAGTTGAGCAGGGCCATGGACCAGAAAATCGAGGGAACTACTCGTGCTTCCGCTGCCGGTGCCCTTGCCTTGTGCGCGGCCCCTGCTTTCGAACTTCGAGGCGGGGGGAGTTCCCAAGGGCATGGGGGCGTAGTCTTCCGAGGTGCGCAAGGTCTCATTTTCCGCCGTGGTGTCACGCACTGCCCAGGGATTGAGTAGAATATCGGGACGCTCCAGCATGTTGCCCGGCAGCTTCTGTGCGTAGCGTCGCTCTAGGATGTAGCGAAACTCATCGCCGATTTTTCGGCCGCTGAGGTAGAGATTCGGAAGTCTTCCGGGGCGCCCGCTGAAGAGTCCGGGCTGCGGGGCGTGACCGAGCGAACCGAAGATGTCAAAGTCGGGCAGGAAGCGAGTGGCGATGACGTGGACGCGGGTTGCCTGGTCGGAGTTCGCGACTTCGATCTGCAGGTTCTCGCCGGCGATCGCGAGGCTCCGAAGATGGGAGGGAACCCGGGCGTTCAGTTCGAGAGTCCGGGCCTCGTTGAAGACGTGCTGATTGGATTTGGTTCCCTTGGCGACTCGAACCGTGATCGCTTGGCCGCTCTTTTTGAGAAGGAGCCTGTAATCGGCGGCCTCAAGTTTGTTGGCGACCAGGAAGCCATCCTTGAGCGAGAGTTTGTCGAAGGTGTCTGCGAGGGAGCCGGCCGAGGACTGGGCGTGAAAGGCGACTTCGGAGCGATCGAGTTTTCCCAGGAAGGGCACGCGCACGGACTCTCCCGCTACGCTGTGCAGCAGTCCGGGGTTGGTGCGCCGAGCTTCGGGCAGCTGCCAAGTCCGTTTGTATCCCCCTGGAGCTTCGGCGATGATGGAAGCGATGCCCTCAAGAGTGCCGAGATCAATGCCACCCTGGGCATCCGTTTTCAGGCTGAAGTGGCGGGTGTTCTTGAAGCCGGGGCGCCGGGCCGTGAGGTTGACGATCTGTCCGCTGCGCGGTTCTCCCGTGCGTCCCAGAATCTCGAGAATGTAATCGCCGTTGACCCGGCTGAGATAGAGGTCGTCGACGCGGTCGCTGCGGAGCTGGCCGTTGACTTGGAACGAGTCGTTCACCACGAGATCGACATTCTTCTTGCCTTGGCTCGCAACCTTGACGGTGGCCCGGAGCTGAACCGTCAGACTGGAGAGCCGATTCGGAACGCGAAACTCGTGGGTGGTTTCCCGATCAGAATTGAGCTTCAGATCGGGAACCGTAACGGTGGTGGTGACGCCATCGAGGTCGGAGGAAGTGAGGATGAGGCGCGCCCTGCTGAGCCTAGTGAGCGAGATGGGCTGACCGGCGACCGTGAGAGTGGGGCGCACCACGATGGTTGCCTTCGCGCCCGGGCGGAGTGATTCGCGATCAATCTGCACCCCCGCATGCAGTTGGTAGGATTCGGCGGAATGGTGGAACCGGGCGAGGGTGGAAAATCCCCCGGCGGCTTCGATGACCGGAATGCGATTGCCGGGATTGGTCGAGAAGGGGATCAGCACGCGGCCCTTATGGTCACATTTGAAGCGACGCCCGCCGAACCAAACGGCGGCGGTGGAGAGTGGTTTGTGTTCTTCATCGAGGACCGTGATCACTTCTCCTCCGCCGGCGGTGGAGGTGAGAACTCCAAGCTTGCCCTTGCGAATCACGGCGCGGCTGCTCTTGCTGCCGCCGATGAACTCGATGACCCACACTCCCCGGCGGTTGGCGATCTCGGGGAAGACGAAGTCCCGCGCGATGCGACGCTGGGGCGCTTCTTTGTATTCAAGGGTGCGCTCGTGATTGGTGACCAGGCCGTCGAGATCGAGGTCCGTGCTGACCTCGCTACCGTGTTTGAGATAGTAGTTGAGGGTGTTCACCTCAAAGACCTTCACAATGAGAGTTTCAACATTCTTGATGTGGATGCGCAGTTTTACCTGGTCCGTGATGCGAAATACCTCCGGGCTGTTGGGCGCGAACTCGATGTCGACGCGATTCTTCAGGGCCAGGAAGGCGGAGGGGCTGAGAAGTGAGGCCCAGCGTTCTGGATCGCCGACTCCGTTTACGATCTTCGTTTCGGCTAAGACGCTCTTGAGCCAACTTTCTTTGAAGTAGGGTGCGTAGGGCTGGTAGTCCTTGGCATCCTTCAGGAAGTGCAGAAGGTATTTTCGAACCAGCGCTTCATCGCTCCCGAGGGGCGGGATGCCGGTCACACTGCTAAAGTTCTGCGCCAGGTTGGCGGGCGTGCGCCAGTCACTCTTGTGGTTCTTCGGCCAGTCCGGATGAATATAGGATGCGGTGCGCGGAAGCTTGACGTAGTCCATGAAGCGGACGGCCTCGGACTTGCCCTGAGAGTAGTCGAAGATGAGACGCTGGGAGAGAAGGTGGGCTTTGAGAGAGTTGAAGGCAGGCTCCAGGTCCTTCACAAAAGCCCAGGCCCGTTCGAGGTAAGCCAGACGTGCGGAGGGATCGGCCGCGAGGTTGTCGTCCGCTCCGGGGCGCAGCTTGGCGAGATAGTTGTGGACGTAGTTCTCGTTGCGGAGGAGATCGGTCTTCTTGTCGCGCAACTCATCGAGCTGCGCGATGGTGAGCGCGCGGTGAATCTTGAATTCGCCGAATCCACGGCTCTCCTTGGTCTTCAGGTCTGCGAGGATGATATCGACCAGATTGGGGAGATCGGGAAGATCGGCGCGCTTCAGGAGATCGCGGCGTTGTTCTCCCGTCAGTTCGTGGCCGCTCGCGAGCAAGTCGTAGAAGGTATTGCGGTCGAGGTTGTGAAGGGTCTTGGTTCCGCGCAGGGCATCAGCGAGGAACTTGGTCCAGGCTACTTCTTCCTGCTTGAGGGTGGAGGCAAGTTCCTGAGCCCGAGCCTTGCCTTCCTGCTGGTGATTGAACTGCAGCCCAAGTTCGCGCCGAATATACTCCATGGACCCCTTGGGATCCTTGGAGTAGTTCAAGAGAGCCTCACGGTGCAGGATCTGTTTTCGAACTCCGGAGTTGGGGAAGCGCTTGTTCCACTGGGCGAGAATATCTTCCAGTTTCTTGGTCTGTCTCGTGTTCTGGTAGTGGAGCGTGTGGAAGTAATAGTAGTCCTGCGTTCCCGGGATCAGCTTCTTGAGGGCTTCTTCGCGATTCGGAGCGAGCGCGAACTCCTCAATGTATCCGATCTCTTGCTGGGCCATTGCGCCGGGCAGAAGGACGGTGAACAGGGAAGAGACAATCGCGAGGCGACGGGTGAAGGGAAATGCTCGTTTCATGGGATCAGGCGATTGGGCCAAAGAGGAGAGACATTGTGCCTCAGGTCAGGGCTGTGGTCACTGAAAAGCGGAACCGATTCCCGATCCTTTCTTGGAAAATTGTTTTCTCCGGTAAGAATTATCGCCTTTAGCGCCGTTCCAATGGGCTTGGACCACTGTTCAGCCAAGGTCGCGGCGATGCCCCAGGACATTGCAGCGGCGGGTGGTTTCCCAACCGCCGCGTTGAAGAACGATGCCCAAGGTATCACAATTCTGGATTCCTACGGACGAGGAGGGAAGGGGAGTCCCGGATTCTCGCCTTCTGGAGGGGAAGGGTCGCCCCTAATGTTGAGGTCAGTGGAATACGAGCGCCGACTGGAGGCCGCACTCCGGCATAGGTGCCGATCGCTTCCGAGTGGGTCACTTCGCCCCCACGGACACGCAGGTCGAGCTTGCCCTGAAGCGAAGTGAGTGCGGTGGGAAACTCAAATTTTTAATCAAGGTCCGCGGCGGTGACTTCGATCTCGTCTCCATCCCACGCGAATTCACCCCCACCGTCTTTCAGGATGTCGATCGTCACCGTGCAGAGGGTGCCGGTGTCGATATGGTTTGTCCGGTCGCCGGCCCGGGAGCCGGACTTCAGGGGTTGGGATCGCCAAGAAGTCTCGATCTTCGGAGATAGCGTCGGAAGAGGAGACTGGCGGCGACCGAGAGGGCGGTGGGAATGGCGAAAAGGGTGATGATGACGAATTGGTCGCTCATCCAGTCGGCTTGGGCACTGCCTGGGGAGACCGCTGCGAGCACCACGAAGGCAGCGGCGATCGCCAGCAGTCCCACCAGGTTCAGAGTGAGCCAGGGGATGGCCGCGATCCACCAGAGAGGTGAGTTGGAGGAGACCAGAACGATCAGGACGAGAGCAGAGGCCACCCGCCAGAAGTTGAGGTCAAGAATGCGCCTGGTGAGAAGAGCCTCCATCACTAGATGGAGACAGCTGGGAGGGGAATCTGTTCACTTCCCGGCCAGGTCGAGGAAGAAGGCCTGTTTCAAGGCGACTTCCTTGAAGCGATCGAAGCGACCGGAGGCACCGCCGTGCCCGGCCGTCATGTCGGTCTTGAGCAGGATGGGATTGTTTCCGATGCTGCGATGTCGCAGGCGGGCGACCCACTTGGCGGGTTCCCAGTATTGCACCTGGGAGTCGTGTAATCCGGCGAGGACCAGCATGGCGGGATAGGCTGTCTTGGAGACATTGTCGTAGGGAGAGTAGCTCAGCATGTAGTGGTAGGCTTCCTTTTCGGAGGGGTTTCCCCACTCGTCGTATTCAAAAGTGGTGAGCGGAATGGTGTCGTCGAGCATGGTGGTCACGACGTCCACGAAGGGAACGTCTGCGATCAGTCCCCGGAAGAGATCGGGACGCGTGTTTGCGACTGCTCCGATGAGGAGACCACCGGCGCTCCCACCGCTGGCAAAGATCTTCTTGGGATGGGCGTATTTTTCCTTCACGAGATGTTCCGCACAGTCAACGAAATCGGTGAAGGTGTTTTTCTTCTTCATCAACTTGCCATCCTCATACCAGCTGCGCCCATGCTCCTGGCCTCCGCGAATATGGGCGATGGCGTAGACAAAGCCGCGGTCGAGAAGGCTCAGGGTGCTGCTGCTGAAGTTTGGATGGGTGCTGCTGCCATACGATCCATAGGAATACAGGTGTAGCGGGGCGCTCCCGTCCCGCTTGGTTCCCTTGCGATAGACCAGGGAGATGGGGACCTTGGTGCCGTCGCGGGCCGTGGCATCGAATCGCTCGGTGAGGTAGTTTGCCTTGTTGAAGTCCCCCAGGACTTCCTCCTCCTTGAGGAGGGTTTTCTGGTGCGTCCCCATCTCGTAGTCGAAGACGCTTTGGGGCGTGCGCATCGACTCGAAATTGATGCGGAGCACCTCGGTGTCCATCTGGGCGTTTGTGCCGAGCCAGGCGGAGTAGGCGGCCTCGCCGAAATTCAGCTCGTGCCACTTGTGCTCCTTGTTGCGAATGCGGATGCGGGTGAGGGCGTTTCGGCGTTCCACCACCACGAGGAAGTTCTTAAAGAGTTCGAAGCTGCTGAAATAGACGTCTTCGCGTCCCGGAAGGACCTCTTTCCAGTTCTCCTCCCCGGTCTGATCGAGGGGCGTGGTCATGAGGCAAAAGTTCTTTGCTCCCTTGTTGGTGCGCACATAGAACTGCTCGCCGAGGTGATCGATGCTGTGCTCAAGATCGTGTTTGCGAGGAGTGAAGATGCGCGCTTTGCCGGTTGGGTGGTCAGCCTCTATGAGACGGTATTCATCCGAGAGGGTCTGGCTGGATCCGATCACGATGAAGCGCTCGGACTTGGTCTTGTAGACGTAGCAGCGGAAGGTTTCGTCCTTCTCTTCGAAGACGAGGACGTCGTCCTTGACCGGAGTGCCGAGGACATGCCGAAATATCTGGTAGGAGCGCAGGGTCTTGAGGTCCTGCCGCGAATAGAAGAAGGTCTTGTTGTCGTTGGCCCAGGCGTGGTTGCCGGTCACATTCTCGATCTTGTCGCTGAGGATTTTCCCGGTCTTGAGATTCTTGAACTGGATCGTGTAAATGCGTCGACCCACCGTGTCGGTCGAGAACGCGATGATGTTTTCGTCACTGGCGAGATCTCCAGTGCGCAGGCGGTAGAACTTGTGCCCTTTCGCCATGGCAGGGATATCGAACATGATTTCCTCCTTCTGGGATCCCACCCGCCGGCGGCAGCTCAGAGGATATGAGGCCCCCTTTTGATAGCGGATGTAGTACTCGTAGTTCTTCTCGCGGGAGGGGACGGTGGAGTCGTCCTGCTTGATGCGAGCGACGATTTCCTGGAACAAGGTCTCCTGCAGTTTTTCCGTGTTCTTGAGAGTCCTCTCGGTGTAGGCATTTTCCGCTTCGAGATAGGAAATGACTTCGGGGTCCTCGCGCTTCTTGAGCCAGTAGTAGTGATCGGTGCGCGTATGTCCATGGGGGGCGGTGATCTGGTGGGGACTGCGCTTGGCCCTGGGAGGGCCGGGAAGATCCGCCAGGATCGATCCAGTGGCGAGGAAGAGAAAGAGGAGAATGAGATGGCGGTTCATGGCGATCTTGCGACGAGACGGAAGTAGTAGGTTTTGCTTCGGGCGGGAAGGAAGAAGTCATTGGCCTCTGGGCGGCGCGAGTCATTTCCTTTCCGGATCGTGGCGGGCTCTCATCCGGAACTTGTCTTGGGGATGGAGTAGGCGAGTCTTCAGCGTATTGCGCTGGGGGTTCCCCAACAGACTGTTGAATCTCTCCACAATGGGTTCCCGTCGATTGCGAAGCCGGCGGGAAACTGTCCACCATTCCACTCGGAGCTCTGCGTCGCCGCTGCCGCGGTCGGTTATGCCAACCGGGGAGCCATGGACGAGCGAGGCGTTGGCAACCAGCAAGAGGGAGATTGCCGTGAGGAGTTTAGCGGTGATGGCCGGCATGGTGCGGGGCTCAGAGCTCCGCTAGGCCTCCCGAGAGTCCGGAGTGGGAAGGAAGTGGCTCCGAGGGCTGTAGGCGGGCCGTGCAGCCTACTCATCCTGCGCCCCACCCAGCGTGACGTTGATGTTGTACTTATTTTGCAGGTGGGCATGAGCCTTGGCCGCTTGACCGCTCTTTGGATAGCGCTTGCAGGTCAGCTGGAAGGTGCGAATGGCATTCCTGGGCTCCTTCGCCTCTTCATAGGTGAATCCAATTTCGAGGGATGCGCGGGGAGCCGCCGCGTCGTTCACCTTACACTGGTTGTAGAGCCTGATGGCTTCCTTTTGCTCGCTCAGTCTGCGATGGCAGGACGCCATCGCGAAGTGGGTCTTGGGAAAGGCGTCGATCTGGCGATACATTCCAATCGCCTTTTTCCACTGGGACATCTTCTCGTAGCAGGCCCCGATCGCCCACTGGTAGTTTGCGGCGCTCTTGCCGTTGAGATCGAGGAGCTTCACGTAAATCGCGATTGCTTGGTTGTGCTTTCCTTCCTCTTCGTACATCGCCGCGATGTGTTCCTGTCCGGCGACCACATTCTTGAATTGCCCGTAGATTCGCCGCGCGTCCTCGCGTTTTTCGCGCGCCTTGTACCACTCGGCCATTCTGCCAAGAAGGTCGTCATCGCGCCCCCAGCGATCACCGATTTCGTTGTAGAGGCGCCAGACTTCACTTGGCCTGGCGAGCATGCCATGGATGTTGCAGGCGGAATAGAGCAGGCCTTTGGCAGCCTCGGGATTCTCGATCGAGTCCCTCCGCAAGCCGGCGAGAAGCTGATCACTCAACTTGAGGGCGGCGGACTTCGTTTTCAGGTCCTTGAGGAGGTGCTGCATGGTCTTGACCGTCATGCTGAAGACAGTGTCGCGCAGCTTCTTGTCCTTGTAGCTGGTGGCGAGAGCCTTGCGTCCATCATCGTAGCGTTGGGCAAAAAAGTGGATGGTGGCCAATTCGTGACAGGCATTGACGCAGGCCCCGTTGCTGCCCTTCGTGCGTTTCACTTTGAAGGTGAGGTCCTGGAGGATTTCGAAGACCTTGTCCCGGTCCTTGTGCAGCTTGGCGTAGTGGAGGAGGTCGAGTTTCGAGCGGAGTGAAAGTTGAGTGCCGGAATATTCCCTGATGACAAACTCGAAGGCTTTTTGGGCGCTCTTGACCTCGCCCATCTTTCGGAAGGCGTCACCGATGCAGTAGGCGGCCACCGTCGCGGCATGGGACTCAGGCCAGTAGTCGATCACGGACTGAAACCCTTCCCGCATGGCGGTCTTCGGCTTTTTGAGCGCGACCATGGTGTGGCTCCACATGAGCTGCGCGTAGGGTGCACCGGGACTCTTCTCGTAGAGGGTGAGAAACTTTTCGTACTCCGCGAGCGCGACCTTGAAGTTCTTGTTGGTGTAATGTTTCTCCGCAATCTTGAGCTGATAGCGCTCGACTTCGCGCATCTTTTCAAAGGTGGCGACCGGGATCTCTTCGAGGTCGGAGAGGGCGCCTGCCCATCCACTGCAGAAAACGAGAATTGCAGCGGCAACTGCCCCTACTTTTCTTTGGTTGCTTCGAGCCATTTGTTGTATTCAGCGTGGGCGTAAAAGATGATGTTCACTCCGAGCTGGAAACAGGATTCCCAGATTTCGCGCGGCACTCCTGAATGGCCGTCAGCCCAGGCATCGCCGATGTCTCCCGGATGATAGTAGGCCACGAGGCGGCCGTCGACCACCCAGCCCAACGCATCGGAGCGTCCGTGTTTCGCGACGTAGGGAAGCTTGGGAAGGGTATACGGAATCTGGTGGATACTGTGATCCAAATAGACCGTGATGGGCTCCACCTTGGGGAGGATCTTGCGCATCATACCCACAAACTGTCCCTCCCAACCGCTGCTGCCCCCGTTGTCCCCAAAGAGCATGCCGTGCTTGTCCAGGAGGTAGGAGCGCAGGGTCTTGAGGTCGCCTTCGCCTACCTGAATGTTCTGTTGTCCGGTCATGTAGGCCATCGGAGGGCTCTTGCGCGGTGGGAAATTCCTCAAGCGGCGAATCTCCATCGGCTCCGGTCGGTCGTTCACGCGGTGGCCGAGGCGCACGCCGTACTCGGTGAGTAAATTCAGATCGGATCCGCGATCCATGTCCTGTTCCCAATCGCCGCCCTTGTACTTGAGGCGGATGAAGCGCACCTTGCCGCGAGTGGTGCCGGCCGAGAACCCTGCGCCTTTCCCTTTTCCCTGACCGACTTTGTAACGATGAGCGGTCTCCTCGAGGAGTTGCAACTTCACATCGTCGATCGGTGGCGGGTTGAAGAGGATGCTGCTGTAGGGATTGATGACGTACTTTTTTCGAATGACCTTCTGAATCCTGACCACCTGCCGGAGCTGTTTCTCTTCGCCTCCTCCCAGGGGAGACTCGTAGATCGAGCACCCGGTCATGGCATTGATGAAGTAGAAGGTGATCGTGAACAGGAGGGTGTAAACCGCGAGCGTGAGGGTCGACTGACGCAACTTGCGGTTTCGCGTTCCGAAGTACCAGGCCACCAGTTGGAAGGGATTCCAGGTTGGCATGCTGACCGGAGCACTTGTGCGCTTGGTCTGTAGATCCACCGCCCACACGAACCAGGCGAGGCCGATTGCGAAGGTCATCGCGGTGCCCACTCTCGAGAACGATTCCGCAAGGCTGTAAGCCGAGAATACGAGCGGAAGAACGACGCAGAACTGCCAGAGAGGGATGAAGGAAACGCTCAGGACACCACGAAACATGAGCGCCGAGCGCGGCCCCCAGTAGCGCGCCCAAAGATAGCAGACTCCGAGGGCGAGCCCGAAACCGATGGTATGGGTGAGCGGTGAGAACCAGTAGATCAGGTGGGCATCAGCCCAAAGAGCGAGCCAGAGAACGGAGGCGTAAAGGGTCAGGGCCGCCGGTCGGCGACTGTGACGCAAACACCAGTTTCCAACCATGGACCACTCGATCATTCCAGCCCCTTGAGAAAGTCGTCTTTCTTGCTTTCAAGCGGGTTCTTGTTGGGCGGCGCTTTCCTCTCTTCATTGACGCCCAGATTGGAGAGGTCCGGAGTGGTGGAAGAGGGCTGAGCACCGGCGGAGGACGGGGGGGAGGGCGTCGGGGCTGGTTTTGGGATGGCGGGCTCCGCGGCGCTTGGAGCGGAAGACTCCTTGGTGGCCGCTTCCTCCTTGTCCCGGTCGGCCATGGCGTAGGGAACCGCGGTGAAGATCAGGCTCACTACCAGGACGATGACGGTTGCGAGTCCGATCGCGCGTACCAGTTGGCTGCCTGCGACAATGCCGAGCATCTCCTGCGGAGACCTGCCCTTGAGTTCCTTGAGGAAGGACTTGAGTTCTGCCACCGTTGCGCTGCTGTTCTGTTTCAATTGCCGCAGGTCTCCCTTGGTGCTCGCCATGGGAGGTTGCTGGGGGTCTGATTTTTGAGGCTCAATGTTCATGGCTCTGTTGCTTCAGGTTCGAGAATATGGATGAGGTCGCCGCCCGCTTCCCCGATGGACTGGATGACGGGCTCGAAGTGCTTGGCCTGGGCTTCCCTGTGGACTTTGAATGAAATATTGCGCTCTCCGGCCGGAGTCTCTCCCAGGATCGCGTTCAGGCGTGGAGTGAGTTGATCGTTCGAAATCTCTTCGCCGTTGAGATAGGTTTTGTAGCCGCTGTCGATCGCCACACTGGCGAGGGGAGCGCCGATCATCTTGATGTCGGGAAGGATGGCGGGGTCCCATTGCACGTGGCTGTCGTCCTGCACCCGGGCAAGGATGACAAAGAAGATCAGGAGCAGGAAGGCAATGTCGCCCATCGCGAAGGAGGGGACAGAAGCGGTGAGTTTCTTGCGGGCGAGCTTCATGTCAATCCACGATGATCGTTCGTTCACTCTCCAGTTCGAGAGTGAGGGTTCCACCCGCGTTGTCGATCGCCTGCGAAACGCGAATCCATTGATCGTAAGGAGTGTCCGGAGTGCTCTTCACCACCACGACCTTGTCTTGTGGGCGGGTCTTGGCCTGAAGGGCGACCAAAATGCGCTTGCTGAATTCCGGGAGTTTGAGCGGGCTTCCATTGAGAACGATGTTGCTCGGAGTAATGGAGACTTCGAGGTTCTTGCTCTGCTCCTTTTTCTCCTCCTTGGCTTCGGTGCGGGGTAGGAACTGGGGCAAGCCGGTCTCCGGTTGCACCGAGGCGCAAACGAGGAAAAAGATAATGAGGATGAAGGCGATGTCCGAACTGGACGACGCCGGGGGGTCAACGAGGAGCTGTCCGCGTCGAAGTTTCAAGATTGCAGGTCCTTGTCGAGAGTGAGGCGCAAGCTGACGACCTCGATCAGTTCTGCCGCGGAGGCTTCCACCTGCAGGACGAAGTTGTTGATGAGGCCGGTAAAGTAGTTGAAGGCCATGTAGGCCGGAATGCCCACGATCAAGCCGAAGGCGGTGGTGAGCAGGGCCACTCGAATTCCGGACGCCGCCGCCTGCACGATGTTTTGCTGTCCCACATTCGCTTCAATGTCGCCGAAGGCCACGATCATGCCCTGCACCGTGCCAAGGAATCCAAGCATGGGCGCCACGCTCGCGATGGTGGCCAGAAGCGGAAGGTGCTTTTCGAGAGCGGCCACGATGTGCACCCCGTAGTTTTCCATGCTCTTGATGACCTGTTGCTCCAATTGTGCTTCGTCATACTTCAGGCGGCGCAGCACGAGATACTTGCGCAACCCGTTGGAGAGGATCGCGGGGACCGGGCCCTGGGAGTTGTCACAGAGCTTGAGGGATTCCTCCACCTTGTCTTCGGAGAGGAGCTCCACTACTTCGTCGCGCAAGGCGGTGGGATCGGTCTCGAGCAGTTTCAAACTGCGGTAGCGCTCAATGATGACGGCCACCACCAGGATGAGGAGAATCAGGATCGGCCACATGAAGATGCCCCCTTCCAGGAAGATCCCGATCGCTCCGCTGTGAAGGAATTCGTAGAGGGCGCCGTGTTCTTCAGGAATGGCTGCGAGGATGGCTGGGAGTGGCGGCATGTTGTTTTCTACTCGTCGGATAAGTTGGCTTCGCGCTCAAACTGCGCAAGCATTTCGGGCAAGGCAAGACGGCCGCGGGAATACTTGGCGGCGTCGGATTCGGGAAAGTCCCATCGGCAGCGGTTGTAGCGACGAAAGGCGTTGGGGACATCGTTGTCCATGCGGTAGCTCTCGCCGGCCCAGAAGAGGGCTTGGGCGGTGAGTTCCTCTTCTGGAAATCGTTTCACGAAGGTGTCGAAGGCGTCGCCGGCATTCTCGAAGGACTCCTCCTTGTAGTAGCACTGCCCGATGCGGAACCCCATCTTGGGAGTCCACTCGTGATTCGGGAATCGCTCGAGAAACTTGCTCCCCACGCTTGCCGCCACCGCGTAGTCCTCCTTGCCGTAGAAGTGTTCGTTGATGCGCAACATGACATTCGCGATGAGCGGGCTCTTCGGGTAGGTCGCTGCCAGGGTGACATAGGATTCAAGAGCCTCGTCGAGTTGGCCGGCCTGCTCGTAGCATTGCCCCAGCTTGTACTGTGAGTCAGGTGCGAGCTCGTGTTCGGGATGGCCCCGCACAATCGATTTATAGGAGGCGATGGCCTCGTCCCATTCCTTCATTTCCTGGGCAAATTGGCCGAGCAGGTAAGCCACTCGCGGAGCGTATTTCGGGTTCGGGTGATCCTCCTGCACCTCGCGCAGCACGCGTCGTCCCGCCGCGAGGTCGGCCTGGGCCTCGTCGTCGCGTTCGATCTTGAGGTGACTCTTGAAGAGTTCGAAGTAACTCTCGGCGATGTGGAACTGGGTCTGAATCGCAAGGTCCTCGTCCTTGTACACTTTGCTGAAGGCCGACATGACGCCGTTGGTTCCGACTGCAATGGGCAGGGCGAGTTCGATGATGGGATCGCCCTCCGGGGTTTGGATCACGTTGTCGAGGTAGCCCGCCGTCAACAGGTCGCCGAAGAAGCATTCCACTTCACCCTTCGAGTTGCCTCGGACTGGTTGTACGGCGGCCTTGAGCGGGAACGATCCACTGAACACTCCGCTGTGAGAGAGGGTCTCTTCCAGTTCCAGGGTCTCGTCTTCGCCCGACATCGTCTTGACGCGAATCATGGCTTTGTCGCGCCCGGGGGTGAGATCGAGATCGGGGTCTTCAAGCCACAGGTACACTTTTTTTCCGACATGGGCGATGAGGGCATCCTCCTGATATTCCTCGTCGGTCAGGCGGAGGGAGGCCGCGGAGGCCAGTTCTGCCTTGGCCTGGCGGGTGGTCCCTTCTCCCGCAGGGCGGCGTTCATCTTGATAGTGGGCGGTGAATTGATCTCGGCCGTTCACATTGAGGACCAGGAGCCCACCGAGCTTCGCTTCACCGTCTTCCAGGAGATCCTCTTCCTTCACTGGTGGCGGAAGAACGCGCCCGATCCCCGGCTTCTTGACTGTGCCATCGGCAGGGACGAAGATCGCGCTGTCAATGCCACCCAGGAGAAGGGGAATCTGGCCCACGAAGCGACCTTCCTGCAGAGCGGGGTTGCGCACCTCCTCCATCTCGGCCCCCTGGGGTGCGAAGCTCCGGGAGAGAACGCACTCGACCTGAACTTTGGTTCCCTGCGTGGTCACGACTTCCACCGTCACGGTGCTGCGCGAGTCCTTGGCTTGATCGGGATCGATGACCTCGACCGTGAGCGGCAGGTGGTAGTCGATCTTGCTGACGAAGTCAGCCGTGCGCTCGCCCTCAGCAGGCACAAAGGTCAGAGCGCCTTCCACTTGCTGGCGGCTTTCGACGATCTGCACCACGCCCTCGGTGGGCTCGTTGAGGAGGATCACCGCCTCGCGGTAGAAGGCATGTCCCGGGAAGGTATTCTGCTCGTCCTTGTAGCGAATGTAGACCTTGTCTCCCTGCTTCACGACCAGCTTTCCTTCCTCGGCCTGGGCCGCGGCCGCGGTGTCGATCTCGATGGTGAAGACTCCAGTGGAGGGCCCGGTCTCGATAGCAGTCAGCGTGCGGGGGGGATCAGCGTTGACCTGCACCTGCACTTCCACGCGGTCCTTGCTGTTTTCGATATCAAGATCGTAGTCGACGACTTCCGCGACGATGCGTTCGCCGGGTTCGATGCGGAGGAGTTCCTTGCGCGCCCCGCGCACCGAGCCGTCGCCACTGCGATCGAAGTCGTAGCTGATGGGAGTGATCTGACCGTTGTAATAGGTGGCCGTGAGTTGCGCGGTGAGAAGCTTGTTGCGCTGTTCCCCTCCCGCGGTGATTTCGTCGAGATAGGAAATCTCGACCGTGTCCCCGGGAGCCAGTTCGAGAATCTGGTTCTTGGCCAGGAGGAGGACGTCCTGCTTGGGTGGGACATGGGTGATTCCGGCTCCTTTGACTTCGACATGGTTGATGGCCACCGCTTCTCCGCGATACTCGAGGATCTCACACTCGATGAAGCGCATTTCGTGCCTGGGGAGGGTGAGGGTCCACTGGTTCTTGTCCTGCACCAGTTCGCCTTGCAAGGCCCCCTCGATCTTGGGGAAATCCGCGGCCCTGCTCAGGTCGAAGTCCTCCGCCTTGAAACTGCGCAAGGCGACACTGGCCGATTGCGGGTTCTCTCTTGCGCGCGAAGCGGTGGCCGCTTCGCCCCCGCTCGAGACAATGGAGACCACGGTGAGTTCATGCGCGCCGGCCTTGGCGAAGATGTCTGCTTGGCGTCCCCCCTCGCCCATGGGAAGTTCCAGTCGCCCGTCCACCATCATGCCGGTTAGTTGTCCGTTGACCGTGAATCTCATGCCACCCGCACGCTCCTGGAAGAATGTTCCGGACCAGACGAGGAAGTAAGCCTCCTTGCCTTCCTCGGGCGGAGTCCACGACAACGATTCGACCTTCGTCTCCTTGGTGGGTTTCACGTTCTCGACCAGATCAACGATGTCCTTCCAGGGGTAGCGATCCCGCAGGTTGCTCTGTTCAATTTGAAAAATGCGCAAGGTCATCCCGTCTTCGCCAAAACTGATTTTTTGATCAGGCTCGGGAGTGGGGAAGTGGGCGAGGGTGTACCAGAAGCGTCCATCATGACTCCCGCGCACGTGCATGCGGACGGGGGCTTCCTTCTCGGGGTCGGGCGATTGGAAGGCAATTGAGTCGACTTCGCGCAACTCCTTGAGGTCGATCGCCAGGGACTTCGGGGCCGCCCCGTCGGGCTCGCTGCGCCAATAGGTATCCTTGCTGTGATCAATCGCCATGAGAGCATTGTGATCGAGCGCGGAGTCGCTTGCTTGGGCGCCGGCGGGAAGTTCGCCCGTGCGGATCGTGCCCGAGAAGACGCCGCCGTGCTGGCTCTCTTCCTGGATCGTGGTCTGCACCTGATCCCCGCTCGAGGCCCTGATCATGATCGGCACCCCATCTGGGTTCTTGGTGAGATCGCGGTCGCCATCCTTGACCTGCACATAGATCAAGTTCCCGGGCTTGATCTGATTGCTGGGTCGTTGATGGGCCTTGCCTTGATGTTCCAACTCCTCCGCGGCCTCTTGTTTCAGGGTGTCGGTGAAGGTCCCTTCCTCCTCGTCGAGGATCTCGCCGCTGGCCACTTCCAGACTGCCGTCGGAGGCCACCCGCAGGAGAGTGGCGCTGAGAAACTCGAACTGGAATTCCTTCTTGAAGGCGGCGGGATAGTCGACCGTGATGACGTCTCCCCCGGTCACTTCCAGGGTGCCATTGGCGACTTCGGCCACGCCCAGCGCGGTGGCAATCTCGGTGAGAAAGATCCCCTTTCCTGCGCCGCCGCTCACCAGGAAGGACTTCTCCTCGTCGCCTCCGGGCTCGGTGCGGATCACTACCGGGATGCGGGTTTCACCGCGACTGATACCGAGGTCGATGTCCTGCACCACGACGGAAAGCGCCTTCCCGGGAGTGTGCCAGAGTTTCGATTCGCGGCCGAGCCGGCCCACGGTGCGAAGGGTCTCCAACTGGGTCAGGTAGCGTTGTTCGATGCCGTAGACCTCCGCGAGATTGAAGAGCGTTTTATTGGCGAGTTCGGCGTCGGGAGCGCGTTCGAGGACGGCGAGAAAGATCTTGCGGGCGGACTCGTTGTTCTCCTGCCGGATCTCGAGGACTCCGCGCAGGAACTCGGCGCGAATGTTGATCTGCGGGTCCGGGCTCTCGGAAAGCGCGAGGAAAATTTCCTCGGCCTGGTCGTAGACCTTCTGAGCCATGAAGGTTTCCCCGATTCCAAATCGCGCTTCCACCGCTTCGGGTTGATCCTTGTAGGTATTCAGGACAGTGGTGAATTCGGCTCTCGCGATATCGAACTGTTGTGAGTGCTGGTAGTTGCGAGCGAGGAGCAATTGCACGCGAGCCTTGTCGCGGATTTCCACGCTCTCGGACTCGCCGTTCTTGATCATCCAGCCGCGGAGGAGGTCCTCTGCTCGCTGGTGATCCTCCTCGGCGCCCTGGTTGATGTGTGTCTCGGCGCCAAAGAGGATGAGTTCGATCGGCAGATTGGCGCGGTTCTCGTCAAAGAGCGTCTGGTTTTTGTAGTAGGCGCCCTCGGCAAGATCTTCTTCGCCCAGGCGCAGATGAAGAATGATCTGGAGGAGGGGCGCGATGGGGCTGTCTTCCGGAATCTCGGCACTCAAGCTTCCCATCTTGCCGTAGGCTTTGCGCAGGAGAGTGCGCGCGTCGTCAGTTTCCTTCTTGGCCACGCCCCGGATGGTGTTGAGCAATCCGTTCAGGATGGTGGCACCAAGTTGATAGTCCTCGCGGGCAATGGCACCTTGCGCATAGGGAAAAATTCGCTTCCAGGAGTCGTGATGTTGATCAGAGAAGAGGATCGCACGATGGGTCGCCCGCAGACGCTTCAGTCCCTTCGCTTCGTTGGCGAGAAGTTCGAGTGCCGCTTCGGTGCTCACCCGGGGCAGCTCCAAGCTGCGAACGATGCGGTAGATTTGCGCCTTTTTTGAGGCCGACCACTCCTTTGATCCCCGCGCGGCATCGAGCCAACCCCGGGTCGGCCACTCCTCGAGTCTCCAGGGGACAAACGGCTTCTTGTGGGCGCGGTCCTTGGACTGCTTCAAAACGGTCTCCACCTGTCCTAGATCTCCGGCCTGGAAGGCGAGGTGGGAGAGGGCCCCGGCGTAGCTTCCCTGGTAATCGGTGTCCGCGGCGAAGTGCTTCTGGAGAAGAACGCGTGCCTTCTCCGGCTCGAGGGCCTTGGCGACCCGGTGGACGCAGTTGACGCATTCGCCATGATTGGGGTCGATCTCGATGCGGCTGCGCCACCAGGCGACTGCTTCGCTTTTCATCTCGAGCTCCCACATGATGTCCCCGAGGCGGGTGGTGTGGTAAAGCGAATTGCTGCTCAGGGCGGTGGCCTTCGTGATCCAGGGCAGGGCTTTGCGGATGAGATCGGGATCACGCGTTTCGATGAGCCGATACCAGGTGTCGTAGTGAGTGGGCTGGGGAGTGAAGGTGAGCACGTGCTTTGTGGCCGCGATGCGCATTTCCTTGATCTGGTCGGAATAGGAGGCGGCCTCCAGCCACTTCTGGGCGGCTTGATAGTCCTTGGGGAAGGCCTTGCAGAGTGCCTGGTAATGTTCAGCCGCTTTCTTGCGCGAGGTTCCACCAAAGTGGTGCAGGTAGTTGTAGGCCAGCCGACTCATGAGGAGACGCTTCACCTCGGGGGTCTGCTTTTGTTGCAGGAGATGCTGGCAAGCCTGGCCCGACTTGCCCCCGTTTTCCCAAACCTGCTTCCAGGACCGCGTGTCTTGTTGGTTCCCGAATTCCTTGCGCGCCTGTTGCCATACTCGGTTGCGATTTTTATCCTGGATCGAAAATCTCCACACGCGGTCTTGGTAGCCTTGCAGATGCAGGTGCGTTCTCGCACTTTGCACCACCAGGGCAACGTCCTGCTGAAAGGCTTTATCGTCGGCCGAAGAGCCGAGCAGAAGACCGATCGTGTAATCGGCATAGCCATCCTCCGTTGGCGACTTGCTGAGATACTCCTTCGCCATCGCGCGCGCCTTCCCCATGTTTTTCATCCTGTCCCGGTAGAGATCGAGGGCGAGCACGGCGCGCAGCTTGCCGGCCTGCTTTGGATTCTTCGGAATGGTGGCCAGCAATCCCCGTTCCGCCCGGGCGTGGTTGTCGCCGCACCAGCCGACATAGGCCTTGGGAATGTCCTGGTTGTAGGCATCCACCGCCATCACTTCCGCGCCGATTTTGAGTGCGCCTGCCAGGTCATTGGCATTCGCGTAGGCATGTGCCACTTGGGCGAGTTGATCATAGCGGTCCGCCTGACCGGGGTACTCCGCCATGTAATTGCGGACTGCGGTTTCAATCTCGGCCGGAGGCTTCTTCGCGCTGTGCATGGCGGAGATGAGACTGCGGTGCGCAGCGTGATCGCCGTTGCGCAAGGCCTTGCGGTAGGAGATGATTGCGTTTTCGTGTTGCCCGAGTCGGGACTCGTAGGTTCCCGTGTATGCCCAGAGGCGGCGTTTTTCAGGCGCTGTCAGCGGTGTGTTGCGTCGCAGGATGGCCTTGCCGATCTGCAGTCCTTCGGCCCATAGCTCCGCGCGGCCCGCCATTTCAAGACCCACCAAGCCCGCGCTGGTCAGAATCGTGTCGGCAGGGAGTTTGTCCACCATCGCCTTCGCGAGCGCGGTAGAGAGTCGGAAGGCCTCCGCGTTCGCGGCCCCTTGGTAGAGTTGGAGGGCGCGCACCCCGTCGCGGACCTTACCGCCCTGGCGCCAGTTGGTATCCCGCTCCTTGGCCGCCTGGAGATGACGGCTCGTTCGTTCCAAGGAGGTCGCAAGGTGATCACGGACCGGGACCGCGAGGCCATGGTTGGGAAACTTTTCGATGAACTGGCGACCGGTGGTGAGCACGTCATCGTGGCGACCAGTGATGGCATAACCTTCGATCAACTTGAGCATCACCTCGGGGCGCTTTGGGTGGTCGGTTTGTGCTCGGGAGAATTTTCCGGTGGTCCGGATCAGGCCGAAGAGGTGTTCGTCCTCCTCGTAGAGGTCGATGAGTTCGAGCATCATGCGCCCGGCTGAGGGGGAAGACTCTGCCGACTCCTTGAGGCGGGCTTCGAGGTCTGCGCTACGATCCTGGGCGGAAAGGAGGCAAAGGGTCGCCGCGAGGGCGAGGAGGATGGAGAATGGAGTTTTCAAGGGGTGGCAGGGGCAGTGGCCTTCTTCAAGGCTTCCACAATTTTCTTGGCTTCCGGAGCGATTTCGCTTTCCGGGTAGTCGTCGATCAGCTGGTCGAAGCGTCGCCGAGCTTCGGTCTTGCGATCGAGCTTGTAGAGGCAGCGCCCATAGTTGAAGAGAATGACGTCGAGGAAGTTGGCGTCAGGATAATCCGAGAGCACGTTTTCGAAGACGTCGACGGCGCGCGCGTAATCCTCCTTCTGATAGTAAAAGGCGGCCATCTTGGCGACCGCGTTGCCGACCCGTCCGGACTCCGGGAAACTTTCGTAGACCGCCTGGTAGGCGAGGAAGGACTGTTCGAAGAGGCGCGTGGCCTGGTCGGCGGTGGCCTTGAGGGCCATCTCCTCATAGCACTCGCCAACGAAGAACTGGCCTTCGCCGCGCAGGTCGCTGTTGGGCAACTTTGCGATCGCGGAGTAGAGTCCGATCGCGCGTGCGAAGTTCTCCCGCTTGCGTTCGACATGGGCTTGCTGGAGCATGGCTTCGTCGACAAAGGCGCTGGTGGGAAACTCCGCCTGCAGGCGACGGCTCATGGCGAGGGCCAGGTTGAGTTCGTCCATCGCGAAGTAGATCCTCCAGAGCTGCACGTAGGTTTCCTCCAGGAGTTTTCCGCCAATCTTCTGGGTGCGACCGAGGATGCTCTCGCAGACGATGAGCGCTTCGCTGTATTTGAGGGTGGCCTTCTCATCGAGACCAAACTCCTGGTAGTGATTGCCCACCTGGGTGAGGGCGGAGGCGGTGCGCAGCTGGGTCTTCAGCTGGAGGGTTTGGTCGGGAATCTCGGTGCGAGTGACCCGCATCTCGCCGAGATTGCCTTCGATGACCTTGGCCTGCGCGGTGCGGGTGTGAGGGCCATCGCCGAGATGTCGTTTGTCGAGGTAAACGAGACGAATAATCTGCCCTGGCTCAGCATGGAGTGCCTTGGGCACCCCGCTCCCTGCCTGCAGCGGAAGGGCGAGACGGAAAATGCCGCTCTCACTGCTTTCTCGGAGGTGGATGGGGAGGGTGCGGACGAGTTTGAGGGGATCGATCTGATCCTTGAGCGTTTCTCCTTCGGGAGCTTCCTCCAGATCTCCATTGGCCACCCGGTCGGCAATTTCCTCATCAATCTCATCGGAGTTCTTGCGTTGAAAGACGTGGATGGTCGCCTCAAGGCGATCCACCCCGGCGCTCGTATCGTGGTCGGCGTCAGAGATCTGGAGGTGCAGAGGCTTGCCAAGGACCGCGGCCTGCAAATCGTGTTGATAGGATCCGTCCGTGATGCGGGCGATCCCATTGCCGACCACGAGGACCTCCTTGAGGCGCCGTGCATTGAAGGTCTTTTCGGCAGTGTGGGCATCGATGTAAGTCACCGTGATGAGATCGCCGCCGCGGACTTCGAGCAGGCCGTTGCCGGGGCTGGCATTCCCCAGTTGGGTCACGATGCTGCCCAAAGTCATCTTGGCGTTGCGCCCAATGGCATCGCACGGCACGGTTTCCTGATCACCGCTCTGGGTTTTGCAGACCACCTTGATCTGTTCGCCCGGCTCGAGGATGGCAAAGTCCTTGTCGTCGATCTTGATGTAGAGCCGTTTTCCGGCTTCCACCTTTTCGATCTTCGCATCCTTGTCGGAAAGGGCGGTGCCCACTTTCTCGAGGGCCTCGATGGCCCGGCTGTAGTGGCCCTGCTTGAAGTGGCCCAGTCCGATGAAGTAATACGCTTCGTTGACCTGGGGGGAAGCCGGAAAATATTCGATCACCTGTCGCATGATCTTGAAGCAGTTCCCGTAGCGGCCCGCTTCATAGTAACAAGTGCCAGTGTTCAGAAAGGCGTAGGCGCGCTGCTCGTCATTCGGATTGGCCTCCTGGGCCGCGGCATCAAAGTGCACCCGGGCCTTGTCGAACTCGCGCTGCTCCTTGAGCAGGTAATCCGCAAGACGGAGGTGGGCTTCGAACCGGATGGCACTTCGCGGGTAGCGCTCGATGACCGATTCCCAGATCTCGAGGGCCTTTTCATTCTCACCCACTTCGAGGCGTGCATCGCCCGCCTGCAAGAGTTTGCGGGCGGCACGATCTTCGACGATCGAACCGCGCTCGATCGTAGTTTGGGCGAGCGAAATTGCGGAGCAGGCGAGGAGAAACGGCAGGAGGTGGCAGGCAGCGCGTAGCACAACGAACTATACGAACAGTTCCTGGAGGGGCTGTCCATCTTTCCGCAATAAACGCATTGGTCGACCTTGTTCGGTGACAATTTCCTTTTGGAGATCGATCCCGAGCGCGTGGCAGATGCTTGCGTGCAGATCGAAGGGTCTCACCGGGCGTTCGGCGGGATCCATCCCGTCGGGGTCGGAGGCGCCCACGATGGTACCGCCCTTGATTCCACCGCCGGCCATGAAGGCGCTGAAGCAGCGGGCCCAGTGATCGCGTCCGCCGCCGTCATTGATGCGCGGGGTGCGTCCAAACTCGGAAAGGACCACCACGAGGGTTTTGCTCAACATTCCGTTGGCCTTGAGGTCACCCATCAGGGAGGCGAGGGCGGGGTCCATGGTGTTTCCATGATTGCGCATGGCCTCGAAGATGTTTCCGTGGTTGTCAAATCCACCCCGGTTGACTTGCACGAAGCGCACGCCCGTTTCGACAAGGCGCCGGGCAAGGAGGGCGCCGCGGCCAAACTCCGTATTGCCGTAGCGCTCGATCGTGGAAGCCTTTTCTTCCTTCAGTTCGAAGGCTTTCAGGGCCGGGCTTTCCATCAAGGAAATGGCATCTTTGAGCGCGGTCTCGGAAGCCTTGAGTTCGGAGGCCTCCAGTTTTCCGGAAGTGCGGGCATTCATCTTGGCGAGAATCTCGAGACGCTTCTTGCCGCGTTCGTGATGAATCCCTTCCGGGAAGGCGAGGTAGGGATCTTTGTCGCCGGGGCGGCCGACGTAGTAGGCCTCGCACTGCTGACCAAGGTAGCCGGCGCGAGCGGGGTTGCCGCTGATGCTGATGAAGGCCGGGAGATCGCCCAGCGGTTTGCGCTCATGCACCACGATGGAACCCAGTCCGGGGTGCATTACGTTGGGGGCCTGGTTGAAGCCAGTCTGCAACTCGTATTGCGCACGGCCGTGATCGCCATTCGTTCCCTTGATCGAGCGAATGAGGGCGGCATCGTGCATTTTCTTGGCGAGTTGAGGGAAGATCTCGGAGATCTCCATTCCGGGGACGGAGGTCTTGATTGGTGCGAACTCACCCTGCACCTTGCGTCCCGGCTTGGGATCCCAGGTGTCGAGATGGCTCATTCCGCCGCTGTTCCAGAAGAGAATGACGTGCTCGGCGGTGGCCCTGCCGCCGCTCTTGGGGGTGGCGGCCAGCAACTGGCTGATGGGCATTCCGAGCATGGAGGCGCTGAACATCTTCAGCATGTTTCTCCTGGTGTGGAGGTAGTCTGGGCAACCTGACATGGTGGGTAGTTTTGGTTGGAGGTTTGAATCAGGAGGGAAACTCTCAGGGGAGATAACGAAATTCGTGGCTGTTCAGCAAGGCCCAGCGGAGATCGGCCATGCCGTCGGCGGGAATCTGGCTGGATTTGAGAATGAACCGGGCGTCTGCCATTTCTTCGGGGGTGGGCACGCGGGTCAGGATTTCCTGGTAGGCCCACCGGATGGCACGGTCGTGTTGTTCCTTTTCCATCAGGCGATGGATCGGTTCCTGCGGGCCCACGCGCGAGGCTTCATAAGTAAGGCGCCCGTTCATCATCATGAGTTGCTGGCGCAGGGAAGCGGCGTCATTGCGGAACTGCCCCAGACCATCGCGGGCCGGTTGACCAAAGACGCGGAGGAAGTGCGCCGGGGGGGCGGGGGTTGCCATTCTCATGGCGCTTCCAAAGCGGGGGTTGTCGTCGACCATCTCCTCCACCTGCTCGGTGCGGTATATCATCACCATCTTCATTTTTTCGCTGGCGGCCGCGGCCATCTTTTCAGCTTCGATTTGTTTGTCAGAGTTGGCGCGCATTTTTTCGAGCTCGCTCATCTTCTCTTTCTTGAGGAGGGAGTCGAAATCGAGGGAGAGGGAGGATTCCAAGTCGTAGCCGTCGGCCCGCATGGGCCTTCCCTTGGTGCTGGCCCTCATGACCGGAGTGGCCCCCGGGGTTGGGTTGACGGCCATCATCTTGCCGGTGGGCACCCTGATTTCGCGGATGATCTTCTTCAAGTTCGCGCCCTGCGGCCACTTGTGTTCCCCAACGTGGCCCGCCACCACCACGCTGTCATAGAGGACCTCGCCCAGCATCCGGCGCACTGGGGCCGCGGTGAAGTGTTTTTCCGAATGCCCGCGCCGCGTGATTGCTACCGAAGCGGAGAGATGGCTCCGCTGATAGGCCGCGCTCAGCGTGATGAGTTTCACGAGGCTCTTGAAGTCGTAGCCGGACGCGATGAATTCCTGGGCGAGGAAGTCGAGGGTCGAGGCGTGGCGCAGCTCGTTGTAGTCGGAAAAATTATCGAGGGGTTCCACAAATCCGTGGCCCACCAGTTCCGCCCACATGCGGTTCACAAAGGCTCGGGCGAAGAATCCGTTGCGGGGATTGGTAATCAGTTCAGCGAGTTGGGTCCGAAGTTCGCTGGCGCGATAGAGGTCGTTGAGAACATCGAGCTTTTTGCTCTCGGCCTTGGCCTCCGCGAGGACGGGGTCCTTCCTGCGGCCTACGGTTGGCGTGATGGAATCGAGGAGGGCATCGAGAGAGGCGTCCTGGTCGCCGGAAGCAGCCTCGGCGTTCTGGGCCGTTCTCTTCTTCTCAAAGCGTGCGAGGAACTGCGGGGTGCCCTTGTAGTCCACGAGGGAGAACGGGAAGGTGGGGGTGACGGGCTTTCGCTGGTGAGCCTCCGCCTTGTCTTCCGGAGGCCAGAGAACCATCATCTCTTGGCCTTCGGTGGTGTAGACTTGGTTGCGCTGAGGGCTGCGGACCTGCCTGGTTTTCCCAAAGAAGGCGGCCAACTCGTAGAAATCCTTCTGCTCCCAATCGTCGAAGGGGTGATCGTGACATTGTGCGCAACCGATGCGCACCCCGAGGAAGACCTGCGCAGTGGTGGCCGCCAGCTCCATCGGGTCGGTGTTGCCGCCCAGAATGTATCCCACTGCGGGGTTGGCATTCGGTTTGCCGGAAGAGCCGATCAATTCGCGCACCATCACGTCGTAAGGCTTTTCCTTCGCGATCGATTTGTTGACGTAGGCGAGGAGTTCATTGCCGCCCGTCACGTTCGAGCGGATGCGCAACATGTCCGCCATGAAAATGGTCCAACGATCGGCAAAGCGGGGATGCTCCGCGAGCCTCTCCACCAGCATTTTGCGACGGCTCTGGCCCCATCCTTCATAGAGCGCGACCTCTTTCATGCTGGGGATGCGCCCGATGAGGTCGATCGTGGCGCGGCGCAAAAAAGCCTCGTCGCTGATGAGCTTGGTGGTGATGACCTCTTCGCTGAGGTTTTCGCGTCGGAGGATGTCGTCGAGGAGTCGGGCCGCCTCCACGAGGCTGGCGGGAGCCTTTCTGGGCATGGCGACCCGTTTGACCTCGGCGGGCTTGCGCTCGGTCAGGGTGACGCCCTCGGGCCACATCGCGCCAGCCTTGACCCATGCGGTGAGGGTCTCGAGCTGCTCCTTGCGGAGGGCTTGGCCCTCGTCGGGCATGAACCCTTCATCGATGGGACGGAGGTGGATGCGGGTGAGGAGTTCGCTCTTTTCGGGCTTGCCGGGCACGATCGCCTCGGCCTCCTCGCCGCCCTCCATGATCTTGGCGTGGGTGTCCATGCGGAGCCCGCCCTTGGTCTTTTTGGCATTGTGACAGCGGACGCAGTTGGCCTCGAGGATTGGCTGGATATCCCGCTTGAAATTCGGGGCGGCACCGACTCCCAGGGGGAGGGATGCAAGGAGACAGATCAGGAAGAAGCTGGGGGCTTTGGTCTGGGTCTGCACGGGATGCTGTACGCGGGGAATCTGAGTAGTTTAAAGGGATTACATTCATTACCCGATCTGCAAATCATTCCTTACGATGATTTTATGGATGGGCCCCTCTTTTTTGGGCAAGATCCGGGGGCAATCCAGAGGCGGTCCCTCGGAGCGGGCCGGCGAGAGCTTGGGAGAAATCTCTGGCTTGTGATGTGTTGGGACAACCTCTAGTTCAGGAGGAGCAACTTCATCTGTGCCATGAGTCATTGTCCTTCCCTCCTTCCCTCCATCCTTGCTCTGATTCTGGTCCTCGGTGGTTCCGCCGCTGCTGATCACCACAAGCGTGGCGAGGCCAAGTCCCTCTTCGATGGAAAATCACTGCAGGGGTGGAACGTGAGCAAGGGGGAGGAGAAGTTGTGGCGCGTCGCGGAGGGAACAATCGAAGGGGGTTCGCTCACCGAGCATGTGCCGCACAACACCTTCATCGTCTCGGATCAGTCGTATCAGAATTTCGAACTCCGTCTGAAGCTCAAGATCACTCCCGTGAAGGGCGGGGTGAACTCCGGGGTGCAGTTTCGCAGCATGCGCATCCCGAATCATCACGAGATGGTGGGTTACCAGGCCGACGCGGCGAAAAATTACTGGGGGAAGCTCTACGACGAGTCGCGGAGGCGGAAGATGATCGGGGAATTGCTCGATGCCGCGGCGGTGACGAAGGCGGTGAAGCCGAAGGGGTGGAACGAGTATCGCATCCTCTGCGAAGGACCGCGCATCCGGATGTGGCTCAACGGGGTCCCTTCCGTCGACTACACCGAGCAGGACGAAAGCATTCCGCTCGATGGACACATCGGGCTCCAGGTGCACGGCGGCGGCACCTTGACGGTGCAGTTCAAGGACATCACCGTGAAGGAGCTTCTCACCAGCAAGGGCGCGCCCAGTTGGAAGGGCCTCGATCCGAAAAAGGAGTCGCAGCGAAAGAGGTAACCTCGGATCGATCGTCATGTCCTTCTTGTTCAGGATCCTCCTCCTCGTAGCTTGGGTCCCGCCCATCGCGGCGAAGCCGGGAGACGCAGTCGAGCGCCCCGCAATCGCAAATCCGAATGTCGTCGTTATCTTCATCGACGACATGGGTTATGGCGACATCGGTCCCTTCGGCTCCACCAGGAACCAGACGCCTCATCTTGATCGGATGGCCAGGGAGGGTCGGACGCTGACCTCGTTCTACGTCGCTGCTCCGGTGTGCACTCCGTCGCGCGCAGCGCTCATGACCGGGTGTTATCCAAAGCGGGTGGGCTTGGCGACGGGTTCCGGGCACATCGTGCTCTTTCCAGGGGACCCTCACGGTTTGCATCCAGAAGAGTGGACGATGGCCGAGATGTTCAAGTCGGCCGGCTATGCCACGGGCTGTTTCGGGAAGTGGCATCTCGGTGATCAGGCGAAGTTCCTGCCCACCGCGCAGGGCTTCGACACCTACTACGGCATTCCCTACTCGAATGACATGTGGCCCCCGCTGAAACGCTTTCAGTGTCCGGACCTCCCGGTCATGCGGGATACGAAGGTCGTTTCCTTGGTGAAAGACATGAAGGAGCAGGGTGATCTCTGTCGGCAGTTCACGGAGGAAGCGGTGAAATTCATTCGGACCAACAAAGAGAAGCCCTTCTTTGTCTATCTGCCGCACGCCTTCGTGCATGGCCCGCGCGCTGCGCGTGCGCAGTTCATGAAGAACGCGAAGGATGAGACCGAAGCGCAGATTGAAGAGGTGGACTGGAGTGTGGGCGAGATTCTCAAGACCTTGCGCGAGGAGAAACTGGCGGAAAAGACCCTTGTGCTCTTCACTTCCGACAATGGTGGTGCGCGCGGTTGTGTGAACCTGCCCCTGCGAGGAGGGAAGGGCAGCATCTTCGAGGGAGGGATGCGGGAGCCGACAGTGGCCTGGTGGCCGGGGAAGATTCCGGCGGGAACCACCAGCGATGAGCTCATGACCACGATGGATCTGTTGCCGACCTTTGCCAAGATGGTCGGAGGGACCCTCTCTCCGACTCATGTGATTGATGGCAAGGACATTGCTCTGCTGCTGTTCGGTCAGGAGGGCGCGAAAACGCCTCACGAGTTCTTCTTCTTTCACCAGGCCGAGCGGCTTGGGGCGGTTCGGTCCGGGTCATGGAAGTTCCATCGCGCCGGTCAACTTTACGATCTTGCCCAGGATATCGGAGAGAAGAAAAACGTGGCCGCTGATCATTCCGAAGTGGTTGCGCGACTTGGGAAGGCGATGGACGAGTTTGAAGCTGAACTTGGGAAGGGAATGCGCCCGGTCGGGGTTGTGAAGAATTCCCGCACGCTGGTCCCGCGTCCCGGAGTGAAAGGTGAAGAAGGCTTCCGTCCGACCTTGTCGTTGAAGAAGAAGTGAGACGGTTGCCAGAGAAAGCTGCGGACATGCGCAGCCAGATGCGTTAGGGAGTTGTTCTGATGTGCCGTCTCCTCTTCATTGTCCTCGTCACCTGCGGCCCTCTTTTCGCGGCTCCCAAGCCCAACTTCATTCTCATCTTTGCCGACGATCAGGGCTACGAGGACATCGGGTGTTATGGCTCGCCGATGATCAAGACGCCGAATCTAGATCGCCTCGCAAAGGAAGGGATGCGCTTTACCGATTTCTATGCCCAGCCAATCTGTGGTCCGTCGCGGGCGGCTCTCATGACCGGTTGTTATCCACTGCGCGTGGCGGAGCGAGCAAATCTGAAGAACATCCATCCCCATCTGCATTCGAAGGAGATCACGCTGGCCGAGGTGCTCAAGACGCAGGGCTACGCCACGGGTTGTTTTGGGAAGTGGGACCTTGGCAAACACTCGCAACGCGACTTCCACCGCGATCTCCAGCCGAACGACCAGGGCTTTGACTCCTTCTTTGGCACCCCCACGAGCAACGATGGTTTTGTTGATCTCTACCGCAACAGGGAGCGGATCGAAGAGAAGGCGCCGATGGCAACCCTGACCAAGGTTTACACCGATGAGGCGATTAAATTCATCCGTCAGCACAAAGAAGGGCCGTTTTTTGTCTACCTGCCGCACACCATGCCCCACACCCGGCTCGCTGCTTCGAAGCAATTTGCGGGCAAGTCGCCACGCGGACTCTATGGCGACGTGATCGAGGAAATCGATTTCAGTGTGGGACGGATTGTGGAGGCAGTGAAGGCGCTCAAGCTCGAAGAGAAGACCTACCTCTTTTACACCAGCGACAACGGCCCCTGGTTGGTCAAGAACAAGGGATTCGTGGACGGAGACCAGGCTCCACATCACGGCGGATCGGCGGGCCCCTTGCGGAGTGGGAAGGTTTCGACTTGGGAGGGCGGAGTGCGCGTCCCAGCCATCGCGTGGGCGCCGGGGCGAGTGCCGGCGGGGAGCGTTTGCTCCAAGCTGGCGACCACCATGGACTTGCTGCCCACTTTTGCGAAACTGGCGGGAGCAAAAATTCCGGAGGATCGCGTGATCGATGGGGAAGACATCTCCCATCTCTTCGAGGGGAAATTCGATCGAGCCGATCCGGAGAAGGCCTATTTCTACTACTTCCTCACCCACCTGCAGGGAGTGCGGCAGGGGAATTGGAAGCTCGTTCTGGCTCGCCCGGAGAATCCCCGGTGGCTCGGACCACACGCCAAGAACCGGCATATTCACCCGCGGGACGATGGGGCGATCGAGGAGGCGCAGCTCTTTGATTTGGAGCGCGACCTCGGAGAAGGGAACAATGTTGCCAAGCAGCATCCCGGGGTTGTGAAAAAGCTGCGCGCGTTGGCCGAGTCGGCGCGGAAGGACATCGGAGATCACAATCGAGTCGGGAAGAACATGCGCTTCTTTGATCCTCAGGAGAAGCGGCCGGAAGTGCCGAACACTCCTTGGGTGAAGCGCTGAACGGTTGCCTGCGGTTCTTGCCCCTCCCCTGAACTGCGATCCCCATGAAACCCTGCCGGGATCCCCTACCGCCCGAAGAGCAGGAACACGTGGTAGAGGTAGAGCTCACGCATCACAAATTGCCGGCGGGATTTGGAGGACTCATAGCGGGAAGTCTCGGTACCTGATTGATAGGCATCGATTCCCCGGCGCTGCGCGACGAGAACGCCGCGCTTCAGGTGCCAAGGGTCACTGACAATGAGAGCAGTGCGGAAGCCCTCCGCATCGAGAAGTTTCTTGGCTTCGGTGAGGTTCTCCATTGTGGTCTGTGATTTCGTCTCGAGGAAGAGAGCCTCGGCTGGGATTCCTCGCTCGAGACAATAGGTGCGCGCAACTTGAGATTCTGAGAAGGAGGCGCCTTCCCCGTAGCCGCCGGTCAGGACGAGGGCTTTGACGCGACCTTCCTGGTAGAGCTTGATGGCGTGATTGATTCGCTCCTCGAAGACGGGAGAGGGTTTATTGTGCCAAGCCGCAGTGCCCAGAATGATGGCGCAGTCCGCGCTCCGTCCGTCGTCGCGAAACCCGTAGCGATTGATGGAGACAATCTGCCAAGTGGTGTAGAAGAAGGCCGTGAGAATCACCCCCAGGAGGATCCTGGACAGGCGGCCTTTCCAACGCGGCTTGGATCTCGAAGCAGGAGCCTGAGCCGGTTCGACTATCGAATCCGGGGGTTGAGTCTGATCTTCGTCATGCGCCTCCGGATCGCTGGTTCCCTCAGTCTCCATCATTCCACGGGGTTACTCTAGCGCAGGATCGGGGAATGGCGAGGATTCAGTGGGCCGTTCGAAGCACGGTCGCCGGCCGCTCGAAGCAGGGTTTCTTGCAATCGCTCCGATGGGAATCCTCAACTCCTTTCCATCAGTGCGCCTCCAGCCAGTTCGCTCCGATCCCTGTATCGACGCGGATCGGAACTCCGTTCGGGAGGGGCAAGGCGAACTGCATGGCTTCCACGATCTTGGGGACAAGCTCCTCGCGTTCGCTCTCGTACAGATCGAAGACAAGTTCGTCGTGCACCTGCAGGAGCATCCGGCTCTGGAATCCGCCGCCGGTGAGAATCTCCTGCACGCGAATCATGGCGAGTTTGATCATGTCTGCCGCGCTCCCTTGGATGGGGGTGTTGATGGCAGCTCGTTCGGCATTGCCACGCACGGTTGCATTGGCGGAGTTGATGTCACGCAAGAAGCGCCGGCGGCCGGTGAGGGTTTGCACATAGCCGTTCTCCTTGGTGCTTGCGATGGTGGCATCCATGAACCGTTTCACCTCTGGATATTGCTCGAAATAGGTATCGATGATTTCGCCCGCATCCCGGCGCGGGATGCCGAGCCGCTGTCCGAGTCCGAAGGCGGAAATCCCGTAGATGATTCCGAAGTTCACCATCTTGGCCGCGCTGCGCATGGCGGGTTTCACTTCCTCGAGAGCCACCTGGTTCACCTTGGCGGCAGTGGCGGTGTGAATATCGAGATCCTTCTCGAAGGCGTCGAGCATTCCGGCGTCGCCGGCCATCGCGGCCATGATCCGCAATTCGATTTGAGAGTAGTCCGCGGAAAGGAGAGTAATGCCCTCGCCGCGGGGAACAAAAGCAGTGCGAATGCCACGACCCAGCTCGGTGCGCACCGGGATGTTCTGGAGGTTGGGATCGCTGGAGGCGAGGCGGCCGGTGGCGGTCACGAGTTGGTGAAACTGGGTGTGGACGCGGCCATCCTTCTTGGCCACCCAATCGGGAAGCCGATCGATGTAGGTCGATTTGAGCTTGGCCGCTTCGCGATAGGCCAGCACATCGGCCACGAAGGGATGCTTGACTGCGAGGGCGGAGAGGGTCTGCTCGTCGGTCTTGTATTGGCCGGTCGCGGTTGTGCGCGGTTTCTCGACCAGCTTCATTTCGTCGAAGAGAATTTCACCGAGTTGTTTGGGTGAGTTCAGATTGAAGTCGTGCCCGGCCTGCTCGATCAGCGTTTTGGAGAGGGCATCGATGCGTGTCTGCATATCTTGGCCGCAGTCCGCGAGGACCTTCAAGTCGAGGGCGATTCCTTCGTCTTCCATCGCGACGAGGACCGGAAGGACGGGAGCCTCAATGTCGTAAAAGACGCTGTGTTGGCCTTTTTCTTCGAGCTTGGGGCGCAGGTTTTCGGATAGTTGCAGCGTGACATCCGCGTCTTCGGCCGCGTATTGAGCAAGCTTCTTCACCGGGATGGCGGCGATGTCGATGACCTCGTCCTCCTCGAAGAGATTGCCCTGCGTCTCTCCGGAATGCTTGGCGGAGGGGTCGCCCCCGGTGAGTTCGCTGAGCTTGATTGGGGTGTAGGCCAGGAGAGACTCCGAGAGGTAGTCCATGGTGTGCCGCTGGTCCGGCGAGAGGAGGGTGTGGGCGAGGAGGGTGTCGAAGAACGGACCGGTGACTTCAAGGCTATGATTGAGGAGAACAGCGAGATCGTACTTCAGGTTGTGACCGATCTTCTCGGCGGATCCCGTGAGCGCGGGCCGGAAGACCCCCAGGGTCTCGGCATCCGGGATGGTAGCGTAGTGGGCTTCGCCCGCTTTCCAGGAGAAAGCGATCCCGAGGAGTTTTGCGCTGAAGCGATCGAGCGAGGTGGTCTCGATATCGAAGCAAAAGCGTTCCTCGCTCTCTAACAGTTTCGCCAGCTTCTTGCGCTTGAGGTCGTTGTCGGCGAGCTGGTACTTGGGTTTGAGGTCCTTGATGGTCTTGAGATTGGCGGCGAGCACCTCGTCCCCTTGTTCGTCGACCACCTTGCTTGTCTGCCCGCGTCCCGAAGTGAACTCCTTGCCGAAGAGTCGTTTGCCAAGAGCATTGAATTCGAACTCGGTGAAGAGGGACTTCACGGCGTCATCGTCGCGTTGCTGCAAAGCAAAGTCGGCGATGGCCTGTTCGACGGGGACATCGAGCATGATGGTGGCGAGCTTCTTGGAAAGCCGGGCCTGTTCTGCGTGTTCGATGACCCGCTCCTTGAGCTTCCCCTTGAGGGAATCGGTATTCTCGAGGAGGTTTTCGACCGAGCCCCATTCCGAGACCAGCTTCTTGGCGGTCTTTTCCCCCACGCCCGGGACGCCCGGAATGTTGTCCGACTTGTCTCCCATCAGGCCGAGGATATCGATCACTTGTTCGGCCCGATCGATTTTCCAAAGTTCGCGCAGGGCGGGGAGGTCGACAATCTCGTGATCGTTGCCGCGGCGTCCCGGTTTCCACATCACGCTGGTTTCGGAGATGAGCTGTCCAAAATCCTTGTCGGGAGTGACCATGAACGTTTCGATTTCGCCTTCCGCGTCGGCGCGGTGGGCGAGAGTCCCGATGATGTCGTCCGCCTCGAAGCCATCGATTTCGAGCACGGGGATCCGAAAGGCCTGGCAGAGCCGCTTGAGAGTGGGGAGCGCGATGGCGAGATCCTCCGGCATTTCTTCGCGGTTGGCCTTGTACTCGGGGTAGAGTTTGTGGCGCGGGGTGGGGGCTCTCGTATCGAAGGCTACCGCAAGATGGGTAGGCTTCTCCTTATCGAGAATAGTGAGGAGGGTGTTTGTAAAGCCGAGTACCGCCGAGGAATTTACTCCTTGGGAGGTGAAAATGGGATTGCGGATGAGCGCAAAATGAGCCCGGTAGGCGAGTGCCATTCCGTCGAGGAGAAAGAGCCGCTTCATTCCTAAGAATTCCGGGCTTGGATCGTCAGGTCAACGGTTTCCCCAGATTTGACAAAACGCCCGCTTGCCACGGGTATCTTTAGCGACAATCTTCACATCTATGAAACACATCATCTGGGCCATCGCGATCATCCTCTGTTTCTTCTTGGGGCGGGTCATGTATTCCCCGCTTGGGCCGGCCCTGCTCGCGCAGCCAGCCAATATCGGCTCGGGAAATGAGCGGCCCACGGTGGTTTTTGGCAGTGGCTCAAGTGAGCTCAGGATTACGATCGACCTGACTTCGGTCAGTGATCGGGAAATGCCCACGACGGTCGAGCTGAAAAAGCCGGCCTTGGTCGCGGCCTCGGATGGCAGTGCGGAGACTCCTCTTGAGAGTGGAACTACCGTCACGGTGAGGAAAAGGAACGGGCTCAATCTGGAAATCTCTGCTGGGGGCCCTCTCAGGGGATTGGTGAGGATCGAGGATACCGATTTCACCGAGCGGGTGGTCGAGTATCGCGGCCGCCGGCACTTTGGAACGGCCCTCGCGGGAATTCCAAGTCCGGCTCCCGCGCCACCTTCGCCCACTCCCACTCCGACTCCCACTCCCACTCCCACTCCGCCGCCGCCGGCTGTGGTGAGTAACCCCACGCCAACGCCCACCCCGCCGGAGCCAGCTCCTGCGCCCGAGCCCGAGCCCGAGCCCGAGCCCGCTGCACTGAACGAGGAGCAGATCGTGGCTGCCATGAAAGCCAGCGTGTCTGGGGGCGTGATCAAGGAGTTTACCGCCGAGCAAGTGCAGGCTTGGAAGATCGGGGATGAAGAGATCGTGGATGGAGAGACCTACCAAACGGGGCTCGCGGCTTACAAGGCCGAGACCATCTTCGGCCCCAAGACCGTGCAAGCCAAAGCGCTCATTAAGGGGGGCAAAGTGGTCAAGTGGATCTACGCCAAGACCGGGATGGAAATCCGCTAGGGCGGAGTTCCCTCTCGAGCACAGGGCTCGTCAGACTGGATCGAGAGAAGGCAGGGTCCGTCTGGTCTCTCCCCTGGGCGCTAGCCAACGAATCTCCGCCTCAAGTGCGAGAGGTAATATTCGGGATTGGTCCGCTCCCCGGTCGCGGACTCCATGAGTTCCTGGGGAAATAGGGTTGAGCCGGCAGCGTGCACGTGTTCCTGCATCCACTGGAGAATGGGAGCGTAGTTTGCCTGTTCACAGGCGGAAGCGATGGCCTCGTCTTCGGTGGCTTTGGCGTAGAGCTGCGCCGCGTTGAGATTGCCGATGCTGTAAGTGGAGAAGTAACCGAGGCCGCCCATCGACCAGTGAATGTCCTGCAGGCAGCCATGGGCGTCGTCCGGGGGGCGAAAACCAAAGAGGGACTCGAATTCGGAATCCCAGGCTTCGGGAACGTCGGCGACTTCGAGTTCACGATTGAGGAGGCGGCGTTCAAGGGAAAAGCGCATGAGAATGTGCAGGTCGTAGGTTGCTTCGTCCGCTTCGACCCGGATACAGGAATATTCGGCGCGATTCACGCCCCCCAAAAAATCATCGAGAGAGAGCGTTCGCAGGTTGGGAAAGATCTCCGCAGCGCGCGGGAGCCACTTCTCCCAGAATGGCCGGGCACGGCCCACGTGGTTCTCCCAGAGACGGGATTGCGACTCGTGTATGCCGAGGGAGACTGCGGAGCCGGAGGGCAGGCCGTGCTCCGCCTCGGGCAGGCCCTGGTCGTAGAGTCCATGTCCTGCTTCGTGCATGACGCCAAAGAGTGAAGAGAGGAAGTCGCGCTCCAGGTAACGGGTGGTGAGCCGGGTGTCGCGCGGACCGAGATGAGTGCAGAATGGATGGGCGACGGTGTCGATACGCCCTGCCTTGAAGTCGAAGCCCAGACTCTCGGCAATTTCGCGATTCAGCGTTTTCTGATCTTCGATCGGGTAGTCGGCATCGAGGAGATCCGCAGGGACCGCCTTGGAGTTTTCCACGGCCTGCTGGGCGAGTTCGGCCCCTGTTTCCCGAAAGCGATCAAAGAGGGCGGCCACTTCGGCGGTGCTGGCGCCACGCTCATACTCACCAAGAAGCGCGTCGTAGGGCTCCTCCTGGTATCCCCAAAGCGCAGCTTTTTCGCGAGCGATTTCCAGCAGATCGGTCAAAGCGGGGGCGAAGATCGAGAACTCGGACTTTTCGCGCGCCATGCTCCAGGCCGCCTTCCCTCGGGAGGATGTTTCGGTCGCCCGTTCGACGAGTTCGGTGGGCAGCTTGGTGGCGCGGTCGAAGTGATGACGAAATTCCCGCAGGTTGGCCGACTGCACAGGGTCGCCATTGAGATCTCCTTCGGCGGACTCGAGGGCCGCCTGCCATTGTTCGGAGGTAGCCAGTTCGTGAGATTTTCCGGCCAAGTAGGCAAGTTGCTGAGCCCGATAGGGGACTGCCGCGGGGGGGAGTTGGGTTTCCTGATCCCAGCTCAGGGCTGAGGCGGTGGTTCCGATCAAGGCCTGCTCCCGGGCCAGTTTGCAGAGAGATTGATACGCGCTCACCGCGTAGCGCTTAGCGGGGCGGAGTTCCTCTCGCAAGGCAAAGGGCCAGAGAGAGTTGTAATACAAATTTGGCTGGCGGAACTAAGAAAGCGACCTTGGCGTGCGTTGAAGGGTTGAAGATGCCCCCATGGGCGATATCTAGGAAAGCGATGAGCATCGTCAGCAGTAACACCACCCTCGATGTGGAGTTGGCCCTGAAGCGCCAGCGTCGCGTCGCAACCGCGACCAGCTTGATCATTTCCATCCTGATGGTCATTCTCGTTGGGGTCCTGCTCGCCCTCGTTCTGCTCCCGGTGCTCAGGCTCAATTCTGATCCGATCGTGGCCTACTCTGCGGAACGGCCAGATGAAGAAGTGGTTGATCGGCCCGAGATCACGCCCCAGGTGCAGCGCAAGCCTTCTGCTCCGAGTTCTTCGATGGCCAAGGTGATTGCGACCATGATTCCCTCGCCCATCGCGGTGCCGGTTCCCGAAGTCGATGTTCCGGATCCTTCCCTCAACTTTGGCGATGGTGATGACTTTGGAGAAGGGTGGGGCAGCGGTAATGGCTTTGGATCAGGAAACGGCGGCACGACCTTCTTTGGTCAATCGGTGAAGGCGGAGCGCATCGCGTATGTCATCGACTACTCGGCCTCCATGCGGGGTCAGGGGCGCGAAGAGTTGATGCGCAAGGAACTCACCGAGTCCGTGATGCAGATCGCGATGAAGACGAACTATGCCCTCATCTTTTTTGCCGGTCCGGCGTGGGTCGCGGGGGATGATGTGGACTGGAACAAGCAGGGCGCGATTGTCAGCGGAAAGGGTGGAAAGAAATTCAATTGGAAGTCGAAAGGGAAAGCCAACGACTGGGAGCACAGCGGGAAGAAGGAGCCCGTGGATTGGCTGGGGGCTACCAAGGGGCAGGTCTCCAAGTCACGGAAGATCATTCAGAGCACGCGCCTGGTGTGGGGAACCCGTTGGGACAACCCCTTGGAGATGGCGCTCAATATGGATCCCCCTCCGCAGGTCATCTACTTCATGACCGACGGGGCAGCCAGCGGCTCCGACAAGTGGGCGCGCAGTGTGGGTGCGAAGGCCAAGAGCAGGGGAATCAAGATCAACTGTATCGCCATGATGGAGCCCAAGGCTCACAAGGACATGGATGATCTCGCCAAGCGCACTGGGGGGCAATTCACCATCGTGCTGAAGGGCGGGAAGCGGAAGAAGGTGCGTTAGCAGCTGCTAGGGTCCATTTCAGCCCCGCCACCCTGATCAATCAATTCAGGGTAGGCTGCCTGGGCCGCTGCACTACAAAGCCTCACGATCTCCCGCGTTTCGCAGGCGAGTAAACACTTGGTGGCGAGGGTGGAGCACTCCGCGTAGTTCAGGTGCCGCACGGCCTGCTTGACGAGGGGAAGGAGGGGCGCGCCCACGGAAAGCTCATCGATTCCGAGACCGACGAGAAGAGGGAGCATGATCAGGTCGCCCGCCATTTCGCCGCAAATACCGGTCCAGATGCGTTGTTGGGAAGCCCCTTCGATGACGGCCTTGATCAAGCGAATGACGCCGGGATGACCAGCGCGGTAGAGATAGGCGACGCGCGGATTCACGCGGTCGACGGCCAGCGTGTATTGAATCAGATCGTTGGTGCCGATGGAAAGGAAGTCGACTTCGGCGGCGATTTCGGCGGCAACCATGGCTGCGGAAGGAACCTCGATCATGGCTCCCACGGAAATCTCCTGGTTGAATTCCACGCCGCGGGCAGTGAGTTCAGACATGCTGTCCGCGAGGAGTTTCTTGGCTGCCTTGACTTCGCCCAGGCCCGAGATGAGGGGGAACATGAGTCCGATACGACGCCCGACCCCCGCACGCAGAATGGCACGAAGTTGTTCCTTGAAGAGATCCTTGCGCGCGAGCGAGAAACGAATTCCACGCCAGCCGAGGAAGGGATTCGGTTCTGGTTCGGTGAGGGGTTCCCCTGGAACCTTGTCCCCGCCGGCATCGAGGGTCCGGAAGATCACATCGTTGGGAGCCACGCTCTTGGCGACCCTGGAGTAGAGCGCCGCCTGCTCCTCTTCATTCGGGCACTCTTCCCGTTCGAGGAGAAAGAACTCGGTCCGAAACAAGCCCACGCCCTTCGCGCCGGAGCGTTCCACCAGCTTGAGTTCGTGTTCAAACTCAATGTTCGCGGAGAGCGTGATCTTCCGTCCGTCGGTGGTAACTGCATCGGCGTCGCGAAGCTTGTCGAGTTTGGCGCGCTCACGTTTGCGCCCTCTCTCGAGTTCGCGATAGTGGGTGGTTGTCTCAGCAGTTGGATCGACGATCAGTTTGCCCGAGTAGCCGTCGAGGATACAGGGTGCGAGAGTGTGGAGGTTGAAGACCGCATTTTGCAGCCCGACGATTGCGGGAATGCCAAGTGAGCGGGCGAGAATGGCGGTGTGCGAGTTCGTGCTTCCCTGCTCGGTGGCAAATCCCAGAACGTTGTGCCGGTCCATCTGAGCGGTGTCGGAGGGGCTCAGGTCGTAGGAGACGAGGATGTGCTGATGATCAGGTTCGTCGCCGGGGCTCTGATTCTCTTCGGCCGCAAAGTTTCGCAGAACCCGCTGGCACACGTCCTCAATGTCTGCGGTGCGATCGCGCAAGAAAGGATCCGGAATGCGTCGCATGGACTCCAGCTGGTTCTGCATCACCGCGTAGAAACAGTACTCCGCATTCTGATGGCGCTCACGGATGGCTTTTGGCACTCCGTTGAGCACGATGGGGTCTTCCAGCACAAGCATGTGCGCTTCGAAAATGCATGCTTCCTCGTTGCCGGAGAGGGATTCCATGTGGGAGCGCAGGCCGTCGAGCTGTTTTCCGGTCAGCCTCAGAGCCTCTTTGAAGCGCTCGATTTCGCGGGGAACATTCCCGATAGGGTGGACTTCAGGTGCCGAGAAGCCCCGCGCCACTACATGGAGTGGGCCGAATACGATTCCACGGGAGACGGGGATCCCCTCGTAAACCACTTCCTTCCCGACCTGACCCATCTAGGGGAGTTTGACTGGAGGAACTGGCGGGGTCAATGCCTCGGGATCAAGTGACGTTTTTGCCCGGCGACTATCAGATTTCCTCAAAATTACGGATTACCAATGCTTCCAGAGCATTCAGAGCTTCTTCAGCATCAGCGCCTTCTGCATTTACGGTGAGGATAGATCCATGTCCTGCGGCCAGCATCATGAGGCCCATGATGCTCTTTCCGTCGATTTCTTCGCCGTCTTTTTCCACACGAATTTCCGAATCGAACTGGCTCGCCATCTTGACAAATTGGGCGGCAGGCCGGGCGTGGATCCCCAGTTTATTGGATATGGTCAATTCTTTACTCGGCATGGACTGCATTGGCGGAGCGGCACTTTAATGGGGACTCGTGGCAAGTGGGAAGGGAAAATCCCGGGGCGGCATCTTTCTTAGATTGCGCGGGAGTCTTTAGCCATTTTGGCGAGGAGTTTTTGATTGAATTCGTCGGCCATATCATAGCCCAAGCGCCGGAGTTGAAGGTCGAGGGCTGCAACGGCAACGAGGCGGGCGGTGTCCCGGCCCGCTGCGACCGGGATTTCGACGTGAGGAACGGACTGCCCGAGCAGGACATAGCCCTTGCGGCGAATTCCGAGTCGGTCGACGTTGTTGATATCGCTCTCGCTTTTCAAGGTCACCACGAGATCGAGCCGCTTTTCCGGCCGAATGGCCGAAAGGCCATAGAGATTGGCCACATTGATGATCCCGATCCCACGCATCTCAATATATCCCCGCGCAAGATCCGGAGAGGAAGTGATGAGCTCATCACCCTTGCGACGGACGCGCACGAGGTCATCGGCGACCAGGGCCCCGCCCCGTTCCAGCATTCCGATCGCAGTTTCGCTTTTGCCCGATCCGCTCCCGCCCATGATGAGGATACCAACCCCGCGATAGTCGACCATGCAGCCATGCAGGGAGGTGGATTCCGCGAATTCCTGTTCCAACCGGATCGAAGCGAGGTTCAGAAACTTCATGGTCACCATCGGAGTGCGAAAGATGGCAAGCTTGGACTTGGCCGCTGCCGTGAGGAGTTCCTGAACCAAGGTATGGTCGCGTGCCGCAACGATGCAGGGGATTTTCTTGTCGCAGAGCTGGCGGCAACGCTCAGCGCGCAAGTCGGGGGAGAGCTTCTTGAGATAGGAGGCCTCGGAATTGCCGATGACCTGAATGCGCTTGTTGGCGAAATAGGTGAAGAAACCGGCGAGGGCGAGGCCAGGCCGGTTGGGCGCCGGTTCCCGGATTACGCGCTCAAAGCCATCTTCCGATCCGACCACTTTAAGCCCGAGCGCCTCTTGGTGACGTGCATAAAAATCTCCTACGCTGATGGAGGTGATCTTGATAACCCGGGAAGCCATGGCGTGAGCTTAGGGGAGTTCCCCGCCCATCACCAGCTGAGTTGTGAAAATCTCGCCCCAGCCCCATGGGGATATTCCGGGCAACAGGCTCGGCCACTGGGCGGCGCGCGGGTGACCCGAATCGACTCCTCAAAGATTCGCGATCAATCCCGAAATTCGGTGGGAGCTCTCGGCAAAGAATTTGCGTTCGCTCTTCTCGGCGAGTTGCTCGCCTCGGGCGGGTCCTTCTCGAGCAAACTGGAAATCTTCTCGTGTTGACCGGACACGGGATGCGCGAAAGCCAGTTCTAGGTTTGCGAAGGCGCGGTCCCATTCCGGGCCATCCTCCTTCTCGAAACATTTGCAACAGCTCCCAGGCGCGGCTGTTGCACTCCACGGCAATGAAGCGGGGCATGTTTGCGAGGGCCTCAGGTTCGGGACGGCGACATGTCAAAAGAGAGAAGTGGAGCTGTGGAGGGGCGCTCAGGAAGGGAAAGCGCGTTCCTCCGAGACCGGGGTGGGCCCCATACCCGTGTTGCCCGCCCGGGTCGGCGCCGTGTGCTTGGCCGCAAAGTGAGCCTCGAGCGAGTCGATCATCTCCAAATTTGCGAGGCGCTCCTCGAGGTCTTCGACGCGTTTCGCCAGTTTCTCGTTTTCCTTCAGAATAACCCGTCTCTCCCCGGAAGACCAGATGCGCACCGCCATGAGACCTGCGCCCAAGATCAAGGCCCCGGCGGCGAGGGGCGAGGTTCTCATGAGAATGCCTGAGAGAGGAATGCAGAGCGCGAGACCGGACAAAGTGACCCAGCTCATGGTGGCGATTCCAGCGGTCCTCGGATCTCCGGTACTCTGGTTTCTTGGTGATTCTGGAGGTGATCCCATAGGTTATCGTTGGTTGAGTCGCTAGAAGTGTAGAGAGGGGGAGGGCCGGGGGGCCAATATAATCTGTCTCGAGATTTGTAGTGCGCGGCCGTCAGGAGGAGGGCACGGGGGCATAGCTGCAACGGCAGGCGGGATTCCCGTGAGGCAGAATCGGGGCCTCCTCGATCGCAAAGACCCTGCCGATGGTTTCCTGGCAGTCCCTGGCGGCTTGGTCGGCGCCATTGCGCACGGCGATTTTCCTGACCCCCGCATGGCGGAGATGATCCAGACGGTGCCGCTCCAGACCCGCTGCGTAGAGCAGTTGGATGACTTCCTCAGGCTTGAACTTGTGAGTCCAGTCTCCGCTCACCTCTGCAAACTCCTGCACGTCACTCTCCCCCCACAGTTCCATGGCCGCTGCGATGACGCGCAGAGTCTTGAGCGCCTTGGGCTTGATGGTGGGATCTGGGGTGAAGTCGTGATCCAAAATGCACTCAATGATCGCGACGGTCTCTTTTTCATAGAGGGTTCCCGCGCCGCCAAAATAGTTGCTACTCACCGTGACGGCGTCCGGGACCTTGCCCTTGATGAGGGCATCGAGCGATTGGGAAACGGCTTCCTGGAGATACATGGGAAAGGTGGGGTCCGCCACCATCAGGGGGGGCAGGGGAGGCTGCAAGGATGGAATGTTCTGTGCGATGGATTCGAATCGCCCTTCATCATCCGTGGAGGCGCTGGCGAGGGGGCTCTCTCGGACGCTACGCTACGATGCGTTCAAGTGATCCGGGGCCGCAAGGTCGAAGTCTGGCGGTGGAAGGAAATCTCAAAGTAATCCAGGGCGTGAAGGATCGGAATGCAGTAGGGACTATGCGGCATTTCGTAGGTTTCCAGACTCATGACAGGGGCTCTTTCTGTGCGGAACTCACTTTGCGGCGACACCCGGCCGAGCCTTTCCTGACGCTCTTCTCGGGGCCAGGAACGCGAGCTTGGGGCGGGATGAGGCCGGGAACGGGAGCGGGGACAGGGAGGTCCTGTCCCCGGGTGAGTTCCGAACCCACTTTATGGGTGCCCATCGACGCGGCTGCCTCGGCGAGCGATCCCGGCACCAGTAAAAGTGGCGCGCTCTGACTTCAGCCTCGCTTGCTGGCGCTGTCCAGCTCGAGGAGGGAATACTCGCCGTCCCCGCGCTTATGGACGATCTGCAGGACGTCACGGCGGGCGTTCTTGAAGAGGACGAAGGGGCGGTCGCTGAGCTCCAGTTCCATGATCGCTTCCTCCTTGTAGAGGGTGCGCAGTCGATACGATTCACGATGAATGATGGATGGTTCCGGCTCGGGGCCATCTTCGTTTTCCACAATGACATGAGTGTCGAGGAAGTCCGAGGCATAGAGACTCACGTCCAGGTGCTTGATGGTGTTCTCGGGCTTGGGGCGATGCTTCTTGAGAAGCCGGGTCTTGTACTTCCGCATGCGGCGCGCAATTTTGTCGATGGTTTCATCGATGCTCCTGTACATGTCTCCGGATTCGGAGGAGGCATCAATGGTGATATGATTGGCGCAAAAGAGGATGATTTCCACGATGTGACGTTTCCCCTGAACGTCCAGAATTGCTTTGGCCTCGATGATCCGCGGGTAGTCGAGGTGGAGGCCTTCAATTTTACGCGAGGCGTAGTTTTTGAGAGAGTCAGTCGCCTGTTCGTGGCGGACTGTGACCGTGATGGTCGGGGTGGCGTTTGCGCTTTGCATTGGTAATTGGATTCTTAGTGCAGAGGGAAAATAATTTTCCGTCCGTCACATGTCAGACTAGAGCACGGAAGGCACTTTCGCCAAGCACCTCTTTGCATCTTCTGCGCAATTGTTGACAATTCGCGCCTATTTCGGGGCCTGACATTGATTTTATCAAGCGGGCACGACTCTTGAGTGCTCGCTCTAAAAATAGAGGGCTACAATTTGAGATTACGGCCTACAATTGGAAGTTTTCGCCCAGATAGTGTCGGCGGGCGACGGGATCATTGGCGAGTTGTTCCGAGCGGCCTTCGAGCACCACCCGGCCCTCCAGGAGGAGGTAGGCACGATCCACAATTTCCAGTGTTTCGCGCACGTTGTGATCGGTGATCAGGAGGGCGAGATCGTAATCATCGCGCAGTTGGGTGATGATATTTTGGATGTCGAGGACTGCGATGGGATCGACTCCGCTGAAGGGCTCGTCAAGCATGAGCAGGGTGGGCTCGGTGCAGAGCGAGCGCGCAATCGAGAGACGTCGTTTTTCTCCGCCGGAGAGAGTCAGGGCGGAGGATTTGCGCACGCCTTCAATTCCAAAGCGCGCCAGGAGATCGTTGCATTTATCCCGCCGTTGTTTGCGGCTGAGATCACGGCGGGTCTCGAGGACCGCCATGAGATTCTGTTCCACCGAGAGCTTGCGGAAGATGGATTCTTCCTGTGGAAGATAGCCCAGCCCGCGCCGCGCGCGTTTGTGCATGGGAAAGCGGGTCACTTCATTCCCACTCATCGTGACTTGTCCGGCATCGGGGGGGACGAGGCCCGCGATCATGTAGAAGGTGGTGGTCTTGCCCGCCCCGTTGGGCCCGAGCAGCCCGACCACTTCGCCGGGACCCACAGTGAGGCTCACGTTTTCCACCACGGGACGCCCGCCGTACACTTTGCGCAGTCCTTCGACCTGGAGAACAGGTTCCGTAGTCACCGGGGTGGCGGCTTGCGCTGGTTGGGGTTCGGGGTGTGCTTCCACTTGAGTCAGTTTTCCTTCTTCGCTTCCTGCTGCTTGCGCAGTTCATCAAAATCCCCGTGATTGAGCGAGTTTTCCCACTTTCCTTTTTTGGCATGGAAATAGCCATCGGCCCTGAAGAGAATCCAGAGGCCGTCTTCGCGTGCTTTGAGAAAGCTCTTTCCCTGTTGGATCATGGGACGGCCGCCGCGCAGAACGATGTTTCCCGAGGTCGCTTCGTAGGTCGCGCTGGCGGCCGTAGCGGTGACGGTGGCGGACCCTCCGCGGGGGTCCTTTTTGGTCACGGTCACTCCGTCGAGGGTCACGATCTTGTCGACATCGGAGAAGGCCTCGGGTCCTTCGAGGCGATCCCTCTCTGCGTTCTCGCGCAGTTTGAGATGAATGCGCATGGTGCCGGTGCACTTCATTCGGAAGCGCGGCTCAATGACCAGGATGTCTTCGAGATAGACGATGTGTCCCTTCAGAGAATCGAAGAAGAGACCGCCCTTGCAGGATGCGGTAATCATTTTCACGGGCTTTTTCTGTTTGCCAGCCTTGGTCCGGAGATTGGCGAGGTCGCCCGCGGTGGTCCATGGGCCGGGTTCGGCAAAGAGGCTGCCGTTCTGATAGAGGCGCAAATAGAGATCGGGGTTTCCTGCTTGCAGGGCATTGTCGCCCTGCCGGATGGTGGGCGTGCCTCCCTTGAGCAAGACGTCGGCGGATCGGAGGTTGAAGACCACGTGTTCGGCATTCGCGATGATGGGCGCGCGGAGACCCGCGGGATCCTTGCGAGAGAAGGTCACCTCTCCACTGGCGACCACGCGATCCACATCACCCCAGGATTCAGGCCCCACCAGTTGGTCCGCGGTGGCGTTGTTCTTCTTGCGCAGGAAGATCTTGATCTCCTTTTTAGCGCTCATCGAAAAACGGGAATCAGCGAGATGGATGTCTCCCAGGTAGACGATATGGCCATCCTTGGCATCAAAGTAGATCCCTCCCGTGCAAGTCGCAGTGATTGATTTGGGGGGATCCTTTTCCTTGGGTTCGGCGGCCTCCTTCTTCTTTGCGGGCTCCGGTGAGTCGATGGGGGGTGGTTCTGGGGTGGGACTCTTCTTCTGATCCGATTTTTCCGGATCGTCTTGGTCCTTTTTATGGTCCTGTTCGTCCTTGAGTTTCTCCAGGGCTGAGAGGTCGCCGGTTGTGGTCCAGCGGCCATCTTCGGCGAAGACATTGCCGTTGGCATGAATGCGGAGGTAGAGATCGGGTTCGTCGGCTCGCAGGGAATTGAGTCCGCGAACGAAGGAGGGCGTGCCTCCTTGCAGGACGACGTCGCGCGTCCGCACGTCGATGATGGCGATTTCTCCCCGGGCAATGATGGGGGGCCCTTTACCCGAGAGATCATTCAGCACGATACGGACACCGCCGGAAGCGACGATCGTTTTCAAATCCGCCATGTCGGGAGTGGGGTCCTGATTGCTTTTCTCCAGGTTCGCGGGATCAAAAAAGGCCTTGAGATGGCCCGAGCAAGTCAAGCTGAAGCGCTTTTCGGTGACCGCAATATTGCGCAGGTAAGAGATGTGGCCCTTTTCGGGATTGAGATACATCCCGCCCTCGCACTCGATTTGGAGTTCACCTTCGAGCAGTTCTACGATCTCGGGCGAAAGGAATTCCTTGGGAGAGATTTTGGCGAGAAGGTTGCGTCGATTCACCCGCTTGGTGAAACTGCGAAAGCTGACATCACCCGCAGTGCTCAGTTGCTGGCTCCGCGTGATGAACTCGCGGGTGGGAGCGCGGTCGGCAAGCACGGACCTGCTGTGAGATTGGAGCAGGCTTTCAAGATCGCGAAGCTCAGCGGGAGTGAGTTCTTTAGGCTCCAGATCGGGCGCGAACTCGTCATCAAGGGCTGGAATGGGTGCTGGCGGAAGGGCGGTCTTCGGTGGGTCCTGGGATACCGGGCCCGCCTTGGGGGCAATCTCCTCCTTCTTCTTCTTGGGTGGCACGGTGAACCGGGTGGCGACCGGACCGCGCACGAATCCTTGACGAGAGTCGAGCAGGAAGAGGCCTCCGGTTCCCCGGCCCTGGATTCCCTTTCCACGCAGGGTGATCAGTTCCTCTGCTTCCAGGATGCCTGTCTCGCGCCTGAACTCCGCCGCCCCCATGTGTACCCGGTAGGTTTCCTTTTCATCCTTCGAGGAGAACACGCGGACTTCGATGTTCTCGGCATCGATCCGTTGCTCGGAGATGATCTTGATCGTGCTTGCACGCATGAGCGCGGCCCGGCGCTTCTTTCTGTCAAAGCGCGGAACGCGAACATCCGTGATGAGGCTCCCGGCCGGAAGAATATCAAAAATGGGCGAGAGCTTCTCAAAGGGGAGCTCGTCTCTTTCGGCCTTCTTCTTTTGTGCTCCCACGCTGCTCGCGCCGAGAAGAACGAAGAAGAGGGACAGCAGGGCGGAGCGCATCGGAATGAGAATCGGGAGAGAAGTTGAGGGAAGGGGTCTACTGAAGGGCTTCGTGGATTCTAAGCAATGAGACGAGAACGCTCTCTATTTCTTCAAGCGGAATCTGGTTTGGTCCATCCGAGAGCGCTTCCGCTGGATTGGAGTGCGTCTCCATGAAGACTCCGTCCACTCCGGTGGCCACCGCGGCGCGGGCGAGGACGGGGGCCAGTTCGCCGTCGCCTCCGGTGGTGCCGCCCAGTCCGCCCGGTCGCTGGACCGAGTGGGTGGCGTCAAAGATGACCGGGATGCCTTCCTTCCTCATCCAGTAGAGCGAGCGCATGTCGGCCACGAGGTTGTTGTAACCGAAGGTCGATCCGCGCTCGGTGATGAGAAACTGCTCACAGCCAAAGGCCCGGAGTTTGTCGACGATGTTATTGCAGTCCCAGGGCGCAAGAAATTGCCCCTTTTTGACATTCACCGGGCGACCGGTCTTGGCGCAGGCTTCCAGAAGATCGGTTTGGCGGCAAAGGAAGGCGGGCACCTGGAGCAGGTCGATGTGTTCGGCAGCCAGGGTCGCTTCTTGCTCGGTGTGAATGTCGGTCGTGACGGGTAAGCCAAGATCCTTTCCAATCTCAGCGAGGATGCGGCAGCCTTCTGCCACGCCCGGACCACGATAGGAATCGACTGCGGTGCGATTGGCCTTGTCGTAGGAAGCCTTGAAGATCAAGGGCGCGTCCAAACGGTCGCAGATTTCCTTCAGGGAGGCCGCCATGGCCCAGGCAAACTCCTCGCTCTCCAGCCCGCAGGGACCCAGAATGAAAAACGGCCGTCCTCCGCCGACCTCGACGTCTTGAATCGTAAACAAATCTGCCATTTCCCCGCTGGGGGAACCATGCCGCAGAGTGGGGGCGGATTCAATAGCGGGGTTGCCTTACTCTGGTTTTGCCCCATTTCGCGCTAGAATGATCTTCTGCGCCTTCTTGTTGAGGTCGGGCAACCCGATGCGGCCGCCGCGAGTGAAGTGGACGGTTTCCAAATTGGTCATCAGGGGGAGAACGGCCCTACAGGCCGCCTGATCGGGCATGCGTCAGCCAAAGCTCATCTTGAGATTGCGGAGGCCTTGGATGGCGGCCACCTGCTTGAAGACCTCCGGAGATTTAAAGTCCCGCTGATCGACGAGTTCCAGAGATTCGAGGGACTTGATCTCCTTCAAGAGATCAAGGTGTTTGGTTGTGACCCGCTTCGAGTTGGGCAACTGAAAGATCAGGCCGCGAATGCCACGGTGCCTTGCAAAGGCTTCCAGAATGGCGGTGATCGCTTTCTCGTCCTTGTCGACCAGATCGTAAAATCGCACCTCCACCGCATTCACGGAAGCGGGGAGCGCCAGGGCTTGTTGCACGGTTGTCACCTTGATCGGGCGTTGGTTCTTGGGAGGTTTGGGGGGAGGGTCGGTGGCCAGGACCGGCATGCTGGCGAGGAGCCCGAAGGCGAACGCAGAAAGAGCAAAAGGACCTCTCATGAATCATGAGAGAGTCTCAGCGGACTCTTATTCCCACCGGAGAATTTTTTCAAGAGCACGGGAAGACCGGCCATCATGCTCCTGCCTCCGTCACTCTTCTTCTTCTTCTTCTTCTTCTTCCTGCTGGGCCTCGACCTTGAGATAGAGGATCCGCAAGTTGAGGAGAGCCACTTGGAGAAGCTTGTCCTCCTCGGCGGTGCGATTGCCGGTAGTCTTGTTCTCCAGCATCTCCAACGAATCGAGGACCGTGCGAGCTGCCTTGATGTTCACTTCCGGATGTCCACTGGTGGGATTGGGAATCTTGCCCAGGAACATCCCTGCGTTCTGAGCCTGCAAGATGACGAATTCGGCGAAGCGGGGGTCGTTGTCCATGGTTGGGTGGGTGGTCTTCGCCTGAGGGCCCCGCGGTGGCAAGCTGAATCAAGTCTCGAGCCCCGGCGAGACCGAATGCTGGTCCTGCTGGGGGAGAGCTTTCTCCCTACCCCGGACTCACCGTTGCGATCACCGGGTCGACCCCGAAGTAGCGCTGCGCGGTTTCCTGAACATCCTGCACGGTGAGAGCGCGGATGCGTTTGGCATGCTCGAGGTGATGATGGGGACCGAGTCCAAACAGAGTGTTCAGGGAGCACATCTGGGCCATCGCGTGGTTGCTTTGATTCTCCATGGCGTCGGAAGCGAGCATGCTGGTCTTGGCATGTTCGAGGGGTTCGGCGGGGACTCCGTCCTGCAGGAGGATCTGAATCTGTTGGAGCAACTCGCGCCGGGCGAGATCGACCTGATCGGGCGAGGTCCCGATGTAGAACGCGAAGAGGCCGGTCCCCACCCCATGGAACTGGGTGGCGCTCACATAGTAGGCGAGACCCAGTTCCTCCCGCAAGCGAGTGAAGAGCGGGCCGGCCATGTTTGCGCAATAATCGTGGATCAATTCGAGGGCCGGAACGTCGTCGGAATCGACCGTGGCACCGGGAAAGCCGATCGCGACCACCGCTTGTTCCTTGTTGAGGGTGGCGGACACTTCGCCGGATTGCTTGGTCGCTTCCGCCCTCGCGGTGGCGGAAGATCCCTGGGGTAAATCGGCGAAAAGCTCGTCGCATTGCCCGGCGATGGCTTCGGGATCGATGTCGCCGAAAACGGCGAGGACTCCATTGCTGCGGGTCATGAATTCGCGGTGGTGAGCGAGCAGGGAGTCTGGTGAGATGTTGCTGAGGGACTCTTCGGTTCCGAGGCGAGGAAGTCCGTAATGGCGCTCGCCAAAAAGTTTCCTGCGGAGGAGGAGAAAGGCGGTCTTGAGAGGGTCTTCGAGTGCTTCGCGGAGGTCTGCACGCTGCACTTCACGCTGCTGATCGAGGGTTTCCTTGCGAAAGGTGGGAGTGCGCAGGGCTTCGGCGGCGAGGTCCAGAACGACCCTGAGGTCGGGCTTGAGACAGAACGAGGAGACCATGCTCGTGTTGTTGCCTGCACTCGCTCGCACACTGGCTCCGAGGGACTCCACCGCGTTTGCAAATTCGCTGGCCGAGCGAGCCTCTGTGCCCTTGGTGAGGAGGGCACTGTGGAGCGCACTGATGCCACAGGTGTCGGTGGTTTCCGCGAGGCGACCGGCCTGGAAGGCGCTTTGGAACTGCACAGTGGGCACGCGTGGGTCCGAACGCAGGAGGAGGGTGAGTCCGTTTGACAATTCATGGGTGATGATGTCTCCCGGAACGTTTCCGTTGCGTGCGACCGTCGCCTTGGGAGCCGGAGTCTCTTCCGGATCGAGCGAGATGATGGTGATTCCGTCTTCGCGCAGGTAGAGATCCGCCACCCGGGTGAGATCCTCGACGGTGACGTCATCAAGTAATCCGAGGTAGTCGCGGGTGAAATTGAGGTTGCGAGCCTCATGCCAGTTGGAGGCCAAGTCGCTCGCCCGCCCGGAGGCGGTGGAGAGGGTTTTGAACTGCTGGGCAAAGACCTGGCGTCGAGCCTTGTCGAGGTCGCCCTCCAGATCGCACTGCATGGCCTGCTTGATTTCGGTGAGCACGCTCGCTTCGAGTTGGTCGCGCTTTTCGCGATCCACCTCTGCGGAGACGCTGAACATGCCGGGGCCATGGGGCGGACTCCAGGCCCAGGTTCCAATGTGGTGGGCCAGGCCTAGCTCCTCGTGCAGCCGGCGATAGAGATGCGAGGACTGTCCGCCGCCGAGAATGCCGCTGAGCAGTTCGAGGACGGGAGAATCGGGATGAGTGAGTCCTGGGGTCTGCCAGGCCAGGGTAGTTTTACTGACCGGGACCTGGAAGCTGCTCCGCGCCTCCCGGCGTCCCAGTTGACGGGGTTCAGGCAAGCTGTTCACTCCGCAGAGCGGTTGGACCGGCAGGCTGGCGGCGAGGTTGGACAGCGTTTCGATCACGGCAGCGCTTTCAAAGTCGCCGGAAAGGACAAAGAAACTGTTGGAGGGGAGGTAGCGGCGCTGGTGGTAGCCGGTCATGTCCTCATAGCTCAGGGCATTGAAGAGTCCGAGGTGACCAATCACAGGATGGCGGCGGGAATCGTGCTGAAAAAAGGTCCGGAAAAGAAGGTGACTCGCCGCGGAATCCGGATCGTCGTTTCCCATGGCGATCTCGCGGCGAATGACCTCCCGCTCGGTTTCAAAGTCGTCCTTCGGAAAGACCGGAAGAAACACCAACTCAAAGAGGACCTCGAGGAAGGTGTCGCGGGCGGTACTGGGGCCGTCGATGTAGTAAACCGTGCGATCAAAGGTGGTGTAGGCATTCCACTGGCCGCCTGCAGAGTTCACCCGCGTGGCGAGCTCCGCGCCGGGATAGGACTTCGTGCCCTTGAACACCATGTGCTCGAGGAGGTGAGAGAGTCCACTTCCTGCGAACCGCTCTTCGTGTTGGCTGCCGGTTTCGATCCAGAATTGAGCGGAGAGCACCGGCGCAGCGTGATCTTCCTGGAGAATCGCAGTGAGCCCGTTGGGAAGGGCGTGCAGCGAAGCATTGGTAGCGGGAAACTCCATCAGGGGGTGGCAACGTGTGGTTGCTACGTGGTTATTGAGGGGGCGTGCAGGGAGGTCAAGAGGCGATGAGGCCGCCTAATTGAAAAACGAACGAATCATCAAATTCTCTTGGCCCATAGGCACGATTTGCTAGAAGTCGGCATGTCCAAGAAGGGAGTCATCTCCATCATTGTGGTCTGTCTGCTTCTCGCAATTGCTGGTGCGAGTGTCTTGGGCTGGATGTATTTAACTCATGACCGAGTTGCGGTCGCCACCTATAAGGTGCAGATTCCGCCGGGGGCCAGGATGACAGATTTCATCTCCAAGGAAGATGAGATGATGAAGAGTGATGAGGTTCTGAAGCCTGTCGTGGCGAAGCTTGATTTGGTGGCTCGCTGGAAATTGGCGAGCGAGGAGGAGGCCCTGGCGCGCATCCGATCCAAGCTGATCGTTGAGTATTATGAGCCTGGTGACCGGGTTCGCGTGATGTACCGCGATCGCAGTCAGGATCGAGCCCTTGAAGTCCTTGAGTCGATCAATGAAGAGTTTGCCAAGATTCGCTACGAGGCGACGAAGAAGAAGACCATGCTGCCCGTCGTGCCGGCGGAGACTGTTCCTTAGACCCTCTTATTCTGCATCAACCTTGAGCGGGAGGTTCACGTTGGGGAAGTCCCTGAGGGTGAAGCCGAGCACGAATCCAAATTCGTCCTTGTCTCGATTGTCGCGGTGAAAGAGCCCCAGTGAGATTGCCCAGTTATCCAGGGTCCGGTGAAGCGAGTATTGCTGATGCTCCAATACTCCGTCGTCAAATTCCCAACGATGACTAAAGCCCGCGCCCCAGTCGTCATTGAAGCGTTGGTAGGCTTCATACTCGAGACGAATGGAGTTCTGCAGGATGGGGTGGTTGTTCAGGTAGCGATGGCGCAGGCTGATCTCAAGGCTCTCGGTTGGCATGTAGCGCAGGGTGGCGGCCACCTCGGTAAAGTCGCCTTCCTTCCCAAGCAAGGGGAGCTGGGTCTCAAGTCCGAGTTTCAGCCACGGGAGCGGGTGGAAGAAGATGTCGTTGTAGAAGTTGGAGAATTTCCGATCGAACTCTGGATCGGTGAGGAACCAGTCAAAGTAGGAGTCGACCGTGAGCCATTCGTGAGTGTGGCCATCGCGACGGGTGAGGAAGCGGTTGCGGGCACCCAACCTGATGATGCTCCAGTCTTCCAGGTCGTCGATCGGACTGAAGCGTCCCACTCCAAGCGGGCGCGGTCGGGTGCTGGCGGTGAGGCGGTCGATGCGGGGAAAGCTTGAGTCCAGTTCATTGGTCGCGAGCCAGGAGGCATTGGCATAGGGCTGCACGACGTGCAGGAGTCCATCCAGGCCCAGTGATTCACTGTGGACTTCTGGATACTCTCGGGAAAACTTTATGGAGGCATCGATGCCGGCGAAGATGTGCTTGCGTTCATCATTTCCACTGAGACCGTCGACTGAGCGATAGCTTGTATATCCCAGTCCGGCGCGTGGCACGAGATTGAGCCAGCCATTGAGGGCGAGTGGGAGCGATACTTCCTGCCACAGGTGGAGGCGGGTGTAACCGTGTTTCCCGAGGATGGTGTTGATTTCCGCGATGCGAGGATCACCAAGGGGCCACGCGGCGGCCTCGGCTTTCAGGTCCCGTCGTTGAAAATCGGAAAGATGTTCGTTGTAGATGCCCAAGATCGCCTGGCCCTCGTGCAGGATTGCGGTTCCGAAGAGAGGATGGCGGACCTGATCGAGGGCTATCTCAGGAAGCCGGGTATCGGACTGGTAAAAGGAATTGGTTCGAAGTCGCCCCCAGAGGGTAATCAGGTTGCGATTCCGCTGATGAGTGAAGGAGAGAATATTGTCGGGATTTGGTTCGATCCTGAAAGTTCCCGGATCGTAGTCCTCAAGATAGAAGCGGTCGCTGAGGTAGGTCAGATCGGCGTCGAGCCAGGAGTCGCCGCCTGCGATGAGATCCTTGAGTTGGAGGCGGTGACGCAGTTGGGCGCGGAAGCGATGATCGCTGACACCGTGTCGAGTTACGCCAATGCGGTTGTCGGTGGGACTCTGATCAGCGATGTAGTAGAGGTTGAGCCAGCCGAGATTCGAGTTTTCCTTGAGGCGGGTGTCGAAGAGATCGACGCCCGTTCCAACTCCGCGTTTGGCGAGGAGGTCGAGGTGCCATTGGGAGAGAATCCAGCTCTCGCGGCGTTCGCCGGTCTCTGGATCCTTTTCCCCGCCCAGCATGATGCCGTAGCGATTCAAGAGATAGGGTCCCCAGGTGGAGCGGGCTCCGGGGACGATGTGATAGCCCAGTTCCTTGTCGAGGGGCTGTGAGAGATAGGGGAGCCAGAAGATGGGCCTGTCTCCGAGATAGAACTTCATGCTGCGAAAGATCACCCGTTCGTCAGGGATGACGGTGGTCCGTTCCGCGCGCACCCAGAAGGAGGGGTTCTCGGAATCGTCTGTCGTTACGCCTGCATTCTCGCCGATGAAGTAGCGGCGCCCGTTCTTCTCCACCATGCGGAACTGGCCCGCTTCTAGCAGGATGGGATCCATTCCGGTGCGCAGGCCGTCCGCTTCGAGGCGCTTTTCTTCAAAGTGATAAATGGCGGTCTCCCCCCGGTGCAAAATCGCCCCCTGGTAGACGCTGACATCGCCTTGAAACCGAATGAACTTCTTCTTGCTGTCGACCACCACCTTGTTGGCAAACAACTGCAGGCCATTGTCGGCCCGGGCCTGGACGTCACCTTCATAAACAATGATCTCACTCACCGAGTCCCATTCGATTGAGTAGTCTCCTGTGATCTGGACGTTTTGCGGCAGGGTGGGGACGAGATTGAAAGGATTGTCGCCTCCGATCGCGCCACCATCCCCGGGCGTTGGGATGACCAGCAAATCGTCACCCGTGGGAGGGGGATCAACTTGGGCGCAAAGGAGGCCCGGAAGCCCCAAAAGGAGGGCACCAAGCAGCGCAACGATCGCGCCCAAGGACGAACGATCGGAGAGAATTTGATTCCACCCCGCGACACCACCGAAGGCCATGGCTTCATGGACTCTTATTCGGAAGCCCGAAACAATCAAAATTGTTGGGAAATGATCGCAGGACTAAGATAGAAAGGCGAGTGAAGATGGCCAAAGTCGATGAGTAGAAGCTACGGAACGGTTGGGATCGTGGGGGCCACTGGCTTTATCGGACGAGCCCTTGGCAGGGAGCTGAGTGCCCGTGGATGGAGGGTAGTTCGGTTCAGCAGACAGCCTCTGGAGGAGGGCGCTTGGCGCAGCGCGGCTGGAAAGTTGGATCTCGGGGGCCTGGATGCCGTGGTGAATCTGGCGGGCGAATCGGTCGCGCAGCGCTGGACCCGATCGAGGTGGGAGAGGATCGAGAACAGTAGGGTCGAACTGACCCGGGGCCTTGTCCAAGCCATCGAGCAGATGGCTTCTTGTGAGCGGCCGCGCGTGTTACTCAATTCGTCAGCGGTGGGGATATATCCCTCGAGCGAGGACGAGGAGTTGAGGGAGGATTCCGCCCTTGGAACCGGACGGATGGCTGGTCTGTGCCGGGCTTGGGAAGCCGCCGCACTGGAAGCGAGAAGCCTCGGCCTGCGAGTGGTCCCCTTGCGGACTGGAATTGTTCTGGGAAAGGGGGGCGACGCTTGGGAACGCCTGCGAATGTTGTTTTCCTGGGGACTTGGCGGCCGCCTGGGCTCCGGTCAGCAGTGGATGCCGTGGATTCACCTCGCCGATGAAGTGGCCGCCATCATCTTTGCTCTCGAAAGCGAGGATCTCAGCGGTCCGCTCAATCTCTGCGCTCCCAACCCGGTGACCAATCGCGAATTCACGAAGCGGCTGGGCGGCACGCTCGATCGCCCGGCCTTCTGTCACGCCCCGGGACCTCTCTTGAGCCTGATCCTGGGAGGGTTTGCCAAGGAAGGACTTCTCGCAAGTTGTCGCGCCTTGCCGGTAGGTCTTGAAGAACAGGGCTTCAATTTTAAGTTTCCCACCCTGCAGTCTGCTCTCGATGACCTGCGATCTTCCAGGGGCTGACTGTCGACGATCCGCGCAAATCTACCCCTTGTGCATCGCGCAAACCCACTCCACAATCTGTTGTGGGGCCCCGAACTTCTCCTTGTTAACAATCGATCGCACTGCTTGCTTGGGGCGCGCTCATGGCAATTCCGCAAAGCACGATTGCTCTGGTCTATGATTACGATCAGACCCTCAGTCCCAGTTACATGCAGGACGATGTGCTCTTTCCCGAGTTTGGGATCGATCCCGAGCAATTCTGGAACCGCTGCAACACGCTGGTCAGGGAACAACAGTGGGACGGCGAGCTCGCCTACATGAAGTGTCTCCTCGACTACCTGCAAATGGACGGGGTCACCAACGCCCGGCTCACCGAATTGGGTAGCGGGCTCCGCTACTTTCCCGGGGTGCCGGAGCTCTTCACGGAGATTCCTGCCGCCGTGCTCCGTCCTGAGCACAAAGCCGCCGGGGTCCACATCGAGCACTACATCATCTCTTCCGGGCTCAAGGCTCTTATGCAGGGCAGTATCCTGGCCGGCTATGTCAAAGCGATGTTTGGTTGCGAGTTTGGCGAGGATCACGAAGGCCGGATCAGCTTTCCCAAGCGCACCATTTCGCACACCACCAAGACACAGTATCTATTTCGCATCAACAAAGGCATGCTGGCCCACAGTGATGATGTGAATGATCATATGCCTGCCGAGATGCGTCCCATTCCCTTCGAGAACATGGTTTACGTGGGGGACGGGCCCACCGATGTGCCCTGCTTCACGGTCATGAAGAAGAATGGTGGTCACGCCATCGCGGTCTACAATCCAAATGATGCCACTGGCCGCAGCTTCAGGAAGTGTTTCCAACTCTGTACTCACGCCGATCGTGTGCAGCACATCGCTCCCGCCGACTACCGGAAGGGCAGCCACCTTCGCAACCTCCTGGAGGAGATGGTGCGTGAAACGGCGGACAATATTCTTGAGCGGCGCAAGGAAGAGCGCGACAACGCGACGGTGTCTGCGCCGGGGTTCTGACAGGTGTTGAGGGGGAGGGGCCCAGGAATTAATGTCTGAAAAGAGACACTATCATTTTATCGGAGTGTGCGGGACCGCCATGGGAGCGGTGGCCGCCGGCATGAAGGCACGCGGATTTGCAGTCACGGGATCCGATGAGCACGTCTATCCCCCGATGTCCACCTTCCTCGAAGAGAGCGGGGTGGAGATCATCGCGGGCTATCGCGGGTCCAACATTCCGGAGAACGTGGATGTCACGATCATCGGCAACACCATCAGCCGGGGCAATGAAGAGGCCGAGGAAGTGCTCAATCGCAAGCTTCTCTATCAATCGCTGCCCGAAGTGCTCAAGGAGCAGTTTCTACGGGGCAAGCGCAATTTCGTGGTGACCGGCACCCATGGCAAGACGACCACCAGCGCCATGCTGGCGTGGGTTCTGCGCTCCGCCGGACGGGACCCAAGTTTCATGATCGGCGGTCTTCCTGCCAACCTGGGGAGCGGCGCGCAGTTCACCGATTCCGAGTTCACCGTCTTGGAAGGGGACGAATATGATACCGCCTTCTTCGACAAGCGTTCCAAGTTTCTCCACTACCTTCCCGAGTTCATCACGATCAACAATATCGAGTTTGATCACGCGGACATCTACGACACGCTCGATGACATCAAGCTCACCTTCAGGCGATTGCTCAACATTGTGCCCAGTCGCGGCCTCGCGGTGGTCAACGGCGATGATGGCAATGTGCTTGAGGTCGTGCGGGAAGCCCCCTGTCCGGTGCGCACAATCGGTTTCGGAGAGAACTGTGAGGTGAAAATCGAAGACGTCCTATACGAGCCGAAGGGGAGCAGCTTCACCCTGATGGGGGAACGATACTTTCATCCCATGGTTGGTGAGTTCAACGTGCGCAACGCTGCCATGGCCGTGGCGGGCGGTCTCTTTGCCGGCCTGAGGGCGGAGGAGATCCGCACCGCCTTCACCACCTTCGAAGGCATCGCCCGGCGCCAGCAACTCCGGGGAGAGGTCCGGGGTGTAAAAGTGGTGGACGATTTCGCGCACCATCCGACCGCGATTGGGCTCGCCGTTGGGGCCCTGCGGCAACGCTATCCCGGTTCACGCCTCTGGGTGATTTTCGAACCTCGCTCGAACACGACCCGTCGCAACATTTTTCAGAAGGAGCTCGCAGACGCTCTTGCCACCGCGGATTGCGCGATTGTCCCCGCCATTGCAGATCCCGAGAAATTTCCCGAAAACGAGCGGCTTGATCCGGAAAAACTGATCCGCGACATCAATGCGCGCGGTGGGAGCGGCCGCTACCTTGCAACGGTGGATGAAATCGCAAATCATATAGCCGCCGAAGCCAGGGAGGGTGACGTTGTCGCAGTGCTCAGCAATGGCGGCTTTGGGGGGTTGCATGGAAAGCTGTTAGAGAGGCTGGGAGGGTAGGGCGCTTGGGGCGGAGGTTTGCCCCTTTCGGGGTGCCTCCACTCCTGCCCGCCATCTGGCGTGGAGGAGCGACCGGCCAGGGCACCGAGAGTCAAATTTGCGCCGGCCGTTTCAGAGCGACTTCAAGAATTTGACGAGGGCGGAGCGATCAGCAGCCGGCATGGTGCGAAATGCTTCCTTGGCGGGCGTGCTCTCGCCGCCATGCCAGAGGATCGCTTCCTCGAGGTTCCGCGCGCGGCCGTCGTGCAAATAGGCTTCAGGCCCGCCACTGACCTTATTGGTCAGGCCGACGCTCCAGAGCGGAGCTGTGCGCCACTCCGCGCCACTCGCTTCGTGCTCGCCCATGTTGTCGGAGAGATCCGGTCCCAGGTCGTGGAGCAGGAGGTCGGTGAAGGGGTGGATGGTTTGTTTGCGCAGTTCCGTCATGGGATGGAACGAGCCGGTCGTCAGGGTTGGGAGGTGGCAATTCGCGCAACCGCTGGAGGTGAAAAGCCTCAGGCCGCGCCGGGCTTTGGGATCGTCAAGATCGCGGCGGGGGCTGACGCCCAAGGTGGCGAGGTAGCGTTCCAGGTGGCCGAGTTCGGGGGCGGAGAGCTCGGGGGCTCCCCCGGTGGTCCCGGCCCCGTCCTCGAGGATCGGGAAGATGGAGGTCGTGACGCCCATGTCGGTATTGAGGGCACTCGCAATCTGGTGACGGAGGCGAGCTTGTCCGGCCTTGTATCCGAAGCGGCCGAGACGCCACTCGCCGCTCTTCGGATCGTTCACAATCTGGACGGCGCCCGAGATGCCATCGCCGTCCTGATCATTCGGGTCGGCGAGGGCGAGGATGGTTTCCTCATCCAAGGCTTCGAGCAACCCCATCCCGACCAGGGGCGGAGTGAGGCGGACTGAGAAGTGCGAGGGGGCGGAACCGGTGAAGGTGTAGTTTGGCTTGCGCAGGGTATAGGGGGTGTCATCCCCGTAGGTTCCCTTGAGGATGGTATAGCTCGCGATGGTGGCACGGCCTTCCACAGGCCCTGTCGTGACCCGGGGTTGGAGGACTGCGCCGAGAACCGGATGGGGTGCTCCGTCCGCGGAGCTTCCGATCTTAATCACCGTCTGGTGCATGGGGGCGCCCACGGCCGGAGGCATGGCGCGGCCGTTGTTGAGATGGCAGGCGACACAGCTTCGGTTGATGAATTTTGGGCCGAGCTTGCCGACTTGCTGGGCCAGAACCGGGTTGCCCGCTTCGGAATGTCTCCCGGTGCCGAAGTCGGTGTGATGCAGTCGTCGTCCGAGCATGAATGATTGCGCACTCAGTTCTGCCATGTTCCCTGCCATTTGCTTGAAGAGGTGGTCCGGCTCGTTGGAATACTGATAGTGGTTGGTCGTCCTCCCGCCCAACCAGGCCTCCTTCGGAATCGGGAAGGAGTCCAGCCGGGGGCCCACCGCTTGCCAGGGTTTGATCCCCTCGCCAATGACGTAGAGGTAGGCGGTTCCATAGTAGTTCGAACGTCCGTTCGGTGGCGCTAGGAGGAAGGGGCTGAACTCAAATTCCATGCGGTCGCCCACGCGCAAGGGGCGATTTCCTTCCAAGGGATAGCGGTTGAAGCTTGTGGTGTAACGGTTGGGACCCGCGGAATCGCTTGGCCCGACCTGCGTCGGTCCCAGGTTGTAGTGATATTCGGCGACGGTGTTGAGGCCACGATAGAAGGCACGGAAATCACGGACCCCGAGCGGCCAGAGGGAGGAGAGGTTGACCTCGATATTCGTCCCGCCTTTCGCCACGTAGTCCACGATCTCAATGGTCGTGGTGCGGTGCTCCCAATAGAAGCGCAGGTAGTGGTCGTAGGCTTGGAACGGGATCCCATTGACAAGGTCCTCCCGGGCGTGTCGATCGCGCCCCCGGTCCGCGATCCGTGTGATGAGGGCAGAGGGCGTGTCGATTGTGGTGGCCGGTTCGAGGGTTGTGGTGGCGTCGAAGAGCGGAACGGGGATGCGGGGGTTTTCGGCGAGGATGACGGGTTTGCTTTCTGGAGGGCGCGCTGGCGGGTTTCCTTGGAGCAAGGTGCTGAGGGCGAGGAAGAGAGCCGGATACCGGAAGGGAATCAGTGGTCGGATCATGAGCTTGGTCGGGGTCAAAATGAGCGAGGAGCCTCGAGGCCACCAATCAAACTGCCCATCGCCGCGCTCCCACCTGGCTTGCGATGGCGGCGAGAAAGAGAATTGAATTTCAGATGCCGGGACGGTCCGAAACTCTCGAGTTCAGCGGAAGCACAACGAAGGAGATTGCAGCCCATCCATCAAGCTCGCTGACCATGGAGGGTCAAGGGCATTCGGAACTTGATCAGGGGGGGCGGGAATTCGAATCTGATCGTGGAGAGGATGGCGTGACCGACCGCGCTTCAGGGCCTGTCTTGGAGGGGGAGAACCTCCCTGCGGACGTGTTCGCAATGGAGGGGGAAGTCACCTTCGAGGCACTCGTAAACGACCACTTACCCTTTGGGGGCAGAAGCTGCCAGGGCGGGAACTTCGCGGCCCGAAAGCTGGGTGTTCAAATTGATCGAGATCCGGAGAGCGGCCATCTGGTTCACGAGGCTGCGATTCTTGCTGACTATTTCTGCGACCGTCGGGTGAGGGTGGTTGGCGATGATGTAGCGGCCAATTTCGGCAAAAAGCAACACCATCTCATTTTCAAGGGTTCCGAATTCTGAGCGAGTTGATGAGATATCGCGATTGGTCTGGCCGATGTTTTGATAACTTCCAAACGCCTCGTCGCGCATGTCTCCGCGCCGTTTGTTGATCCGCTTGTCGAGATCCTGGATCTCCTTGTTGATATTATCAATCTTCACGGTGAGAGTGTCGCGTTGTTCGCGGAGGGACTTGAAGCGACGCTTGAGATTCAGGAGTTCCTTCTTGGATTCCTCAACCTCGGGAGTGTGGGTCCCGCTTTCACTGATGAGGAAGTCGAGTTTGGCCTTGATGCCGTCGTGGAGGCGTTTCACGGAGCGAGCGTCTGCCAGAATGACTTCCCGTTCGGACCCCAGGCGTTCGCTCTTGGCGTTGAGCGTTTCCCGCTCTGCAACGAGTTCCTTGGTGCTATCCACCACCAGGCCGAGGAGTTCAGAGCGTTGGTCATGCGACTTTTGCAGGCTGTCGTTGGCCGAATCGATCTTGTGGGCGAGATCGTCGTGCTTTTTGGTGAGCGTTCGCAGTTTCCAGTATTCGACCGAGAGTTCTTCAATTTTCTCCGCGTCATTCCAACAGAGACGGCCCAGAATTTCTTCGGCCTCCCGGAGCAAGTGGAGCTCCGAGGCGGCATTCGTCGCGTGGCGTTGGTTCAACGAAATGCCGAAATTCTGGCCGATGCGCCAAAGGAGATAACGGGTGCGGGTCATGCGAGGCGGGCGGATGCTGCGCAGTCAGAGGCGGCGCGGCAATCGCTATTTTTTCTGGAGGAGCTTTTGGAGGCTGCGCACGACCGTAAAGTCTTCCAGGGTAGTGACATTTCCGGTGACCTTTCCGGTGGCGACCAGTTCCTTGAGGATCCGGCGCATGATTTTCCCGGAGCGAGTTTTGGGGAGACCGTCGGGCGGAAAATAGATTTCATCGGGCCGTGCGATCGCGCCGATGGCCTTGGTGACGTGGGCTTTGAGATCCTTCTCGGCGGCCGGAGAGGCCTTGGCTTGGCCTTTGAGGGTCACGAAGGCAACGATGCCCTGGCCTTTGATTTCGTGCGGTCGGCCGACCACGGCGGCCTCTGCGACGTCCTTGTGTGCGACGAGCGCGCTTTCAACTTCGGCCGTTCCGAGTCGGTGGCCTGAGACGTTCAAGACATCATCGAGGCGACCCACGATCCAAAAATTGCCGTTCTTGTCGGTGCGGGCGCCATCGCCGGCGGTGTATATTCCCTCGTAGTCGTTCCAATAGGTCTTCCGATAGCGGGCCTTATCGCCATAGATCGTTCGCAACATGGAAGGCCACGGCTTGCGGATCACGAGTTTCCCTCCTTCGTCCGCTTTGCACTCGTTGCCTTCTTCATCAAGAATGGCGGCGTCCACTCCAAAGAAGGGGAGGGTGGCAGTGCCGGGCTTGGTGGGGGTGCAGCCGGGGAGGGGTGAGATCATGATGGAGCCGGTTTCAGTTTGCCACCAGGTATCGACGATGGGGCAGCGACCGGATCCAATCTTTTCACGGTACCACATCCAGGCTTCCGGGTTGATCGGTTCCCCCACGGTGCCCAGGAGTCGCAGGGACGAGAGGTCGCGGGCATCGGGAAGATGGTCGCCGGCCTTGATGAAGGCACGGATGGCGGTGGGCGCAGTGTAGAAGGTGGTCACGCCGTACTCTTCCACGATGTCCCAGAAGCGGCCAAAGTCGGGGTAATTGGGTGCGCCTTCATACATCACCTGGGTCACTCCGTTGGCGAGCGGACCGAAGACGATGTAGGAGTGGCCGGTGACCCAACCGACGTCGGCGGTGCACCAGAAGATGTCATCGTTCCGCATGTCAAAGATGTACTTCGAGCTCGTGTAGGTCCCGACGAGGTATCCTCCACTGGTATGCAGGATGCCCTTGGGTTTTCCGGTGGAGCCCGAGGTATAGAGAATAAAGAGCGGGTGTTCGCTGTCGAACCCTTTCGGAGTGTGGTCGGCGGAGACCTTTTTCGCTTCGGTATGCCACCAAACGTCGCGACCGCGCTTCATGGTGACCTTCTCGTTGGTGCGCTGGTAGACGATGCAGCGCTTCACGCCTTGGTACTTCTTGAGGGCGTCATCGACGTTCTTCTTCAGGGGGACGACCTTGCCGCGACGATATCCACCATCGGCGGTGATCACGGCGGTGGCGCCGGAGTCCTCGAGGCGGTCTGAGATTGATTCCGCCGAGAAGCCGCCAAAGACCACGGAATGCACGGCCCCGATGCGGGCGCAGGCGAGCATGGCGATCGCGGCTTCGGGGACCATGGGCATGTAAATCAGGACGCGATCCCGGGCTTTGACCCCGTTGGCCTCCAAAACGTTCGAAAAGCGGCAAACTTCGCGGTGTAACTGGTGATAAGTCAGGACTCGCTTGTCGCCTGGTTCGCCCTCCCAAATGATGGCGGCCTTGTTTTTCCGGCCGTTGCTGAGGTGGCGATCGACACAGTTTTCGCAGACATTGAGTTTTGCTTCGGTGAACCACTTGGCGAAGGGAGCCTTCCATTCGAGGACTTTCTTCCAGGGTTTTTGCCAATGCAGTTCTTTCGCTTCGCGAGCCCAGAAGAGGGAGGGCTTCTCGATGGACTCCTTGTACATCCTGCGGTACTGCGCCATGCTGGAAACGCGGGCCTTTTTCGAAAACTCTTTGGAGGGTTTGAAGACCCGATCTTCGATCAGGTGACTTTCGATATTCTTGCTCATGAGCGTGTTAGGAAAATGCGGCGGACGGCTGTTTAACCAACGGGGCGGCAGGTGGCAAGACGGGGACTCAGGGGATTTGAGTCGGCTGCCCTTCTTTAGCTGCGCTTGCCCTTCGCTGGAGGGTCCTTGGTGAGGAGCGCAAGTTCCTCGTTTTCAAGCGGCCGCCACCGACCAAGCGGAAGTTCGGGGTCCATGAACTGACCGATGCGGATGCGCAGCAACTTGGTCACGCGAATACCCAGGCTGTTGAACATTTCGCGGATCTGTCGCTTCAGGCCGGTGTCGAGAACCATGGCCACCCGGCGGGGAGAGAGTCGTCGCACCGATTTGGCCCGGGCGCGTCCCTCCGGGGTGCGCACTCCGGAGGTCAGTTTTTCGAGGATGCCACTATCGAACGCAGTGGTCAGAGTCACTTGGTACTCCTTCTCCACCTTGTTGCTGGGATGGGTCAGTCGGTTGGCCAGATCACCGTCATTGGTGAGAACGAGCAGCCCCTCCGAATCGCGGTCGAGCCGACCGACGTGATTGAGGTGGTTGAATTTGGGGGGGAGTAGTTCGTAGATGGTGGCGCGACCCAGCTCGTCGCTCTTGGAGCAGACGTATCCCTTCGGCTTTTGAAACAGGATTGTGGTGGTGAGTTTCGGGGTGACCCGCTTGCGATCGACGCGAACTTCCTCGTCTTCCGCCACCCGGGTTGCGGGGTTGGTGCATTCCTCTCCATTAATGGTGACGCCCCCCTTTTGGATGAGGGCATCGCAGGCCCGCCGAGATCCGACCCCGCAGGAGGCGAGAAACTTGTTGAGACGGGTGCCTTCGGAGATCATGGGCTTAAAAAAGAAAGCGGAACCGATCCCGGTCCCGCTGCTTTGTTCAATGGAGAGAGAAGGAGGATTTACTCCTCGCCCTTGGTCTTGGGCAGACCCAATGGACTCTGGCCTTCTTTCCATAGTCCGCGTTCCTTGAGCAGCTTGACGCGCTCGAAGCGTTTGAGAACAGAACGGTTACCGGTCGTTCCTCCACTGATTTTCAGGCTATTGTGCTTGGACATGAGTTGGGCCTCCCTTGCTCGGGGGGCGGGAAGCTAGGGGCAATTCGCGGATTTGGCAAGGGGGAAAGATCCGAGCTCGGCGGACCCGGGGTGCAGACGCTCTGGAGCCTCGAAATCAGGGTGGAATTGTTCTGCTCCGAAAATCTCCGGGAGCACCGCGGGGTGGGGAAGGGAGCCTTCAGACCATTCCCAGCTTCATTTTGCCTTCTTCCGAAATCATCTCCTGGTTCCACGGGGGATCCCAGACGAGCTCCACGCGGGCGTCGTCGATCTGATCGACGGTCATGATTCGAGATTGCGCGTCGGCTGCGATCGCTGGTCCCATTCCACAGCCGGGAGCGGTCAGGGTCATTTTCACCGTCACGATGTGTTTGCCATCTTCGTCGGTCACCGTGCAGTCGTAGACGAGACCAAGGTTGACGATGTCGACGGGAATCTCGGGATCGTAGACTTGCTTGAGTTGGTGCCAGACCTGCTCTTCGATCGGGGCATCCTTGAGCCGTTCCACTTCCTTGGTCTTGGCTTCCTTTTCTTCGGCATCGATTCCGAGTGCATCGGAGTCGGTCGAGGAGATGCGCGCGAGTCCGGATGAGGTGGCGACGGTGTAGGTCCCGCCCAGGCTTTGGGTGATCACCACCGGCGTCCCGGAGGGAAGGGTGATGGTGTCACCGGAGGGAATTTGGATCGCTTCGACTTCGCGAGTGAGCGTGATTTCTTCGTTCATAGGGGAAAGAGATTTGGGATTGGAAAGGAGAGATTCGGAAGGAGGGAGCCCTCCCTTCCCGCTAGTCGTCCAAGGGGACAATCTTGATGCCACTCTTGGGTTGTTGGGCCATCGATTGGGCGAGGGTTGCTGAACTCCCGGCGGCATCAGTCGGGGGAGCTGGGTCCCCTCCCGTGAGCGCGCTTTGCAGGGCGCCTTCCACCAGTTGGCCGCAATGAATCTTCATGGGTGGAAGGGGGCCAAGAGCACCAGTCAACTCATCGGGGGACAGCCTACGAGCTTCCTCGACGGATTTTCCCTTGAGAAGCTCCGTGGCCATGGAAGCAACTGCGATTGCAGTCTGGCAGCCGAACGATTGGAAGGAGGCTCGATCGATCACCTTCTTGCCATCCTTCTCGCTAAACTTGAGCCACATCCGTAACATGTCCCCGCAATCCGCGGAGCCAGCGGTGCCCACGGCATCGGCATCTTCCATCTCACCCACGTTTTGTGGGTTGGCGAGCGCCTCGCGGGATTTGTCCTCGAAGTTGTCCATCGGTGGGGGGAACAAACCACGGGTGGGAGACCGGATCAAGGGCCGCCCGCCAATTTCGGCCCCGGGGCCCCGGATCAACTCTGGAATTGGAGCTCCGAAATCCCTCCGAGCTTGCCGCTGGCTCCGCCGATCCCTTCAAAGCATCAGGGAAAGGGATCATGTATTTCATCGGTGTGGACAACGGCACGAAGCGCACGCGAACGGTCGTCTTGAACCTCGAATCCGCCTCTCTCGCCGTCCAGTCAGAGCAGTCCTACGGGTTGGTTCCGGGATTGCCACAGGGGCCCCTCGGGCAGGATCCCTCCCTCTGTGGCCATGCGGTGGATCACACTGTGCGAGACTGTCTGGATCAACTTGGGGGGGCTGAGCCGGGTGGCAGGGATCGGAGCGGCTCTGCAAGCTGCGGTCACTTTTTCCAGCAGAGCGGAAAATATCTCACTTATGCCGAGATGACGGGCATTGCGGCCCATCCCGGGCAGGCCTCTCTTTGAGCTCCGGATCTTGCGCGCCTTGAAGGACATGAAGTGCTCCATCAGGGATGGCTTTGATGTGGGCGTGACGCCCGATGGTCCGCGCGCTACCCGCTATGAGCTCAAGACGGTCCTTCTCAAGCTCGCCCAGCTGACCCGCCCGCCCCTGATGTGCTTCCATGCCATATTTGGGTGCGCGATTCGGGTCGGAACGTGGGATCGCTTTGTCATTCCGCTGTCCCTCAGCAAAGTGACCATCGTCTTTGATGAGTTGCTTGATGTTTCGCGTGATCTTGATGACGATGCCTTCGAAGCCCGGCGTGTGGAAGTGGAGAACCTGATGCGCTGGGGTAGACGATCTGGACCTGCCTGCAAATGACCATTCTCGACGGAAAAAAAATCGCCGCTGACGTTCTGGCCGAGTGCCAGGAAGAGATCGAAGCCCTGAAGGCAAAGGGAGTCATCCCCGGACTGGCGGTCGTGCTGATCGGAGAAGATCCAGCTTCGCAAGTCTATGTGAATTCCAAGGTCAGGAAGTGCGGGGAGATGGGAATCTATTCCCGGAAGATCGAGCTCCCGGTGGATGCCACCCAGGAGGAAGTGCTCCAGGTGGTGCGTGATCTCAATGCGGAAGAGGCCATCCACGGAATTCTCGTGCAGTCTCCCCCGCCACCCCAGATCGATGAACATGACATCATCAATCTCATCGATCCGCGCAAGGATGTGGATGGCTTTCATCCGGTCAATGTCGGCAAGCTCGTGATGGAGGATCCGACCGGCTTTGTGCCCTGCACTCCGAGTGGGTGTGTCCGTCTCCTCCGCGAGTCCGGGATCGAAACCAGCGGAGCCAATGTGGTCGTGATCGGACGCAGTCTCATTGTGGGTAAACCGCTGGCCCTCCTCCTCATGGCCAAGGGCGTCAATGCCACCGTCACGGTCGCGCACTCGCGCACCAAGGATCTTGCGGCTCTTTGCCGCCAGGCCGATATCATCGTGGCTGCCATCGGGAAGACGGGATTCGTTACCGCAGACTTTGTCAAGGAAGGGGCGGTAGTCATCGATGTCGGTATCAATCGCGTCGAAGACGCCACCAAAAAGCGCGGGTTTCGCCTCGTGGGCGACGTCGCGTATGACGAAGTTGCGCCCAAGTGCCACGCCATCACGCCCGTGCCGGGTGGGGTCGGGCCCATGACGATCGCCCTGCTGATCTGCAACACCGTCAAGGCCGCGGGACTCAGGGTTCAGGAAAACTCTTGAACTCACCACTTCTCGGTCGGCGGAACCCTGTGCTCTCGAGAGGGATTCCGGAAATCGACCAGCTTCGCACGACCACGACCAAGGCGCTGGTGCGCGGCGCCTCCGGGTCTGGTTGGGACCGCGCCTACTCGCCAAACACCAGGTGCAACCCCTTCGGGGCCCAGAATTTTACCAGGCGCTCCTCGATCAGTTTGCCGTCTTCGTGGGGAAAGGCCGGCGTCTTGGCGCGCCGGTCGAGGGCGTGAAGTTTGCTGAGATGGGTGGCTACTGTTTCCCGGCGAGCGCGGCCACCATGGAAGTGGTAGTGGGCCAGCAGGAGACCGGTGGCATAGGGGAGGTAGGGATTCCCGTTGAATTCATTTTGCGTCTCCGCAAGCCACCCCTGGTGATCGACTTTGAGGACTTTTTCCACGGAGAGCAGGTGGTAATTATCGCCGACTTTGTTGACCGCGAGAGCGACTCGCAGGTGGTCGCGAATCATGCTCTCGAGATCACGAAAGAGGTACCAGCCGTCTCCCTGATGACAGATCGCAAAATACTCCGCGGTCCCTTCGAAGAACCACGGCGGCAAACGCCAGAGAATTCCGGCCATGCTCATGTGGACCATTTCGTGAACGAGAAGATCCTGGTCGGGCCCCGGTTGGAGTTTTGAATTTCCGTGACGCGGGGGGGCGAGAAAGTAGTCGGAGCGAATGAGAGCGCGTCGCTTGATGCCATCCCACCAGCCGACGGCACCGCGAGATCCGCCCGCCCGGACGAAGGCGGACTCTTCCGTGAAAAAGATGATCTCGATTGTTTTCTCGCTGGGCGGAGACCAGAGGGGAAGGGGAAAGCTCTTGATCAGTTGGGGGACGGACTCCACCACCTTGGCGAAACGTGCGAAATCCTGGCGGGCAATCGGTCTCTCGGACACCATGCGGAAATGCCGAGTGGTGACCACTTGGTTCCCGGTGGTGGCGTCGCTCCCAAACACCAACTTGACCGGCCGGGTCTTGTGTTCGCGGGGCCAGGGCTTTGTTTGGGCCGCCAACAGAGTTGGGGCGAGCAAACAAACCATGAGGCGAAACACGCCCTACTCTTCGCCCAAGTCCCGGTGCTGACAAGGGATCTTTGTGCTCAGCTGGGTGGCTTTGTCGCCTTGCGCCAGAAGATCGCCAGGAAGAGTCCGGTGGTCACGGCAAAATAAAGTGCCTGCCAGGGGAGGCCGCGCAGGAGAGCTCCCCCAGGGCTCCCTTCCTCGGATTCAAAACACCCGAGGACCCCCGCGTAGACCATGGCCAGAGCGCCGTATCCCAGGTTCCAGGCCAGCCCCTTCACGCTGAGGACGGTGGCCCGTTGGGAGGAATCCGCGAGGCGATTGAGGGTGCTGCTGCTGAGAAACTCCATGAAGCCGAAGGCCGTGAAGAGGATGATGATGGGAAGCACCATGAAGGGGATCGCGGGAATCAAAGCGAGGAGGCAGACCAGCACCATCCCTGCGAGGAAGGCGAGATTGGTGGTCGGAGAGTAGCGTTGAATGAGTGCTTTGGCGATGGTCGGGACAAAGAAGCCGAGCGCGGCCGTGATCGCACCAATGAATCCGAAACTGAATTCGGGGAGTTTGATCAGGCGGTAGTATTCCGAATTGATGGTCACGAAGTTGCGGACCACGGAATCGATGAGCAAGGTGCCCAAGACGATCCGGGCCGCGAGGGGAGTCTTGAAGACCCAGGCGGCGGTGCGCAGGGTGAGCCGGAGGGCCGTCGCGCAGCGTTCACCGAGGAGTGGACAGGGATCGATGTCCTCGCGAACTGGTTCCCGCATGTGCAGGGTGATGCGGAGGCAGACGATCGATTGCACAAAGACAATCGCGACCGGAATACGGAGAGTGGTGGTCTGGGTAAACTCGGTTCCGAAGAGCCAGTTGAGAAATTTGGGATCGTAGACCAGCGCGCCAACAATCATGGCGACAAAGAATCCGATCGAGCGCCAGCGCATGGTGGTGGCGAGGACGTTGTCCCAAAGATTCTCGTCACCGTGTTCGACCAGGGTGTCATAAGCGAGAGATTGATCGGCTCCGCTGGCGGCTGCTTCGGAGGCTCCGGAGAGCAACCGGTTCAGAATGCACATGGTGAGCAAGACCCAGCCCCCGTTCTGAGGGGCGAGGAGAAGGAGTGCCATTTCGACCACCATGAGGGCGGAGGCAAACACGACCAGGTGTTTGCGGCCGATCGTGTCCGCAATAGCGCCGGAGGGAACCTCTAGCAGGAAGATGGCCGCCGCCCAGACCATGTTCATGAGGAAGAACTGCTTCACGTCGAGACCCAACGCGAAAAAGAAGATGGCGAAGACCGGATAGTAGGCGCGCGCATTGTAGAGCACCGAGAACCACGCATAGAGGCGCACATTGCGGTGCCGGAAGGGGCCTTCCCTGCTTAAGAGATCGCGCACCTGATGAGTGTGGTGAAGATTGTGCGGATGGCAAGAGAAGGGGGCTGAAGTTGGAAGGTGCGGAGAGTCCGGTGGAAGCCTGCCCGAAGCGCGATCTGCGGCCGGATGGGACGATGGGAATCTCCCCTTTACAATCCGAAGGGAGCGGGACTACGTTGCCGCCAGAGGCCCACGACTACGGAGAGGTGGCTGAGTTCGGTTTAAGGCACACGATTCGAAATCGTGCGTAGGGTTAAACCTGCCGTGGGTTCGAATCCCACCCTCTCCGCCGGCTACCCCTTCAGGCTTTGATAATGAAGGAAGACTCCTAAATTCAAGGGGTAGCGAATCTGAAATGGGACACAATCGTGAGACACAAACCCACTCAGATGACATGCCTAATACCATCCGAAGGAACGGAACGTATTACTGCAACAGGCGGATTCCAAACGGCGCCGTAGAGGTGGCGGCGTTCGGATTGAAGAAGGGCGGGAAGCCGCAAGACTTCATCAAGTATTCGCTCAGGACGAAAGATCCTCGGGAGGCGCGCCGACGGGTCTCCACCAAAGACGCGAAAGCTGAACAGGACTTTGAGGAAAAGCGGCAGGAGCTTGCAGCGGAGGGGAGAAAGGGATTTAACCGAACGATTGCTAGGGAATTGCTTTTGGGGTGGGGAGCTTGGGGGCGCCGTTGAGAGGATCGGAGAGGGGTTTCACTTCAGTTCACATCGAAGGACGCGAGCGTAAAGGTGGTTGTTGAAATCGACCCGAGGATATCCAAAACCCCGATGTGTTTCACCAGGCCGATATCGAGTTCGAACCACTCCGTGGTCGCCCCTGAAATCTGGACCCCCAATGTCTCCGCAGTGTATTTGTGCGTTACCTTGATCAAATCCGTGAAGGTTCCCGCGCCCACCGTGAGCGGATCGCTCTCCATCGTAATGGTGGTGGTCTGTGTCACCGGCCCGATTTCGGACGAGGTGTAGTTTGTCGGGACGCCAACCTCTGGTATGAAGCTCGCGAACATGGACGGCGATGGAGGCGAATTGGTCTGCACGCCATCCGAATTCTCGCCGCCAACTTCAAAGATCCCCGTCGAGAAATCGTCAAGGATAAAGATCGACTGGTCCCAATCGCCGCCTCGTTTGAACTCCCACTCAACCACGTTCTGCGAGGCGAAGGTGGTCCGTTGCAGAATCCGGGTCTCCCACGTGTAAACTTCGTTACCCAGGATGCTGTTCGAGACGACATCGTAGGTCCACTTGTTCCCGATGGTCCCTAATTTGAATCGAGCCAAGTCCAAAGCCGAGCCGCCCAGCTCTTCCACCCGGTAAAACTTTCGAGGTGCTCCGGAGATTTCGTCCTCTGCCGACATCGTTCCATCGATACCCGGGATGGCCTCCGTGATCTTCGTCCAGTTCTCCAGGTCCAGCGAGCAGAACAATTCGTATTGTTTGCCGCTCTCTCCCGGCCAGCGTACTTCCATGGTCGTAGGTCCGGAGAGTCGAAAGGTGGCCTCGCCAAAAACCGGCCCCCAAAATAGGAACAAGGCAAACAGTATGCGACTTCTCATAATGACCCAGCGTCCAACACGGTCCGAGGGACGGCAATAACAAACTGCCCCCGGATCTCCTCATTCAGCAGCAACCCTCAAAGAAGCATAGACTCCGGGCCGCACCGGAAATTCACATCTTCGCTCAGGGCCGAAATCCCAGTGACACAAACCGAACGGGACCAGGCATGTCCGTTCACGATGTGGTGCATTGAAACCCACTTCTGGGCGGAGCTTCGCTTGCCCACCTTCGCCCTAAAACACCTGTTGCTTCACTCGCTCCGCGTAAGGAATGTGATGCGGGGGAAGGTCTGGATTGAGACCTGGGCCCGGAATGGTATACATCATCACTTCCCGCAGCTTTCTGCTTTCGAAGAAGATCCACGTTTCTTCGGTCACCATCTCGCTTGACCCCACCATGCGTACGAGGGTGGTGGTCCTGCGCTGATATCCCCGGCAGAGAGCCGCCTGCGCTCCGCCCTCTTCAGGATACCATTTGAGAGCCAATCTTGTGATCACGTAAAGCGACAATTCGATCTTGGTAATGGCGTCGGTGAAGACCACCACCCAGGTCCCGGAGGGGCTTGTGACCCTTGCCGAGCGGAAGCCGTTGGGTTATTGCTAGCGCATTGCTTTTGGGGTGGGAAGCTTGGGGGCGCGGTTGAGATGATCGGAGAGGGGAGAACAGGGATTGTCCTGACCGTCGTGTTCCATCAGACCTCAGTATCACCGTTACATTTCAGCTTTCCTTTCCCTGTTGGACGGATACGGTCGCCGCCACTAAGACGAGCCAATTTCGCACTTATCCTCTTATGTCTGACGGTGTAGAAGACGAGATGAACCAGTCAGTGGAGGAGAACATCTTGCGCAGCGGCATCCGCAAGAGGACCATCATTTTCATTTGTGCCTTCGTGGCGGTTCTGATCGCGGCGGTGGTCTTGGCGATCAAGATCCATCCTAAGGGTTTCGGTATTTTCGACGAGCACGACTCGGTAGAGTCTGTGAGTGTATGCTTTTGGTTTCTTACCACTCTGACTTGCGGACTCTCCTGCATCTTTGTGGCGCCTACTGTAGCCTGGCGGTGGTGTTTTGTTTGGCTACTTGTGCTGAGTGGCCTGGCTGCGTTGCGCGAGCTCGATATTCATGAGGTGTTGAACCCTGAGACGCTGGGTGACTGGGGGGTGAGGTATCGGATTGATTGGTGGATAGCGGCAGACACTTCCATCCTTGTGCGCGGATTGTGGGCCCTGGTGGCCTTGGTCCTTCTCTTCCTGCTCCTCTATCCATTGAAACAGGCGAAGACGCTGTGGCGTCCGATCCGCGAAAATGTCAGCTTCATGATTCTTCTTCCGGTGGCCCTTGCCGGTCTTGCGACAGGTTACATCTGTGATGATGTCTTGCGTGAGGCGCAGTTTATCTCTTCCAACTTGAAGCGGGCCATTGAAGAGACCTCGGAATTGTTTGGAGCAGCGTTGATGTTTTGCTCGATGGTGGCGCTTGTAGGTGGTGTGAAGAAAACGTCGTCGGACAGTTGACTCACGGCACCCAGATCAGGGAGAGCAGACGAACGTTGATGTTGGCCTTGGTTGGAGTTAAATCCAGTTCTTCCAGCACCTCGGTTGCAGATGAAGCACCGCTGGATGGGCCGAATCATAGTGCCAGGCCTCCTCTTTGGTGCGAATGTCTACCATGGGGCCCACTGGCCCCTCGGTTTCCGTCAGAATGCGCTCAACCGGCTCAACACAGCGCTTTCCCCGGGGTAACGACTGCATTGCTACCACCGTAGACTGCGATCACATAATCGCTGCAATAAGACGCGATCTTCCCTCAAGAGGCTTCAACCTGTTTCGTCAGATCCTCCGGTGGCTGCGACCACGCTGAGAACACTTCGAGGGTCATGTCTTTTGATGCCGACGAAAACGGTCCCACTGGGTGAATTTCACAGGCTGAACAACTCATGGCATGAACCTATTATGGAACCTTCAGACGCTCCACAATCCAGGCCGCCCAGGCTTCGTCGAATTCGATGCCGAGCACCTTGAGCACCGACTTCGATGAATCGCTCGCCAGGCACATGTTTCCCGTCACAAATGGCGAGGGGAGACCCTTCCCGCAGACGTCATACGATTCCTGGAAGGGAACTCCGGGATCCTGCTCAACGAGGGTCTCGAAGTCGATCAACCTCGGACCGTCGTCGGTGAGGAAAACATTGCCCGCATGCACGTCGCGGTGGGCGTAGCCCGCAGCGTGGATCTCCGCGAGGGTCGAGAGAAGGTCCACGGCAATACGCAGGCGGGATCCGTGATCGAGCCCGACCAGGCGCTCGTCCAGTCGGTCCCGCTGGGGCAGGAATTCCTGCACGAACCAGTTGGGTCCGAAGTCCTCCCATCGCGGCGCCCAGGCCGCCTCGGCAAAGGCCTTCATCGCCTTGCGTTCGGCCTCAAGTGAAAGGCGGCCCGCTTCGCTGTCTGCATAATGTCGCAGAATACATGGGCGTCCGTTCCGAAACACCACGTGGCTCACGGAGCGGTTGCTCCGGTTGATTGCAAGCTTCAGGTAGGGGTCACCTTGATAACCGGATCGAATGGCGGCCTGCAATCCCGAGATCTCGTCGGGACAGACGAGATTGAGATACTCCCAGGCTTCCTGCTCGTCATCCGCGCTATGCACCGCGTTGACCCGCTCGTCCTTCGCAACATGGCGGTTGATCCCGTCGCGCAACAACGATTTCATCTCCACCGAGCGCGCGTTCACCGCAAAGGGCTGCGTGCTCTTGAGCTGGATTCCAGGCGGTTCGGGCACGTAGTCATACGCAGCGATCAGCGCGTAGGGCGGTCCCCCGGACTCCGGCCAGGGACCCCGGTTCCAGTTTCCGCCCCGGATACGCGAGGCGGCCACTGCGCGCTCGGCCTCATCGAGTTCGTGCACCAGCTGGACATCGAACCCGTAGGCCCGGAGGTTGGAGGTCATCCAAGGGACGAGATCCCGTTCCCAGGCCCACTGCCGCACCACGAAGACGCACAACTCGCCCGGCACCTCACCCCGCGGAGGTGACTCGATCAGTTCGAGCAGCAAGGGACGCCCCGGCGACAGCTTGCGGATGGTATCGATTCCCGCGGCCCAGTCGTGCCGCTCCAACATGCCGTGTAGTCCCTTCAGGCTTATCTCGCACTCCTCGCCCTGCTCTGCCGCCATGCGGGCCAGGATGGAGGGATATTCATGTTCGAGATCCGCAGCCAGCCCTGGATCCTCGCCCGCTCCCGGTGGCAATCCCGACTTGTGCGCCTTGTGATAGACGGCGTGGTAGGCCAGCGAGAGAAAGTGGGTGCGGGGATGGGGCACACGATAGCGATCCCGCAGCAGGACGGTGTGGTCGAGAATCTGCTCGGCCAGACGCTTCTCATAATAGGGTAACCCCCGGAAGTCCGTCCCCGGCAAGCCCCCCGCCGAGTAGATATCAAAGCGGATCGCTCCCGCCACAGGCTTCGCAAGAAACCACTCGCCCAGCGCATCAACCACCTCGTCCTCCACCAAGAGATCAACGTCCTCACCTTCCTCCACCCGGGGAAGATCCTCGAACCAGCGCAGGAAGACGTGGCGATAACCAGCCTGCTCCAGCCCCTCCACCAACCCGTCGATGCCCAGTTCGGGTTTCAGGTAGCGGCGGGCTCGCAGTTTGCTCTTGCGCTTCTTCTTTTTCGGGACCGGTAGCGAGCGGGATTCGCTGTTGAGGCGCAACAGGGCGGGCTCATCGAAGGGCAGGGGCGCGGCATCGCTCAAATCCCAGGCCCTCACCCCGTCATGATAGGTATGCCGGGTCTTCTTGGGCCGGATCTTGGTCAGCGTCCACCGGCCCTCGTAAAACACGTATCCTTTGTGGGACAACGCCAGAAACTTGTTCACCTGCCGCACCAGGGACTTCTGCAACCGGCCGAGCTTCCTCCGGGCCCAGCTCTTCTTGGCTTCCACATGTTTGTCCATGACCCATGCCCACGCCTACCAACCATGGGCCACTATCGGCTGATACCGCAGCCGCTCCGCCCATTAAAGGACAATCTCTGCACCCCAATCTACCCCGGCTACTGAAGCTCCATGAATTCAGGGCTGGAAAAGCAATTCCATTGCTAGGGAATTGCTTTTGGGGTTGGGAGTTTGGGGTCGCCGTTGAGAGGATCGGAGAGGGGAGAAAAGGGGTTGTTCCAAGAAGACTGCTAGCTTCACCCTTCCGCTTGGCACGACGGTGAACATGGATGGCACTGCGCTTTACGAGCGTGTGGTGGTCAGCTTCGTGGCCCAGGTGGTGGGATTCGACATGCTAATCGGCCAGCAGTTCGTGGGGGTGCTGGCCGCGCTGCTGACCAGCGTGGGAGTGGCTGGCATTCCCTCCATCAGTCTGGTGGCGAGGAGTCAGGATGAATCCGGGATTCTGGAGTCCGGGGAGCTCCCTGCTGTTACCGAATCCCAGTGAGGAGGACAGGGGACGCGAAAAGGGGGAGCCTTGTGGCTCCCCCTTTCCGGATAAATTTTCTT
>JAPKFB010000131.1 GCA_028821775.1 Roseibacillus sp.
GAGGAGGAGGCGAGGGGATGGGGAGGAAGAGGGGGTGCCCCCCGAATTGGATGGATTGACCCCACGGCAGCCAGATGCCTAGGGTGACAGCAATGAAGAAGATCAAAGCGCACTGGCAAATCCTTGGAGCGCTGGTGCTGGCGACGCTGACGGCCTTTCTTTTCCGAAAAATCGAACTGGGGGCAGACGCGGGGTTTATCGCGGGGGCGGTGGTGACCTGTGAGTTCGTGGGCAAGGACATCTTCATGGGCTTGTTGAAGATGATCATCGTTCCCCTGATCGTCTCCTCGGTGGTGTCGGGGATTGCGAGCCTCCATGGCATGGAGGGGTTTGCGCGTTTACTGGGAAAGACGGCCGGGTTTTATGCCCTGACCAGTCTGTTCGCCATCCTGGTTGGGTTGGGAATGGTCAACATGATCAAGCCGGGGTTGACGAATGGAGAACCCAACCCTGAGATCCAGAGAGCGTTTGAAGAGGAGCGGATCAATGCCAGCGAGGCCGCGTTGGCGAAAGTGGCGTCCGCACAGGAGCGCTCGCTGGAGATGGGTGAAGGGGCAGGCGGGTTTTTTTCCATGCTGGCAGATTTTGGGAGGCGCTTGGTTCCCTCGAACGTGATTGAGGCCGCAGCGAGCAATGGTCAGATGCTCGGGCTCATCTTTTTCAGCGTCCTCTTTGCGATCGCGATCACGCAGCTGCCAAAGAACGAGGGGAAATCCCTGCGGGAGTTTTTCCAATCCCTCAACGATGTCATGATCGTCCTGACCAAGTGGATCATGGCCCTGGCGCCGATTGGAGTTTTTGCGCTTCTCCTTCCGGTGGTCTACAAATCCGGGGGAGGGATCTTTGTGGTGCTCGGAAAGTATTTCTTCACGGTCCTGGCTTCCCTCCTCTTCCACTTTGCAGTGACCATGCCGCTGGTGCTGAAATTCCTCGGGCGAGTGGATCCTTGGGCCCACATGCGGGCGATGCGGACGGCCCTCCTCACGGCGTTTTCTACGGCGTCCTCCTCGGCGACCCTTCCCGTCACGATGCGTTGCATCCAGGACAACGCCGGCGTTTCCAAGAAGACCGCAAGCTTCACCCTCCCCTTGGGAGCCACCGTGAACATGGACGGGACCGCACTTTACGAGTGTGTGGCGGTCATCTTCGTGGCTCAGGTGATGGGCTTCCAGATCGATTTTGGGCACCAGTTCATCATTGTCCTGGCGGCTCTCCTGACCAGTATTGGGGTGGCGGGGATTCCCTCCGCGAGCTTGGTGGCAATCTTCATCATTCTGCAAAACTCCGGAATTCCCGGCGCGGAGACTGCGATTGTTGCGCTCCTGGCCGTGGATCGTTTGCTCGATATGAGCCGCACGGCGGTGAATGTGTTGGGCGATTCCTGCGCGGCGGTGGTGATTGCCAAGAGCGAAGGGGAGACCGGCATTCTTGAGCCCAAAGCTGTTGAAGAGTAAGGAGCGCAGCGGATGTGCCTTGGGCGGGTCGCGTCACGGACTGTGTTCCCGCTGGCGCGAGGTGGGCCAGCAAGGGGCCATCTGCGATCAGGTAGGGCCGAGGGCGGGCACAAAGGCCTCAATAGCGCTGAAATTGAAGTTGGCTTGGACGCCCGCGCCAATTTTGGTCATGGCCCCGATGGTGTCGGTGGTGGAGCTATGGCCGCCGCTCTTGTCGACGTTTTCACCGAACAAGACACTCTGCCGCAATTCGGCGTAAAGAGCGAAGCGTTCCGAGAGGGAGCAGGTTGCTTTGATCGTGATGACGGGACCGATTCCGTTGAATCCAGGATCGTTGCAACCATCGCATTCTTCGGCAGGTGGGGGTGGGGCCACAGTGTCATGGACTCCAGCAAGGCTTGGTAGTGGCACCCAACACAAGGATAGTGCCAGCAGACGCCACAGAATTGATCAAGGATTGGAACTTCATGTTCACCACGCGTCATCAAAATATCGTGTGAATGGTCAATATGGTATTGTTAACAGACCTCATAGATCAGATTAAAAATCTGAAGACCTCTTGGAGCTCTTAAATTCCAAAATTCCTAGTTTTGAAGGAGGTCTCTTCCGTTCCAAGCGTATTGGATACCGGAGACGACGGTGAGGGCGAGAGAAAGCCAGAGGAAGGTCGGCATGATCCAGAAGGTTGGGTGGGCCAAGATCGCGAGGAAGAACTCTTCCTGACCGAGGGCTTGGAGGAAGAGCCAGATCAGGGCGGTGATGCAGAAGCCGATTTGAAATCCGGTTTTCCATTTTCCGCTCCAATCTGCGGCGATGACCCGTCCTTTCTCGACCGCGATTTGGCGCAGACCGGTGACGAGAAATTCGCGGGCAAGGATGACGACGACGACCCAGGTCGGACAGAATCCCTGATCTTGCGCGCTGAGAAATATGAAGGCCGAGGCGGTGAGGACCTTGTCGGCGATGGGGTCGAGCAGTTTTCCGAGGGAGGTGACGAGGTTGAGCTTGCGGGCGAGGTAGCCATCGAGGAAATCTGTGATAGCGGCCAGAATGAAGGTGACCAGGGCGATTCCGTAGCCGACCGGGCCCGCAATGGTGAACCCGATCACGAAGATGGCGGTGAGGATCAGTCGAGAGACGGTGAGCGAATTGGGGAGGTTCAACACGCGCAGTCTGCGCGATGGTTGGACAAGGGGCAATAGTGGTGTGGATCTTCTGGAATTACTCGCTGGGAGAGGCGCCCGAGGGTCCCTGCTCGGCGGCGAAGGTCGCAGCCGCAACCTGATCCTTGTTCTGCCACTGCCGATGAATGTTCCGGAGCAGGTTGGGTCGTGCCTCTGAGGCGGGCAAAGTGGGGGCCCAGTTGGCCGCGGGGTCGGGTTCTTGGGGGACGACGGTCCTCCGCAAAGGGGTGGGTCGTGCGATCCCTGAGGGGGCTTTTGCAAGAGAGCCTGACTCGCGACCTCAACTCAGGGCTCTTCCTCGGTGGCCTGTGGACCAGTGGTCTCGCCATCTCGGAACTGCGGATCGCTCAGGGTCTTGAGGAAGGCGAGGAGGGCCGCTTTGTCTTCCTTGCTGAGGCCCAGTCCGCCGCGCGGGTGCTTGGCGAGGTTGGGGTCGAGGGTGGGACTGCGGTGCAGGCCGGAGTCGTAGTGGTCGATGACTTGGTCCAAGGATTGGAAGCGTCCATCGTGCATGTAGGGAGCGCTGAGGGCGATGTTGCGGAGGGAAGGAGTGATGAAACGATTGCGATCGGAGCTCTTCTTGGTGATCGCGCCCAGGCCGAGGTCCTTCTCGTCCTTGAGTCCGTTGTTGTGGAAGCGTTGGTCGGTGAAGAGGGCTCCGCCGTGACAATGAAAACAGTCCGCCCCCTTGAGTCCTCGGCGCGGATCAAATTCGGTCATGAAGAGTTCAAAACCGCGTTTCTCACTTTCGCTGAGTCGACCCACTCCGCTGGCGGCGCGGTCGAATTTCGAGTCATAGGAGGTCTGGGTCAAAAGATACTGTTCGAGTGCGATTCCGATGCGCTCTTCGGTGATCTCCGCTGTTCCAAAGGACTCCTTGAAACGATCAGGATAGGAGGCGGCCTTCAGTTCCTCGATGACGTGTGGGAGGGATTCGTGCATCTCGACGGGATTCTGAATCGGTTGCACTGCTTGCTTGCGTATGGAGGGCGCCCGCCCGTCCCAGAAGAAGCTCTCTTTCCATGCGAGATTGAAGAGAGGCATGGTGTTGCGGGTCCCCAGGCTTCCGCTGTTGCCTTGGCTGAACTGGGTGGCATCCGATAAGGCGTGAGCCTTCTGGTGACAGGAAGAGCAGGACTGGGTATTGTTGCGCGAGAGCAAGGGGTCGTGGAAGAGACTCTCGCCGAGGGTGACGCGTTCGTCGGTGAGGGGGAAATCGGTGGGGAGCTTTGGAATCGGAAAGCCACGTGCGACCCGAAATTTGTAGGGCGTGCCGATCAACTCGCGCGTGGGCTTGGACTTGGGCGGTGAGATGGAGGGTTGATCCTGGCGCAGAGTGCGGAAGGTGAAGGCCCGCTCGATGCGGCTCTTGAGGGTGGCGGCCATCGCGTCGTCCTTGCGTGAGTGCGTGGACGGTTGCCCCGCGATTTTCAAGGCAGGTGCGGTGTTGAACAGACGATCGAGGTGGAAGTCGATCACGACCGTGGCGTTGCGCTTGAAGGTGAGGGCGGCCGGCAGGGTGATCGTCATGCGATTCCAAGAATTGCCCAGATGATAGGTGAAGCCGTCGTTGTCCTGGTTGCGCAGGTGTCCTTCGAGGGCGAGAAAGATGTAACCTCCTTGCGGGGTCCAATGCAAATTGTTGAGAACCGGATTGAGCGGGTGGCTCGCGGGATACTGGTTGGGATCGGCTTGGTCGTATTGGGGATCGAGGCCGATGTGGAACTGGAGGGTGGTGTAATTGGCTGCGGGAAGATCTCCCAGGCTGGAGGCTGCGACTCCGGTGGTGCCTTCGACGAAGGCGAACCAGTTCTTGCGCGAGATCCAATTGCCCGACGCCTCGTTGTCGCCCCGGCGGAGAAGACGGGGACCGGAGAGGAGATAGGAGAGTCGGGTGAGGTCGATCTTCTCACCGGACCTGGTGGTCAGTTCCTGGCTGGGAAGCACGAGGGGTTTGCCCTCCCAGAGGTGGTGGATCTCCAACGTGACTCCCGAATAGGCGGGAGTGATGAAGGCGAGCACGCAGGAGAGAAAGCAAAAGCGCCGAAGCATGAGGAAGAAGGATAGCCGTCCTGGGACCCGATGCCAATGGAGGGCTCTAGGAGGTGAGATTCAGGGCTTGGGATACCGGTTGGTGGAAACCAGAGTGCGTTGCGGTTGGCCTGGAGGGGCAAAGGTGACATAGACCGCATGGTTTCCGGACGGCAAGGCGGAGGAATCGAAGGTGATGCTCACGGTCGTCGGGTTGATAGACACGAGGGTGGCGAGCGTGCCGGGAGATCCGATGCGAAGTTCCTGGATGGCATTCGCGGGCGGGAGGGGCGGGCCGGTGAAAGTTGCCGTGAAGGAATCATCACCGCCTCCAGAAGGTTGGCCTTCATAGTCGAATCCGGTCGCATCAAAGGGGCTCATCCCGGTGCGAGCGAGACGGTAATAGTAGCTCGAGTCCGTGCCCGGTCGGCTCGGGTCGGTGATGGTTACTTCATTGCTTTGGGTGGTGAATTCCGCGTCCTCCTCGGTCCACTGATCCAAGTCCGCAGAGACCTCGAGTTGATAGGTCCCGCCTTCCACGCTCGACCAGGTGAGCACCACCGCGCCGCTGGTGTCGTCATAGGTGATCGACTCGGTTTGGTCCGCCATGTTCGGCCCTCCCTGGAAGATGGTGGTGACCTCTTCGGTGATCGAGTTGACCGACGAGCCGGTGGGGGTCCCGAAGTATTCGCGACCGATACTGTAAGGAAAGATGGGTGTGCCGTTGGCATCGATGCAGGTGAAGTAGGCCCAAGTGCCGGCAGGAAACTCTGGAGTGACACAGAAGCGGACGTTGTGTTCGCTCAGATCGAAGTCGATTCCGAGGGTCATCCCGAGGTCGCCCTTGTAGTCGAAGTCCTCCATGTAGCGGCCGAGGACGTAGGACTCACCACCAAGGTTGGCATTCACAGCGGGGCCGATCTGGCTACCGGTGAGAGCCGGTCCCACCCCCTGAAAGCGCACCGCCCAAGCCGGGAATCTGTTGCGCGTTGCGCCGGGAGCCAGGTCGATGCGCACCTGAAAGCCTGAGATCATGCGACGGATGGGGCTCTCCGCATCATTGGGGTCGGAGTAGCCATAGGGGCCGTAAATCGGAAGGCCGTCGGCCACCCAGCCGATGATGGGAGAGTGCCGGCCGTTGAAGCGTTCGGTGTAGGTATTGTTCGCGACCTCGAAGTCGACGCTGTCCCCAAGCGCGAATCGAAGAGCCGGAGGATTGACGTGATAGTGATGAAAGTTTCCGGCCTGGTGGGCCATCGCGGCATCAAAGGTGACCCCTTCATTGTGCCAGGCGTCGCGGGTCCAGAACCCGTCGCCCCGACCGAGGCCGTTTACGGGAGTGGCATCCCGGCCGCCCGAGGAGGAATAGGAAAAGGTGTCCGTGCCGTCGAACTGGGCGACGCCGTCGACAAAGTATCCGATCGCACCCGGCGGGGTGGGAGCCTTGTTGACGGGAATGATTGGCAGGCGGGGAAAGCGGAAAATCGCGGAGACGTTGGACGGGTAGTTCGGAAAGATCTGCGTCTTGGCGGCATTGAGATACCACGGCCCCATCACGTGCCCGGCTGCCAGACCCGTGGTGTGGACATAGACCCAGTCGTTGGAGGCATCGATCTGATGAACCCCGGCGTAGGTGGGTTGGGCTTGGTTGCCCCGGCCGTGGCTCCAGGATGTGACCGCATTGCCCGCCGCTTCGTCGGCGGTGGTCTGGTAGATCCGGGCGTAGGCGCCCGACTCCTCGGTATACCAGGAGCTGATCAGGGGATCGGCCTGGGCGGCGAGAGGGGCAAGGGCGAGGAGAGCAAGAGAGAAATTGGTTTTCATGGTTCGATTTGACTGGTTGACGCCATGGATCGAAAGAGATCTTCGTAAAGAGAGCATGTGAAACAAGGGCTCTTTTATTAAATCTGTGTAAACCGGGGAGCTTCCGGATTTTCAGACAAAGTGGCGGGATGGCCTCCAAGGCGGCCTTGAGGCAATCGGTCGGGTCGTTGCATCCATCGCCTTACCTCGGCCCAATTTCACCTTTCCTGGTTGGTTCCCAATCGCTTCCACGCTCCGGCCCGCATCATCCCAAACAGGTCGTCTGAAATCTGGAGGGCCTCAGCCATGTAGTGCCCCCCTGGTATTTGGACAGCCTTCGTTCT
>JAPKFB010000063.1 GCA_028821775.1 Roseibacillus sp.
TGCCCCCTTTGTTATCGCATCGGTCCGGGCGCGAGCCAAGTAGTGACGAACACGGTAGACGAAAGGAGAGTAGCTCAGCCTCGGGGCTACCGCAATGGGATTTCTTCATTACCCAAAATTCGGTTTGAATGAGTTGATCTCGATTGCGATTCCCGGCAGTCTGGGTCAATGAGATGGTTTATTTTTCCGCTTGTATTTTTGATTTTCGAGAGCGCTTTTGGTCAAGAGGAAGCGATTTCGATCAGGCCGGCCGGAGTGACTCTGATTTGGGAGAAGGTCGATCAGGATGCCTTCGAGCACGTCTCGATTCTGCACTCTCAGAAGCCGGTTGCGGTGGCACTTTATCTGACGTCCGGAGCAAAGAAGATTGTCTCCATTGATCGCGATGCCAGCAAACTGAGCTCCCTCACGGACGATCAGGGCACCAAGATGAAGGGCCGCATCGGGCACTTCCCGGACATCGCGAAGAATGGCTCCGGAGCCTTCGTGAACGTGGAGGGGGAGACTCACATTTCTTCCAAGGCCCAGAGTTTGATCCTGAAGGGGAGGATCCATGTTGCGCTGGCAAGCAAGACGAATGCGAAGCGCTCCAAGGTGGTTCCGGCCAGGAAGGGATCCAAGCTGGTATTGGCGGAGGATCTTGTTTTTGAGATCGAAAATGCCGGGAAGGATGACTTCAGGGAGGGACGCTTTGGGATCACGCTCAAGATTGATCGGGACATCCCGATGGTTGCCAAGGTGCGCTTCTTCGATGGAGAGGGAAAGCAGATCGATGCCAATTCATCGGGCTCCGGGCGAATGGGGTTCGGGCGGAGAGTGACGGTGACCCGTGATTTCAGCTTGGAGCGTTCGGTCAAGGAGATCAGCATCGAAGTCGATCTCTGGGCGGACTTGCAAGAAGTCGAGGTGCCCTTTGATCTGAAGGTCGGAGTGGGCGGAGGCCAGTAGTCTCTCTCCTGCTTCGATTCAACGCTCTATGGTTTGAAGTAGAAGGTCAGATAGGCGGTGGCGGCCAACTCTTCAGCGCGCATGCGACGGGGGATGTCCATCCCGGCCCAGCTTTCGATGAAGAGAACTTCGCTGTGATCGGGGTTGTAGCCTACGATGACGGAAGCGTGAAGGGGTGCTTTCTTGGTGGGCCAGGAGTCCCGCGTCGCGGAGTCGGGAGAGGGGATCGCGAACTTGGGATCCTGCGAGGCCCGCATGGTCTGCTTGGTGTGAATCTGGTTGCGCTCCTGGGAGAATCTCCGCCACACGACGACGGGGAGTCCCCGATCGAGCGAACTCTTGGCTTCGCTCAATGAGAAGTCGTTGGACTTGTGGAGATCGAGTCCGGCTTCCTTGGCCACCGCGAGGTAGAGGCGCGGAAGTTGTGAGCCCGCTGCGGATCCGGTGTTCTGAAACTTGCCTGCGACGGCGAGCCAGTCTTCATCGAGGTGGAGTCCGAAGTAGCGAGCCGCCATGGTGAGGGTATTGAGGCCGCAGTAGGGTTTGTAGCCTTGGGGGACGATGGGAAGGTTGTCGATGCGGACGTCCCCTCGTTCGGTTTTGGAAACGCGGTCCCGGTAGACCCGCCCGAGAGCGCTCTCAGAGAGCGCCGCGCGATCAGCATCGAGCCACTGGCGGGAGGCGTTTTCCCTGGGTGTGATGATGACTCGGATGAGGCGATCCCCGCCCACCACGAGGCGGAGGAGAAGGGGGCCTTTCTTGAAGTCGGTGACTGCGGCGCGCAGGGTGCGGGTTTTGCCAATCTGGCTTTCCTTTGGACGTCCGTCCGCGAGATCGCGCAAGGCGTCCATGAGGGATACTTGAGTTTCCCTGAAGTGCTTGGAGAAGGCCTGACGCTTGTCGGTTAGCCGGCGGCGCAGCTCCGCTTGTTGTGCTCTCTTCGAGAGTCCGGGAGGAAGTTTCTCATTGAGGTAGCCAAAGTAGGAGCCGGCATCTGCGAAGGTGATCGCGAGGGAATCGAGGTTCCCGGAGCGATGGCGCGCCTGGACCATGATGGCCGGCAGACCGAAGACCTTGGGGCGAGCTGCGAGGTAGGATCCCTTGACTGCTGCGATGGGGGCTTCGTCGCGCCAGATTCCAGGCAGGTTTTCGTTGCCAGCCCAGACTCCGTCACCGAGCAGGATTTCGGTGAGGTCGGTGTCGTTGAGAGGGCTCTCCGTTTGCGCAAGGAAGCCCCCGACTTGGTTGGGGATCCCAGACAGGGGTAGGGAAAGCGCGGCAAGAGCGCCAAAGAGAACTCGGTAGGATTTCATGGGATCGGGAGGTCTACATCTTCGGTGCTTCTAGCTGAGAATTCATTCAGAAAAAGAGCAGAATTCTCCATTCTGGCCCCGGCGCGGAGGATGACCGGGAAGCGGATCAAGGGCCAAGGCTCGCTTGGGCCGATTTCTCCCCTGCGCGAGGGTGGGCGGATCCTGCGGCTCCAATGATCCGAGGCGGGAATTCAGCCCACCGTGATCCGGTCTTGCGAACACAGTCTAAAGGCTAAACTGCTGCGCCGCTTCGGCGAGGGAGGCGAAGGGGTTTTTTGCGGTGGGGACGAATTCGTGACCGACAAACCCCTCGAATCCGGTGTCGGCAATTGCTCGAGCAATGGCGGGGTAGTTGAGCTCCTGAGTGTTACTCAGTTCGTGACGCCCCGGGACTCCGGCGGTGTGGAAGTGAGCGATATGCTCGATGTTGTCGCGAATGGTGGCGATGACGTCGCCTTCCATGACCTGCATGTGGTAGATGTCGTAGAGCAGCTTGAAGCGCGGGTGATCGAGAAGTTTACAAAGGGCCGCTCCCCAACTGGTGTGGTCGCATTGATAGTCGGGATGATCGACCCTGGAGTTGAGCAACTCCATGACGAGAACGACGTCGTATTCTTCCGCCAGGGGAAGAAGGCGCTCCAGTCCTGCGGCGCAGTTTTCGAGGCCTTCCTGCTCCGAAATGCCGTCTCGGTTTCCGGAGAAGGTGATCACGTGGGGCGTTTTGGATTCCGCCGCGGCGGGGATGAGTTGGCGGTAGATTTCGATCAGGGTGTCGTGGTGTTCCCGGCGGTTGAAGGCGCGTTCGATGCAGCCCAATCCGCTCTCGTGCTCCGGCGCGGCGGTGACGGGGCAGCTCAGGCCGAAGGTCGCAATGGTGGCAACCTCTTCCGGGGGAAGGAGATCGATTCCACGAAGTCCGATCTGGACGGCCTGGTCACAAAGCTCCTCCAAAGGGAAGGATTCAAAGCACCATCGACTGACGGATTGGCGGAAGGACATGGAGGGGAGGGAACACTCGATTGCCGAATTGGGCAATCGATAGTTGTGAGCTCCTGAGCTTCCGATCGCGGGCCAGCGAAAGACCTCCCTAAGCCAGATCAGGGTGCCTCCAAAGGGGGCGGTGCCGGCGAGGAGAGCGAGGCGAATTCCAATGCGGGCGGGCCGAGAGAGGTCGGCCGGTGGGGTTGGGGGCCGGAAAGGGAGAAGAGGGCACCTGGAACTATGCTCAATCTTTCTTCGTGCGCCAGGGACGAAGATAGGCAAGGAGCACGCCGCAGGCGGCCCCTGCGATGAAGGTGAGGATCACAAGGAGCGATTTGGGCAAGTCGATCTTTATGCGAAAGAGCTCGATGGTGACGGGATCCCAATTGCGCGCGACCACGAAGAGAACCAGCCCGGCGGCCACGATGAGCGCTCCGATGCGGAGCTTGGCGAGGAGGGAAGCTTTCTCCTTGGGGGTGGGGGCAGGGGTTGTATCGACAGGTAAATCAGTGTCTTCCTCACTCATGGGAAGAGATTCGCATGCAGGAGGGTGGGTGTCGAGGGAGGCACACGGGCTCTCAGCTGGCTAGTCCTGCTCTCTGACCTCGTTTCTCCGAGTCCCAGAATCCGCGCGCGGGCAACGAGCTCTTGAATCAGGTGGGGAGGGCCATGATCATCCATGCGGGACGGCTGCGGAACCGCAAATCGGGAGGAGGAGGAGGTTTTCTGGGACAGGTTTTCGCGAATGTCCGGCCCTTGGAGCTATCACGGGCTGCTTGCTGGCACCTGTTCTGCTGGCCTAGAGGCCCAGACGAGCGGATTTACGGCAGGAAAAGTGGGGGAATCTGGTGCTTGACCAGATCGCGGAGGCGCTAAATATTTCCCGCCCGCCCAAACATCCGATTCTGGCCCATCCTGGGCACTGTTTGCCCCGCGATCCGCGGGGCTGATTATCGAAACCAACATGCAAAAGAGCAATCATCTTCCTCAAGTCCCCGGAATGCCCCCCAAACAGGGGCTCTATGATCCCGCTCATGAGAAAGACTCTTGTGGTGTCGGATTTCTTTGCCATCTAAAAGGTCAGAAGTCTCACAGCATCATCGAAGGCGCACTGGAAATGTGCGGAAACATGGATCACCGAGGTGGTTGCGGCTGTGATGCCAACACGGGAGACGGAGCCGGTCTCTTCTTCCAGCTGCCTCACAAGTTTTTCAAGTCTGTGACTCCGGAGCTGGGCATCGAATTGCCTGAGGAAGGGCAGTATGCGGTGGGATTTGTCTACCTCTCGCCCGAGCCCACCGAGTGCGCCCAAGCCATGGCAATCTTCGAGGAGATCGTGCATGCAGAAGGTCAGACTGCTCTGGGGTGGCGTGACGTGCCCGTGAAGAGTGAAATTCTGGGGGAGGCCTCCAAGGCCTGCGAACCGCTCATGAAGCAGGTTTTCATCGGGCGCAGCGCCGACCTCGAAGGCGATCAGGACTTCGAGCGAAAGCTCTACGTCATTCGCCGCCGCGCTTCCGATGCCGTTCGCTACAGCGCCCTGGATGGCGGGGACTTCTTCTACTCGGCCACTCTTTCGGCCCGCACGATCGTCTACAAGGGCATGCTGACTACGGGGCAGTTGGAGGAGTATTTTCCCGACCTGCATCACCCGGACATGGAGTCCGCAATGGCCTTGGTGCACTCGCGCTTCAGCACGAATACCTTCCCCAGCTGGCCTCGCGCGCAGCCCTTCCGCTACATGTCACACAATGGTGAGATCAACACCATGCGTGGCAACGCGAACTGGATGCAGGCGAGACAAGTGCTCCTCGACAGCGGCATCATGGGCAAGGATCTCGAGAAGATCCTGCCCATCATTCGCGAAGACGGATCGGACTCTGCGATGTTCGACAACTGCCTGGAATTCCTGGTTCTTTCCGGGCGTTCGCTGCCGCATGCGGTCATGATGATGATTCCCGAGCCCTGGGAAAAGCATGAGCACATGACGGAGACCAAGAAGGCGTTTTACGAATATCACGCCTGCATGATGGAGCCTTGGGATGGTCCGGCCTCGATTGCCTTCTGTGACGGGATTTCCATTGGAGCGGTGCTCGATCGCAATGGGCTTCGCCCCTCACGCTACTACGTGACGACCGACGACCTCGTCATCATGGCCTCCGAAGTGGGGGTGCTCAAAGTCGATCCCGCCACGGTCGTGAAGAAAGGCCGCCTCGAGCCGGGCCGCATTTTCCTGGTCGACACCAAGAAGGGCCGCATCGTGGGGGATGAAGAGGTCAAGGAGGAGGTCGCCCAGGCCTATCCCTATGGCGAATGGTTGCACGACAACCGCCTCCACTTCGACTACCTCACCAATGCCCTGCCCAAGCGACGCATCAAGGGGCACGACCTCATCCAGCGCAACCGCGCCTTCGGATACACCTTCGAGGACAAGCGATTCATTCTCGGGCCTTCGGTCGAGACCGGCAATCAGCCGCTCGGATCAATGGGTAACGATGCTCCCATGGCGGTTCTCTCGGACCGCTCCCAGCTTCTCTATAATTATTTCCGCCAGCTCTTCGCGCAGGTGACCAATCCCGCGATCGATCCCATCCGAGAAGAACTGATCACTGCGAGCGTCACCTTCGTGGGATCGGAGCAGGACATCCTCCATCCCGGACCTGAGAATTGCCGCATGATCCGTCTGGAGAATCCGATTATCGATAATCCGGCGCTCGCTGCGCTGGATAAGATTGATGTTTCGGGTTTCGAGAGCCGGACCATTCCCATCCTCTATAGCTTCCATGGAGAGAGTCCGGGACTGGCGGATGGCCATCTGCCCGGTCAGGCGGAGTCGCCGAATGTGTTGCGGGGCGTCGGAGACACAGTATCCGGGGCAGATCTTGAGCACGCGATGGAGCGCCTCTTTGGGGCCGCTGATTCCGCAATTCGCGATGGGGTGAACCTCCTGATTCTTTCCGACCGTGGAGTGGATGAGAGACACGCTCCGATTCCGGCTCTCCTCGCGGTGGCGGGACTTCACCATCACCTCATTCGCTCGGGCACCCGCACCCGGGTTTCTCTCGTTCTGGAATCCGGGGAGCCGCGAGAGGTTCACCACTTTGCAGTGCTTCTTGGATATGGTGTGGACGTGGTCAATCCCTACCTGGCGATCGACACGATCGCCACCATGATCGACAACGACGAGCTTGCCGACGACTACGAAAGTGCGGTCGCCAATTACCTCAAGGCATCCATCAAGGGCGTGATCAAGACGATGTCGAAGATGGGGATCTCGACGGTGGCCAGCTATCGCGGAGCGCAGATTTTCGAATGTGTCGGTCTCAACCATGAGGTCATCGACAAGTATTTCTGCCGCACGGCCTCTCGGGTGGAGGGCATCGGACTCGATGTCATCTCCCAGGAGGTCAAGATTCGTCATGACGACGCGTTCAAGCCTCGCGAAGTAGAGAACGACGCGCTTGATGCGGGCGGGATCTATCAGTGGCGTGCCGACGGCGAACGCCACCTCTTCAATCCCCAGAGCATCCACTTGCTGCAGCAAGCCACGCGCCTTGGGGACTACGAGCTCTTTGGGAAGTATTGTGAGCTCATCGATGATCAGTCGCGCGACTTCTATACCTTGCGTGGACTGATGGAATTCAAGTTCGATCCCGAGAGGGAGATCCCCATCGAAGAGGTCGAGCCGGCTTCCGAAATCGTCAAGCGCTTCAAGACCGGCGCCATGTCCTACGGATCTATTTCCAAGGAGGCGCATGAGGCCCTGGCGGTAGCGATGAATCGGATTGGGGGACGCTCCAATACGGGGGAGGGGGGAGAAGACCCCGCGCGTTTTGAGCCCCTGCCCAATGGGGACTCGAAGAAGAGTGCGATCAAGCAGGTCGCGAGCGGTCGCTTCGGAGTTCACAGCCACTATCTCGTCAATGCCAAGGAACTTCAGATCAAGATCTCGCAGGGCGCCAAACCCGGGGAAGGTGGGGAACTACCAGGGCACAAGGTCCTTCCTCAGATTGCCAAGGTCCGTGGCACCACCCCGGGAGTGGGACTGATTTCGCCACCGCCTCACCACGATATCTACTCGATCGAGGACATGGCGGAGCTTATCCACGACCTCAAGAATTCCAATGTCAATGCGCGGGTAAACGTCAAGCTGGTTTCCGAGATCGGGGTCGGCACGGTCGCCGCGGGGGTGGCTAAAGCGAAGGCTGATGTCATCCTGATCTCGGGCCATGATGGAGGCACGGGCGCCAGCCCTCGATCCTCCATTCAGCACGCGGGATGTCCCTGGGAACTCGGACTGGCGGAAACCAATCAAACCCTGCTCCTCAACGACCTGCGTAGTCGGGTGGTGCTGGAGACCGATGGTCAACTCAAGACTGGACGCGATGTGGTCATTGCCGCCCTTTTGGGTGCCGAAGAATTTGGATTTTCCACGGCGCCGCTCGTCACCCTGGGCTGCCTCATGATGCGGGTGTGTCACAAGAACACGTGTCCGGTGGGAGTCGCCACGCAGGACCCTCGTCTCCGCGCCAAGTTTAATGGAGCGGTGGAAAACGTGGTCAACTTCATGAACTTCGTCGCGGAAGGGGTTCGCGAATTGATGGCCAAACTGGGTTACCGGAGCGTCGATGAAATGGTGGGCCACTGCGACCGGTTGGAAATGCGCCGGGCGATTGATCACTGGAAGGCCAAGGGGCTCGACTACTCTAAGATTCTCTATCAACCCAAGGTGGGCAAGGAGGTGGGCACCTACTGCACCCAGAAGCAGGATCACCTCCTCGACCGCGCCCTCGACAACACCACCCTCCTTGAACTTTGCAAACCAGCCTTGGAGGCGGGGGAGAAGGTTTTCGCGGATCTTCCCATCATCAACACCAATCGGGTGGTGGGCACCATCACCGGAGCGGAAATCAGTCGCCGCTTTGGTTCGGAGGGCCTTCCGCAGGATACCATTCATCTCAAGTTCACTGGAAGTGCCGGACAGAGTTTCGGCGCCTTTTGTCCCAATGGGATGAAGCTTGAGTTGGAAGGGGACGCCAACGACTACATTGGCAAGGGGCTCTGCGGGACCAAGATCATCGTCTATCCACCGAAAGATTCGCATCCCGATTTTGTCCCCAACGAGAACATCATTATCGGGAACGTCGCTTTCTACGGTGCGACTGGCGGCGAAGCCAACATCTGCGGAGTAGCGGGCGAGCGCTTCTGTGTCCGCAACAGCGGGGTGCATGCCGTTGTTGAAGGGGTGGGCGATCACGCTTGTGAATACATGACCGGTGGGTCGGTGTTGTGCCTCGGCGGAACGGGACGCAACTTCGCTGCGGGCATGAGTGGTGGGGTGGCCTACATCTACGATGAGAACCGCGACTTCGAGTCCAAGCTCAACCGTGCAATGGTCAACCTGTATCCCTTGATCGAATGTGGCGATCACGAGATCGCGGAAGTGAAAGGCCGCATTGAGAACCATGTTGCGCTCACCGGAAGCCCCAAGGGCAAGTTGCTCCTTGAGGACTGGGACAATATTCTCCCCAAGTTCTTCAAGGTGCTGCCTGCTGACTACGAGCGCGTCCTCAACGCCATCAAGAGAGCCGAGGAAAGCGGGCTCAAGGGAGATGCCGTCATCCTGGCTGCATTTGAAGAAAACGCCAAGATCGGCAACTAAACCAAGAATTAACGCAAGAGACTCGATGCGCTGTCACGCGTTGCGGGGCCGCCCGCTCCGCATCTCACCAAGGAAATCATTTCAGCAAGATGGGAAAACCAACAGGATTTTTAGACACCGAACGGGAAACGATCCCGAACCGTCCTCCGCTTGAGCGCATCAAGGATTGGAAGGAAATCCACGCTCATCGCTCGGACAAGCAGGTGATGGCGCAGGGCTCGCGCTGCATGGATTGCGGCACCCCGTATTGTCATACCGGGATTCTCATTTCGGGCATGGCGAGCGGCTGCCCGATCAACAATCTCATTCCGGAGTTTAACGACCTGGTCTACCGCAACCACTGGCAGGAGGCCCTTGAACGATTGCGCAAGACCAACAACTTCCCGGAGTTTACCGGGCGGGTCTGCCCGGCACCCTGCGAGGGGTCCTGTGTGCTCGGGTATATCGAGCCTCCGGTGACGATCAAGGACATCGAGTGTTCCATTGTCGACCGTGGATGGGAAGAGGGCTGGTTCGAGCCCCAGGTTCCCGCCCAGCGAACGGGGAAGAAAATCGCGGTGGTTGGCTCCGGTCCAGCGGGGCTTGCTAGCGCGGATCAGCTCAATCGGGCCGGACATCAAGTCACGGTGTTTGAACGCGCGGATCGAATCGGGGGGCTCCTCATGTACGGAATTCCCAACATGAAACTCGACAAGAAGGAAGTGGTTGATCGTCGGGTCAACCTCATGCGGGAGGAAGGCATTGAATTCCTGACCAGCGTCAATATCGGGCAGGATTCGGTGTGGACGAAGGAACGGCTGAGCGAAGAGTTTGACGCCACCATCCTCTGTTGTGGTGCCACCAAGGGCCGCGATCTTCCGATCGACAACCGGGACGCGAAGGGCGTCCACATGGCCATGGAGTTCCTCACCGTGAACACCAGTCACCAACTCGACCACAACTTCGACGGCAGCAATCCGGAGCACCTCAATGCTACCGGCAAGGACGTCATCGTGATCGGTGGCGGTGACACCGGAACGGATTGCGTCGGCACGAGTCTTCGCCAGGAATGTAAGAGCATCACGCAGCTCGAGATCATGCCCATGCCGCCGATGGAGCGTGCGGCGGACAACCCCTGGCCCGAGTGGCCCAAGGTTTACACCCTTGACTATGGGCAAGTGGAAGCCGAGGCCGTGCAGGGAGAGGAACCTCGCAAGTATCTCGTCATGACAAAGCGATTTATCAAAGATGAGGCCGGCAATCTAAGCGGGATCGAAGTGGTGGATATCACGTGGGAAAAGGATATCGCCGGGCGCTTCTCCCCCCAAGAGACGGAAGGCACGCTGCGCACGCTGCCCGCCCAGTTGATTCTTCTCGCGATGGGATTCCTCGGACCCGAGCAGGAGGTGGTGGAAGAATACGGGCTCGAAACAGATGCCCGCAGCAACGTCAAGGCCGAGCACGAAAAGTACACCACCAATGTGGAGGGCGTCTTTTCCGCTGGCGACATGCGGCGTGGCCAGAGCCTGGTGGTTTGGGCCATCAATGAAGGCCGTGGAGCCGCCCGCGAGTGCGATCGCTACCTCATGGGCAGCACCCAGCTTCCCTAGAAGGAGTTCGAGCTGACTGGCGGCGGAGTTGGAATTAATTTGGGAGAAGGAATCAGGAGTTGCGGGCTGCGCGGTGAAAATGAAGCGCGGCCACTACCCGGTTTTGCACCCAGCCCCGCAGCCTTGATTGCCGTTGGGAAGCAGGTCGCGGAAGAGCCGCGCTTTCTAGCCTCCCTCTCGGCAGAATGGAGGAGGGGAGGGCTTTCATGGCCTGCGGTCGCGCGATTGGAAGGGAGGGAGAGAATTCGGATCCTTCTCGGGACACGGAAAAGCCGACGAGTCTCCTCGCCGGCTTCCCAAGAGTTTCGAGTCGCGCAATGGCGACCATCGTCCAACGGTCTTACTCCACCGTGATGGTGATCTTTTTTGAGATGAGGGGCGGTTGGTGAAGCATGTGAGCGAAGTTTGCGAAGGCGAGTTGCAGGGTGTGCTCACCTTTGGCAAGCTCGAGTTTGACCTCGGTCTGGCCCTTTCCGTAGTGGAGGCATTTTCCTTCAATGCTGGGAACGGGAGCTTTCGGATCGAGCTTGCTGGCATCCATGTCGACCAGCAGGTGGTGGTGACCGGTGTGCTCAAGATGGAGGCCGGCGGGGCAGACTCCCATTCCTTTAAGCCCAAACCGGATCGTGATCGGGCTCTTGACAGTCTTGCCATTCTTGAGTCCCACGATGTAGACGCGGGCTCCCTTGGCGGAGGGAGTTTCCAGGGGATTGGGAAGGGCAGGGGCTGTGGATTTGTCCTGGGCGGGGCAAAGGGCGAGGGTGCCCATGAGGGCGATTCCAGTGAGTAGGGTTCTTTTCATGATTTGGATTGTTGCACTACGATCCTACAGCTCGATTTCTTACGCGCAAGTCCAGTCCGCCGGACTCTGGAAATGAAAAACCTGGGGAGCACCCTGCTTGCGAGCCACGGGATATCAGGAGGAAGGATCGACCTATGGGAGGCAGAAGAAGGAAGGCAGGGTGCATCCGAGGGAGGCCCCAGAGCGACGGGTGCCGAGTCCGGGTCGCTCCGGCTGCAAAGGGGAACTGCGGCCCCCCTGAGTGGGAGGAGTGCCAGCCTCCTCTGGGCGCGGCTGGGGGAGTTTGTTAGAGTTCGACCCGTGCGATGCGCCAGTTGGGCATCACATCGGCACCGATATCTCGATAGAACTCGATTGCGGATTTGTTCCAATCGAGCACGGACCATTCAGCGCGGGCACAATTTCGTTCGCGGGCGAGTTCCAGAATACGCATGAGAAAGGCTGTTCCAATTCCCTGGGCGCGAAAATTGGGGCGCACGTAGAGATCTTCAAGCCAGAGCCCGGGCTTGCCGGTGAAGGTCGAGAAGGTGGGATAGAAGAGTGCTACGCCCGCGAGACGATCAGGGGCATCGGATGGGGAGGCTTCCGGAAGGTCGGCAACGAGGGCCTCCATCCTGGGAGGGTTCGTGAAGAGGGCACGGAGGAAATCTGAGGGGGTGGACACCACGCTGGGGCGGAGATTCTCAAACTCCGCCAGCTCGCAAACGAGGGCGTGGATCTCCCCGACATCGGCGGGAGTAGCGGGGCGAATCATGGTCGAGGTGCACAATGCCTTGCTCAGCACTGAGCCGGGGAGGAACGCACAGGGGGGGCACGATTGCTTAGAATTCGCTGGCGAGGGGGTCGGGTTCGAGGATGCCGAGGTCGACGAGGAAGTAGTCTGCGGAACGCAGGGTCACCTCGTAGTTCTGTTGGTGCGAGTTGTAGTTGAAGAAGGTGTGGCCAGCACCTTCAAACTCCATGAGTTCACAGGCGTTCTTCTTCTTGGCGTAGCGCTTGGCAAACTTGGCGACCTGGTCGACGGGAACCATGCGATCCGCCCGGCCGTGATAGAGCCTGCAGGGGGGAAGATCTCTCTGCGGGACGTGCTCGGACGGGCTGTACTGATTGGCGGCCTGCTCGGAAGAGAACATTTCTGCGCCCACTCCCTTGCGGGTGGTGTTTACCACCGGGCTGAAGAGAAAGAGGGCGGCCGGGCGAAAATTGAGGCCCGGGTCGTTGCCAATCTCGGGAAGAGTGGCGCAGCAAAGTGCGAGGTGAGCTCCCGATCCCGCACCTGCGAGGACGATGCGCTTCGGATCAATGCCGAGAATCCGGGCGTTCTTTCTCAGGAAAACGATGGCCATGGCTGCATCTTCGAGGGACTCGGCGGGAGTGGATCCACTGGTGCTCTTCACGCGATACTCGATGCACAAACTCACGGCGCCCCGGGCGGCGAAATGATGGGAGTGCGGAACGAACTGAGTGGGCATCGAAATGTCCCACATGCCGCCGTGAAGAAAGATGATTACCGGGGCGCTCGCGGTGCGAGGGTCGTGTCCCGGCGGAAAGAAAAAGTGTGCGGCAAGATCCTTGGACGGCGAGTGAAAATAGATGAACGATTGGGCATCCTTGAGCAATTCGCGGTCGCGGGCTTCGCCGATGGGAGGGGCTTTAACAAGTTCTTCTATCACGTTGGGGGCAGAAATGACCGATGACGATTTTGATTCTTCATTCCGAGCGGAAGTTGTCCATAGTTTCCGTCATGATCCGACCGCTTTTCACGATTTTGGGAGTAACCCTGATTCTGGGCGCGCTGCCGGCCCCGGCGCAGCGAGCCGAGGCCAAACTCGTCAGGCACCTCGATGCGGTTTACCAGCACTGGCGGGCTGCGATGTTGACAAAAAACCACACCAAATGGAAAACGATTACGGCGACGCATCGGCAGATCTCGATTACGAACCGGATTCACTCCGAACGGCGTCCTGTGGCTTCGACTCTTTTTAGTTTGCCAGCGATTCCACCGGACACGCGCAAGCTGAAACTGCTGGATGCCAAGGTCAAGGGGATCACAGCCAACCTGAGTTTCTTTGGACCGGTCGATTTCGGAGTGGAAGGGGTGAAGCCGCCTGACAACCTGCTGACTCTTTCGTTTGTGAGAGAGGGTGCAGGTTGGAGATATGATACCGCCGACTATGTGAACCTCGCGGTCTTGCCCGAGGTGCGGCAGCAGCTTGCGGCGGGCCAACTTGCGCATTTTAAGCAACCCGAATTTACACCCAAGGGGTCGGTGGTTCAACCGATGGTCACCCTGCGCGGTCCCGTGAAGTACATCGCGAAGACGTATGTCTACTGCCCGGGGCGGGAAGTTAAGATGAGCGTCAACAAGGTGAGCCGACATCTTTACCAGAACACCAAAGAGTCGGAAATTGTGATCGGGGGAGCGAGGGATGGTCGCAATGAAGTGCAGTTTGCGATCACGAGCCTGCCGGGGAGTGTTGGCACGGAGCCTCTCGCAATTCGAGTGTATCTGCTCTCTCAAATCCAGGGCACGAAGCCGATCAAGATTTTCCAGTACCAGGTTGCGGAGAAGAACAAGGTGAAGCCGTTCGGGACGGAGCATTTTTTGGTCACGCCCGCCATCGGGAAACAGATCCTGGGGCGGTAGGGTTGTTCGATAGTGAAGGTGTGGCGGAGAGCGGTTGGTCGGCGGCAGCGCGCGGTTCTCCCAATTGATCTCTTGGCGAACACCTGGGCCTGCTGGGGGTCCGTCTTTTGTGGTCTCTCCTCTGGATGGCGGGTTCGCTCCTCATTCTCGTGACAAGGAGAGAGGATTCCTACTATTTGTTTGGAGCGGGAGGAGTGCGTTGTCTGGGGGCGATGTCCGGTGCGGTGATTGTCCTGTGGGTCATGGCACCAAGGGGACGAAGAGGGGAAGAACCGATTCAGGGTGAGTGAGTTTCCGCAGGGGGCGACTACTCCTCGCGATTCTCCTCCATGGTCGGAAAGACGGCATCGACCTTGAGGGGGTCGGGATTGGCGAGGGGGAGGGGGTATTGGTCGGGTTTCCAGTAGTTCGCGAATGAGAGCGGAACAACGGAAAGACAAATGCTGGGTTCATTTTGAGATCCGATCTTGGCGGCGTGAAGGATGAGAGCGCGGTGATCGAGATACTTGAACTCGAAAAGGTGTCCGGCGGGATAAATTTCTTCGCTGGGAGTGGCCTTGAGGGGGAAGAGAATCTCGATGACGACGGGGTAGGGGCTCAGTTCGTTGCGTTCGGCGGTCTGGATGACGGCTTGGGCGCGCACCGCGAGACCGGGATGGAAGAAATCGTTCTCGGTGAGGGCTCGTGAGTTTGTGACGCGATAGCTCCCTTCGATGTAGTTCACCACTTCTGGTTTGGTGAAATTGGTGATGTAGTTGCGTTTGAAGTGGCGATTGTGGGCGGCGAGTTGTTCGTGCTCGAGGGAGTAGAACTTGGTGAGGAGTTCCTGGGCATCCGCGCTCGCGCCGTCGGGTGCCTCGAGGGGATCATAGGACACCACCGGGGTGAGCCGGTTGAGTTTGCGGAGCATTTCGTAGTTGGATGGGCGCTCCGGAAAGTTGAACAGGAAGAGGCAGACGTTCCAGCTCGCGATTGCAAAGGCCGCGGCGAGAAGCTGTATGAGGGCCCACCAGAACCAGGAAGGACGGCGCTTGAGGAATTTTTTAAGGATGCCCTTGGGCACGGTCCGGAGGGAGTGAGGGTGGATTCAGATCAGAGTGCTCACGGGATGGTGCTGCATCGCCCAAACGGAGTGGTGGGATTCTGGAGCCTTGAAAGAAGAGAGGAACTGCCGGTCCCAATGGTTCCCTTTTCCCTTCGTCCCGATCCTCTGCGGCGAGCCTTGAGTGGCAAGTGCGGAGAACGGAAAATCGACGGTCATCTGGGAGGCAGGCGGAGAGACTACGAGCACTTGGTGCCGTCGAGGGCGGGATCATAGCTGGGTTCTGCCCCTTCCTCCTTGGCCTCGAAGGAGGTCCCGCAGCCACAGGATCGTGCGGCGTTGGGGTTCACGATCTTGAACCCGGCATCCGAGAGGTCGTGAGAGAAATCGATCTTGCAGCCTTGGAGATACTCGAGGCTGTCTGGAGAGAGAAAGACACAGACGCCGTCCTGGGCGACCACCTGATCGCCCTCTTCGCGTTCCGCGACCTGCATGGTGTATTGCAAGCCGGCACAACCTCCTCGCTGGACTCCGAGGCGAAGTCCCGCGTCGTCCGCTGCACCCTTCGCTTTGAGAAGGGCCTTCAATTCCGTTGCTGCCTGTTCCGTGAGTGTGATCATCGCCTCGATGCCTGGAAGAGAATGGCGCAGGGGAGGGCGATGATCCAGTGATTCTTTTTGACGGGGTGCCGATTCGGGAAGTTCCACCCAGCAAGCTCCAAGAAATTCTCAGGCTCAGGGAGCCATACCCGGGGGGGAAGGCAAGCTGGGACTCGAGCGGGGGTGGGAATTTTTGAAAATTTGATTTTGGGAGTGAAGATGATCCGGTCCTTGCGGGACGGGAATTATGTCGGCGTCCGGTGAGGGAGGGACTAGATTCTTTCTGATGCCACGTGTTCATGTCATGCCCGATGCCCTTGCCAGCCAGGTGGCGGCTGGAGAGGTGGTGGAGCGGCCGGCCAGTGTGGTGAAGGAACTGGTGGAGAACTGCTTGGATGCCGGCGCGAAGGAGGTGCGGGTGGAGAGCCAGCGGGGGGGGGTAGCCATGATCAAGGTGAGCGATGACGGTTGCGGAATGAGTCGGGACGATGCGGTGCTGAGTTTAGAACGTCATGCCACGAGCAAGTTGATGGATAAGGAGGGGCTTACCTCCATCAAGACGCTGGGATTTCGCGGGGAAGCCCTGCCCTCGATCGCGAGCGTGTCGCGCTTTCGCTTGGTGAGTTGTGAGCATGGTGCGGTGGAGGGAACGGAAGTCACGGTGGAAGGCGGAAAGCTTCGTGAGGTGCGCGAAGCAGGAGCTCCTCCGGGAACGACGGTGGAAGTGCGGGATCTCTTTTATAACATTCCGGCCCGGCGGAAGTTTCTGCGCAGCGAGCCGACCGAGGCGGCCCATATTGATTACCAGGTGCGCTTGCATGCCTTGGCTTGTCCGGAGGCCCGGATGATTCATCGCAAGGATGGCCGAACCGCTCTCGACGTGGTGGCCACGAATGATCGCCGGGTTCGCATTGGTGATCTCTTTGGTCGTGATCTCTTGCCGAAGATACAGGAGATACCCTTGGTGGAGTACCCTGGGATGTCAGTGGGAGGGCACCTGCTCCCTCCGGAGGACGCCCGCAAGAGTCGGCGCGGGCAGTATCTGTTTTTGAATGGCCGGCCGGTGGATGATCGAGTGGTTTGGCGGGCGTTGGAAGAAGGCTTTCGGGGAGCCTTGCCGGCGGGGCGGCACCCGGTGGCGTGGTTGTGGCTGGAGATGGATTCCCTGCTCGTGGATGTGAATGTGCATCCCGCCAAGCGCGAGGTGAGGTTTCATCGACCCGCGGAATTGCGGGGATTGATCTTGGAGGCCGTTGAGAGGGCGCTGCGTGGCGGGAGGAGAGAACGGGGGGACCTCAAAGAACGGAGGACGGAGCCGGGAGCCGGGGGACGGCCCCAGGAGGTTGGGAAGGGGAGTGGGGAGAGGTGTGAGCAGGGACCGCAAGTTGAGAAAGGCGAGACGGGGACGGAGCAAGTCGGAGTTCGGCCGAGGAATGAGCGGGAAGCAGTGGCGGTGAAAGGTGAACCGGTGGCTCCCGCGCGCGGATGGCAGGCCGAGGTGCAGGAGGAACTGGTTGCTGCAGTGAAAGCTCCCGCTGCGCCGGCCTTTCGAATCGTTGGGGTTTTGGATCGGAGTTACCTGGTTCTGGAAGCGAGCGATGGTTTGGTTCTGTTGGAGGGAGAGGCCGCGCGGGAGCGCATTCTCTATGAGCGCTTCCTGGCCGGGGCGGAGAAGGGAGTGGCGGAGTCGCAGGGCCTGCTGGTGCCCGTCCTGCTGGAGTTGGAGGCGCGCGATGCGGACGTGGCTCTGCGCAATGCGGAAAACTTCCGGGAGGCCGGAATGGAAGTGGAGTCCTTCGGAGGCGTGACGGTGCAGTTGCGCAGTGTGCCTGCTCTGCTCAACGATGCGGATCCGAAGGCGCTCTTGCTCGATTTGGTCGATGAATTGGTGCAGAGCGCGGAAGGGCGGGTCGCAAAATCGCTGACCTTTGAGAAGTTTGCGGGAGAGCTCGCCAAGGTGGGTGCGCGGGGAGAACGCTGTCGAATGGAATCGGCGCAAGGCTTGCTCGATCAATTGTTTGCGTGTGATTTGCCCTATTGTACCCCCGATGGTCGCCCGACCCTGGTGCAGTATTCCTCGTCCGAGCTTCGACGAAAGTTCGGAAGATCGCACTGAAAATTGGCGCATAAGAATTTCCTGCGATGCAATCAATTCGAACGAACAAGTAGTCCTCGAGGGGTTAGATAAGGAAGGGGTCGCATGATTCGAGATTGCCAGGGATGAATCACCGCGGAATTTGTGTTGCTGACCGCGGGTGGGGTTTGGGCGGAAGATCAGAGCGAGAAAGCAGCTCGCTATCCTAGGCTCCTTCTCAAGCGGCCGGGCCATGAGAGGCTCTACGAGCGATTTCACGATGCTTGGCTGGATGAGCGGACGAAGGAGGGGTTGGAGGAAGTTCTGCGAAGGGGGGAGTCCGAGGAGGGCGGATTCAGGGAGCTGTGGATCCTCGCGATTTACCACCAGCAGGGCGGCGCGATGAGGAGACCGGGCTGGGTGCGGGCGCGAGAAATGAGTAGCTGGGGCGACCAATTTGAAGCGGGCATTTCCGTGAAATACGGAGCTTCTCGTTGGTAGTGAATGCCCGAAGAGCACAATCGCAAAGAGGGGCTTGCGGTGGGGGAAATGCCTGTTACAAATCCGCACCGAATGGCCGACAAGCTAACCTATAAAGAGGCGGGCGTTGATACGGTGAAGGCTGCGGCCCTAGTCGGTGACATTCGTACCCACGTTCAGCGGACACAGAAGCAGCGGCAATTGATGGGCGCGTTTGGCCTTTTTGCGGCGGCCTTTGAGCTGAAGGGCTATGAAAAGCCGGTGATTGTGACTGGTTGTGACGGGGTCGGGACCAAGCTCGAAGTCCAACTGGAATACGATCGGATCGAGGACGCGGGGAAGGATCTGGTCGCGATGAGTGTGAACGACATCCTCACCACCGGAGGGGATCCGCTCATGTTTCTCGATTATATCGGGCTCGCGAAGCTCGATGAGGAGCGCGTGACCCGGTTGGTGGGCGGAATGGCGGATTATTTAGAGGAGTGCGGCTGTATTTTGGCCGGCGGAGAGACCGCGGAAATGCCTGGAGTGGTGCCAGTGGGCATCGTGGAACTCTCCGGGTTTTGCATTGGCTGTGTCGAGAAAGACGAGATGGTCGATCCGAGTTCGACCAGGGAGGGCGACGTCCTGATCGGCTACCAGTCTGACGGAGTGCATGCCAACGGATGGAGCCTGGTCCGCCGGGTGCTGGCCGAAAATCCTGATGAATTCTCTAAAGAGGATGTCCATGCCCTGCTTCCGCCCACGCGGCTCTATCACGATGTGGTGAATGGGCTGAAGGAGGTCGGGGTGCAGCCCAAGGCGATGGCCCACATCACCGGCGGCGGACTTCCCGAGAACATCGAGCGCCTCTTTGATGGGCTGGGATGTGCGCTCGAAGTGCCGGAGTGGGAGAATGAGGCCGTGCAGAAACTTCTCCACCATGTTGACGAGGACAGTCGCTGGCACACTTTCAACATGGGAATCGGCTGGGTAGTGATTGTGAATCAGGCTCAGGCGGAACTTGCAGCGGCAGCCGGGCCGGGCGGGGTGATTCTGGGAGTGGTCGATTCCACTCCGGGGGTTCGAGTGACCTTGAAGCGATGAGATTAGGATGAGTGACCACCTGAATCACGAATGCGGGATTGCGGTGGTTCGCCTGCGAAAGCCGCTCGAGTATTTCCAGGATCGCTATGGCGATTCGCTGTGGGGCTTTCGAAAGCTCTTCCTCCTGATGGAGAAGCAGCACAATCGGGGCCACGATGGAGTCGGAATTGGATGTGCCAAGCTCAACATGCCGAAAGGGCAGCCCTACATTTTTCGTCGGCGGGATGCGGCCAAGGATTCGCTGGCCTCCCTGTTCCGTAGTGAGCTCAAGAGAGTGAACAAGATGGCTCGCAAGGGGATTGTGAAGCTGGATGATCCCGTCTTGCTCAAACGGAAGTTTGACTACGCCGGTGAGATTCTCATGGGGCACTTGCGCTATGGGACTTCCGGAGAATTCAATTCCGGATCGTGTCATCCCTATCTTCGGCGCAGCAATTGGCCGACGCGGACACTGATGGTGATGGGGAATTTCAACATGACCAATTCGTGCCAGCTGAATCAGCAGTTGATCGAGCGTGGCCAGCATCCGGTCTTCGGAACAGACACCCAAACGGTGCAGGAGGAGATTGGATTTCATCTCGACGAAGCGCACACCGATATCTACCGACGAATGCGGGATGAAGGAGTGCCAGGGCAGGATATTCCTGATCGGATATCGGAGGAGCTTGACGTGGTGAAGGTCGTCGGCGAGTCAGCGGAAGCCTGGGACGGGGGCTACGCCATCTGCGGAGTGATTGGGAATGGAGATGTCTTTGTCCTGCGCGACCCTCATGGGATCCGGCCCTGCCATCGTCTGATTACTGATGAAGTGATCGCCTATGCCTCGGAGCGGGTGCCTTTGATGACGGTCTTTGAAGCCTCGCAGGATGAGGTCGAGGAGCTTGAGCCCGGGGTGGTGGCGTCCATTAAGAGCGATGGCACGATGCACGAAGGCCGCTTTGCCCCCAAGGTGGACTACCGACCTTGCTCGTTTGAACGGATCTACTTTTCGCGCGGCAATGACCCGGGAATTTACCAGGAGCGCAAGGCGATGGGCTCGGCCCTCACCCAGCAGATCGTGGAGTCCATCGACGGGAACTTCGATAAGGCCGTCTTTGCCTTTGTGCCCAATACCGCGGAGACCGCCTATTACGGATTGATGGAAGGGCTGCGGCAGTATCGTCGCGAGGAAGTCCGGTCCAACATTCTGGAGGCCTCGAAAAAAGGCGAATTGAGCGAGGAGTTGCTCGACAAGCTCATTATGCGCAACTGGCCCCGGGGTGAAAAGGTCGCGCATAAGGACGTCAAGATGCGGACCTTCATCTCACAAGAGAAGGGCCGGGCCCAGTTGGTGTCGCACGTCTACGACATCACCTACGGAATTGTGGGTGAGGACGATGTTCTGGTCGCCTTGGACGACTCGATCGTGCGTGGAACAACCCTCAAGACTTCTATTCTCAAGATTTTAGGGCGCACCAACCCGCGCAAGATCGTGGTATGCTCGACCGCCCCCCAGATTCGCTATCCGGACTGCTACGGAATCGACATGTCGGAACTGGGCAAGTTCATTGCGTTTCAGGCTGCGATCAAACTCCTGGAGCGAGATGGCCAACAATTCCTGATTGAAGAGGTTTACAACGAGTGCGTGGAGGAATTGCGCAAGCCGTGGGGGGAGATGCGCAATTGTGTGAAACGGATCTATGACCAGTTCACGCCGGAAGATGTTTCTGCGGAGATTAGCCGCATGGTTTACCCCGAGAGCGGCGATTGGCATGGCGAGGTGGAAGTGATTTTCCTGACCATCGAAAACCTGCATGAGTCGATTGAAGGAGTGTGTGGCGACTGGTATTTCACTGGGGATTATCCCACGCCCGGGGGATACGCGACGGTGAACGCAGCCTACGTGAACTGGCACAAAGGGGTAACGGGTCGGAGCTACGACCTTCCCCTCTAGCGCCATCATCGTTGGGCCCCGGAGCGCAAGAGAGGATCTCTGTTGCACGTTCTCGTTGGCGGGATGCCCCGATTGAGGAACGAGAATTGGCTTTGCTCGCGGGACGGATTTAACAAGATGGCATCGGTCGGGGACTTCTCACATTAGGGGTCCGGCCATCCTGATCCCAATTGAGGGTTGTTCCCATTCGGCAAGTGGCGGGATGGGGACGCCCTATCAGAATGTGATGCGTGTGTGGCTCAAACCCGAGGTCATGTTGGATTCCTTCCTGGCGGTGTTGGCGGTCATTCTCGTCGTCGGAAAGACGGAGACGGTCGATTCTGAAGAGAGAGAGAACGGCGTGGAACGGAGAGCGCACCGGGTGGCGAAATGGGGCTATTCTCATTCGAAATCAGAGCGTCGTTCCATGCCCTCTCTCGCAGCGGCCAAGTGCGAAAGTGGTGGTCGTGAATCGTGAGTGGGGATTTGTTGTTCTTAATCCCGGCACTCTCACAGTTGCTCAGGGGGACGTCGCCTACTTCGAAGGAGTGCCTCGAAGTGAAGCCTGACTTTAGATCGTATCCGCTACTTGATCGTTGATCTGAACGGCATGGACACCAGTCAGCTTGTGCCCTGGGATCGGGTCCTTTTCCCGCAGCAACCGGTCAGAATGAGCCCTTATCCGAGTGGCGAGCTGAGTGAGATCAAATGGACCGACCCGACTACGAGGGCGGTTATGGACTGAGGGTCGCGAGCTAGGCCAGTTCGATGCCGACCGGGCAGTGGTCGGATCCGAGGATCTCGGCGTGGATGGTGGCAGTCTTCACGTGGTCGATTAATTTGTTGGAGACCCCAAAGTAGTCGAGGCGCCAACCGACGTTGCGGGAGCGGGCGCCCGCGCGGAAGGACCACCAGGAATAGGCTTCGGCCTTGTCGGGGTGGAAGTGGCGGAAGGAGTCGGTGAAGCCTGCTTCGAGGGTTTTGGTGAAGCTGGCGCGTTCTGCGTCCGAAAAACCGGCTGAGTTTCGATTCGTCTTGGGTCGGGCGATGTCGATTTCTTCGTGAGCGACGTTGAGGTCTCCACAAAACACGACGGGCTTTTTGCGGGTCTTTTCGAGGTGCTTGAGATAGTTGCGGAAGGCAAGGTCCCACTCCATGCGGTAATCGAGGCGGCGCAGCCCATCTTGGGAGTTTGGGGTGTAGACATTGACGAGGACGAAGTCCGCAAACTCGGCCGTGATGACGCGTCCTTCGGTGTCATGTTCGTCGATTCCCATGTCGCTGAATACGTTAAGGGGTTTCTCTTTGGAGAAAATGGCGGTTCCCGAGTAGCCTTTCTTTTCGGCGGAGTTCCAGTAGTTCTTGTAGCCTCCGAGCTCGAGGGAGAGTTCGACTTGTTCTGGGCGGGCCTTGGTTTCCTGAAAGCAGAGCACGTCGGGATTCAGGGCCAAGATGGATTCGGTCGCTCCCTTCTTGAGTGCGGCGCGGATTCCGTTCACGTTCCAGGAGATCAACTTCATCAGGAGCAAGGTGCCGGGAATGGGGAAGGGAGGGAATGAAAAAGCCGCGAGTTCGTGAAGAACTCCGCGGCTTGGAAATGGTTCGGAAGCGGGATTAACGCTTGGAGAATTGGAAGCGCTTCCGGGCGCCGGGTTGTCCTGCCTTCTTGCGCTCCTTGGCGCGTGGATCGCGGCGGAGATGACCAGCCGCTTTCAGTTTGCCGCGGAGTTCGATGTCCATCTGGGTGAGGCTGCGAGCAATGGCAAGCTTGATGGCCCCGGCCTGGCCAGGAAGGCCACTCCCGCGGACCACGACCTTGACGTCGAACTTATTCACGAGGTTGGTCTCCTGGTAGGGAGCGAGAACCTGGTTTTGCAGCGGGAGAGTCGCGAAATATTCTTCGAAGGGGCGACCATTGATGACGATCTTTCCGGATCCGGCGGTCATCCAAATTCGAGCGACCGCAGTCTTGCGACGCCCGGTGGCGGTATAGATTGTTTCGGTGGCGGGCATTGGGAAATTTAGTGAGCAGTTTAGACGGCGTAGGGCTCAGGCTGCTGGGCCTCTTGATTGTGGTTGGGGCCGACGTAGACGTGGAGCTTGCGGAACTGGGCCCGGCCGAGACGGTTGTGAGGAATCATGCCTCGGATGGCGCGCTCGACGAGGAGCTCGGGTTTGCGCGCGCGCACTTTCTTGGGAGTTTCCACCTTCTGCCCTCCGACGTATCCGGAGTAGCTGCTGTAAATTTTTTGGGTTTCCTTGTTGCCGGTGAGGCGCACCTTCTCGGCATTGATGATCACGACGTGATCGCCCGTGTCGGCATGAGGAGTGAAGATGGGCTTATGCTTCCCACGAAGGAGGCCGGCAGCTTCCACCGCAACCTTGCCGAGAATCTGATCGGCAGCGTCGATGACATACCATTTGCGCTCTACGTCGGAGGCTTTGGCTGAGAAGGTCTTCATTTTAAGGCATTCCGCGGAGTTTGCTTGATCGGCGGAAAGGGCGCAAAAGCTAGGAGCGAGCCCATTGAGTGTCAACGCTAATCCTCTTGGCTGAGAGCTCTCTCGATGGGTGGCCGCGGGTCAGGGAGCTCTCTGATGGGAATGCGAGAGCCCGGGTTGCCCAGATTCCCCGGGAATAGGCCCATGGAGGGGAGGACGCATCCCTGCAAAAATCGGGGGCAGGAGAGGATATTTCGATTGCGGGATGAGAAAATTTGCCAATGATGCGCCACGCAAGCGCGAGAGCGCTGGCAGGAACCTAGGAAGAATCTTATCGCAGGACCAAGAAGAAGACGAGGTGGGCGGAGACGTCGCCGCAGCGAATATTCAGGCCCCAAAAAGGGACCTGATGGGGAAGACAAGGCAGTCGAGATCGAAGGCACCATTTCCGCCGTGTTGGCGGGAACGATGTTCAAGGTGAGGCTGGCCAGTGAGCACGAGGTGCTCGCCCACATTTCAGGGAAGATGCGCAAACGATTCATTCGCCTGGTGGTAGGCGACAAGGTCAAGATGGAGATGTCGCCCTACGACACCACCAAGGCTAGGATTGTCTATCGCATCGGCTGAGGGCGCGCCCTCACTCACAAGGAGGAGTCGGAATTGTCCAGCTCCACGATTACGACATGTCCGGGATGTGATTCGATCATCGAAGGTCCTTTCAAAGATCTGCAGAACGGCGAGTAGAGATTGCAGTCTACGATCTCGGTGCGGAGACTGAGGATCTGATCCGGAAGGGATGCCGTGCTGGAGCATCGTGCTGAAGTGCTTCAGCAGTATCGATCGGGAACATGGTGAGATCCTTACTTTTCCCAAGGTCACCTGGACTGCGATCGCCAAGTCACCCATACGCTACCTTGAGGCGCAGGGGCAGGACGGAGGCGGCGCAGCGCATGAGGGCAAGCACGTGGGGCCCAATCACTCCTGGTCCTTGTTTGGATCGTAGAAGATCTTGATGTCGGCTTTGGTGGTGCCGAGGATTTGTTGAGCGCGCTTGAGGGCGTCCCGGGTGGAGATGTTGGGATTGCTGGGTCGGTAGAGGAAGAGGTTGCTTTCGCCAGCTTCACGATCGGTGCCCTCCTGGAGGACCTCCAGGACACCGGAGGCTTTGAGCACGCGATAGACCTCGCGGGGAGCCCCGGAAACGATGATGTGGCGGCCCTCGTTACGGGTGTAGCGGATGAGATCCTCAAGCGCGAGGACGCTGGTGGCGTCGAGGTGGCGGGCATTCTTGAGCCGGAGGATGATGATCTTGAGATTTTCGTCGACGAAGGTGCGCTGGATCTGGGTGCGGAAGAGTTCGGCAGCACCGAAGAAGAGGTCGCCTTCTACGTGGACGATCGAGATGGAAGGATTGGGACGCTTGCGCTTCTCACCGAGTTCGCGAAGATCGCCGTCGGCGCTGACTTCATATTCGATGAGGTGGGGTCGGGAAGCCTTGCGGAGGAAGAGGGTGATCGAGAGGCCCACCCCGATGAAGATGGCGGCGTGGAGCGGGGCGATGAGGGCCGCGATGAAGGTCACGATGAGAACGAAGGCATCATCGCGGGTCGAACGCAGGCAGACACGAATGACGCGCGGGGAGATTAGCGAGGCGGCCACTGCGATGACCAGGCCGGCCAGACAGGCTTTGGGGATGTGTTCTACGAACGGAACGGCAACGAGGAGAAAGATCCCGATCACGCAGAGGATGCCGCAAAAAATTGAGGCGAAGCGGGTGCGCGCCCCGGAGTCGTAGTTCAGGGCCGAGCGGGTGAGGGATCCGGAGGCAGGCATGCCTGCAAAGACGCTCGCCGCAATGTTGGCCATGCCGACGGAAAGCATGTCCTGGTTCACGTCCGGGCGATCTCCGGTGCGGGAGGCGAGGGACTTGGACATGACGGTATTCTCCAGCGAGGCGAGGAAAGCGATCGCGAAAGCCACGGTTGAGAGGGTGGCGATTTTGTCGAAGAGTCCGGGTTCGAAAAACACGAAAACGTCCGGGGCGAGATGTTTGAGGTCGAGAGCCTCAAAGGTCTTCATCGAGTCGAAGCCAAGGCTGCTGCCACCGTGGGTCTTGAGGGCCCATCCGAGGAAGGAGAAGACGAGCAAGGTGAGCGCGAAGGTGGGAAAGCGACGAAAGCGATGGTGAAGGAAAAGGTAGACGACAAGGGTGCTGAGTCCGAGTGCGAGCGGTTGCCAGTGGGCGTAGGAAAGGTTTTCAATGAGGCTGGCAATGATCCCCACAAAGGTGCGACTGCTCTCCTCCACCTCGGATGAGAGGTCGAGGAGATGCTTGAGTTGGTTGGCAATGATGAGTGTGGCCGCACCGGTGATGTATCCCACGAGGACGCTGCGGCTAATGTATTGGAGAAGATCGGCTACCTTGAGGAGGGCGCCGCAGATACAGAAGAGGCCGACCATGAGGCAGAGGAGCGGCATGAGGGTGACGGCCTGTTCTCGCGTGTCGCCAAGACTGCCGATCGCGAAGAACGAAAAAATCATGAAGGCGGTCGCATTGGTCGGCCCCAGCATGGTGTGGCGGGAGCCGGAAAAAATGGGAGCGATGATGGCGGCGATCGCGGAGCAGGCGATGCCATAGATGATGGGGAGTTCTGCGATGGCGGCGTAGGCCATGCCTTGGGGCAGGGCGAGGAGCGCGACGTTGGTTGCGGCGCGAGCATCGGCGCGAAACTTTTCCCCGTTGTAGCGTTTGAGCGGACCGCGAATGGGAAGGGGGTCGAGCGAGTTCTCAGCAATAGCGGCCCGGATCCGACGGGTTTGGCGGAGGAATTTGTGCAAGGGGCCGTGGGACATTGAGGAGGTGGATTACCGGAGGATCAACGGAAGCTCGCTCGGCGGAAGAGCCAGATTCCGAGCAGGAGGCAGAGAATGTTGGGAAGCCAAAGGACGGTGACAATGGTTGATTCAGGGGCTTCCTCGATTTTTTGGGCGAAGAGGAGAATGCCGAAATAGGTTGCGGCGACGAGCAGGCTGAGAAGAAGTCCGTTGGAAGTCTCGCGCCGTCGGGCGGATATTCCGAGGGGAATGCCAATGATCGCAAACGAGAGACAGGCCATGGAGATGGAGCGGCGTTTGTGCAACTCGATATGCAATTCCTTCTGGCGGCGTTGTTCCTTTCTGACGGTGTAGACCAGTTCATCAAGATGCTCCTGGGTGAGGTCCTCAGGACCTTCGGCGAGTTCTTTGCTCAGAGTTGCTTCCTCCTGTTTGGAGCGTTCGATGGCAGCCGGAATGTTGGCGTTGGTGATGTCGGATGGTTTGTGCCGCTTCTTGCGCGTGCCGGAAAAATCGATGAGAACGGGTTCGAGTTCGCCAGCCTCGACGATGAGGAGTTCTCCGTCCTTGGCGGCGCGTTCGATGTAGGGATTGGTGAGTTTCAGGCGGAGTTGTTTTTCCTCGGCATTGACGTAGAGGTCGACGGCCTCGGAATACATGTAGCCCAAAACCTTGGCGTCTCGTCTCTCACTGGAGAATTCGACAATATGAAGGCCATAGAGGATTCCTTCCTCGTCTTTGCGTTCCACATAGACCCGTCGATTCGCGAAGCGACTGTGCATCACGCCGGGATCGAGGAGTGCGCGGGGATCGGCCTTGACGGCATCATAGAGCAGGTCTCGGGATTTTTCCTTGGCTATTGGGGCCGCAGTGCCGGTGAGCCACCAGCAGAGTCCGGAGAGGGCTGCTCCCACCATGATGGCGGGTAGGGCCACCCTGGTGAGACTGAGGCCGGCCATGCGGAGCCCAAGGAGCTCGTTATGACTCGAGAGGCGGCCGAAGCTGAGCAGGGTGGACGCGAGAAATCCCCAAGGGAGGGTGAACATGAGGGAGAAGGGGAGGATGAGGAGGACGAACCTCCCGATCAGGTCGAGGGGCACGGCCTGTTCCACCAGAAGCGGGCGGATCTGTTTGAAAACCTGTCCGAGGATCAGAACGACGGTGAGCAGGGTGACACCGAAGATTGTGCCGTAGAGGACCTGCCAGCCAATATAACGGTCCGCGATGCGCATCAGATCGGGGATACATTACGTTGCATTGGGGCGAGGGACAAGCGGAGTTCGCGAGCATGGTCGCAATGCGGCGAGCTTTCTTTGACAGCCGCGCGGAGTGGCCTAGGCTCGCCGCGGAGAGTGAAGCCTGCCCGGTGGCGGCCGCGGTCTTCAAAACCGTTGAAACCTCGAAAGGGGTTTGGTGGGTTCGATTCCCTCCCTCTCCGCAAGTCCACCCTTTGGTCTTTGATAATGAGGAAAACCCCATAAATTCAAGGGGTAGCGAATCTGAAATGGGACACAATCGTGAGACACAAACCCA
>JAPKFB010000132.1 GCA_028821775.1 Roseibacillus sp.
TACGGACTGCTCGAGTATTTTCGGGCTCGACGACTGGATCCTCGGCTATCTGGGCACGGCTCCCGGCGTGAAGCCAGCATTCAACTTCGCCACCCAATCGCCGGAACCGGGCTACATCTTCGCCCTGTCCGGCCTCTTCGCGCATCACCCCGACCACCTCCACACCTTCCGCCACAACAAGAGGACGAAGAAACCTCACGAAGGACTCACGGTCGGTCAGACCCTGCGCCGCGACTTCGACTACGAACGGCCCAAGGTCGTCGCCCTGGACGTGATCGATCAGAACCTCAAGCGCTGGTTCGACCACGCCAAGATGGAAACCTACTACGAAGAGCGGCGGGGGGAACTCGAGGAGAAGGGCTACGTAGTCGGAGAGGATTGGTATCCGAACTAGTGCCAATAGCACTTTGATGAGTCCCATCCTCGACCGCTCCGCATCGCGTGTTTTCGAGGACGAGAGACGAGAATGAGGACGATTGCGGTCTGACTCGCTTAACCCAGCGCCATTCGCACTATCTCCATCGCCCGCTCACCTCCTCGAGCCAGCGCCGGGCGATCAGTTCGTGCCCTTGCGGCAGCGGATGAACGCCGTCCCAAATCCATTGTTCGGGGCTCACCGCTTTGGCCGCGGCGTCGAACACGTCCTGGGTCGGGACGTGGACCGCGTCGAACTCCTGCACGAGCTTGGCGACGATGACGCGCATCTGATCGAGTTGGGCCCGGCTGACCTTCCACTGGCCACCCTTGGTCATCCACCACCCCGACTGCAGGACGAAGGGGTCGAGCAGGACGATTCGCAGGTCGCGATTGGCCTCGCGGCTGGAGGCGAGAACGTGGCGATAGTCCGCTTCCCACTTCTCGAAGTCGACGCTCTCGCCCTCTTTGGCTTTGCGGTCGTTGACGCCGACGAGGACGCTCAGCAAATCGGGTTTCATGTCGATCACATCTTTCTGCCAACGCGACTTGAGATCCGCAAGGCGGTTGCCACTGTGGCCGCGATTGAAGAACTCGAGTTTCGCCTGTGGCAGATCGACCCCGAGCCGCGATGCGATCAGATACACATAGCTGTGCCCGAGGTAGTGATTGCGGTCCTTCTCATTGCGCCCCCATTTCATGTCAGTGATCGAATCGCCGATGAAGAGCAAGCGACTCCCCTCCGGAAAGGCGGGCAAGCGGTAGCCATAACCGCCCACCGCGGGCCCCCTCACGGAATCCTTGGGTATTTCGGCCTGCGCCAGGGCTGCGCTACCGGCGATCGCGCCGGTGCGAAGAAAAGTGCGTCGATTGGGCATGAGCGCGGAGGGTAGCAGGGACAGACAAGGTTTCGAGCGTTTCGGGAGATCGGCGATTTTCGTGCTCCGGGGCGCAGACAGAGGACCCCTCTCCCGAGGGCCTCTATGAGGGTGCTCTGGTCCCCCAAAACTGGGCCATTGTGAAGGTTAGGTTCTGGGGCTAACCAAGAACCAAGAATGAATAAAAAGAAACCCACGACGGAGGAAATCATCCGAATTCTACCCAAGGCGGATGAAGGACAAACGGTGGAGGAGGACGGATGGAAAGCAGGACCCAAGTTTGTGCAGCGCATCCGAAGACTGGGGGGGGGTGGAATCAGGGTTCGAGGCCCGCGCCGGGGCAGATCGACGGCGTCACCCACACGGGCTATGCCGCTGAACGAAGTCTGGAATTGGGACTTCGTGCACGACCGCACTGATAACGGAGTGCCCCTGAAGATGCTGACCCTCATTGACAAATACAGCCGGCAGTGCCTCAGGGTCGAAGTAGCTCGTCAACTCAAGAGAGAAGTGGTCCCCTTAACAGAGCCAGGGGGACCACTTCTCTGCCAGGCAGCCTGCGCCAGCACTCTGACATTCTGCAGGAAGATCTAAGAATCCTAAACCTGAAGTGTCCTAGCCGCGATGAAACCACATTTGATAGCAATCGTATCCATTTTAATAATTGGGGCCGAGCTGTTCGCAGCCCCGGCCAATCATCTGCCAATCACGGAGCTGAAGGATCTGCGTGCTGAGAAAGCGGTTTTCGCGGGTGCGACCAGAATAAGACCGATCATTCTGAAGTCCTTAAAGGATGGGATCAAGTATTTTGAGAAGGACGCTCTGTCCACGATCTCCAATGCTGTAGATTTCGAGAAACAGATTGTTCTTATTTTCGCATGGAAGGGTTCTGGGCAGGATCGCTTCACAGTTGCAGGGACTGAAGATCACCCTGGGCAGATCAAGTTTTCCTACAAACCGGGGCGGACAAAAGATCTGAGACCCCACATTAAGATTTTCGTTTTGCAGTCAGACCTGAAATGGTCTGTAAAATAGCGTGCGCGTCTCATGCGGGTAAGAGATTGGCGGCAATCATCGACTCCCGCCCGCCGAAACAGTGATTGCAGAACAAGGCGTGGCTACCAACAGACTGCCCGCCGCGAGTCGGACGCGTCATGAATGATCCCGACCTCAACCTTGAAATTGGAGTGCGCCCCTGGCGGCCCCTGGCGGCCTGTGGCAGGCCTTGGACGATCTGCAAAAAGGTAACGAAGTTCGATCCCAATTTTTTCCCTCCCGTGCACCGTTGATGTTTTCGCGACAAGCTGCCGGGTGGGTAATTCCGTGCTGGTTTGTATCGTGTTGTGGAATACTCTTCGGATCTGTAGCATGAGGCAGGAAAATCGAATCACCTTGTTCATGGCGCTTGCGGGGCTTGTCGCGATGCTCGCGGCCTGCGCCCATGGGCCAAGGATGCCTGCAATGGACGGTGTGGTAGTCGAGTTGCGAAGATCTGACAAGGGCCTGAGCCGAGGTGACTTCAGCTACGATTCCACCTTGCAACTCTACTGGTTCGGCAGTGGATGCCACTTGATTCAGCTTGGGGATGCCCGGGTGCTCACTGATCCGTTCGTGACCAACGAACTCAAGCTCATTGCGTTGCGTTCCAACCCGGAGCGGGTGGAGGCGACCCTTGGCATGATCCCGGTACCGGATGCCGTGCTCGTAAGTCACAGCCACCATGATCACATCCTCGATGCCCATGCGGCGATGTCACAGGATCCCTGGCGTGCTGGTCGTGTGCCGCTCTACGGTGGCATGAGCTGCAAGAACCTGCTGGCCGGGTGGAAGGATGCCGAGGTCAACACCCGCTGTCACGCAGTTCCGAAACAGGGAGGGGTGTTGCTTGAACGGACCACACCCAAAGGCTACACAATCAGGATTACCGCCTATCGCACGAAGCACAGCCCGCATTGCAAGTGCGGATTCACTTTGGCCAACGGCATGATCCGTAGCCCAAGACAATCGATTCCGAATGACATCCTGGATTTTCAGGCGGGTGAAGTATACAACTACCTGGTCGAACTGAGCCGCGGACGGGTCTCGTTCAATGTCATGTGTCTTGGGAATCCCTACGATCTCGTTGAGGTGCCGGATAGCATGCCACGGGTGGGCACCCGCATCGATGTCGCCATCATGCTTGCCCCCACCGCCGACAACGTGCGCGGCTACCCCGAGGAACACCTCGCACGGCTGAAGCCGAGGCATGTGGTGCTTTCACACTTCAATACTTTCGTGCGTGAGGATCCCGATGAGCAATTGGCCATTCTCGGCATCGATTTTGTAAAAATGCCCCAACTAACCCGCGACATGCAGGCGACATTCGCACGCACCGAGAGGGAATACTCAGAGTTTGAAAAGATGCATATTCCGGCAATCACGGTATTCGAAGAGAATGGTGGTGCACGGAATGTGATTCGGATCCCGTAGTATCCGCAAAGCTCCTCTCCGAGCAACTCCACTGTTGGGAGGGACAATAGCGACGTCCGATGCAGAACAAAACGTGGCTACGACCCAGCTCCCTCGCTCGACTTTCTGGCGTCTTCCAGGTTCAAACGATGACTCCTAACTCCACGCGGTGTCCGGCTTACGGCCCGCAGGTCGCTGCACTGCGGCGTTCTGCGAAAAACACCCATAGAACCCATTCACGAAACGGGGCACATGCCTACTACGCAGAGGTTAGCGTCACCCCGCGATTACCGCCACGAGGAAGCGCCTTCGAACAGCCAGGAAAATGGAACCGACCCCAGGATCCTTGGCGATTCTTCTCGTTGGACTCTCTGCCTGTTTCAGGGAGCCGATTATTACGCTTCAGCCAATTAGTCAAATTGTGGACCAGGGAGGCTCGGTCACCCTTTCGGTGCGCGTCGCAGGCCCCGGCTTTTGGGCCTTCAAAAAGCCCGACCTGGAAAAGGAAATTCCTGGCAGGCATCGACATCCACGGGGGTTCATGCCATGAATGCGATTGAAAAAATGTTGGCTCAAGATGAAAGTGTTCGTCTTGTCGGGTCGATTACTGGAAAAGAACCTGACTGGCCACATCCATGAGTAAGAGGGAATTAAATGATGCTCAGAAACTTCAGGTTGCTGTTTGGATAGCCGATGACCTCGGCTTGTCAGAATTGCAGAAACGATTGAAGTCTGATCTCGATTTGACTCTGACTTACATGGATGTCCGCTGTCTTGTGAACGACCTCGGCGTGGTTTCGCGTGATCCTGAAGTTGAAGAGAAGGAGGAGGATACGGCGTCTCCACCTCCCCCGGCTCCCGGACCTCCAGGGGACCCGGATCGTAAATGGACTCCCTTGTCCATCGTCGACAAGAGCGCGGATCGAGCCTCTCTGGGGAGCGGTTCTCAATACCAGACTCCCCAGGTGGAAGCCGAATTGAAGCGCCAGCGCACTGCCGCGACGGTGAGCAGCTTGGTCATCGCATTCCTCACGGTGGGCCTGGTTGGAGTCATTCTTGCTCTGATCCTGCTTCCGAGCTTCTTCACGAAGAGCCCTACGCTGGTGACCTACGACGATTCGAGAATCGACGAGGAGCAGGTTGATCACAGGGAGGTGAATACTCAGGTCCAGCGCCAGCCGTCCGCACCCAGCAGTGCGATGGCAAAGGTAATTGCCAGCACCGCTCCGTCTCCGATCGCAGTGCCCGTCCCGGAACTTACTCACGATCCTTCCCTCGCGTTTGGGGACGGTGACGATTTCGGATCCGGCTGGGGGAGCGGGGACGGATTCGGAGCAGGTGGAACGAGTTTTTTCGGGCAGGCCGTCAGGGCGGAGCGGATCGCCTATGTGATCGACTTCTCAAGCTCGATGGGCTCAGAAGGTCGAGCGAATCTGATGCGTCGGGAGCTTACCAAGTCGCTGGCCAATATCACGCACGGCACCCGTTACGGAGTGATTTTCTTTTCCTGCATCGCGTGGAATGCGGGAGACCATGTGAACCTCGACCGGACGCGTGGACACGCGGTGGTGAAGGGAGAGGACGGTCGCCCGTTCGAGTGGAAAGACTTGGGTGGGAAGCAGGGCTGGAAACAGGCGGGAATTCCGCAACGAGCAGATTGGCTCATCGCTTCCCAGCACCAACTGGCTCGCTCGAAGAAGATCGTCAAGGAGGCGCCTCTCTCGTCGGGGACGGCATGGGATAAGGGGCTCAACATGGCCCTGGATATGACTCCGCTGCCGCAGGTCGTTTATTTCATGACAGATGGTGTAGCCAGTGGTTCCGGGGCCTGGGCCCGTGAGCTCGGCGGCAAGGCCAGGTCAAAGGGAGTGCGGATCAATTGCATCGCCCTGATGGAACCCCGGGCTCATGACGACATGAACGAACTCGCCAAGTTGACCCGCGGGCAGTTCACGATCGTCACGAAGGACGGGAAGCACAAGAGGGTGCGCTGACAGGATTGTCCCGCCGTGGCTCACCGGCAGCAGAACACCCATCGCTGCCGCGCAAGTGGGATCAGTCAGGGGCATTCCGCGAGACCGCAAGCGCGTCAGAAGGCAACCTCGGGCTTTATGACAGCACCGTGCGACCGGTCCGGTAGGGGGAGGACCCACTAACCGGTCTGCGGACGGGAACCCTCACGGTCAACGGCCAGACCCAAGCGATCAGGTTGCCCCAAAAAGGGGGATTCCTAGAAGTAAGGCGCGATTACCGCTTCCGTTTCAGCGTTAGGGAGTGATTACCCCCACCAGAAATCTGCACGATATCTTCAAGGCCGGCGGGGACTGTGGTCTGACCATGGCCGTTTTGGCCCCAGGCAACTACCTTGCCGTCCTCCCTCAGCGCCAGGGAGTGAAAACTCCCACCAGAAATCTGCACGACATCTTCAAGGTCGGCGGGGACTGTGGTCTGACCATAGAGGTTATCCCCCCAGGCAACTACCTTGCCGTCCTCCCTCAGCGCCAGGGAGTGATTACCCCCACCAGAAATCTGCACGACATCTTCAAGGCCGGCGGGGACTGTGGTCTTACCATAGGTGTTACTGCCCCAGGCAACTACCTTGCCGTCCTCCCTCAGCGCCAGGGAGTGAAAAGCCCCACCAGAAATCTGCACGACATCTTCAAGGCCGGCGGGGACTGTGGTCTTACCATAGAGGTTACTCCCCCAGGCAACTACCGTGCCGTCCTCCCTCAGCGCCAGGGAGTGATCATACCCTCCAGAAATCTGCACGACATCTTCAAGGCCGGCGGGGACTGTGGTTTGACCATAGTCGTTACGGCCCCAGGCAACTACCTTGCCGTCCTCCCTCAGCGCCAGGGAGTGAAAACTCCCACCAGAAATCTGCACGACATCTTCAAGGCCGGCGGGGACTGTGGTCTGACCATAGTCGTTACGGCCCCAGGCAACTACCTTGCCGTCCTCCCTCAGCGCCA
>JAPKFB010000133.1 GCA_028821775.1 Roseibacillus sp.
ACCGACCCGACCAAGGAAGACACCGATGGGGACGGGATTAGCGACAGCGCAGAGATCAATCTGGGCTCCGATCCGACGGACGAGAACGACGTCCCGAATGTGGTTGGGAGGGGACTGACCATCAGCATCAACATCGCTGGTGGAAACGCAAACTCGCCATCAGCTGGTGGTGCTGGCGGGGAAGGCATCGTGACCGGGAATGCTGGCCTCGGGCAGCTGGGCAACTGGAACAACGCGGTTGGAGCCTCGAACGTCGGAGATGGGCTCACGGTTCCCGCCCTCGTAAATTCCACCGGTTCTGCAACCGCCGCATCTTTTTCGTGGGTGACCAACAATACCTGGTCGACCTCTTCCGCGGACGGCGCAGGCACCGACCAGGATATGCTGTCCGGCTACCTCGACAACTTCCACGCCAACGGATCGATCACTGTGGCAGGTCTCGGGCCCGAGTTTACGGGTCCCGGCTACGATGTTCTCGTTTATTACCAGACCGACAACTCCAACATGACGGCTGGGTTCACGGTGGCGGACAATGCGGGCAACACCGACACCCGCTTCGGCCATCAGGTTGCGGTCAACAACTGGCCGCTGGCGGGAGGAGAACTAACGGACGGCTACATCATCAGCACGGAGGCGGAGGGTAACACGCTTTTCTCAGCCAATATCGTGCAGTTGAGCGGCTTTAGCGGATCGGACTTCACGATGACGGGGAATGGCGGAAGTGTGGGCAGCGCGCGCGCGCGTCCCAGTGGCATTCAGATTATTTCGCTGGGGGGGGCGGAACCATTGCCGCTCGAGGTCAGTGGCAGGGACATGCTGACCTTCCGATGGCCCAGCCAAAGAGGGCAGCTCTATACTCTCCGCAGCGAGACCGATCCTTCCGTCGCCGACCCCATCGACTGGCCGGTCTTTGACGGCCACCAAGACATGGAAGCCACTCCTCCAGAGAATACGCTCACAATTCCGCGACCTCCTGAGGCGAAGCGCTTCTTCGTGATCGAGGGATTCGCCGCCCCTCCGGAGTCGATCTTCGCGGACGACTTCGAAGGCGGGCAGGGAGGATGGACCACGGGCACCGAGGGGGCAGTGGGAACCATGTGGGAGCTGGGCCTACCCGGAGTGGGACCGGCAGCGGCCAACAGCCCGACCAGCTGTTTCGGAACGAACCTCACCGCTGGTTACGCAATAGATGCGGATGTCTGGCTGCGCTCCCCGCCGATCGACCTGACCGCCGTTGCCGGAGCCACCGTGAATTACTTCCAGGCCTTCGATATCGAAGAGACGTTCGACCTGGGGCGCGTGTCGGTGATCGACTGCGCTGACGATTCAGTGCTGGCCGTGATCGAGGACGATCTCGATGGAGTATCACTTGACTGGGCGCTGGTCAGCAGGGTCCTGCCGCCACAGGTAGTCGGCAAGATAGTGAAGATCGAATTTAGGCTCATCACCGATGTATTCGACGGCAGTGTTTTCGCCGGATGGTACCTTGATGATTTCATGGTAACCGTGCCGTGAGTCAGATTTTTGAATGTATCCGTGAATCCGGGAACGATGAGGATGAGATGTCCAAATCTCCAGCGTTCCCGTCCCCAGCAGATGGCTCGGGACGAATCGAGATTGCGATCATCCCATGGTCTTGTCATGAGTAGGTCATTGATATGAAGGCGACCCTGCTTCTGCTGGTGTTTCTGTCGCTGATGGGGAGAACGACCTGCGTTGCGGAGGACCAACCTGCTTCGCCCAACATCAACATCATCGATGACCTCGGCTTTGCGGACCTCAGCTGCACGGGGAACACGAAGGTGAAAACGCCTCATCTCGACAAGCTCGCGGCGGAGGGGACGCTCTTCAAGCAGTTCTATGTCGCATCCCCGATCTGCTCGCCCTTACGTGTTGGCGTGACCACCGGGCAGTATCCCGCCCGGCACCTGATCAAATTGATTGCTAGGAATTTCCTTTTCCAGCCCTGATTTCCTGGAGGCTCAGGATCCGGGGGTGCAATATGAATTACTTTTCACATCGTCGTTCGTATCTTACAACTTGGCCAAACGCATGCCAGAGGGGCGGTTGAAATGAAAGCACGGCTCGATGATATGCTAAAAGAAGATGGGGCCAAATTCCAGCTCCCGACCCTACGTATAAGAAGAAATGATTTCAGGATGCATGCGGCTGCACAAGGTGGTGCGAACTCTGCGGTTCGTTGCACTCGCTTGCTTTTCCATCGGAACCTCGGCAGGGGTTGCTGAGGCGGTGGAGGACCATGTCTTCGAGATCCTCGAGAATTACTGCTTCGACTGTCACGACGACGCTTCAAAAAAAGGAGAATTCAACCTCGAGAAGCTTCTGGATGAGGGGAATTTCGACGGCTCGCTCATGTTCGAGAACCTGCTCACGGGAAAAATGCCTCCCGCCAAGAAGGATCAGCCGGACACGAAGGAGAAGAGGGCGGTCCTGGATTGGCTGGCGAAGCGGAAAGCGGCCAACGCTCCGAATTCCTTCCGCCGCATCAGCCGGCATGAATTCGTGCACTCGGTCAACGATCTGCTGGGCACGAATCTCGACGTGGCCGCCCACATTCCGGAGGACCGGGGCACGAACGACTTCGATTCGAACCGTAAGATCCAACTGAGTCGGGAGATGATAGGATCCTATTTCTCGGTGGCGGATGAGATCCTTAATCACGCCTTTCCGGCCGGGGGGATTCCGGCGGAGAAAACCTGGGTGACGAACAAGGTGAAGGACAGCCACGAGACCTACAACATCTACCTCCGTCCTTATCTGGAGGGCATCCTGTTCTCGTGGACGCGGGCCAACAATGGCAACAGCTACTCTTTCTTCTACGACAACTTTGATCCTCCCGTCGCGGGCTGGTACGAGCTGACTTTCGACGCCATGAAAGTGGCGGAGTTCGAGGAAGATGTGAGCCTGCAAGTCTATGCCGGGAAGTACTACTATGCCGACGACCGTCCGCAGCCCCAGCGCCTTGTCGGCGTGATCTCATTGGGAAACCGGGAGCTGAAATCGTATACCATCCGCGCCTTTCTCAAACCGGGAGAGAACGTTTCGGTCCACTGCTATTCCCGGCATACCTTCCGCAAGAAAGCCCCCAAGGAAGGAGCCTATATCAAGCAGTTGACGGCACGGGGACCGGTGGTCGACGAATGGCCGCCCGCTTCCTACAAAATGGTCTTTGGCGATTTGCCGGTGGAGGGTGAGCCCCGGGAGGCCCTCGAGACCCAGGGCGTTCAGACGAATCTCCAGAAGGTCGGCGGCACACTCACCGTCAGCAGCTTCCAGGAGGGCATGGAGAAGGAGAAGATGCAGGACGGCTCGAACCGGACCTTCTGGCACACGAGGTTCCAGCCGACCGTGGCCGAGCCACCTCACTATGTGATCCTGGAAAACCCGCACGGCGCAGAGATCGAGGGCCTGTCCTACGCGACCTGGTCGGGTGGCAACGGCAACGGGCAGGTGAAGGGATACGCGATCCATCTCTCCGAAGACCGCAAATCCTGGGGGGAGCCCATCGTCGAGGGCGCGTTGGAAATCCGTCTCGCGAATGAGCAACCCATCCTGTTCCCGCGAATGACCACCAGCCGGTATATCAAGTTCCTCGTGACGGACGCCCTTTCCCTGGATGGGAAGTCCCTTGCTTCCATCGGCAAACTCGACGTTCTCACGCCTCTCGCCGATCAGCTGGAGACATCCACCATCACGGTCGCCTCCCGTTCGTCCAAGGATCTACAGCGGGTCATCCGGCGCTTTGCGGAACGGGCCTTCTCTTCGGAGCTCAGCGAGGAGGAGCTGGCTCCCTACTTCCGGGTCGGGCTGCGTCGGTTCGAGGATGACAGCGATTTCGTCCAGGCGGCGAAGGTCGGGTTGAAGGCGATCATCTGCTCACCCCGTTTCCTCTTGGCACCTGGCGAGCATGCCAAGCGATCCTATGCGAAGGCCGCCGATCTCGCCCGGATGCTCTGGCTTTCGGTCCCGGATGAAGAGCTTCTCGACCTCGCCGCTTCGGAGGATCTCACCGGCGGAACCCTCCGTGCCCAGATCCACCGTATGCTTGGTGATGAACGCAGCCATCGGATGGTCCGCTCCTTCAGCGATCAATGGCTGAACCTGAGGTTGCTGAACAAGGTGCCTCCTTCCCTCAAACTCTATCCTGAGTATGACGACCTCCTGAATCATTACCTGCCGATCGAACCCCGGGCCTATCTCCATCACTTGATCCAGGAAAACCTTCCCGCCGGGAAGCTGATCGACTCCGACTTCTCCTTCCTCAACCAGCGCCTCGCCCGGCACTACGGAATTGAGGGAGTCATCGGGCAGGAGATGCGCAAGGTGAGGTTTCCTCCCGAGGTCCCGCGGGGAGGACTACTGACGATGGGAAGCGTCCTCAAGGTCACCACGGATGGCTTCGACACTTCACCGATCCTGCGTGGCGCCTGGATCTCCAAGAATATCGTGGGCACCCCGCTGTCACCACCGCCCGAAAGCGTCCCCGCGCTCGAACCCGATCACGGCGAAGCCACAACGCTCCGCGAACAAATCGACCAGCACAAGAGCAACAAGAGCTGCTACGCCTGCCACAAGAGCATCGACCCCTACGGCTTCGCGCTGGAGAGCTTCGATGCCACCGGAGAGTGGCGCGGAAAGTACAAGATCAAGCAAGCCCACCGCGGGACGTTCCAGTACCGCCAAGCGGGCTACTTCACATGGGGCGGACCGGTGGATGCTTCCGGCGAGCTCGGCGAGGACAAGTTTGAGGACATCTTCGGGCTCAAGAAACTCCTCCTCGCGGGTGAGCACAAGGTCGCTTACAATTTCGCGAAGAAGTATTTCGAGTATGCCAACGGCTACGAACCCGGCCTTGAACATCGCCTTTCCCTGTGGGACCTCATAGCGAGGAGTCCCGGGGATGTTAAAATGAGGGACCTGTTGACGGAGGTCCTCGTCTATTCACTCACCACCGACGAAGAATGAACCACTACGGGCGAAGAGAGTTCCTGAAATTCGGAGCGGCCCTGCCTCTGGCCCTCCGGTCCCTGGATCTTCGGGCTGCCACCGCTCCTTCCACCAAGGTGCCGCCGAAGCGGATTATTTTCATCTGCAATTCGCTGGGCTTCTACAAACCCAACTTTTTCCCCACCAAGCGGGGCGATTTTTCCACTTCGCCCTATCTCAAGGAGATGACTACCCGGGAGAAAATGACGGTCTTCCAGAACCTCTTCCACCCCGGCATGGAGACCAGCAACCATGACTCGGAAAAATCCTTCCTGACCGGCGCGTCGAGTCCCGAGGCGGCGAATTTCGTCAACACGATCTCGCTTGACCAGATCCTAGCTCGGGAGATGGGAGGCGACACCCGCTTCCCGTTCCTTTCGTTCAGCATCTACGACCGTGGTTGGGGGTGTTCGTGGAACAACCGGGGCGTGGCGATTCCGCCGATGCACGATGAGGGTCAGATCTTCGACAGACTTTTCGGAGAAGAGGATCTGACCGCCAAGCGCCGCCAGATCGAGAATGATCAGCACGTCGTCCAGTGTCTCTACCGGGACATGGAGCAGCTGAAGCCGCGGGGTGGCGACCCTTCCAAGATCGATTCCTACCGGATCGTCATCGCGGAGTTGGAAGAGCAGCTCCGGCACGAGGAATTCTGGCTCAAGACCAAGAAGCCGGAAGTCCCCAACACCCTGAGCACCGACCAGGAGTTCGCCTTCTCCGCGAAGATCAGGAACCTCTTCGAGTTGTCGAAACTCTCCTTCCAAACCGACTCAACGCGAGTCATCACGCTCTCGCTGGACTGGATTTACGGGGCGATCAAGGTGCCCGGTGCCACCGGTGGCTGGCACACCCTGTCCCACCATGCCGGCAAGGCCGACGCCCTCGCCAAACTCAGCCGGATCGAGGTCGACATCGTGAAGCACCTAAACCAGTTCCTCTCCGAGCTCGATCAGATCGAGGAGGGTGAGGGGACCTTGCTGGATCACACCACCGTGGTGATTGGCAGTAACTTTGGAGACTCCTCGAATCACACCTGCAACAACCTCCCTACCATCGTTGCGGGCGGAGGGTACCGGCACCAGGCCCATACCGTCCTCGAGAAACCGACGCCATTGTGCAACCTCTACCTTGAGTTACTCCATAAACACAACATCGATGCCGGTGGCTTTGGGAGTAACACAAACGATTTGGGCTTGTTGGCGGGATGATTCCTGGAGGGATGGAGCAGAACCCCGTTTCCTGGCCAGATTTTCACGCACGGTCCTGCGATCGCTAGGAAATCGCTTTTTCAGACCTGAATTCATGGAGCTTCAGTAGCTCCATGCGTTTTGCGGACGGGATGTTGTAGTAGTTTTCCTTCTCGTCCGGTGTCTTCACGTCGTGCTCATAGTCGCCCATTCCGAGCTGCGTGTCGCACAACTGCGCAAAAGAAAACAAGCGAGGCTCGGACAACTTGACCGGCACCTTCGGATCAATCTCCGCAGCTGAGGCGGATCCCACCAACAAACCTATAACAATTGAAATCAGTCCTTTCATGGCTGAGAGAATCCTACCCCACCATCCTGATTCAGGGAAGTTCAGAGAATTAGTCGTGGA
>JAPKFB010000064.1 GCA_028821775.1 Roseibacillus sp.
CCACCCGAGTGATCGGAAATCTCTTCTTTGCAGTCGACGGGTCTCTTCAGAATCCGCCCTCAATTACCCTCTCCCAACAGACTGACTATCCACGCATACTGTTGTAATCGTATTTCTGGACATTACGGGTAAACCAGTCGGGGCATCGTTGCGATTCAGTGAAATTCAAGTGCCGAACAAATCATCGAAGCCGCTCGTCTAACAGGAACGCACGAGCTTCCGGCGCATTCCGGTCCCCCCAGCCGTAGAAGAGGAGCATTCCGTCGACAATTTCTCCGCCGGGTCTTCGGACGGGCTGTATATTGTTGAATCTCCAACCCGGGTAATCGGCCCTGCCAGGCGTCAAATCACGAGCCATTTTCCAAGTCTTTCCTTTGTTGGAGGAAATCCACTCTTCGATTCGGCCGCCGCCGTGTTTGTCCATGTAGCCGTCGGTCTTGAGGTAACCGTCACCAACCACCAGGTAGGCGTGCAGTTTGCCGGCGGCGTCGAGACTCAAGTGGCAGCTATTCCATTGGTGGGTCGAATCGGTGATGCGGGTCTGTTCCCATTTCCCCTCTACCCGTCTCACATAATAGTAATCGAGATCCTCCTCTGTTGCTTCGCTGGAAAGCACATGAAGGAAGGCCGGGGCTCCCTTTTCATCGAGGACAATGGTTGGCGGAACACCAGCGCCGCGCCAGGCGGTGTCCCAGATGCGGCAGTTGGAATCGGCGTAGTCGATATCCATGGGGGTCTGCATGACATCACCATCGGTGTTGGTAACCTCATGGGTCCGCACATTGATCTTGATGTGGTAGAGGTTGTATTTCCATTCATTGCTCACGGTTTTGTCGTAGCGCGGATTGTAAAACCTTTCAGCTTCGGTCTTCTCGGGATCGTCGGTCTTTACATCATCGTAGGTCATAAAGGCGACATGCAGGAATTTGCCGTCCTTGCTGAGTAATTTGGTCTGGTAGGATGACCAATCACGCCGACCGTTGATATCCATGTCAGTCACATCGTTGTCTGGTCCGGTCCAGGTTTTACCATTGTCATCGGAGATCCGGTAGGTCCACGAACTGGTGTGACCGTCCGTGCGGTAGTAAATCAGCTCCTTGTCGTCGTAGATGTTAAAGAGGCACGGGTAAGAAATCTTGGGGACGATTTCTGGTCCGACTTTCCAATCCTCAAGACTGCTGCCAATCGTTCCCGGGTCTTTGGAGATCAGGTGTGTTCCGGGCGTTCTGTGGCAAGCGGAGAGGACATGCAGATAATCGTCCTCATCCGCCCAGATCACGGGGCCGTAGTGGTGATCACGAGAAGCCTTCCCGATGGTCACGATCTCGGAGAATGAACGCGTTGCCGGATCGTAAGTGACCGCCATCGCCTTGGTTCTGGACTTGGGATCGGCGCCTTTCTCGCCGCCGGCATTGAAAACAATGTGCACCTTGTCGTTCAGGTAGACCGCTTGCGGTCGCTGACGACGGTCGTAGAGCATTTTGATCTGTCCGCCCTCGCCGAAGACCATGGGCTCGGCGGCGATAGGCTGGGCAGCAGGCGGGCGGGCGGAAATACTGAGACGCACGGGATGGTGGTCTGATGCAGACTCGTTGGCGGAATTGGCGTTGGATTCGACCCGTGCAATTGCCTTCTTGATCGAAATGGAAGTGAAGATGTGGTCGATGCGCAATCCGGGAACGAGCGGCGCCTTCCAGAGGCTGGACGAGCGAAATTGACTCTTGCCGTGGTCGATGAGGAGCCCCGAGGCGAGCAAGGCTTTCACGGCGGGGTTTTCCATGGTGGCATTCAGGTCACCCATGAAGATGAAGGGGTCCTCTTGATGGGTGCGAGCCACAATCGTTTTCAGGATGAGTTCACCGGATTTGACTCGCGAGGGCTGGCTTTGGTGATCCCAGTGAGTGTTGTAAATGTAGATGGCGCTTCCTCGTTCGGGGCCACTGATTCCAATCAAGCGTGCCCAGGTGCAGATGCGGGTATAGCGATTACCCCAGGATCGGCTGTTTGCAATGTCTGGAGTATCGGACAACCAGAAGGTGCCGTGTTCGCCGGGGTCGAGCTTCCAGAGTTTCCGGTTGAACAAGATGGGGGAGTACTCACCGCGCGTTTTCCCATCGTCCCTTCCGACTCCGGTATAACCGTGATCAGGGAGAGCCTGATCCAGATCGAGCAATTGGTTGTGTCGAACTTCCTGCAGGCCGATGATGCTGGCGTTCTTGTCGAGCAGGTAGGCGCCGACCCTGTCCTTTCGCTGCTGCCAGTCCCGGGGCCCTTTGTCTCCGGCGGTGTCCTGGCGGATGTTGTAGGTGATGATATCGAGAGGTGCTTCCTTAGCGACGAGGCCGGTGTAAGTCAGGAGCAGAATGGCAAGGGCCCGTATCATGATGCGGCCAACCTATGCCAGAATGGCCCCTGCTGAAAATTTCCTTTTCAGGCCGACCCCGTTGCCGCGCTGCCCAAATCGATAGGGTAGCCCAGGGAGGAAGGGAGGCTCGCGCGCTCGGCAAAATCCTTTAGGTTCCCCCGAATGGAATCGAGGAATGGAGGAGCTCCTACAACCGCGTCCACCCGCGCAGCGGATTGAGTTTCCAAAGGCCAGACGACTTTTCCAGAACCATGGCGCAACTAGAACCAGTCCCCGGAACCTGACATTCCAACTGGCCCAATAAGGGTGTCCCGATCAAGTGGTGAGGCTGATTTCGGTAAGCGCGGTGATTTCCCGGCCAAGGCCCCGGGTCAACCGATCATAGGGTATTCGAGAGCAAGGCTCCACCCGTGGTAGTTACTTTTCGTGGCGGAGCCATTACGATTTCTGGACCCTACGGGTGAGCTGTTCTCGACATGTCCTCATGTATTCCTTTCTATCGTCACGCAACTTTGAGGCCTTGCGCGGGTTTCCGTGCCCGTAGATCCCGCGATTCCGACTATAACCACTCCTAGCGACACCTCTCCCACGATGAAGACACCGCTTCCCACCCTCACCGCCATCGCAGTCTCGGCGACTTTCCTGGTTTCTGGACTCAGCTCTGCCCAGAGCATCACCCCCTCCGAGAAAAAGCGGGTCGACCAGATGATCGGAGAGCTTCATCAGAAGCTGCACGGCGGCTCCGCCAAAAACAACTTGCGCGCGGTTAGCACCCTGCGGGCCATCCTCAAGAGCCCCAAGGCCACCTACCAGTACTACATGGACTCCATCAAGGAGTTGCAATTCGACGCCGTCGGAAAACGGGAATCCGACTGGCGAGACTGGCGGGAACGCAACGAGGATCGACTCAAGAGCACTGAACACATTGCCGCGCTGCATTATCAAGTGAAGTTCCTCCTCCTCACCTTGGCGGTCGCTCTCGAGAAGGACGAAACGACCGGAGTGCAGAAGGTGATGCCGGAACTGATCGAATACTACGATGACCTGACCAGGGACTTCGACAGACTCGAAGGTCAATCGCGCGTTCTCACCGCTTCCGCCCTCGCTTCCGTCTTCGCAGAACGCCTCAAGCTGCCCCTGTCCCTGCCGCCCCTCCAGACGTGGATGGGTTCGCCCCTGCCGGTCAGCGCCGTCTACGACGGAGTGATCCTTCCGCACTTCCGGAAAGAAAAAAATCACTCCGCTCTGCAGGCCGCCTGGGGCAAGCGGATCATCCACGAAAGCAAAACCCTCGCCCTCGCGACAGGTGGGGGAGCACTCGGCCTCCCCGCTGGCCTCCCGGCAGGAATCCCGTCAGATCTCGCCCGGCGCTTCGGCTTCGACACCGGCGACCGCAACCGCGACCAACGGCGCGAGGATACCCGACAGAGGAAGGTTTCGCAGGAGGACTTCACGAAGGAGCGCCTCCCCACCTTGCTTTGGGGCAAGAACCGGGACGCCCTGATCTTCGGGTCGAACCAGGCGTCGGGATTCAACGCCCTCGGACGCATCATCCGCGAGAACCTCGCCCACGCGGAGGCGCCCAACTGGCTGGCCGAACTGAAGACCCTCGCAGCGGGAAGCGCGAAAGCGGAAGCAGACGACAAGACCCCGGACGAGGAATAGCGGGAGCCTGAGAAGTCCGGCAGCACTATGCGGGTATGGGCCGTAGGATCCAGAAACTCGAATCGTCGGTTTCATGCGACATCTCGGTGGTAGGAGCGAAGCAATCCTCCAAACCGCTCGCGGCAGTTCCCCTCCCCTTCCACCTTTGATCCGAACTCCGGCTCGATGATCCTGTTCTCTGATCAATCACGTCCTCTTGCGGCTGGTTGATCCAGCCACCCAAGGACCCCACCCTCAGCTTCATCACGTTCACCGGGGAAGTTTGACCGTCCAGAAACGGGCAGCACGATCCAAATTCGGCCAATAACGTTTCTCCCAACAGACTGGAAATCAGCGCATTCTGTTGTAATCAAGTTTCTGGACCCTCCGGGGTTGGATTAGCCCCGGAAGGGGAGATCCATTGCGACTGCGCCGGAGGCCCCGGAGGACTTCAGGGTAAAAGCAGAGGAGTTAAGGAGACGCGGAGGCGGACGAAGTGGCGATCCGGGGTGGCGTTCCACCTCCGGGCACTCTGCTGGAACCCGACTACATCAGGAGTGTAGTCGGAGGGTCTGACGAGTGCGAATCCGCGAGGGGGAACGGTCGACCAGTTTTCGAGGTCGCTGGAGAACTCCAGTTTGTAGTTGAGGCCGCGCTTATATGCGTCGCTGCGTTCCGGATACCGCACGATGGCCCGTCCATCGACTATCTCAAGCTCGGCGCCCATCAGGCTGCCGTCCACGAATTGTATGGAAGCCACCTGCGGGTCACCGCCAAGGGCGTATTCCATCAGGTTGGCAAGGCCATCGCCATCCGGATCGGCTTTCCAGCCCCAGAGGGTTGCTTCCAACCAGGGGTTGGCAAGTTCGTCAGCGGTGAAGTTCCACTCCAGCCAGATGTCGGCAAGCCAGAACCCTACGATCAGGGTGGTCTCCGGGCTCCCGAACCAGGCGGCATACAACTCCTTGACCCCGTCAGCGTCCTGGTCGGCGCTATAGATCACGGTGGAGTTGTCCGGGCTGATTACGAAGCCCGACACGTCACCTTTTTCAACGAGAGGAGCGTTGACCTTGCTGACGGTGCCCCCGTCGATGGCCACATGGTAAAGCTCGTAGTCGTTGTCCTCATCCTCGTCGGCGCGGTAGATGACGGTAGAGCTGTCGAGACTGATCTGGAAGGACCGCACATCACCGCCATCCACGAGATTGCGGTTGAGCCTGGTGACGGCGCCCCCCCCGGCGGGCACACTGTAGAGTTCCGTGACCCCGTCATCATCCTGGTCGGCGTCGTAGACCACGGTAGAGCTGTCCTCGCTGATCTGAAAGCCCGACACGTCACCACCCGAGACGAGGGCAGAGTTCAGCTTGCTGGAGGCGCCTCCGTAGATGGGCACTCCGTAGATTTCGTAGATTTCGTCATCATCCTGGTCGGCGCGGTAGACCACGGTGGTGCTGTCGGCACTGATCTCGAAGTCCTGCACGTTGCCGATGGGAAAGGGACCGCTGCCCGTAGGAAGGGATCCATTGAGCTTGATCGATGTTCCGCCGGTGATGGGCACACTGTAAACCTCGGTCACAAAGGTGTCCCTCAGGTAAACTACGGTGGAACTGTCCGGGCTGATCTTGAAATCCTCGACTCCGTTGCCGAAAGGCAACGAGGAGCCGCTGCTGATCTTGGTGGTGAGCCCTCCCTCGATTGAAACGCTGTAAAGTTCAAGGTAATCGTCGGCATCCTGGTCGGCGCGGTAGACCACGACGCTTCCATCCGGGCTGATCCTGAAATTCTCGATTTCCCGTCCCGCGGCGAGAGGGCCGGCGACCGGGGAGACGGCGCCGCCATTGATGGGCACCCGGAAAAGACCGTAAGTCTCCGACGAGGCGTTGAAGTCCGCCGTAAAGAGCACCGTGTTTCCGTCCGGGCTGATTCGGAAGTCTCCCACTCCTTGGTCCCCGAAAAGATCAAGGGCCGGATGGATCCTGGAGGGGGCACCACCGTGAATAGGCACGCTGTAAAGCTCGTAGACATCATCAGTGTCCTGGTCCGCCACGTAGATCACGGTGGAGCTGTCCGAACTGATCTCGAAGTGCCACACGTCGCCAGCTTCCACGAGAGAATCGCTGAGCTTGGTGACGTCCCCGCTGCCGAGGGGCGCGCTGTAAAGCTCCGCCACACCATTGGTATCCTGGTCGGCGATATAGACTGCGGTGTTCCCATCCGGGCTGACCTGGGCGAAAAATACATCACCCTGGTCAACGAGGGGACCGTTGAGCTTCTGCCGGTAGTTGTCTGGAATCGTTAGCGGAGCCGACAGGCCGGTGATGGGGGAGACGGCAAGGAGGGAAAGGAGGACCGGTTTGATAAGTTTCATGGGAGGCGCAGATACTGGTTATTTGCTGCCAACCGTGGAGTTCGGGAGTGATTTTCATTTTTTTGCGCTCGCGGCTCTGGTCCCTTCACTCCGCGAGGGTGACACGGAGGCGGATGAAGTCCCTCGCGGTGGCGGGTCACCGGATGACGCGCTGCCGGAATCCGGCGACGGGCGAGGTGTGCTCGCCGAGCGAACGGCTCGCTCCGGCGGACGGATCGACCAACCAGTTCTCGGGGGGTGCAGCATGGTCTTGTAGCTGAGGACCTGTCACAGCAGCGGTAGCTCTTTCCGAGGGTGGTAGACAGCCAAACGGGGGTGCAAGGCCTTGGAGCGTCTCGCAAAGCAGGGGCAGGAGGAGGGCGGGTGACGCGGCAATGGCCACGGTGATCGCTGATTTGAAACCGGAGCAGGGGCGCTCAGATTCCGATGACTGAGTGGCTACTTCCTCCTGGGGGAGCGAGTGCAGCGCCACACAGTCCCGTAGGGCTCAGAAACTCGAATCGTCGATTTCATGCGGCGTCTCGGTGGTAGTAGCGAAGCAATCCTCCAAACCGCTCGCGGCAGTTCCCCTCCCCTTCCACCTTTGATCCGAACTCCGGCTCGATGATCCTGTTCTCTGATCAATCACGTTCTCTTGCTGCTGGTTGATCCAGCCAGCCAAGGCCACCACCATCAGCTTCATCACGTTCACCGGGGAAGTTTGGTCGTCCAGAAACGCGCAGCACGATCCAAATTCGGCCAATGATGTTTCTCCCAACAGACTGGAAATCAGCGCATTCTGTTGTAATCGAGTTTCTGGACCCTACGGGCGGAGTTTTTTGACCATACGCCATCCCGTGTATGGAGTTTCGCTATTCGAAGCGTAATACAACTCCTCACCTTCCACTCTTCGAGAGTGTCCCGAAGCACCGCTGCCGCCACGATCTTCGCCTTCACACTTGGGTCATCAAGGTCGGGCTCCTCCTCAGCGATTACAGCAGTGGCAGCGAGTCCAAGTGAGGCGAGGATGGAGGCGATGTGTCTCAGGCTGCCCCGAGACTGACTCAGCCGAGGGGCGTGGGGCGAGGAGAAAGGAGCGTTGGTCTGAGTGAAGATTAGGGCACGGTGACCTCGAAATCGTCGATGAACCATCCCGGGAAGACTTCGATTTCATCAGAGGTCAAACGGAACTCGATCTTGATCATCTTGCCGAGTGCTTCGGCGGGAAGCCGCTTGCTGACAAGCTCCCAGACAAAAGCCGCGGAGTCGGCGCCGGGAATCTCCGCGATGAGCGAATCGTCCGCAGCATCGAGCACCGAGATGATTCCGAAGTCGAAACCCTCCTCGATATCGCGGTACTGGAAGTAGTTCAGGGTCGCCCCACCAGCGGTGGTCAAATCGATCGCCGGCGAGCGCAACCAGACGTTGGCGTCGATTGCGTAATTGGAAGTGAGGTTGGTTCCGAAGCAATTGACGAGGCTGTTGGCGCCACCCGGCCCGTTGGCAGGCACTCCCAATTCCCAAGCGGTGCCGGCTGCTCCGTCCGATCCAAAGGTCCAGCCGCCTTGACCGCTCTCAAAGTCCTCGGACAGGATCGAGACCGGCGGAACGGGGCCTGCGATCAGTTTGTAGAATTTGAGTGCTTCCCCTGGCTTCGGGATGGAGGTCAGGTTCCGGGGCGGCGTGGCAACGATGAGCTCGAGTCCAGGCACCACCGGCCAAGTGGCGGGATCCGGATTGGCCACCGGATCGGGGGTGCTCACCACCGAGTATTGTTCACTGGCGAAGCTGTCCCAACTGAGGTCGATGGTGGCGCCGCTATCGGGGCTCGAGACCACGAAGTGGTTGCGATCAGTCGTTAGGGTGGTGATGCAGAGATTGTCGATCAGCAAGGTCTGGTTGGCGCCTCCCACCCGAGCCGAAATGATGAAGGTGTGGTCATCGTCTGGAGCGAAGGAAGTGACCACCTCGACAAAGTCGGCATTGGTATCGAGTCCCGTCGTGGTGAAGGAAGCGCCGTCGCTGGGATTCCAACTGATAGTCACCGTTCCGCTCACCGTAGTCCCGTCCAGAAGGATGGGGCCATTGGTGAAGGCGAGGTCGGTGTCAATCCCGCCGACTTTTTCGGCGATGTTCACGCCCTGCTCGGCGTCGATGTTCATCCAGGTATCGATTTCGAAGGAGAGGTTCTCGGTGACCGAGCCAACCGCTGCCATGCCTTCCTCCGCGGAGCCGAGTTCGCCCATGGCGGCGTTGCCGTAGTTGAGCGAGAATCCGTCCGCGGGTTCGTTCGCGCCGAGGCCGTCGATGATGGTGACGTCAAAGACCGCGGTCCAGCCCTGAGAAGAATTCTGGAGCGGCGGGACCGAAAAGCTGGAAAATCCGGAGGCCAATCCGTCTTGCGTCAAGCGGAGCTGGCCCTCGAAAATGCTGGCCGCGGTGCCCGCGATGACGGTGCCATCGTTCAGGTCGGTGGTGCCGTCCGGGTAAGCGCCGAAGTTCGACTTGTAGGTGTGGGTGATCACGATGGGAGGATCAGGATCAGTGGGATTCTGGCCCAGATTGATTTCGATCAAATCTTGGAAGCCGTCCCCATCAGTGTCGAGGTTGTTGGGATCGGTTCCCGGCTGATTCACATCAATAAAGGGCAGGGTGGGAATCTCCTCCGCGTCTCCGAGTCCATCACCATCCGAATCGGGATTGAGAGGATCGGTGCCAGTATCGGTCGGGCCGTTGTAGGTTCCGGTATTGGTCTCCACTCCATCGCTCAAGCCGTCCCCGTCGGTATCGACCTTGGTCGGATCCGTGCCGTCGGCGAATTCGTCGGGGTCATTCACCCCGTCGCCATCAAAATCGCCGGGCCCCAACTTGGTGAGATCGCCCGGGAAAAACAGTTCTTCGTAGCCGTCGGGGATGTTATCGCCGTCAGTATCGACACTCAGATCGAAGCTGTCGAGGTAGGCTCCGTAGTCCCAGTTGTTATTGGCGGGGTCCTGGTCGAAAACCGCGGCGCCGCCGCTGCTGATGCCGAAGACGGAGGCGTAGCCGACCCCGCCGAAGTCGGCGGGGGGGGGGAGGGGGAGAGTGGCTACGCGCATTACGACGGTGTCCCCGGCATCCAGTTGGGCTTTAAGGTCCACCCCCAGCCCATGTCGTATCATCAGGGTTGGGATGGTCGTCCCGCTAAAGTCTCCACCGCCTTGAAATAGCCCACCCGCGCCACTAGGGGTAGTGTTTGCGATGAGTACGCCGACGGCACCGTTGGCCTCGGCATTTGCCACCTTGGCATCAAACCTGATGGCGCCACGATCGATCAGGGCGATGTTGCCGGCAATGAACGTTCCGAAATCTCCCACATCACCAACGCCAGGAACAAGTTGGATAGTTGCGGTCTTGTCGCCAACGGGGGACGTGGCAGGGTCGAACCGCGCAAAGTCCATCCCAGGCGGGGCGGGATCCACTCTAACGCCGCCAACTTCAACATACGTAGCCCCATTCGGCGAAATCTGCCGCAGACCTATGGAGTTGTATTTCCCGTTGAAGTAGCCAAAGCCGATGTCGGCGGCTGACTGCGCGCCGCCGCCGTCTTCCGTCATGTGCACGTCGGCATTGAACCAGCCGCCCGCGCCAAAGTCGTAGTTGGCGAAGGTGCGGACGTTCGGGGCCACATCGGAGTGAGTCTTAGCGGCTCCCGTGGAGGTCAGGTTATTGGGGCCGGTGATGGGCGTGATGACGATCTGGACACTGTCGTCGTAGTTCTCCGTAAAGGAGAACACTCCGTCGGCGTCGTGAAACTGGAAGGTGAAGGCGAGGTCGTGGTTGTCGCCGGTCAGATCGACGCCGCCGGCACCGGGTTCGCGATCGACGTTGATTTCGGTGATGATCGACGATCCGGGGTCATCGAGGGTGCCGAAAGGCGCGACATGGTCGGTGTTGTCCGGGAGGGCCCCGGTAAAGTCGTCACCGACGACATTCAAGCCATCGGTGCGCTTGTAGAGGAGATCCCCCGGGCTGTGCTGAGCTGCCGCGATGGGCGCTATCAGCAATGCACAGAGAATAGATGCGAAAGTGGAATGGGCCTTCATGGGATTAATCGGAGACTGATTTAGGAATATCGAAAGCGATCAGTCTATCACGCAAGTTCTTGGAGATTCGAGCGGTCGAAGCAAGTTAATTCTGGAGTGAAGACTATTGGGAAAATAGAAAATGCCCCCATAGTTTAGAACGTAAAAGTTCTAAGTTGGGAGAACCAAAACGACCCCGGCAGGGCCCTGCGCCGAGGCAGAAGTCGCCACTCGGATCCGTCTGCCTGGAGTTGGCTCGACAACACCGCAGTGACCAGCGGTCTCAGTCCCCCGAAGAGATTCCTGTGGGGTAGATTTACCTCGGGCATCATCTGGCGAGTATTCGTTGGCCTGGGCCAGTGCCTCGCCTCCGGTCTGGAGGAATGGATCTCCAAGGAGCGAGCCAGAGGGAGGCGTCTCCCCTTGGTTTCCCGCAAGCAGGCCACCAAAAACTAGGGCCGGTGGCGACCCTAGTTTAACTCGAAAAGATGCCGCCAAATACGCCGGGCTTTCTTCTGCGCGTTCTTCGCTGGTCGCTCTGAAAGTCCCGCGTCAGACGCGGCTTGCTACCGGGATGCCGCGTGAAAGCGACGATTCCAGTTTCTGGACACTACGCGGTCACGTTCGGTTGTAATCGAATTTCTGGACACTACGCCCTCCAGGAAGCCCGGCCTGAAAAAGGAAAGCTTAGCCGTAAAAAAAAAGGCCGCCGGAAACACCGGGCGGCCTTGGGAAAAATGTTATTCAAATCGAGTTCACGAATTTTTTTGCCGCCGTCGCCGGCTGAAGAACCCGACACCAGTGATGGCCAACAGCATAAGACTGGACGGTTCGGGAACCACGCGCAGGTGCATTTCTACAGGGCCGGTGAGCAGTTGGGTTCTAAGGTCCTCGCCCAGCCCAAATCGTATCATCACGGCAGGGATGTTCGTGTTGCTAAAGTCTCCACCGCCTTGAAATAGCCCACCCGCGCCACTAGGGTTTGTGTTTGCGATGAGTACGCCGACGGCACCGTTGGCCTGGGCATTTTCCACCTTGGCAACGAACGCGAGGGCACCACGATCGATCAGGGCGATGTTTCCGGCGATAAACCCTCCGAAATCTCCCACATCACCAAAGCCAGGAACAAGTTGGATGGTGGCGGTCACGTCGCCAATGGGTGACGTGTTAGGGTCGAACCGCGCAAAGTCCATGCCTGAAGGGGCGGGATCCTCCACGGCAACGCCGTCACTTTCCACATACACAGTCACTGTCGGCGAAGTTTGCTCCAAGATAGCGAAGGTGGTGACCGCCTCCGCGCTCGGTGCGAATACTGAGCAGAGAAGAATGGCGCCACCGGCCAAGAGAGATCTGTTAATTCTGGGTTTCATCAGCGTGTTTTTTTTTGAGAGTTCCGGCCGGCTGATTTCTCGATCTGAAATTGCGATACCTAGTAAGCGGCAGGCTCCAAATTTCAAGAAATAGCGTAGCTTCGAAGCTATTACCGGGATCGTCGGAGATATCGCGTTGGAAGCAAGAGAAATCGGGAAGAACTTCCTGTGAGTCCCTTCCCTCACTCCTTGATTATCCGCATCTGCACAGCGCATGAGGAATAGGTTAAGGGGTGGAAGCGAAAGAAGGCCGGGTGCGATAGAGGATGACTGGCGAAACTCAAGGTGACAACCGCGCTTGAGAGCGCGCTTCCTTTGACTGGATGAGAGTGGCTTGCGACCACGAAGGCGCAGTAGATTCGGCCGCGACCGGCCAGAAACTGTGAGTAGAACCCTCAACTTCTGCTTTCCGTCCGTTTCGGCGCGGTCGAGATTCCGGAATTCCGCCCTACGGGGACTGGCGGAGCTTCTGTTGGGCGCGTGCCAGGTTGCGCTGGTTTCGCTCGGCGTCTTTCGGTTCTCCATATTTCAGCGACCGTTCATAGTGGCGGACGGCGCCTGCGAGGTCCCCGCGTGCTTCGAGCGAGACGCCCAGATTCCCATGGGCCAATGCGGCGGTTGGCTCGATCTCGATTACCATGCGGTAATGGTCGATCGATTCCTCCAGCTTTCCGACCAGTTGGGCCGTAATCCCGGCTTGATACTGCGCCGCCGCGCTGTCGGGAATCAGCTCGGCTGCCTTGACCGCCAAGCGATACGCCTCGCGGAGCTTGCCCGCCCAGCCCAACACCTTCGACAGATTCATCAGCGCCCGCCCGTGAGCCGCCGGATCGATTTGGCTCCTCACGTCGCTGCTGACTTGCAGCAGCGTTGCGTCGTCCATATCTGGATTGGCGATTCCTTCACTGGCCATGACGTTCAAGATCTCCAGGGCCAGCAAACGGTGTGCTTCGATCGTCGGATGCACATGATCGAGGAACACCCCGTCGCCTGGAATTCCATGCTGCGAATGTTCCTCTTGGATCGCCACGAAGTCGATCAGCGGGATTTTCCGCTTCGTAGCGACCTGCGCGACAATCTCGCTCATCGGACTCAGGGCCCGCAGCGGGCAGACGTCTTCGTCCATTGCGCGGACCAGGGCGACCTTGGCCTCGTCGTATCGCCCGAGTTGCGCCAGCGCGTGTCCCCGCCGGAAGTGGGCTGTCGCGTGGCGATCGTCGATCTTTACGGCTTGATCCAGCGCCGCCAGGGCCTCGACCGGTGCTCCTTGTCCAAGTTTTTGCTCGGCGAGCTGGTACTGTTCGTTCCAGCGGGCCAATTCGTTCTCGGTCAAACCTGCGCGGTTCTCACTCTTGAATGGCGACGCCCCGAGCAGATTGGAGGCCGGCGTGATCAGCACAACCCGGGCTCCCACAGAATGCGCGATGTCAATCATCCGCGACAGACTATAACGGTAGTGTTTGAGCACGTTTTCCTGCAGCGCGTCGTCCCGCCTGTAGGCTGAGAGTCCGATCATTTGCGTATCCACCTCATTGTTCAACTCGTTCTTCCGCGGCGGCTTGGACCAGGAGGAAGCCACGCTCTGGATCGCGTTGCTGGCGAGCGTGGCGGCGCGGGATCGCGCAGCCCACGTCGAGATCCGCAGCACCCACTCCGGGATGTCCTTGATGTCGCCGTAGGTTCGCTCCTCCAGAAACTCGTTGTGGCCGGAATAGATGATGAACAGGTCGGGCTCGTATTGGATGAGTTGCTCCATCAACAGCGCCGCGCGATAACTGGCATAGCTCACCCCTCCCGCATTGATGACCTCCCATCGTCGTTCGGTCGAGGTGGCCCTCAGATACTCGCGTAGCCAGCCCGAAAACGAAGTCGCGTCGTCGTAGGGGCGTCCGTGCGTTGTCGATCCGCCGACCGAGAAAATGCGATATGTTCCGGGGGGCTTTTCTCGCGGAAACGTCTGCGCGTTGAACAGCCGCAGTTTGTTCCGGGCGGTGACACACTGGACCGTGCCGTCGGGTCGTTCCTTTTCAACAAACAGCGGTACCGGCGCGAAGCCGACGTAAGGATCCGATTCGTAGAGCGTCGGCTGGACGCCAAACAGAGCCAGCGCCAATTCCAGCATCACGAGCACCAGAGGAACCGTAATCGCCGAGAAGAGCAACTTCTTGCGCAGAGAAAGCTTCACTGGCGGGGAAGCCTGCCTCTTGCGCCCGGATCCCTGCTTCGGCCTCTTTCGTGTCATTGCGATTCGCGCTCGGGGCGACGGTGAGGACAGTTTCGCGATCGCCGCGCAGCACGCTCTGCAAACGTCCGCAGCGCTAGTTGCGAAATTTCGGGGCCGAGAGGAATTGAGATGAGCGCCGATGGCTCCCCCTCCAACCCCGCTTCATCCTTCGCCGCCTTACTACGGAGAACAGGCCGACCGGAGGCGGGGGACGCCGGAGTCGGAAAGCAATTTCCTAGCAATACCTCGATGTCGTTCAAGCGCTGGAGAAAAAACGCCATGATCGGCCGCCAGCCACGCTGGGAGCCGTTGGTGTTGACCGGAGGGAAGGACTTCTCGCCGAGATTCGGCGTCCGTGTGAAGGTGTAGACCACTTCGTTTTCGACGAGTTTCTGAGAATACGTGCACTTGCCCGATGCCATTTTCGCGTGCCACGCGGGATCGCCGTAAAAAGCGAGAGCGTCGCGGTCAAAAAGAAGGTCGAGTCCATCCTGCTTACGCAGCCCGAGATCCTTGGCTTCCCCGGACGGACGAATCTTCGGTCGCAAGGCCAAGAAGCGCGATCCGGCGAAGAAGGGCGTAAGCATCGTTTTCGATAAAGACATCGGGAAGCGCAAAGTGAACCTAAAACTGAAAAACGGTTCGCTGGGGACGGCCATCAACTGCGTGGCCAAAGGCGCCATGGCATCCTCCACCGGACCCGCTCTTCCTGCCCTTTCCACGGCTGTGGCCGCAATGAAGCCCCTTACAAGGCCCTTCTCATGAGTGTGGCCGGACAGAGTGGTCAACCCTAAGAGACTGTTGGAATACTCCGGAATGCCGCGCGGGACCTGTTGGATGGGTTGGCGCGGCGCGAGGCGGGAGTGAACCGGCCGTCCGGTTGCCTTGTGAGCGCAAACCTGAGAGTATTCTGGGGTCGATTTCTGATCGTGATTGGGTGCTCGGAGGTGATGAAACTCCATCGAATGAACGTGATGAATGTGATGGCGTTGGCGGATTGGATCAACCAGGAGCAAAACGTGATCGACTATGCGACTGCCGCCAGCGACTTGGCGGATTGCTGCCTTCCATGACCTTGTGCAGACTTCGCGAAAGCCATAGTCGCTGTCGTACGCGCTCTGCTGAGCTCGAGGCCGGACGCAGGACGACTGGTTGGCCCAGCAAAGAATTTCATGAGTTGATTTCCTCATGAGTGGACAGGCGAAATAGTCTTGGGGAGCGTGGTTGACGAAACAGCGACCACGTTTCCCCAGGGCAAGTGATACCAGGTGCCTTCCTCTGGTGGGTGCAGGGCGGGTGGTTTGTCTGCGTCCTCAGCCCTCCAGGGGGACTACCGCCGGGCTCTTCGGAGGGAGCTACCGAAAACCGTAAGGGCACGTTAGGGCCACGTTGGCCAAAATCGGCGTCGCCCTAAATCCGCGTAAACCGTTGACGCTGAAGGTGGCTCGAGGCCGATTCGAACGGCCGACACAGGGATTTTCAATCCCCTGCTCTACCAACTGAGCTACCGAGCCTTCAGCCTAGGTGAGTGGGCGGGGAAATTGGGCAGAAGGGCCCGAGGTGGCAAGGTAAATTCGCCAGACATTTATTTTAAAGATCACCTCGGCGACCTCACCTGCGTGACATCTTTCCCCTCCCTTCCTAATTTGCTAGCACCGGGGATCGCACCGTTGGCTCCAGTCGATCCCAAGATACCCCCCGGAGAGATCCGGGTTTGGGGCTGTCTCGGTGCGATGGATGAGGGCTTTGATCACTTGCTCGATCGGCTGGACTCCAAGGAACAGGAGCGCGCGAATGGATATCGCTTTCCAGAAGATCGACGGAGATTCGTGTGCGCTCACGTGTTCCTCCGCCAAGTCCTCGGTCACCACCTCGGTTTTGAGCCCGGAGAAATCGTCTTCCGCAGCAACCAGTGGGGCAAGTTGGCGATTGAGAGCCCCTCGGGGCGGGAGCTCTCCTTCAACCTCTCCCACTCAGAGGAGATTGTCCTGATCGCGGTGAGTACGACTGGCGAGGTTGGAGTGGATGTTGAGCTGCTTCGTGATGTTCAAGAGGTTGATGCGATTGTGCGTCGGCAATTTTCAGCACCAGAGCAAGACCATGTCCTGCATGCCAGGGACCGCATCGCAGCCTTCTTCGAGATCTGGACTGCCAAGGAGGCCTACATCAAGGGCATCGGGCGGGGACTTTTTCATCCCCTCAAGGAGTTCAGCGTGGTCCCCGGACCAGAGGGGGAATTTTCGAGCGTTGAAGATTGGTCTGAGCTCAAAACAGCGGAAGACTGGAAGGTGCGAAGGCTCCAACTCCCGGATCCCTCTTACGCTGCCAGCCTCGCGACAATCGGTGATTGCCCATTCGAACTGACGACCATCACGGGCGCTGAAATCCTCGCCCTGGTTTAGAGGATGCACGCGGAGTGCAAGCCTACATCCGTTGCGCGTAGGGCACGGGCAGGCGCTACTGACTCGCCCCCACCGCGGCTAACTCGGAAGCCCGCCTTGCCAGGGCCTCGATCCCGCTCCAGTCCTGCGCCTCCATCATCGCCTTCGGGGCAAGCCATGACCCTCCGACCGCCAAGATATCCGGCGAGGCCATATACTGGGCAAGGTTTCCCTCGTTCACTCCACCCAACGGGAGATAGCGCAATTTCAAGTGCCGATAGGGTGCCGCGATGTTCTGCAGGTAGGACAGGCCGCCCAACCCCTCGGCCGGGAAAAACTTGAGCACCGAGCAATGATATTCGAGAGCCACTTCGATGTCACTCGGGGTGGCGATCCCCGGAGCGAAGGGAAGACCGAATTCCCGCGCCGCAGCGAGGACCCTGGGATTCGTTCCCGGCGAGACTCCAAAGGCTGCGCCCGCTTCATACACTTCCTGCACCTGCTCCGGACTCAGGATCGTCCCGCCGCCCACCAGCATCTCCCGCACTTGGGCGGCAATATTCTTCAATCCCTCGATCGCGGCTTCCGTGCGCAGGGTCAACTCGATCGCCTTGACTCCACCGCGGAGCAGTGCTTGCGCCAGCGGCACCGCATGATCGACATCCTCGATCATCACCACGGCGACAATCCGACTCTCCTTCAAGCGCGCAAAGACCGGATTCATTGATTCCATCTGGCCGATTTTAGCATCACTCCCCCACCAACGGAAGAGCCCGCTTTTGTTGTGCACTGCGATAGGCCGTATCGACAATCTGCTGACCAATCCGTGAGGTTTCAATACTGAGGGGACCGCGAATCTCTTCCCCGGTCGCAAGGCAGTGGAGAAAATACTCCACCGGATTCGAGTGCGGACCTTGCAATACAGGAGCCTCAACCTCAAAGCCTTCCGGCTTCTCCGCCGTTTGAACACGAATCGTCTCTCCGTAGTCGTAACTCGAAATCGTGCCCGCGGTTCCCTTCAGGACAAAGCCACTGCGCGGCTGGGGTTCGTGAATCCACGGATCCGTATACGTCCCCCAGCGGGTCTCGAACTTCGACATCCCGCACTCATAGCGCGCCACCGTCACACTATGTTCATCGACTTCCAAGCCTTCCGTTTGATCCCACATCGCCATCACTTCAAGCGGCTTCCTGCCCTCGTAAAACCAGGTGCCCAGGGTCGTGCCGTATCCCAGGTAGTCGAGCATGCTCCCTCCCCCCTCGGCCTTCTTATAGAACCAACTGGTCTCCTTGTCGGCCGCGCTGGGTTCCTTGACGATCTTGTCCGCCCCGTGCCAGAGCGGCCCGCGATTTCCTCCGTAGTAGTGCACTTCCTGCAGGTCCCCGATCACCCCTTGGCGGATGAGGGCATGGGTCTTGACATGGGTGGAGACCCAAACCAAAGGCCAGTTGATCGCGAGAGGCTTACCCGCTTTCTTCATCGCGGCCACCATGCGATCGGCTTGCGCAAGATCCGCAGCGAAGGGCTTCTCCATGAGAATGGAAACTTCGTACTCCGCAATTTTCTCGATCCACTCCGCGTGCCGGGCAGAAGCAGGACAGAGAATCACCAAGTCCGGCTTGGTCCTGTCGAGACACTGCCGGTAGTCAGTGAAGATCTGCGTCTCGCTCAACCCGAAATTGCGCGTTGCTTCGAGCATCCGCTCCGGATGCTCATCTGCGATCCCGACAATCTCAGCGTTCTCATGCTCCGCGACAAGGCGTAACAAGTCGCCCATGTGAAAATGATCAAAGTTGATCCCGGCAATTTTCCATCTCCGTGCCATGACATTGCTGAGTAGCAGTGCGTCTCACTGTCTCAGCAGTGAGCTAGCAGCTTGCGCCTCTTGAGGCAACGATTGGAACAAGGGATTCACGATCCAGCGCTCAGTTCCCCGGGGGAGCCTCCACCGTCAGGCGCTCGCCGCAGGTCATCACCTGGTATCCCTGCCCCAGCTTCTCGCACTCTGCCACGAACTCCCCCGGTTCCTCGGTATTAAAGGAAAACATGTGATAGTGACAAGGCACCACCACTCCGGCCCCGATCGCCTTACCTAAAGCCGCCGCTTGCACCCCATTGAGATTCCCGGCCACCCGACGCTCAGGCTTGTTCCCATTGATGGGCAAGATCGCGACCGCGACCTCCGGTTTCCCATCCATCAATTGCGCCACGAGTTCATCGTGCCAGAGCGTGTCCCCGCTGTGGTAGACACAGAATTCGCCGAACCGGACCCGGAACCCGAGGAACTTGCAGCGCCCTTCGGCATCGCGCTCCACCTCGTTGTGGGCGGCAGCCACGCCTTCGAGATCGAATGGCCCGGATGCCTTGCCCACCTTCTCATCGAGACCGAGGTAGTCCACCTTGGCAGCCCCCAATCGCCCGCGCGCAAATTCGATATTGGCCTCCGGCAGCGCGAGCGAGATTCCCCCCGCGGCGGCCGCGATTTCAGTCAGGGTCTCCCCATCGAGATGATCGGTGTGATTGTGCGTGGAAGTGACCAACGTCACAAAATCGAGCCGCGCAGGGTCGAGAACCAGCTCCGTCATGCGAACATGCTCCTTGTCCGTGTCGGCATACTTGCGAGTCAGCGAGTCGGAAAGGTAGGGATCGAAGAGCAGGAAGTTGCCGTTCCACTTCAGCAGGAAGCCACTTTGCCCCAGCCACCAGAGGTGAAAGCAATCCTCGCGATCTACAGCCTCCCGCATGTCACGCAGTAGAGCATCGTCCTTTTGGAACGCGGGAATGAGATCCATCTGCTCAACTACACGAGAGACCCAGCTCTTCACGCACGCGACGCACACCTTCGACCATGTTGGCCAACTTCCTCTTGGCAGCCCAGCGCGCAGTCTGGCTGAGCCCGCAATCAGGGGCAAAAACCAAGCGCTCGGCGGGCGCAAACTCGAGACAAGCTTTCACTTTCTCGGCGATCATCTCAGGGGTCTCCACCAGGTAACTTTTCACATCGATGATTCCCACCGCCACGTCCATGCGCTTGGCAACCTCCCCGATGACCTCGAGTTCCGCGTATTCGCGATTGGCCATCTCAAGATGCAACTCATCTACCTTGAGCTCGAGGAAGTCCGGAAAGAGCGGCGCGTAGCGGCGATAACCGACCGGATGCCCTTTGAAATTCCCAAAACACAGATGGGTGCATAGTCGCGTCTTACCGACCACGGGCTCGACGGTGCGATTAAAGATATCCACGAAGCGCTTGGTGTCTTCCTTGTAGCCGTAGCAACTCATCGAGGGCTCATCGACGCAGATCTCCTCGCACCCCACGGCCACGAGATCTTCAAGTTCCTTCCGAATGAGCGGGAGAAGCGCCTCGGTGAGGGCAAATCGATCGGGATAGAGCTCGTTGGGGAGCAGGCGGCCGCTCATCGTGAACGGCCCGGGCACGCTCACCTTCAGCGCCTGTCCTGCCGGGGCCAGCGACTTGAGCCGCTCGAACTCCTCGACCGTTCCCAAACCCCGGGGGGCCGAGAGTTCGCCGGAGATTTCGTGCTTTCCACGCTGATCATGTGCAGGCGGCCCCCACTTGCGGGGCGACTCCGCTTCCAGGGAAATCCCGTTGAGATAGCCATAGAAACTGAGATTAAAATCGAAGCGCGACTGCTCGCCGTCAGTAATCACGTTTAGGCCGGCCCGCAGTTGATCCCCAATCGCCACCGCAGTGGCATCGTCCTGCATTTCTGCGACGTCGTTGATACCAAACTCCTCAAGTCGTCCCGAGGCCGACTCAAGCCATGCCGGAAAGGGATAGCTTCCTACGACCGAGGTGCGCAATGGTTGTTCCTTCATGAATCGGTTCCCAGATTTTCGTACAGTTTGGCCATGCGTCGCGAGTGCTCATCGTAAGCGCCCTCGAAGAGCTCTGTCGAGCGCTCCGCTCCGACCGTGCAGGCGGCGGCGAGCACCCTGGGCGGCGCACCGCCTTTGGTGAGGCGCTCGGCCACCTCGGCCTTGATCGCGTTGACGAGGATCGCTCCCCCGACCGTGGAGAGGGGCGCCACTTTCTCCGCCAGCCCCTCGATGGATATCGCGGCATCCCCCACCGGCGCACCGGTATCCAGAACCAAGTCTGCAAAGTCAGAAAGCCTCTTGCCGTCCTCCCGCTTGGCCGAACTGGCCTCGGAATGCGCCTTGCTGATCATGGCAACCACCTTCACGCCCTTCGCCTGCAATCCCTCGGCCATCTCGACCGGAACAACACTCGTCCCACTCGAGGAAATGATGAACGCCGAGTCCTCACCGGTGATGTCAAAATTTCTGAGGATGCGTCCGGCAAAGCCTGCCACGTTCTCAAGATACATCGCCTGTCGCTGTCCGTTCGCTCCGGTCGCCAGGTTGTGAAAGGTAAGCGAGAGCTCCACGATGGGATTCCATCCCGGATAAGACCCGTAGCGCGGCCACATCTCTTCCACCATGATCCGGCTGTGCCCCGATCCAAAGAGATGGACCATGCGCCCTTTCAGGATCGTGGCGGCAAAGCAATCAGAAACCTGATCGATGACTTCCTTCTGCTCCGCAACTGCGGCAATTACGCCTGCACACTGCCGGAGGTAATCTTCACTCGCATTCATTCCGTGGTATGACGTTTCATGGCGAAGTAGGCGGCTCCATAGGCTCCGGCCCACTCTCCGAGGGACGCGCGGCGGATCTCAACCTGTCCACCGCCCGGACGCCACTCAAATTCATCCATCCAGTCATTTAGTCGCGCTTCTATTTCGTCCCAGGCCTGGGAAATGCCGCCTCCAATCAGCACCAACTCGGGATCGAGCACGTTCACATAGGACGCCACCGCCACAGCCAGCGCGCGGATCGAGCGCTCCCATACGTCCTTCGCAATCTGGTCGCCGCCCTGCATGGCCGCCACCAGTTCCCGCGTGGATTCAAAGCGTCCCCCCGAACGCGCCGCGACATTGTGATTCCCAATCATGTCCTCGAGCGCCCCGGGGATGCCGCAGATATCGGACGCCCCCATCAGATCGACCGAGACATGGCCAAGATGTCCCCCTTTCCCAAAATGTCCGCGCAAGAGCTGCCCGTCGGACACGATCGCTCCTCCTACGCCCGTCCCTAGGGTCAGCATGATCACATCACGCACTCCGGCCGCGGCTCCTTGCCAAATTTCGCCCATCAAGGCCGCGTGCGCATCGTTGAGAACCGCCGCCTTTCGATGCAAGGCCTCGGGCCACTCCAGTCCCTCAAGGCCCGCAAGTCGTCCCGGCATGGAAACAATATGACTGGCCCCCTTGTTCGCAAAGCCCGGCGAAGACACCCCCACCACCGTGCATTCGCATCCGGCCTTCTCCTCAAATCCATACACCAATTTCCTGATCTCTGCCAGGAAGGCCGGCCCACCCCCTTCCTGTTCGCCGTCCCTCGTGGGCGCATTCTCCTGATGCAACCTCTTGCCCGTCTGGAGATCGAAGGCGGCGCCCTTGATGAGGGTGCCCCCTAAATCGATTCCGATGCCCAGCTCGCTCATGACCGCTGCGGTTCGGAATCAGGCCTCGGTAACACTCCAACCCCCATCCACTTTCAGCACCTGACCCGTCACGTAGCGACCGGCGGCACCCAACAAACACAAGACCGCGCTGTCAAGATCGCCCGGAGCTCCGATGCGCCCGCCATCGAGCGGTTGCTTCTCCTTCACGAATCCCATGATTTCATCGTTTTCCTGCGCCCGTTCCGACATCGGAGTCTCCACCAAGGCAGGCGCGATGACGTTCACGCGAATGTTCTCATTTGCATAGTAGGATGCGAGGGACTTGGAAAACCCCTCGATCCCTGCTTTGGCCGCGGCATAAGCATGCGCCGCAAAATACCGCGGGGAGGGACTGAATCCCAGCACACTCCCCATGTTCAGAATCGTGCCGCCGCTTTCCTGCTCCCGAAAACGACGCACGGCAGCCCGGCTTGAGAGCATCACGGAGGTGAGATTCTGCCGGATGGTGTATTCCCACCCTTCCACCGTGAGCTCATGCACGGGTCCATCTCCATGCGAACGCCCGCTTCCCCCGGCGACGTGATAGAGACCGTGCAATTCTCCGAACCGCGCACAGGTCAACTCGATCAACTCCGTAACGGAGCCCGACTCCGAGGCATCCAAACTGCTCCCCACCGCCTGCTCTCCCAGATCCTCCAGGGCCCGCGACACACTCTCCGCCGAGCGGCTGCAAATCCCCACCCGGGCACCATTCGCCACCAAGGCTTGCGCCGCCGACAAGCCAAGCCCCGTCGTCCCACCCACGATCACGTAGGTCCGCTCTGCCACTCCAAACTCTGCCATAACCTTGCTATTGACGAAAGCTGGCGGCGCATTTCAAGCGCCAAGCTGGATTCCCGATCCAATCACTCCCCATTGATCACAACATTCGCGGCACCTGCGAGGAATGGTGATGCATGATCGGCGCGGGCGATTCCAGGTCGAGCACATAGCTGAAACGCGCCTCGAAACTCCGAGGCTCGCCATCGATCTCCATGTCCCAAAGATAAATGCCGTTCATCGAATAGATCGATTCCAAAAGAGCCTGCGTCACCAGAGTTTCCTCATGGACAGAGATCTGCACTTCCTCATGACGAAAGAGCTTTTCGAAATATTCTCTGATCCCCGGGGGATCTGAGAAACTTCGGTTCGAAAAGGTGGGAAAGAGCACGGCGCCCTCATCATAAAGCTCCACCACCTGGTCGAGCGCACCGGAGTTGACTCCCGAGGTCCAGACATCGAGGACCCGGCGGGGAGAGGCGTAGGTAGACATGGTATTGGGGAATCGATCGTAGGGAGCTCTATTCAGCACTCACTGTGCCACTTTTTACCCGAAAGAGAGGAGGAGCTTGCCGGCCGAGCCATTCCAAGCTGGTGGTAGTGATCAGCTTCTGTGCCCCGGCTGGCAACGACTCCATGAGCGCGTTACGCCGCGCGGTATCAAGCTCCCCGAAGATGTCGTCAATCAGATAGATTGGGGAATTTCCACGCTCCCCCTCCAGCAGGGCCCCCTGCCCCAATTTGAGTGCGAGCGCCAGGGTTCGCTGCTGACCTTCGCTTCCGTAGTCCGCGGCGGGCAGCGCGTTCACTTTCAGAATGAGATCATCCCGATGCGGCCCCACCACCGTATTTCCTTGCCGCCGCTCGCGTTCCGCGGCCTGCTCGTAGGCGGCTCGTAAATCGTGCGCCCCCGCCCCGCGGTACTCCAGCGAAACCGACTCACTCGCTCCGCTGATCGCGCGATGGGCCTCGCGCACCGGTTCGTTGAGCTGCCCCACCAGGCGAGCCCTCACTTCCTGAAGAGCCTCTCCATGTTCAATGAGAATCTCTGTGTAGGCGGAAATCTGCCCTTCATCCGGTCGCCGATCCTTTAACAACAAATTTCTCGCCCTGAGCGCCCGGCGGTAGCGCGTCAAGTCCTGGCAATAGGTCCCCTCGAGCTGCGTTGCGACAAAATCCAGAAATCGCCGCCGCACCTCCCCCGGACCACGTACCAACTCGAGATCCTCATTGCCCATCCAGACCAGCAGGCCACCCGATGCCAGGTAGTCGCTCTGGGAGTCCACTCCCTCCCCCTGGACTCGCATCTCGATCCCATCGGGGCTCCGCGAAACCCGTCGTTCCTCCCCCCAGCACTCTCCGGCCACCCCAAATCCACTCTGCGCAAAGCGTTGCAACTGCCCCAAGCGATGAGTTCGAGGAGAATGGAGACGCACCAGAACACAAATCGCTTCCAAGAGAGAAGTTTTTCCCTGGGCATTTCCGCCCACAAACACCGCTTGCTTTGGCAGAAGTTCTAGCGAAAGCGCCTCAAAACATCGAAAGTCCACGAGACGCAGGGAGCGGATCACGAGGGAGCTTTTCCTGCTCAGGCCGGACCATCAATCCGAATCGCTCACTTTGATCTTGAAATCATGACAGAACGAATGAAATTCGCACGCGTTCAGCGACCAGTGCCGCTAGACCCTTCACGACACTTCGTCTTCAGTTCAATCTCACAGCCCACGATCAAGAATCATGATCGACGTTAAAAATCTCACCAAGCAATTCGGTCACAAGGCCGCGGTCGACGACTTGTCTTTCTCAGTCGAGAAGGGCGAAGTCCTTGGCTTTTTAGGCCCCAATGGCGCGGGAAAGTCGACCACCATGCGCGTCATCACAGGGTTTCTCCCTGCCACCGCGGGATCCGTCGAGATCTGCGGCATCTCCGTGAAGGAGCATCCCGAGGACGCCAAACGGAAAATCGGCTACCTTCCAGAATCGGCTCCCCTTTACGACGACATGACCGTCATGGGCTTCCTGAAGTTTTGTGCAAATATTCGAGGATTCAAAGGAGTGGCCCGCACTCAGGCGATTGACCGCGTGATCGAGACCTGCTTCCTCCAAACGGTTGTGCGTCAGTCGATTGACACCCTCTCCAAGGGCTACCGACACCGCACCTGCCTCGCCCAGGCGCTCCTGCACGACCCCGAGGTCCTCGTTCTGGACGAACCCACAGACGGCCTCGACCCCAATCAAAAGCACGAAGTTCGCAAGCTCATCAGCGACCTGGGCAAGGAAAAGACCATCATCTTCTCGACCCACATCCTTGAAGAGGTCGACGCCTCCTGCACCCGTGCCATGATCATTGATCAGGGCAAGATCGTGGCCGAGGGCTCTCCCGAGAGCTTGCGCCAGGCTGGCGATGGCTCCCTCACCGCCCTGTTTCGCAAGCTCACCACCTCCGAAGTGGCAGCCTGAACCACCTGATTTCCATGAAAAATATCTGGAGTATATTCTGCCGGGAGGTCTCGTCCTTCTTCACCTCCCCGCTCGCTTACGTTCTCATCTTCATCTTTCTCGTCGCGGTCAACGCCCTGACTTTTCTCTGGCCCGGCCGCGAATTGATCGAAAGTGAACAGGCAGCCCTGAAGGATTACTTTTTCTTCTACCACCCTTGGGTCCTGGCTTTCTATGGACCGCTCCTCGCGATGCGCACCCTCTCCGATGAGCATCGGCAAGGAACAATTGAGCTGATCTCAACCATGCCCGTACGCACCATCGAACTGGTCTTCGGCAAATTCCTCGGGGGTTTTACGGTGCTCTTTGTTTCCCTCCTCTTCACCCTCTCGGTGGTCATCACGGTCTCGATCCTCGGCAATCCGGATCCAGGCCCCCTCTTCGCGGGCTACCTGGGCAGCCTCCTGGTGGGCGGCACCTTCATCGCGGTCACGATCGCAGTCTCCGCTCTCACCCGCAGCCAGGTCATCTGTGTCGCAGTTTCCATTCCGATCTGCCTCCTCCTCTGCCTCATCGGCTTCGACCCGGTCCAAAACTTCTTTGCAGACAGCGGGGTGAACGTCCTGGCCGCGTTCGGGGAACTCCTCGCATCCATCAGCGTGATGCCAGGCTTTACTGATTTCTCAAAAGGCCTCGTCGATATCCGCTATCTCTTTTACTTCCTCAGCGTCATCGCGCTCTGCCTCTTCATCACCAACACCGTCCTCCAAAGCAAGAGGGCCTGAATCACAACCATCGATCTCTGTTTCTATGAAAGCATTCGATAGCTGGAAGGCGTTCTTCATCACCGTCGGCCTCATCGTGTTCGTCGTCTCCCTCAACGTCATCATGCACCGCCTCGCGCCCGTGCGCTGGGACACCACTTCAGGAGACGTTTACACCCTCACCAAGGGAACCCGTTCCATCCTCAAGAAAGCGAAGGATTCGGGCCGTCCCATTACGATCAGGTTTTATCTCAGCAACGAGGAAGACGCTCAACTCCCCAAGGAGCTTATCGAGTATTCCAAGCGCGTGCAGGACCTCCTCGCCGAATACGCCAAGGCCTCCTCGAACACTGTGGTGGTGCAAACCTACTCGCCGGTCCCCAACTCGGAAGAAGAGGACGCGGCCGAACTCGACAACATCTTGCGCCGCGACCCCCGGGCAGATATGCCGCAGGACAGTTCGCTCGACGAATTCGACTTTAATCAGCGCGGCCGCGCCAGTGAGCCATACTATTTCGGCCTCTCCATCAGCAGCCTGCAAAACATCGAGACCATTCCCTTCCTGGATCCCAAGCAGGAATCCAACCTCGAGTATCAACTCTCCCGCGCGATTTCCTCCGTGATCCGCAAGGAGCGCCGCAAGATTGGTCTTCTTGAAGGCAACGAAATGGCACTGGGCGGACAAGGCGGCATGATGGGTGGTCCCTCTCGCCCGCCTTCCACCATCTATCGCTACCTCTCCCGCGACTTTGACATCGTCCCAATCCCCTTCGACGTCCAACCCATGAAACCGGGCGACGAAGACCACCCCTTCGCCGATCTCGACCTCCTCCTCATCGTGCACCCGGTGAAAGTGAATCGCCCGCAGGCTGCTCAGCCGGGCATGCCCCCCATGGGCAGCACCACTCTTGAAGGTCTCTCGAAGCAATCCCAGTACGCCATCGACCAGTATCTCGTGAACGGAGGCAAGGCCATTGCCTTCCTCGACAACCAGCACTTTGTCTCCCGGTTCTTCGACGTCTATTCCGCAGCCCTGCCCTATGAACTCAACGATCGCCACCCCGCTTGGTACAAGGACCTCTACAACCTGTTTCAGTCCAACGGCTGGGCCAACTACCGCTCCGGACTGGAGGATCTTTACGAGGCCTGGGGCGTCAGCCTCGGAGAGAAGGCCGCAGGCGACCCGATAATTTACGATCCCAAGTACACCCGTCCCGTCTCCTACGACCGACCAATCAACCAGCTCGTGCAGCGCGAGTTTCGCTTGATGAATCAGCTCCGGCAAATCCCCAATGAAGGAGTCTATCGCGAGATCGTCAGCACGATGGGTCGCGGCCGGGCGCTCATGGTCAACTTTGAGGACGACGCTCTCAACAAAGACCACCCCGTGACTCGGGGACTCAAGGCCGTACGCATGGTCGATCCCTCCCCCATCATCGGCAAACCTGCTGGCAACCTCAGCATGAAAACCCTCGTTCGCTCCTCGGGCAAGGCCAAGGCCATTCCCGGTGACACCGCCAATCTCATCTTGAACCGCTCACGCACCCTCGATCAGGTGACCTCCGGCATGCAGGCCCTCAGCCAAAAGCCCAAACCCTACCCTGTCGCAGTGCTTCTGGAAGGGAACTTCAGATCCGCATGGGAGGAGGACCCCACCAAGGAGCCCGACCCCGAAGACAATCCTCCAACTCCGATCCCTCCCAACCCGATCACTCCGCCCTTGCTGCCTGGTCCGGTCACCGCACC
>JAPKFB010000065.1 GCA_028821775.1 Roseibacillus sp.
GTAGTTCTCCGTGATGGGGCGGGTGAGGGGAATCAGAACGGGGCTGCGGCGCGGTGAGTGGGGGGGGAGGGGCGAGAGGGAGCAATTGGGGAGGACGGGCAACTTTGAACTTTTCGACTTGTGACTTTTGGCTGGGTTAGCCCATTACTCCGGCGGTGACAGGAAGTGATGTGCGAGCTGCGTTGGCGGAGGCGGGAGTAATCCCATCCAAGAGGCTGGGGCAGAATTTCCTAACGGATCCCGAGACGGCGCGCTGGATAGTAGATCAGCTGGAGCCGGGGCCCGAGGACTTTGTGGTGGAAGTGGGGCCGGGGACCGGAGCCTTGAGCGAAGCTCTGGTGGGCCGAGTGGGCAAGATCCTCCTGGTGGAGTTTGATCGCCGCCTTGCGGAGTGGCTGAAGCGGCGTTTTGCCGAGGAGAAAAGTGTCGAAGTGGTGCATGCGGACGGGGCCCAGTATGATCTGCGGACGCTCTTCAAAGAGCAGCCGGTGAAGTTGTTGGGAAATCTGCCCTACTCGGCAGGCGGGGCGATTCTGCGTAATTTCATGCAGCGGCCCTCACCTGTTGTGCGGGCGGTGCTCATGATGCAGAAGGAAGTGATTGATCGGATCCTGGCGGTGCCGCGCACGAAGAACTATGGAGTTCTCAGCCTGCGAATGCAAAGCGAGTGGGACAGCGCCTCCCTGAAGACGATCGGGCCGGAGGTGTTTCATCCGCGGCCTACGATCGATTCGACCGTGATGCTGGTGGAACCCCGGAAAGGAGAATTGCCGGTTTATGACGCGCGCCTCTTCGATGAACTGGCCCGCCGCGGATTTGCCCAGCGCCGCAAGCAATTGCGCAAGGCCATGCCGCCAGAGCCAGCCTGGGGAGAGGTGGCGGCCGCGATCGGGGTGGTGGAAACCGTGCGGGCGGAGGAACTTTCTCTGGAGCAGTGGGTGGCGCTCACACGGCTCTATGACCTCCATCCGCTGAGTGACCTTCCCCAGCGGGGGGATGAACTCTTTGACGTGGTCGATGACAAGGACGAGGCGGTTCGGCAGGAGCGGCGGGAGGTCGTACACGCCGAGGATCTCCTCCATCGGGCTATTCACGTTTTTGTCTTCAATAAGCGGGGGGAGGTGTTCCTGCAGAAGAGGTCGCGTTTGAAAGACACTCACCCCGGACGATGGGATTCCAGCGCCTCGGGCCATCTTAATGCCGGGGAAAGCTATGATGCCTGTGCTGTGCGCGAGTTGGAGGAAGAGGCTGGGCAAAGTGGCGAAGGTCTTGAGCTGCTGGCCAAATTACCGCCCTGCGCAGCCACCGGGTGGGAATTTGTGCAACTCTACCGGGCGCGACAGGATCAACCGCTGCGTTATCCCTGCGCGGAGGTGGAGGCCGGATTGTGGCTTGCCCCGGAGGAGGTCAGTGCATGGATTGCGCAGCGCCCCCAGGATTTTGCGACTGGATTTCTGGAGTGTTGGAAGATCTGGAACGCGGTTCGGTAGTTGCCAGCAGGCAAATGGGGGGCGAGACTAACGCCGCTGTGGTGTCGGCTTCGACTGCCAAACAAGGAGATCTGGTCTTCGCCGTGGGAGCGGCGCTGGCGCTGCATGTCCTTGTCTTTCTATTTCTGGTACTCCTCGCGCTGGCCGAGATCCTGATCGAATCGGTTCGCGAACAAGAGCCCCTACCTCGGGTGCAACCCAAGGCGCTCAAAGAAGTGATCGTTGAACTGAGTCCGAACATTCTCATGGAGATGCGGGCGGCCGCTATTCCGGCCCTCCCGCCGAGGACCACTCTTCCCGAGGTGGAGAGAGCGCTCGCCCCGCCCAAAGCTGAGGTTCTTGAGGAGGATAATGTTGTTCTGCTTGAGCAGCGAGAGCGCGGGTTCATGAAGACCTCCGAGGAGCAAGCTTCCGAGAAGGCTCCCACCGGGGCTGCGTTCATTGGGGAGCGCGACACGGCGGCCGGGAGCGAACTACCCGCCAGCGAGAAGGGACCGGAAGTTCCCAATCTGGACGGTGAAGAACAAAAGAACGACGAACTGAATCTCTTCGACTCCAGATTCAGTGACGGGCAGGATCCCGGTGCCGAACCCACCAACAAGCATCAACCGGAGAACCTCGCCGGAGATCCCTCCGAAAGTCCGGAAGGAGAGAGTGTGCTTGCGGAGCCCAAAGAGGAACTTGGGGAGGAATCGGGACGACCCAAAGATTCCCTTCTCTCCACCGCCGATGACGTGTCTGTCCCGGTGGAGGAAGAGCACCGGGAAGAGCGCCGGGAGGAGACTCTTCCCAAGGAGAGCCGGAACAAGGCGGAAGCAAAGGTCGCCGAGAGTGGGGACGAGGGACCTGCGGAGAATCGTCCCGAGGAAGACGCGAGGAGGAGTGGATTTCGAACTGAATCGCGGAGGACCAGGATGGACGGAACAATCCGCCGCCGGGGTGAGAATTCCCTCAACGTGGAGAACACTCCGATCGGGCGCTACAAGGCGAAGGTCAACCGCATCATTGAACGGGAGTGGCAACGACAGTGCATCACGCACCGCAATCACATCCTGCCTGGGATTTTGACGCTGCGCTTCTATCTCGATGCGCGCGGTCGCACCTCAGGGATGCGCTTCATCGATGAGATTCACGCCAGTGAGATTCAGAAGGGATTCACCGTTCAGTCTGTAAAGACGCCCAAGTTTCCCGCGATGTCCAAGGAGGTCGCTCGGGAGCTCGATGGGGAGGCTCTTGAATTTCGGCTCAATTTCAATTTTTAACATGTTTGCTCTCTCAGAAGCTTCTCAATATATGGCGGCGGGTGTTGTCCCACAGGCGTTGGAAAACACCTGGCAGTTTTTCATCGACGGAGGCGTCTTCATGGGACTCATCGTGGCGTGTTCGATGGTCGGCCTAGCGGCAATTGTCTACAAGGTGATCACCCTTCCGAAGGCGAGCATTCTTCCTGACCGCTTGTCCGGGGAGGTCGAGCGCATTGGAGAGGATCCCTCGGAGCAGGTGATGACCCAATTGGAGAACGAGTTCCTGGAGGGCGAATCGGCCTTGGCACGGCTCTGTGCGGTGGCGACCAAGAATACGGGTCGTCCCCAGGCAGAGATTCAAGACGCGGTGCAGGCTTCGGCCCGGGAGGAGATCGTCAAGATGCATGTGGGAATGTCCGTTCTGGATGTCGTGATCACGGTGGCTCCGCTGCTTGGGTTGCTGGGAACGGCGAGTGGGTTGGTGGTGATCTTTGGGAACACCGAGGATCTCGTCTCGGGAATGAACAATACCAAAATCGGGTCCGGAATTGCCCGGGCGCTTGGAACCACGATCGCGGGACTGGTGGTGGCGGTTCCGGCCGTGGTGGCGCACAGTTACTTTTCCCGCAAGATCGAAAAGATGGCGGCCCGTCTCGAGGTATTGCTGGGAATTGTGATCTCCGCCTGCCAGGTGCGAGCGGGGGAGTCGGCGGCGGCTCCGCTCACGCAGCTTTCGCAGTTGCCTCAATAAGGGAAGGACGCGATGGAGTTCTACCGACCCAGAAACAAGGTCGTCAAAGTGCCGATCGTGCCCTTGATCGACATCCTGACGATCCTGCTGATTTTCTTCATTGTCACTCCGAAGAAGGAGAGCGAGACCGCGGAGACAAAAAATCCACCTCCCGAGCCGCGGCCCGTGGTGCACATCGAACTGCCCACCGTGAAGGAAGTTCCAACCTCTGAAGTCTTGGAAACAAGGGCTATCCTCAGTGTCACGCCCGATGGCATCATCACCTTGGACAACTACGAATTGGCGAATCCGGAGTTACTCACAGATGCTCTCATTGTCTTTCGGAGCGAATTCCCTCAACGTAAGCTTGAGCTTGCTGCTGACCAAGGTGTGACCCTGTCCCAATTGTTCATGGTGTGGGATGCGTTGACGGCAGCGGGCTTGGAAATCAAGGATGTGCCGGCGCGCATCCGCCTCCCTGCTGAAGTGCCCTTTATTGACCCGTTGCAACGATGATTTTACCGATTGTCCAATATGGAGATCCCATCCTCCGCAAACGCTGCCAGCGCGTGAAAGCTGTGACGGAGGAATTCGAGGTCCTCGTTAAAAACATGCTCGAGACCATGCATGACGCCCAGGGAGTGGGACTGGCGGCGCCGCAGGTGGGTATTGATGTCCGGCTCGCGGTGGTGGATGTCTCGCACGATCCCGAGTGTGTTTCTCTCTTGCGCGTGAACGGAGAGGAAGCACAGTTGGAGGATATCATGCCGCTGGTTTTCATTAATCCCGACTTTGAACTGAGCGGGGAGAAGGAGCGTATGGAGGAAGGGTGCCTGAGTATTCGGGAAATTCGGACCGAGGTGAAACGGCCGTCCGTGGTGAGCGGCAAGTTCGGGCAACTGGATGGCACTGAGATTGAATTGGAGGCCGATGGATTGCTCGCTCGGGTCATCCAGCACGAGACCGATCACCTCAACGGAGTGCTGTTTGTCGATCGCGTGAGTACGGCGGCGAAAATCACCCTGCGGGGTAAGCTGAAGAGGCTCAAAGATGTTTATTGAGAATGAGAGGGGGGAGGAATGAGACTGGGGCGCGGGATCGGCAAAAGGCCAAAAACCACGTAGGTTTTGAAGGATTTCCTGTTCGGGAGATCACATCTTTCTCCGTGGATTTAAGTTTACAGGGAGAATTAAGCCACCTAATTTAACATTTAGCCTAACCAAACTATGTCGCAAGGAAATCCTATTTCGAACCCATTTGAATCAGGTCCAGTTGACGGCCCAGTTGGCGGTCCAGTTGGCGGTGTGCCCGTGGTGCAGAATCCATTTCAGATTGTTTCAAGTGGGGGCGCAGGACAGCCCCAGCAGCCCGCTTCGCCTTCACCCTTTGAAGCGGTAGGCAACCAAGTTCCCTATGGCACGCCTCAAGGAGTCAGCCAAGTTCCGGCTCCCCGGTCGCCGCAGTCCACCGCCCCGGCTAATCCCTTTTGGATTGCCGATGGTCAGCAGGCCGCCCAAGCGCCGCAGCCGGCTCAAGCACAGCAGGGGCAACAGCCAGCACAAGCGCAACAGACCGGGGGTGGTTTTCCGATGAAGGGGTTTCCTCCGGGTCCAGCGCCCATGGATCAGCTCGACGCGGCCCCTGTGCAAGCCAGTGGAGGCGGGGAGATTCCGCAGGAAGCAGGGCCGCCCTTGAGCGACCCGTTTGCGGGCATGGATTTGCCGAGGATTTTGGAGAGCCCCGCCAAGACCGCAATAGCGGCGCCCCCGGTGGAGGATTTTTCGGCGCGCGAGCCGACGCGCAAACCGGAAGCCGAGCTCGATCCGAAACCTGAGCCCGAAACTCCGCCCCAAGCGAAGAAGTCGTTCGTTCCGGTCAGACCGGAGGTAGAAGAGGTCATCAACAGCGAGACCAAGCAGCTTGAGCTGCGGGCGATCTTTGGTGTCGACCACGAACTTAGCCATCAGGAGATCATACAGCGAACGCGCGGCTTGCCTGGCATCATCCACGTCTGCAAGGTGAGTAAGAAGGAGGCTGACGCGCTGGAGGTCCTGCAGGGATGTGCTTCCAAGCTCGGTCTTGAAGACGAGGAATCCATTGTGATGAGTTGCCCGGAGGGCTTTATCGACTTCATGAGGATGGAGGGGACCTCCCTCGCAGTTCTGCGGAAAGACAAGTATGCTCCCGGGGTGCGCGAGACCCTCATCATCTGTGCGCGGGAGATGGATAAGCTCTAACCTCTCAAGCACGGTACTTAACGACTTGATCCGATGGTCAACGCCCTGAGCGTGTCGACGGATCGCCTCCCCAAGGTGGTCTTGGTGGGATCTGCTGGAGCAGGCAAGTCGGGCATCGTGAAAGCGGTGGCCGAAAAGTATGCGCACTCTTCGGTCCGCCTGGCCCTGCATTCGATGGCCTTGAATGCGCAACAAAATTGCATGGATCTCACCGAGCTCCCGGCCGCAGTTCACTATCATCGGGCATCGATCCCCGCGTTCGAACCTTACGAGATGGATGCGTGGCTGGGGATTGCCCCTGGCGCGGTGCCTCGCTTGATCACGGGCCCGGAGGATCACTCCCAGCTTCCTTCTTCGGTGGAGCGGATTATTGTGCAGATCGTGAATCGATCCGATCGTGCAGCGGAACGACCGACGCACTCTGGTGTAAGCAAGCTGGCAAGCGATCCCTGATGTCCTCCTCACCTGACCCTGATGCGCGCTGGCTCGTGCGCGTCGATACCGGGGGCACGTTCACCGATGGATGGGCGCAAAGTCCAACAGGGGAGGAAATTCGATGCAAGGTGCTCTCCAATGGCGTCTTGCGGACCGAGGTGGAGGAGTGCCTTGGCGAGCTGAGCTATCGTCTCACTTCGGACTTTGGAGCTGCGGATGGCTTGCTGAAGGGGTTTCGGGCAAGGGATGGGGAACGGGTGGTCGGGTGGGCGGAGGGAGGGCGACTCCTGACGCTCGACCGCAATCCTGAGTGGAGAGTGGGAGATCTTGTGGAGCTGACCAGTGATGAAGAGGCGCCAGTGTTGGCCGCCCGTTTGATGACCGCTACGGGATTGGAGGAGGAGTTTCCGCCCCTCGACTTTCGTCTTGCGACTACCCGGGGCACCAACGCCTTGCTGGAACGAAAAGGGAGCCCGGGTGTGCTCTTGGTAACGGCCGGGTTCGAAGATCTCTTGCGTATTCGTGATCAACGGCGTCCGGAGCTCTTTTCCCTTGCGCAGACGCGGCCCTTGCCCGTCTTCGAGAAGACGATCGGGGTGGCGGAACGAGTGAGTGCGAAGGGCGAGGTGCTGGAAGAACTGGAGGAAGATCTCTTGCGGGAACGACTCGCGCAGTTGCGCAGCGAAGGCATCTCGGTGGCGGCGGTGGCCTTGCTCAACAGCTACGCAAATTCCGTTCATGAAGAGCGAGTGGGTGAGTTGTTGGAGGAGGCCGGATTCGCACATGTTTCGCTCTCGAGCGTGCTCACGAAGCGAGTTCGTTTGTTGCCACGTGCCGAGACCGCGGTGGCGAATGCCTACCTCGCGCCCGTGATGGACTGTTTTGTGAAGGCGGTTAGTTCCCGCCTGGCGGGGGGCACGCTGGAATTGATGACCAGTGCGGGATTTCTCAAACGGGCGGAGGATTATCGTCCAATTGACAGTCTCCTCAGCGGACCGGCTGGGGGCGTGGTGGGAGCTCTGGCGGCGGCCGAGAGCGCGGGAATCGAGCATGTGCTAGCATTCGACATGGGAGGGACGAGCAGCGATGTTGCGCGCTTGGAGGGCGTGCCTTCCTTTCGCTATGAACAGGTCATTGGACCGGTCCGCGTGGTTGCGCCAGCGGTGCAGATTGAAACCGTGGCTGCGGGTGGGGGGTCGATCTGTCGCTGGCGAAATGGCGGACTGGAGGTGGGACCCGATAGTGCGGGAGCCGATCCCGGGCCAGCCTGTTATGGTCGCGGCGGGCCGTTGACGATCACGGATGTGAATCTCCTGCTGGGGTGCATGGATGCGGCCAAAACGGGGATCCCGCTCGATGTGCGTGCGTCGCAGGGGCAGTTGGAGGAGTTGCAGGCCGCGATGAGGAAGGATGGCATTGAGGTGGTCGGGGATGGAGAGTTGTTAGAAGGTTTGCGGGCGATTGCGGTGGAACGAATGGCAGAGGCCATTCGCAAGGTCTCCCTGCGAGAAGGATTTGATCCCAGTGAATACACCCTAGTGGCCTTCGGTGGGGCCGGACCGCAACATGCGTGTGCAGTGGCGGAGAAGTTGGGAGTGGCTGAGATTCTCATTCCGGGGGATGCAGGATTATTGAGCGCGTGGGGCCTGCACCGCTCTGCGCGCGAAAACATTGCGGAGCGTCAGGTGTTGCGGCGGATCGAGGAAGTGCGGGGCAGTTGGTCGGCGCTCCTTTTAGAGTTGGTGGAGGAAGCGTGTGTCGACCTGGGCAGAGAGGCGACTATTTCCCGCGTTCTCCTTGAGTTGCGACTGTGGGGGCAGGACAGCGCGCTGGAAGTGGAGGGCTCAGCCGGGATGAATATCGATGAACTGCTCGCCATTTTCGCCGTCCGTTACGAAGCGCTTTACGGATACGGGATTCCGGCTGGACGAGAAGTGGAGTTGGTGGCCATGCGGGTGGTGGCGACGATGGAGGTCGAATCTCTTGCGCCCGAGGAGTTTGTCGAGGGCACGGTTGCGGCGGAACGGGAATTGCAGCAGGATTCCTTTCGGACCTGCGTTTTGGAGCCGGGCTGGCGATCCGCGGTGGGATCGCGAGGCAGTATCAAGCTGAGCAAGGAAGGGGAGCACCGAATGGCAGCGGGGTGGACCGCCGAGGTGGAGGCGGAGCTCTTTCGTTGCCGATTTGAAAGTGTGGTGGAAGAGATGGGAGAGCTTTTGCGTCGGACCGCGATCTCGACCAACGTGAAAGAGCGGCTCGATTATTCCTGCGCGCTCCTCGACGGCGAAGGGCGCTTGGTGGTGAACGCTCCGCACATCCCGGTGCATCTTGGGGCGCTGGGAGTTTGTGTGCGGGAAGTGAGCAAAGGAAGGGACTGGAAGGATGGCGACATGCTGGTGGTGAACCACCCGGGCTTTGGCGGGTCTCATCTGCCGGATGTCACGGTGGTGAGTCCGGTCATTGTGGATGGGGCCTTGCTTGCCTTCGTGGCGAACCGCGCGCACCATGCTGAGATTGGTGGTCGGACACCGGGATCCATGCCGGCCACAGCCGCTTCCCTGGAAGAAGAAGGGGTGGTGATTGACCCCACCTTGATTTTTGAGAGCGGAGAAAGTCGATTCAAGCACGTGGAGGGGATCTTTCGAGAGGCGGCCTTTCCGAGTCGTATGCTCACCGACAATCTGGCGGACCTCGCCGCGCAGACGGCCTCCAATCACCATGGGGTGCGTGCAGTAGGCGACTTGATTTTGCAGGCGAGCGCGGAAGAGGTGGTGCGAAACATGGCGCGGCTGAGAGAGCGGGCGGCAGCGGTCATGCGCGCCAAATTGACCCGGCACGAGGGTGAGAGTTGGCGGGCCGAGGATGGGATGGATGATGGAACGCCGATTTGTGTCGAAGTTGAGTGCAAGGAAGACGGGCTTCGCATCGACTTTAAGGGGTCAGGAGCCACTCATGGGGGGAATCTGAATGCCACCGCTTCGATCGTGCGCAGCGCGGTGCTCTATGTTCTGCGGGCGTGGGTGGGAGAAGACCTTCCTCTCAACGAGGGGCTCCTGGAGCCGGTGCAGGTGGAGGTGCCAGAGGGCATTCTCAATCCAGTCTTCTCCGCAGATCCGTCGAGGTGTCCGGCGGTGGTTGGTGGGAATGTGGAGACCAGCCAGCGGGTGGTGGACGTCTTGTTGGCGGCCTTGGGATTGCAAGCCAACAGCCAGGGATCGATGAACAACGTCCTCTTCGGCAACGAGCAGTTCGGTTACTATGAGACGATCGGGGGGGGCTCTGGGGCGGGCCCGGGTTGGTCGGGGATGAGTGGCACTCATGTGCACATGAGCAACACCGCGATCACCGACCCGGAGGTGCTGGAACGGCGCTATCCGGTGAGAGTGCGGGAGTTTTCCCTGCGCAGGGGGTCGGGCGGGCGCGGCAAGTGGCAGGGTGGCGAAGGGTTGGTGCGGGAAGTGGAGTTTCTTGAATCCCTGACCATTTCAGTTCTCACCCAGCGGCGAACGTGCTCTCCGCGCGGAGCTAGGGGGGGAGAAGATGGGGCGCCGGGTCGGCAGTTGTGCCTCTCGGCCGCGGGCGCCGTTCGCGAACTCCCCAACGTATACAGCGGGGAGGTGCAGCCCGGTGATCGGCTACGGATCGAAACGCCGGGCGGAGGGGGATGGGGGCCGGCTGTCGGCGAGGAGGAGGGGCCTGCTTGAAGGCCGGCAGGAACTGGTCTCGCGCATTCAGAGTTACGCGTTGACTTATCTTATGCAGGCGGAGGCCCCGGAGGCTGTTGATCTGGTCCGGGAATCCCAGTGCACGAAAGATGAGTATGGAGTGGGGAGGAGCCCGACGGATGAGCATGGGAAGGTTGTCGAAGGAGTGCTGGGGTAGTAAGGACGGGAGATGATCGTCTCGGCAGGGATTAGCATCCAAGGATCTGCGGAAGTTCCCAAAGTTTTCAGGGATGCGAAGAGCGAAGTCTGCTTTTAGAATTCCAAGGCGCAGAGGATCGCATCCCGGACCCTTGGGGAGACGGTCCTGGTGAGCTTCGAGGATCTCTTCAAGGTTGAGGTTTTGGAGGGTGTCGGCCCACTTCCAAGTCCACATTCGAGCAACCCCCGCGCTGCGGTTTCTCCACGAACAGTGGCGCATCGTGATGGAGCATTCCTCCCCCATCGCTGGGATCGAGTGCTACACCCCGATTGAGAAGTGACTTCCGCGTTGCGGTCTGCGAGTTGTCTCTCTAGGGTCACCGGATGAAGAGGTCCCACCGATTGAACCTGGTCCTGCTCGCGTTGAGCATTCCCACTGGACTGATGGCGGAAGAAAAATTGAGCCTGAGCATGCGTTCTCGCGCGAAGGATGCCCCACAGAAGGCCGTGGAGAATAGAGTGGAGTGGGAAGCATCGAAGACCGCATTAATCATTTGTGACATGTGGGACGATCACTGGTGCAAGTCGGCCGCGCGCCGGGTGGGTGAGATGGCCGGCCCCCTGAACGAAGTGGTGAAGAAGGCGCGCGCGAAAGGCCTTCTCATCGTGCACGCCCCGTCCAGCGTGGTGGACTTTTACAAGGACACTCCCCAGAGGAAATATGCCCAGGGTGCTCCCTTCGCCAAAGCCCCGGTCACATTGAGCAGCAAGGATCGTTGGGGCACCAAGTGGTGTTGGCCTGACTCGGCGCTGGAGGGAGTGTTGCCGATTGACGACAGCGACATGGGGTGCAGTTGCGCAGAACCAAAGTGCGAAATTCGCGAAGCGTGGACGCGCCAGATCAAGACCATTGAGATCGCGGCGGGAGATGCGATTACCGACAGCGGACAGGAGACCTACAATCTGCTCGCGGCGAACAAGATCGATAATGTGATCCTTTGTGGAGTGCATCTCAACATGTGTGTCCTGGGACGTCCCTTTGGGATTCGGCAGATGGTGAAAGTGGGCAAGAATGTAGCTCTCCTACGAGACATGACGGACACGATGTACAACCCGCAGCGCCCCCCCGGAGTGGATCACTTCACGGGCACGGATCTGGTGGTAAAGCACGTGGAGCAATTCTGGTGCCCGACTCTGACTAGTGCTGATTTGGCGGGAGGGAGAGCCTTCCGATTTGCGGAGGACAAGCGCTGATTGCTCCTAAATCGCAGGTTTATTAGGCCGTCCAAAGTGAACATTGCCCCATTTGAGGTCTAAATGGCCCATCATTGTTGAAAAACAGGTTCTTTCTCTCTCACAAGTCTCGACTTTCCCGGCGACCTGAGGCAGATACGGCGCCTTGCAATACTTCAGGCCCCCAAATATTTAGCCATGGCTGACCTTTCCAAACACCGTAACATTGGCATCTTCGCGCACGTTGACGCCGGGAAGACGACGACGACCGAACGCATCCTCAAGCTGACCGGGAAAATCCACAAGATCGGGGAAGTGCACGATGGTGCCGCCACGACGGATTTCATGGAACAGGAGCAGGAGCGCGGGATCACCATTCAGTCCGCTGCGACGACCTGTTTCTGGGACGAGCACCAGCTGAACATCATCGACACTCCTGGACACGTGGACTTCACGATCGAAGTTTACCGTTCCCTCAAGGTGCTCGACGGCGGAGTGGGTGTGTTTTGCGGATCTGGCGGAGTGGAGCCGCAGTCGGAAACGAACTGGCGCTACGCAAACGAGTCAGCGGTGTCTCGCTTGATCCTGGTCAACAAGATGGACCGGGTTGGGGCAGATTTCTATCGAGTAGTCGAAGAGATCAAGACCGTTCTCGCCGCCAAGCCGTTGGTCATGACCTTGCCGATCGGAGTGGAGGATGAGTTTACGGGCGTCGTTGACCTGCTCACCAAGAAAGCCTGGACCTGGGATGATTCCGGAGATCCCACCAATTACCAAATCGTCGATCCTCCCGAGGACATGATTGAGAAGATGGAGAAGTACCGCAGCGAAATGATCGAAATGGCAGTCGAGCAGGACGATGAGGTGATGGAGAAGTATCTCGACGGGGAGGAGCCGGATGTTGAAACCCTCAAGCGGTGCATTCGGAAGGGGACGATCGAGCTCGCCTTTTTCCCGACCTATTGCGGGTCGGCGTTCAAGAACAAGGGCGTTCAGCTGGTGTTGAATGCGGTGGTCGACTACTTGCCATCCCCCACCGAAGTTCCGCCGCAGCCTGAGGTCGATAAGGATGGGGAAGAAACCGGTGAGTATGCGATCGTGGATCCTGATCGTCCGCTGCGGGCCTTGGCCTTCAAGATCATGGACGACCAGTATGGTGCGCTGACGTTCACGCGGGTTTACTCCGGGAGGCTTAAAAAGGGCATGGCGATCCTCAACACCTTCACCGGCAAGACCGAGCGGGTGGGACGCATCGTGGAGATGCATGCCGACGATCGGAAGGAACTCGACGAAGCCCAGGCCGGCGACATTGTGGCCTTGCTGGGTTTGAAAAACGTGCAAACTGGGCACACCCTTTGCGACGAGAAGCATCCGGCCACGCTTGAGCCGATGGTATTCCCGGATCCGGTGATTTCGATGGCGGTGCGGCCCTCGGATGTTGGGCTCGCTGACAAGTTGGGAGTGGCCCTTGGCAAGATGATCAAGGAGGATCCCTCCTTTCGAATCGAAACCGATCAGGATAGTGGTGAGACCATCCTCAAGGGGATGGGCGAGCTTCACCTCGACATCAAGGTGGACATCCTGAAGCGGACCTATGGAGTGGAGACCGTGGTGGGAGCTCCGCAGGTCGCGTATCGGGAGACCATTACCAAGAAGATCGAGGATTCCTACACGCACAAGAAGCAGAGTGGGGGTTCTGGTCAGTATGGTAAGATCGACTACATCATCGAGCCGCTGGAGTCGGGATCCGGCTTTGAGTTCGAGTCCAAGGTAGTTGGTGGCAACGTGCCGAAGGAATACATCCCCGCGGTTGAGAAGGGCTTTAAGAGATCTCTCGACAAAGGGGTGCTGGCAGGGTTCCCGTGCCTAGATTTCAAAGTGACCCTTGTTGATGGGGGCCACCACTCGGTGGACTCCTCGGCCGTGGCCTTTGAATTGGCGGCGCGCGCAGCCTATCGCCAATCAATTCCGAAGGCAGGACCTCTTCTCCTGGAGCCCATCATGAAACTCGATGTGTTCACCCCTGAAGCCAATGTGGGAGATGTGATTGGAGACTTGAACCGGCGCCGTGGAATGATTCATGCGCAGGATCGCGCTCCCACGGGAATTCGCATCAAGGCGGAAGCTCCTCTGGGCGAGATGTTCGGTTACATTGGAGACCTGCGCACGATGACCTCCGGTCGGGGCCAGTTTTCGATGGAGTTTGCTCACTATGCGGGTGCTCCGAAAGGGATCGCGGAAGCAGTGATCAAGAAGGTCGCCGAAGAAAAGGAGGCCAAGGACAAGGCCAGGAAGTAGGGGGGCCTCTTTGCATGCTGCAGGTCCCGTGGAGGTCTGGCGGCTTTAATGATCCTCGGCTGACGCGACGAGTCGGCTGAGGAGTTGGTACAGGTGGTGCACAATCTTCGCGCCGACCTCCTGAGGAGTCGGTCGCAGGGCGCTCTCGGCATGAAGAGTGGTCATGCGCACTCCATCGATCCCACAGGGGGTGATGGCGAGGAAGGGAGGAAGGCATTCAGCAGTCACGTTCAGGGCAAAGCCGTGCATAGCGATCCACTTGCGCACTCCTACGCCGATGCTTGCAATTTTGCGATCCTCCACCCATACGCCGGTGAGGCCCGCGCGCCGTCGAGCGGCCACTCCGTAGTCGGCGAGGGCGGCGACGAGAGATTCCTCCAGGGTGCGGAGGTAGGCATGGAGATCCTTGCCGTAGTTTCGCAGGTTGAGAATGGGGTAGCCCACCAATTGGCCCGGGCCGTGGTAGGTGGCTTGACCGCCGCGGTTGATCTCAACGACGGGATGAGGAAGGTGAACAGGTTCGCGAAGGCTGCTTTGGTCGCGAGTGCGGCCAATGGTGTAGACGGGCGCATGTTCGAGGAGGAAGATTGTCTCAGCACCGCCCGGGAGCACGGCAGCAAAGTGGCCTTCCTGAAGGCGAAGGCCCTCCTGGTAGTCAATATCCGCACCCAGCCAGCGTGATTCAGGAGGGGAGAAGGCCATGGGGGCACCAGAGTTCAGACTTGAGTCCGAGGGAGGGATTTCTGCTTGAGAGGGTCGGAGGAAAAGAGATGAGCGAGTGCAATGGCGAGGGCATCGGCGGCGTCGTGGACCGGGGTTTCCTTGAGGCCAAGGAGGGCTCGGACCATGAAGGCCACCTGCGATTTGTCCGCGGCCCCGTTGCCCACCACGGCTTGCTTCACTTTTCGCGGCGCATACTCGTAGACCTTGAGCCCGTGATCGGCGGCCGCGATGAGGGCTGCGGCACGAGCCGCACCCATCGAGATTGCGGTGCGGTGTGATTGCACGTAGATGATGGACTCCACGGCGACTTCGTCTGGTTCCCACTTCTTGATGAGATTGCACAATCCAGTGCGGACGGCGGAAAGGGCCTCGGACTGAGGGAACTTCTTTGGAATCGAGATCACATCGTAGGCGAGCGCCTTGTGATTCTGGGGGTCGCCTTCGATCACAGCAAAGCCTGTGTTCCGGATGGCGGGGTCGATAGCGAGAATGCGCACGGTGGGGCAGCAGGATAGATCCTAAGCGGCCAAGACGAAATTCTAAAGTCTTCCGGAGTCGAGCGGCTATCTCCGTTTGCGTCCAGCGGGACGGCGCGGGCGCCGGATGGGCTTGGCCGGTTGATCGTCGAGGAGAGCGGTGTAGGTATATTCAAAACCCTCGAGTTTCTTGCGCGAGATTTTGCGATCGATGAAGCGCTCGACGGAATCGGCAAAGTCGAGTTCGTCGGCGGTGAGGAGAGTGAAGGCGTCGCCTTCCTGTTCGGCCCGGCCAGTCCGGCCGATGCGGTGAACATAGTCTTCAGCGTTTTCGGGAACGCGGTAATTGATCACATGGGTCACGTTCGAGATGTCGATACCGCGGGCCGCAACGTCGGTGGCGACGAGAACCTCATAGGTGCCCTCCTTGAAGCCCTTGAGAGCTTTCATGCGATCGGTCTGCTTAATATCGGAGTGCATCACGGCGATCTTGGAGCTTCCTTCTTGCCTGAGGATCCCGGCCACCGCATCGGCCTCCTTGCGGGTGCGCGTGAAGATCATGACGCTGTGATAGTCCGTCTTCTTAAGGAGTGCGAGGAGCAGTTCGTCGCGCTGATTCATGGCGACGGGATAGAAGGCGTGCGTGACGGTGGAGGGGATTTCGCGCCTGGCGATTTCAACTTCGACAGGATCAGTGAGGCACCACGCGGCGAAGGTCTGGATGGCCGGGGGCATGGTGGCGGAGAAGAAGAGGGTCTGCCGCTCATCCCAGGGACAGACGTTGACGATCTTTTTCACGTCGGGGAGGAATCCCATGTCGAGCATGCGGTCAACCTCGTCCAGAATGAGAACCTTGATCTGCCCGAAGCGCATGATGCCACGGTAGAACATGTCGATGAGGCGTCCCGGAGTGGCGACCACGATGTCAGCTCCCTTCTCGAGGGCGGCAACTTGTGTCCCGTAGCCAACTCCACCATGCAAGAGCGCGACATTGAAGCCGGTGTGTTTGCCATAGTGCTCAAACTGCTCGGAGACCTGGTGGGCGAGTTCGCGCGTTGGCTCGAGCACGAGGCACTGCGGTTTGCCCATGAGTTCGAGCTTGCTGAGAGTGGGGAGAGCGAAGGCTGCGGTCTTTCCGGTTCCCGTTTGAGAGGCCCCGATGACATCGCGATTTTCCAGAATCAGAGGAATGCCCTGCTCCTGAATTGGGGTTGGATTAGTATAACCGGACTCTGCAATGGCCTGAAGGACCTGCTCGGAGAGCCCAAGCTCCGCAAAAGACATGGCGTTAGGTAGTTGGCTGGAGCTGAGGGGTCAAGGGGAATGGGATGGGGTTGTTTTGGCGGCTGCGGAGGGTCTGCGAGGCTAGTTGAGAATTGCGGGAAGTTTGAGCGAGGGGAGGAGCGGTGGTGACGAGAGAGGAACTCCTTCTTGGGTGGGTCTGGGAAGACAGGCAAAGCTCGATATCCGATAGATTTCACTGTCCGGAATTGAGAAATAGGATTCCCAGGTTAGCCTGAATCCCTAAAAAACAGGGTTCAGATTGGGGTCGGATTGAGATTTAACTCATCGCGTCTTCGCGGGTCCCGGCAGGAGAGCGCCTGGTGATGCTCGTGGCCTAAACGATCCATGGCCACCCCGGAGGAGGAAGATCCTGCGTTTCGCCTTAGTGGGGCGGAGCGGGGCTCAGAATCAGGAGACAGCCTTCGAGGATGGGTTGCAGGACCCGGATGAAGGCGTCGGTCTTGGTTTCGAGGCGGGCTCCGAAGCGGTCCTCGGTCTGGCGAAGAACGTAGTCGAGATCTGCCCGGACGGGGGCATTGGAGGGTCCCCGGAGAACGGCGACGAGGAGACAGAACTGGCCCTCTCGAACGAGGGCGAGGCGATGATGTGAGAAATCGAAGGAGGATTCCAAGCCTCCCTCGGGAGCGCGGAGCCTGGAGGAGAGATCCCGAACGCGTTCCTGGACGCGGCGTTCCGAAACGTGGCAGCCGGGATCATGATGGGCGTAGGAGACCAAGCCAAAGTCTTCACGGCGCAGGAGGTAAGCTTCCTCGATCTGGTAGCGATGCGTTTGATCGAATACGATGTCGTCGTAGGTCCGCGAAGAGAGGAGAGCGCGCATGCGGTAAACGAGGCGATCGAGAGCGCCCAACTGCCGGAATTGGCGAGAGCTCTCCATCTGCTCGGCGATCGCCCGTCGGACGGTGCTGCGCAGCATGGGCTCCAGGAAGGATTGGAGGCCGGACTCAGGAGTGCAGAGCGTTTTATGCAGAGCGCATTCAATGATGGGGGCGAATGCACCGGCGAGATCGTGATCGCTGGCCACCTCGCCTTCTCGTTTGGGAGGTCGAGTTCGCCATTGGGTCTCCGGGGGATTCCCTGAACCGGAGGGTGGTGATCCAAGCTCATCTGCCAAAAGAGCCGCGATGGTTTCTTCCATCGTTTCTTCGGGAGGGTCGTCTGGGAGGAGGACGGTCTCCTGTTTTGGCGGTTCGAGATTGCGCTCTGTGGAAGCGTCGGGATCGGGCCTGGGAGTAGCCGGCGTGTGGATGGAATCCGAATGGAGGGAGCTGGATTCGATCTGAGCAGGAAAGTGCGGCACCCTCAGTCTTGGGATCTTGACCGGAGCGGGCAGCGGGAGCGTAGGGAGCGCCAGGATCGGAAAATCACTTTGATCCAGAGGATCGAGCTCAGGGAAGGGTGGAGTGAGGCGTTCAGGCACAGCAAGGAGTGGGGAAGGGTTCAGAGCATGAAGCCCTGATCGGGCTTGGGGTCCTCTTCCATCGCAGTGCTGGCGAGTCGGGCGAAGCGGTTTTTGAGTTCCGTGCGGCTGACCGTGTCCTCGCGAAGGGAATGGAATTCGCGGTCCATCTGGTTCTTCCACTGCACGATTTCGCTTTGGAGATGTTGGAAGACTTCGCGACTACGGGCGTCGATGCGTGCGGCCATGGCAGAGTTTACTTTCTCGAGATGAGCGCTGAGATTCTGCTGCAGTTCCTCGTCGTGTTGATTGATGTTGCGGCAGAGTCCCTCCAATTGTCGGCGAAACTCCTGGGGGTCTTCCTGAACAGAGCCCTGGGTTGCGTGTTCCTCCCGGACGAGTTGCTCCTCCATTCCGGTGGTCCGATTCTTGATCGTTTCCTCCAGAGTGCTCAGGCGCTCCTCGACCTGGTCCATTTGGCGGCCAATGAGAATTTCGCGGATACGCTCGCCCTGCTGCGAGGGATTCAACGGTGGATCTTCCGTGGGGAGGTGGGAACAGAACTAGCCTGGCCTACCCCGGCAGGGTGATGGTGCTGGGGAGGCAGAAAGAGGGACTCGATGCCGAAAATAAGAGCATGCTTAGGTTCATGCAATGACTTTCAAGAAAGTTTAAGAGCGCTGAATTTCAGGCCTTTACCAATATTTTTCAAGTCGCGAAAGACATCGAGGTTGCTCTATGGTATGGGTCCCAATGATGGCGAGAAGGATCAAACGCAAGGATGCTGAGGATGCGGTTCCCGGAAAAAAGAAGGGCGTCGAGCAGGCATACGAGCGGACTCGAAAGAGCCTGATCGCCCGATTGGAAAACTGGGACGATCAACGGACCTGGGATGAGTTTTACCAGACCTATTGGCGGTTGATTTACTCGGTGGGACTCAAGGCCGGACTGCGATCCGACGAGGCCTTCGACGTGGTGCAGGAAACGATTCTCTCGATCGCCAAGCAGAGCAAAAAGCGTCTCTATGACCCGGAGCAGGGATCCTTCAAGACCTGGCTCATGAACATGACGCGCTGGCGGATCAACGATCAATTTCGCAAACGCAAGAAGGACACTGCCATGGCGGGAGCCGAGTGGGAGGATGATCGCAAGACGGCGGTGATCGATCGCTTTGAAGATCCCAAGGGAGATCTCCTTGAGCGCATGTGGGATGTGGAGTGGAAGAAAAATCTGGCGGACGCGGCGCTCTCGCGCGTGAAGGCGCAGGTCTCACCCAAGCAGTACCAGATCTTTCATTACTACGTCATCAAGCAATGGGATGCCAAAAAGGTGCAGGAGCACCTGGGTGTGAGTATGGCTCAAGTCTACCTTGCCAAGCACCGGATTGGAGCGGTCTTGAAGCGAGAGCTGGCGAAACTCGAAAAGCATGCAAAAAAATAAGGTTCGCCCGGAACCAACGATTCCTGATCATGAGGTTCTGAGGAAGATCGGCGGCGGCGCCTACGGTGAGGTGTGGCTCGCCCGGGCTGTGACTGGGGCCTTGCGTGCGGTCAAGACGGTCTGGCACAACGATTTTGATGATGAACGGGGCTTTGAGCGCGAGTTCGAAGGGATCCTGAAGTACGAGCCGATCTCGCGCGACCACCCGGGGCTGGTTCATATCCTGCACGTGGGCCGGGCGCAGGAGGATGGCGAACCGTTCTATTACTACGTGATGGAGTTGGGAGACGATGTCACGACGGAGCGCGAGATCAATACCGTCGAGTACGAACCCCGCACTCTGCGCAGCGACATGAAGGCGGCGGAAGGAGCGGCCCTCGATGCGGAAGACTGTATCTCGGCGGGACGCATGCTGGCAGAGGCCCTTGAGCACCTTCACCAGCACGGCTTGGCTCATCGCGATGTGAAACCGTCGAACGTGATTTTTGTCGATGGCAAGGCGAAGCTCGCCGACATCGGATTGGTCGCGCTGCGGGGCCAGCAGACCTTCGTGGGAACGGAGGGCTTTGTTCCGCCCGAGGGACCGGGCTCCGCCCAGGCTGATGTCTACAGTCTGGGCAAGGTGCTCTATGAAATGGCGACTGGGAAGGATCGGCTCGATTTTCCCGAGCTCCCTGACGAGTTGCCCCACGGCACGAAGCTCAAGCGGTGGCGCTGCCTGAACTCGATTGTTTGTGACGTGTGTGAGCCCAAGATCTCGCGGCGGAAGATCAAGTCGGCCGGTGAGTTGGCGCTTGAGCTGGTGTTGCTTGAGAACGGCCGGCGGAGACCGGTGCGCGTGCGACCGGGCGTGATTGTTGGGATTCTTGCGGTTGCGATAGGAGTGGGTGGAGGAGCGCAGATGATCAATTGGAAGCCCTTGGAAGTGCCCTCTCATCTGGGACCGGTGAAATCGGTGGATATGGAGCGCGTGAGCATCAACAGCTTTCCCGATGATGCCGAGGTTTATAGCGAGGAAGGGAAAATATTGGGGAACACTCCGCTGATGGTGGGAGAGTTTCCGGTGGGCAGCCGGGTGACCTTCACCCTGAAGAAGCGAAACCATCGCGCCCAGACGATCGAGGGAGAGGTGACTCCAAAGGGCCTGGTGTTGATTCCGAATCTAACCAAGTACCAGCCCCCGATTGAGCTGGAGCCTTGGGAGGATGTCCATGGAACGCGCTACCAGCCGGTGGAGAGTCATCACGTGAGTCAATACTACGTGACTGCTGATGCGTGGGATTACTATTTGGAGACCACCAACAAGAAGACGGGCCGCACGGTGACCCTGACCGAGAACGGGATGAGGAATGACGTTGTGCTGGCCACTCCCCAGGAAGCCCATGCGTATGCCAAATGGTTGGAGCGCGAGTGTCGCGAAACCCACCTCGACGAAGCGCACTGGTTTGTGGCCAAGTTCGATCGCACGCGGGTGATGCCGGAGGTGAACCCGGAGTGGTTGAAGCGAAACATGCGGCCTTTTTGGTGTGTGGTTCGCAAAGAGACGATTGCGAGGATCAAGATTTCGAGCAAGCCGACCGGAGCGGATGTTTATATCCAGCGCATGATGCAGGGAGAGATGGTCTCCGAATATCTGGGAGTGACTCCGCTCCTGGGTGAGCTGGTGGAGGGTTCCGAAGAGTGGGAGGGCCACAAAGTGACGCTGGGACCGAAGGGTGGAAACGTGAAGCTGATTCTGGAGCTTCCGAAGTTCAAGCGCTCGGAAGTCGCTCTCACGCTCGATCCCAACGAGGTGATGAAGGAGGCCCTCTTTGTCAGCTTGGAACGGGAGAACATCTTCGAGTTCAACCGAGAGCCCCTGGAGAACAGTTTGGAGATGCAGCTGATTCCGGTCCGACCGGATATGGAGTTGCTGGTTGGGGTCTGGGAAACACGCAACAAAGACTACACTCATTTTGTACAAGCGGTCCAAAAGAAGGTGCCGGTTTCCAAGACCAAGGGCAACAAGAAGCGGGCGGATTATGAATACGCCAAGTTTGTGAACGCTCAGGTAGGGAAAGTCCTGCCCTCGCTCCCGCCGAATTTTGCGATTGCGGCCCCTCATCCCGGGCCCAGTCATCCGGTGGTCAATGTGACCCGCGAAGATGCGGACACGTTTTGCGAGTGGCTCACCTTGTTTGAGCGCAAGAACAAGGAGATTGGGGCCGGACTGGAGTATCGCCTGCCGACCGATTCAGAGTGGAGCATTCTGGTGGGGTTGGGGGCCGAAGTGGGAGTTTGGCCGATGGAGAAGCACGGGAACGGGCAGGCCTTTCTCTGGGGAGGGGAATATCCGCCCCCGCCGAAACTGGGGAATTTTGCGGACGACGCCTTGATCGGATCTGGCTTTGCCCCACCGGGGGATCAGATTCCCGACTATGATGACAGGGTGCCCTTCACGGCACCGGTTGGTCAGTTTGAGGGTCGATTTCTTGGACGAACGAAAATCTATGACCTGGAAGGCAATGTTCTTGAGTGGGTCTCGGACGACTATAGCGGCTTTGGTGAGTACAACGTCGCACGGGGAGCGAGTTGGAAGACTTACCGTCAAGCGCATATGAAGGCCTCGGCCCGCACCCCGGTAAGGAAAGCGAACTTGGTGGAGGGGGTCCCTGACACCTCCGGGCTCTATGGATTCCGGGTCGTTCTTGCCAAAGTTCCGGTCATCACCGAAAAGGAGGCCGACGAGGCACTTCCGGCTCCCAAGAAATGATTGAGATCAGTATCGACTACGCAGGTCAACTGCACTGCAACGCAACTCACGGCCCCTCTGGGGACACCTTGGAAACCGATGCTCCCGTTGACAATAATGGCAGGGGAGAAGCATTTTCTCCGACCGACTTGGTGGCGACCGCTCTGGGGACCTGCATGGCCACGGTGATGGGAATTGCGGCGCAGCGTAAGAAGATTTCCCTGGAAGGGATGAAACTTACCGTGCGCAAACACATGTCGGAGGATACGCCCCGCAGAATTTCCAAATTGGAAGTTGAGGTCGAGATGCCGATCGGGCAGGAGCATCCGGAGAAGAAGATTTTACAGAGTGTGGTGCTGGGTTGTCCGGTGCATCACAGCCTCCACCCCGAGATCGAAGTTCCCATTACCTGGCGCTGGAAGACGGTTGCGGAAGAGCTGACTCTCTTCTAGGCGCCCTCCGGTTGATGTGGATGGACAGGAGGGGAGTGCATGGCCTGTTCGCTTGGCGACTTGATTGGAGGGGCCGGATTTTGATCCCAGTCGCCCGCCGGTCTTTCAGGGGCTCTCCAAAATGGTGGGAATTCCGATTGCAATCGGCCAAAAATAGAGGATTATTCACTTATCGCATTTACTTGATCAAGTAACTAATGATTAACTTTCCTGAACACGCTCCATTTAGTGCGGAGGAGCGAAAGGCCCTGGGGTCGATCGCAGCGGGGTGGAGTGTGGAGCAGCGGCTTTGGCTGAGTGACTATCTCGCGAGAGGAATTTCGAGTGATGTGATGTTGCCCGCCCTTACCGTTTTGTATGGAACCGAATCGGGCAATTCGGAAGAGCTCGCGGAGCGCACCGTCAAGCTGGCCAAGGCCCGAGGGTTCAAGGCGCGCTCGCGCAACATGGCGGAGAGCACCCCCGCGGAGTTGAGCAAGGTCGAGAACCTGCTGGTGGTGGTGAGCACCTGGGGCGAAGGCGATCCTCCGGAAACGGCCGAAGATTACTACCAGACCTTCATGGCTGGCGGATTGGAGCTCGCCGGAGTGCGCTTCTCGGTATGCGCACTGGGGGATACAAGCTACGACCAGTATTGCCTGATTGGAAAGGAGTTCGACGAACAGCTTGCGAAGCTGGGAGCAGAGCGGGTGGCGCCGCGGGCAGACTGTGATGTGGATTTTGAGGAGCTGTATGTGAGCTGGGTGACGCAGGCGTTGGACTCTTTTGGTGTTGTGAGTGTTCCTGCAGTCGCAGGTCCGGGAAGCGAAGTTGCCGCTCCCGCGGTGGAGTATGGAAAGAAGAATCCCTTTCCCGCGAAATTGTTAGAGAAGGTTCTTCTGAGCGGGCCTGGATCAAAAAAGGAAACCTGGCATTTTGAGTTCAGTCTCGAAGGATCTGGATTGAGCTACGATGCAGGGGACTCCCTTGCGGTGGTGCCCACCAATGCCAAAGAGGTGGTGGAAGCCCTGCTGAAGGTCGTTGGATTGAAGGGCGATGAGGAGGTGGAGACCAAGGCCGCAGGCAAGAAGACGCTGCGCGCGGCTCTCACTGCGAACTATGACATCACCGCTCTCTCGCGCAAGGCGGCCAAGTCCTGGCAAGCTCACTCGGGTTCCCAGGAGCTTGCGGAGTTGTTGAGCGATGATCAAAAAGCACAGTTTAAGGAATGGATCTACGGTCGACAGATCGTGGATTTGCTAAGCGAGTTTCCGGCCCGGGAAACTGGTGCGCAGGAACTGATCAGCATGTTCCGTTCGCTTCCGCCACGGCTCTACTCGATCGCGTCGGGTCCCAAAGCCCATGAGGGCGAAGTTCATCTCACGGTGGCTGCGGTGCGTTACGAGGGGCGCGGAATCGAGCGCAAAGGGGTAGCCTCGACCTGTCTCGCCGATCTCATTGAGGTGGATGATTTCGTGCCGGTCTTTGTCACTCCGAACAAACGCTTTCGTCCTCCGGAGGACGATGCCGCCCCAATCATCATGGTGGGACCGGGAACCGGAATTGCGCCCTTCCGCGCATTTGTGGAAGAGCGGGCTGCCAAAGGGACGAGCGGGAAGAGTTGGCTCGTGTTTGGGGACCAGCGCTATACCTACGATTTTCTCTATCAGCTCGAATGGCAGGATCACCTCAAGTCGGGGGCTCTCTCGCATCTCGACGTTGCGTTCTCCCGTGATCAACCGGAGAAAGTCTACGTGCAGGATCGCATTCGGGAGAAGGCTGCAGAGATGTGGCAGTGGCTGGAAGAGGGGGCGCACTTTTATGTCTGCGGGGACGCCACTCGCATGGCGCCCGATGTGCACGCTGCTCTTCTCGAGGTGATCGGATCGGAAGGGGGACGCAGTGCGGAAGAGGCGGAGAGTTTTCTCGCCGACATGAAAAAGAGCGGTCGCTACCAGCGTGACGTCTATTGATCACAGCTTTCAATCATCATGAGTAAGGACGGAAAACCATCGGCCAACGAAGGGATCAAGGATCGCAGTAACTTTCTGCGGGGAACGATTGCCGAGGGGTTGCAGGACCTCTCCACCGGCGGCTTGTCGGGGGATGATCAGCAACTCATCAAGTTTCATGGGAGCTACCAGCAGGATGATCGCGACCTCCGGGCAGCCCGGAGGAAGCACAAGCTGGAAAAGGCCTACTCGTTCATGATTCGCATACGGGTTCCTGGTGGAGTCTCGACACCGCAGCAGTGGATCGAGATGGACCGCATGGCCAGTCAGTTCGGCAACGAGACCTTCAAGCTGACCACCCGTCAGGCCTACCAGCTGCATGGCGTGATCAAGACAAACCTCAAGCGAACCATCAAGGAGATCAATGCTACTGCGATGGACACCATCGCGGCCTGCGGGGACGTCAATCGGAATGTGATGTGCAACACCAATCCGGATGCTTCGGCCCTGCACGGAGAAGTATTGCGGTTGTCCCAGGAGATCAGTGCCCATCTCACCCCGGCGACCGGCGCCTACCACGAGATTTGGCTCGATGGAGAAAAGGTGGATTCGGAGAAGAAGGGAGAGGAGCCGATATACGGAAAGTGCTATCTACCGCGCAAGTTCAAGATTGCGGTGGCCATTCCTCCCAACAACGATGTGGATGTCTACGCCAACGACCTTTCCTTCATTGCGATCGTGAGCGGGAAGAAGTTGGCCGGCTTCAACGTGGCGGTGGGCGGCGGGATGGGGATGTCCCATGGGCAGGAAGACACCTACCCCCGGGTTGCCGACGTGATTGGCTTCGTGACTCCTGATAAGGTGGTCGAAGTGGCTGAAAAGGTCGTGATTGTCCAACGTGATCACGGGGACCGCAGCAATCGAAAGCATGCCCGCCTGAAGTATACCATCGATGATCACGGAGTGGATTGGTTTCGCGGGCAGGTTGAGGAGGGTCTCGGCTACAGGCTGGAAGAAGCGCGGGAGTTTTCCTTTAGTGAAAATGGGGATCGCTTCGGGTGGTTTGAAAATGAGGACGGATCATCGAACTACACCTTCTATGTGCCGGGTGGTCGCGTGCTCGATACCGCGAGCACCAAGCAACGATCGGGGTTTCTCGAGATCGCCAAGTGCATGGCAGGGGAGTTTCGCCTGACGGGAAACCAGAACCTCACCATTGCCAGGATCAGCAAGGTGGAACGCCCGCAGGTTGAGGCCCTGATCAAGAAGTTTGAGCTCGACCGGCACGCGCAGCTCAGTGGATTGCGCTTGAACTCGATTTCCTGCGTCGCCTTGCCTACCTGTGGGCTGGCTCTGGCGGAGGCGGAGCGCTATCTGCCAAACTTGATCGACGAACTGGAGGAAGTGATCGAAGGGTCTGGATTGCGTCATGACGCGATCACCATCCGGATGACCGGCTGCCCCAATGGATGCGCGCGTCCCTACATCGCGGAGATCGCGTTCGTGGGCCGGGCTCCAGGAAAGTACAATGTCTATCTCGGGGGCGGGTTTGTCGGCGATCGCTTGAGCAAGCTTTGGCGGGCGAGTGTGAAGAGCGACGAGATCAAGGCTCTGCTGAAGCCGGTAATCGAAGAATACGCCAAGGCTCGGAATGATGGGGAGCGATTCGGCGATTTCGTCATCCGCAAAGGCTACGTGAAAGCCACCAGCAACGGGCTCGACTTCCACACGGATGTCGTGCCGCCGGAACCCGCGACCAAAGGATGAATCAAGTCATGAGCACGATCAGGAGACCATCGTTCGATATTGACGTTGAGGCACTCAACGGAGAGCTGGAGGGATTGGATGCCGGGAGCCGGGTTGCCCTGCTCGCGGAGCGGTTTGGAAACCGGGTCATGGCGACCACAAGTTTTGGGGTGCAGGCTGCGGTGATGCTGCAGTTACTGAAGGAGCATGCGCCCGAGATTCCGATCGTATTCATCGATACCGGCTATCTCTTTCCGGAAACCTACCGCTATGGGGCCATGTTGGAGGAACAGGTGGGCTTCGAGGCCAAGGTATACTCGCCCTTGGTCACCGCAGCGCGTCAGGAAGCGCTCTATGGCAAGCAATGGGAGGGCAGTGACGAAGAGTCGGACCACTACGCGCGGATCCACAAGATTGAGCCCATGAACCGGGCGCTCCAGGAACTGGGGGCGGATATATGGATCAGTGGGTTGCGCCGGGCGCAGTCGAGTAGCCGATCCGAGAGAGCGGTGGCCGAAAGACAAGCAAAGACGCTGAAGGTTTATCCCATCATTGATTGGGATGACGCCCAGGTGGATCGCTACATGATCGGCAAGGGCTTGCCGAGACACCCACTGGGAGCCGCGGACTATGTCACGATGGGAGACTGGCACTCGACCAACCCCGGGCAAAAGTCGGCGCGGGAATCTACTCGCTTCAATGGTGAGAAGTATGAGTGCGGGCTGCACCTTTCCTCAGGGGATCAGGATTTCCAGATATAATTCATTGCTGCTCTCAGCGTGACTCGCTACACAAAGTTAACTCAACCCAGAAACAAAAAGAACAATGAGCGTACTGGCAGGAAACATGGTCGATATGGTCGGGAATACCCCGATGGTACGTTTGAATGGCATTGCAAGCGGCTGTAAGGCAGAGGTTTATGTGAAAGCGGAGGGCTACAATCCGCTCCTCAGCGTGAAGGACCGGATCGGGAAGGCGATGATTGAAGCCGCGGAGGCCGATGGTTCGCTCAAGCCGGGCGGGACCATCATCGAGCCCACTTCCGGGAATACGGGAATCGCGCTCGCCTTTGTCGCTCGAGTCAAGGGATATCGGTGCATCCTGACCATGCCGGAGACGATGTCGATTGAGCGCCGAGTGCTCCTGAACATGTTGGGTGCGGAAATCATCCTCACTCCTGGACCGAAGGGAATGGGTGGTGCCATTGCCAAGGCCAAGCAACTCCTCGAAGATGATCCGGAAGCCTTTGGTCCTGGCCAGTTTGACAACCCGGCCAACCCGGAAGTTCATCGTAAGACCACTGCCGAAGAAATCTGGCGCGACACCGATGGCAAGATCGACGTCTTCGTGGCGGGGGTGGGCACGGGCGGAACGATCACCGGAGTGTCCGAAGTGCTCAAGGCGCGCAATCCCAATTTGCACACGGTGGCTGTCGAGCCCGCGGCCAGCCCGGTCATTTCAGGCGGAGCGCCAGGACCACACAAGATCCAGGGTATCGGAGCCGGCTTCATTCCCGGCAACCTCAATGTCGACATCGTGGATGAGGTGATGCAGGTCTCGAATGAGGACGCACTCGAGACCGCGCAACAGCTTTGTCTGCTGGACGGATTTCCGGCTGGAATTTCGAGCGGCGCCACTGTTTGGTGCGCACTTGAAGTCGCGAGACGGGAAGAAATGGTCGGCAAGCGGGTGGTGGTCATCGCGGCCAGCACGACCGAACGTTACCTCAGTACTCCGCTCGCGGAGAGTGCCCGGGAAGAGGTGGCCAACCTTCCGGTGGCAGAGATTTAGGAATCAGATGAAATACATGGGAGCATCTGCTTCGGAGGCCATGGTATCGAGACTGACC